>JALONM010000022.1 GCA_025454925.1 Cytophagaceae bacterium
ACCGGTCCAACGCTGGCAATAATCGATGCACGACCTGAACCTAACAAACGAATGCCTTCTGCAATCATAAAAGATGGTAAAATGGTACTTAGCAATGCCATTAAAATGGAATAGCCATACACAGGAGCTGGAACCACCAAATCCTGTAGTGGATTTTGAACAAGAAAATGTATGCCGATGACAATGGTAGAAACAATCATGGAAATGGAAGTGTAGGTGATGGAGCCAATTTTGGGAATCAATTCGCCACTGCCAATCAGATATATGGCATACGTAAGGGCGCTCATGAAGACAAGAAAGCTACCCAACCAAATTCCAGTGTTTTGTAAGTCAAGGTCTCCGGATAGATAGACCAATGCAATTCCACCATAGCAAAGCAAAAGCGAGTAGATTTCAACCCGTTTGATTTTCTTTTTAAGAAAGATTGCTGAAAGAACAACTACCAGCGTGGGATACACAAATACGATGAGTCGCTCCAAACCTGCTGTAATATATTGCAGGCCTGCAAAGTCAAAAGCGCTGGCCAGGTAATATCCCAAAATTCCCATCGTAATGATTTGTATCCATTCTTTTCGGGTGATGGCTTCAAACGAAGCACGGTACCTGGGAAGTAGCAATATACCTGCATAAACGGGCAATGAAAAAAACATACGAAATACCAATAGGGTAGAGTAATCAACCGGATAGGCATAACACAATTTTACAAAAATAGCTTTGGTTGAAAAGAGAAGCGCACCAACCAGTGCGAAAATAAATCCAGCAAATTTTTTCATGAAATGGTATGTTCAATAAATATGCGTAACCTAAATCCTCTTCCTTGCACAAAAGGGAAGGGGGTAAAACAAAAAGTCCCGCAAGGGCGGGACTTCAATGAAAGTATTTGTACTAATACAATTATTGCAACGCCCGCCATCGCTTAACCGGAGCTAGCGGTAGCCAGGATGCTTTGCTTGTAGTTGTAGTATTTAGTTGTTTCATCTGTAAATACGGATAGAGTATACTAGTGATACATTGTAATCTATCGAAGTTCAAAAGTACGGAATAGCTCTGAGAATAAAAATTTTTTGTAATGTATAATTTCACAGCATTCACATCGTATCCCGGCGCTTCTACAACCAAACTAGATATTCAAGTTTAACCAACCGAGTGTTTAGGTATTCAAGGTGCGCACATCTTGTTCCTTTATCTGTTTTATCTTCTTCAAATATAAAATCCAGTATGGCAATGGTATATATGGCCTTCAGCTCGAAATCCCAATCTGCTCGTTTGGCCTGCTCACGAATGGGGAATGTGGCATAATACAGAGCCCGGTCTTTGAAAAAGTTCTGTTTTGATTTTTGAAGTTCTACAATAAATTTTTCACCACGTTCATTTTCACAATACAAATCAAAAATAGCTTTTCTATCTAATTCTGTTGTGCCTAAGTGCTCTGATTTAAGGTAGGTGATTTCTTTGATTTCGCCTTGCTCTTCTTTTAACAATTCATTTAAGAAATCAAGCAGAATATCCTTGTTGATTTCTTCCCCAAAAAGTTTTTTGAACCCGTAATCGGTAAATGGATTTATATATTTTTCAACGAATTCGGACATATACAAATATACAAAAGGAAAATAACGTTTGAAACCTTGCAGTATTGGCCATCAGATTGACTTTCTTCCATTGGAAATTTCGTTGGGGAGTTTGAATGAATTGAATTTGGCCGGCTTATCCGGCTATCGCTACAAGGCCCCGCATAAATGCGGGGGCTTTTTGCTCTATCCGGGCCGGAGGGAGCATCGTATCTTACAAAGTTGGATAAATGGCCAATGAAAAAGGCCCTTCCTTTGGGAGGGCCTCTTCATGTGGCTTATGTTGAGAAAAGTTAAATGTGATTTCTCAAAAGAAAATTCCAATGAAATCTTCGTAAGCAAAAATGAAAAAAATTATTCAACTAGCTTTTTGTAGCGTATGCGCTTAGGTTCGATTTCGCCAATTCGTTTCTTACGATTCTCTTCGTAATCGCTGTAGTTACCTTCAAACCAATATACCTGGGAGTCTCCTTCAAAAGCCAGGATGTGTGTGGCTACGCGATCGAGGAACCAGCGGTCGTGGGAAATAATAACGGCACAGCCTCCAAAATTCTCCAAGGCCTCTTCGAGCGCGCGCAAAGTATTTACATCCAGATCGTTGGTAGGTTCATCGAGCAACAACAAATTGGCGCCCATTTTCAAGGTTATGGCAAGGTGCGCCCGGTTACGCTCTCCTCCGGAAAGTTGCCCCATTTTCTTTTCCTGGTCTGAACCAGCAAAATTAAACTTGCTCACATACGCACGCGAGTTCACCTGCTTGCCAGCCATCATCATGTTTTCAAGTCCGCCTGAAATCGTTTCAAAAACAGACTTGTCAGGATCCAGGTTGGTATGTTCCTGGTCGAGGTATCCAATCACTACCGTTTCTCCCACTTCAAACGAGCCAGCATCAGGTTTGTCCAGTCCTGTGATTAATTTGAATAAAGTAGTTTTACCAGCTCCGTTGGGTCCGATAATACCTACGATGCCACCCTGAGGTAATGCAAACGATAAATTTTCATACAGAAGTTTATCGCCAAAAGCTTTCGATACCCCTTTGCATTCAATTACCTTGGTTCCCAACCGAGGTCCGGGAGGGATGAATAGTTCAAGTTTATCTTCTTTCTGCTTTGTTTCTTCACCCAATAATTTTTCGTACGAAGCAATACGGGCCTTGGATTTAGCCTGTCTTGCTTTGGGTGCCATGCGCACCCATTCCAGCTCACGCTGCAATGTTTTTTGTCTTTTGGATTCCGTTTTTTCTTCCTGAGATAAACGATTTTGTTTTTGTTCCAACCAAGAAGAGTAATTTCCTTTCCATGGAATTCCCTCGCCACGGTCGAGTTCCAGAATCCAACCGGCAACATTGTCAAGGAAGTATCGGTCGTGCGTTACTGCAATTACGGTTCCTTTGTATTGTTTCAGGTGTTGTTCCAGCCAATGCACCGATTCAGCATCCAAGTGGTTGGTAGGTTCATCGAGCAACAAAACATCCGGCTCTTGCAAGAGCAAACGGCAAAGCGCCACACGACGTTTTTCACCTCCGGATAGGTTAGCAATTTTGGATTCCGAGGGAGGACAACGCAAGGCATCCATGGCTCTGTCCAGCTTGGTATCTAATTCCCAGGCGTTCACATGATCCAATTTTTCCTGCACAGTGCCTTGTCGTTCGATGAGTTTATTCATTTCATCGTCGCTCATCGGCTCGGCAAACTTCATGTTTATCTCTTCAAATTCTTTAAGAAGATTCACCACTTCCTGAACTCCCTCTTCTACAATTTCGCGAACTGTTTTCTCTGGATCCAGCTTGGGCTCCTGCTCCAATAATCCGATGGTGTATCCTCCCGAAAAGGCAATATCTCCAATGTAGTCTTTGTCTACACCGGCAATAATCCTAAGCAAGGTACTTTTTCCTGATCCATTCAATCCTAGCACTCCAATCTTGGCACCGTAAAAGAAGGACAGGTAAATATCTTTAATAATGGTTTTTTTAGGCGGAATGACTTTACTCACGCCCGACATGGAAAAAATAATGGTTTCGCTCATAGATCGGAATACTTAAGGTATTGGGAGGGCAAATATACGCATTTGAGCCAAGATATTGCTAGCCCAATTGGGCAAAAGACCTAGGTTGCGCAAGGTAAAAGCCCTCAGGTCTCCCGTCTTCCCTACATTGGATGTATTGAAACAAGAACAGGGCAGTGGTTGTCAAGTTTTGCCTTTTGCTCGAAAGTATGCGATGGTTTGGAGAATAGAGGCTCACAATCCGTAGCTTCCCGTTTATTTTTCCACATTTCGGAAACTTTCAAAAGGAGAATTTGTATAAAGAGATAAATTTTTATTTTTGCGGAAAATATAAAGCTGACAAAGCTATGTACTGGACACTTGAACTTGCTTCGTTTCTCGAAGATGCCCCTTGGCCAGCCACCAAGGAAGAGCTAATTGACTTTGCCGTTAGAACCGGGGCTCCCATGGAGGTTGTTGAAAACCTTCAGGAACTCGAAGACGATGGGCAACCTTACGAAAGCATTGAAGAGATTTGGCCTGATTATCCGACTAAGGATGATTTCTTCTTCAATGAAGATGAATATTAATGCCAGTGACCGGCTTGGAACTCAGGGTAAATTTTCCGGAGCAGCAATTGGCACCGGGACTTTCACTTAAAGAAATTCAATTACACCTGCAGGCTACTCAATTCATGGCCCTTGTAGGTCGAAATGGCGCTGGTAAGTCCACTTTATTAAAAGCAATGACCGGTCTCCTCCCTATCAGGGGGGAGATTTTTTTTTCGGCACCCCATGCCTTTCTTCCTCAGCATATGCCTGTTCCCTGGGCACTGCGCGCGCGCGATATCGTAGCGATGGCCTGGAGCAATCCCAACGATTGGCAATCCGCAGAGGCTGCCAACGCCGCAGAAGATGTCCTTCATTCCTGGGGCTTATCGAATCTAGCTTTAAAAGAGTTTCATGTCTTATCCGGCGGTGAACGTCAATTGGTTTGGTTGGCACAAATAGAATTTCAGCAGTCTCCTATTGTCCTGTTGGATGAGCCTACGCAGCACCTTGATGTATTTTATAGAAAGAAAGTATTTGATTGGATGGATGCTCAGGTACAATCGGGAAAAATTGTGGTTTGTGTTACACATGAAATTGAATACCTGAAAAAAATGAAGGGTACTGTGCTTAATCTTTCTGATCCTAACCCACAACTTCAAGCACTTGAGCCCGCAATGGTGAATCAAATTATTACGCAGCTGGAATCCTGAGGGGTATTGAATTTTCAGGTTAGAAGAATTTCGGCCAGTTTCAAATCTTCGGGAGTAGTAATTTTTAGATTGGAATAGGATCCTTCAATCAAGTGAATGGGAAAGCCTGCATGCTCAGCTACACTGGCATCATCCGTAAAAAATGGAAGTTCTTCGGTTTTAAATGAAGTTAGAATCTGACTCAATAAAAAGGTTTGCGGAGTTTGAATAATACGTACCAGAGCGCGATCCAGCGCTTTATTACCACTCAATTCACATAATCTAACCGAATCTTTTGAGGCCACACTCGTAATGGCGTTTCCATATTTCAGCGCCGCGTCAAAGGAATTCAGAATTATAGAAGCAGCAATCAGAGGACGAACTCCATCGTGAATGGCCACTACACTTTCCTTCGAAGCATCAGAGATTGAAAGTAAACCCTTACGCACCGATTGAAAACGACTAGCTCCTCCTTCAATGATAGTATGTGGAATGGAAATGTGGTGCTGGGAGCAAAGCTCTTTCCAAGGTTGGATTTGAGCAGAAGGTAAAACAAGGCGAATGTCAATGGAGGCATCCGCCTTGTAAAATTGTTCTAGTGTATGGGCCAGTACAGGCTTACCTTGCAGGAGAAGAAACTGCTTGGGAATTTCACTTCCGAAGCGGGTTCCGCTTCCTCCGGCTACTATAACGGCGTACCGCATGATGGGATATTACAAAATCAACATACAATCGCCATACGAGTAAAAGCGATATTTTTCTTTGATGGCTTGTTTGTATGCTTTCATTACCAAATCGTATCCTCCAAACGCAGCAGTCATCATGAGCAAAGTAGATTCAGGCATGTGGAAGTTGGTAAGCAAAGAATTTCCAATTTTGAATTCATAAGGAGGAAAAATAAATTTATCCGTCCAGCCTTCGTATTGTTTTAATCTTCCATTGGCTGTCACTGCGGATTCAATAGAGCGCATGGAGGTAGTACCAATGGCACAAACTTTCTTTTTGCTGTCCAGGGCTTTATTTACACGTTCGGCAGTTTCCTTATGGATGATGAAATTCTCTGAATCCATTTTATGTTTGGTAAGATCTTCTACATCCACTGCACGGAACGTTCCTAAGCCAACATGAAGCGTAATAGGCTTTATATCTACTCCTTTAATTTCCAAACGTTTGATAACTTGTTTGGTAAAATGTAAACCTGCAGTTGGAGCAGCTACCGCGCCCACATGCTCAGCAAAAATGGTTTGGTAACGCTCCCTGTCAGAAGGTTCTGCCTTCCGCTTAATGTATTTTGGAAGAGGTGTTTCTCCAAGAGAATCAATGGTTTTGTAAAAAGTCTCATCAGCCGGATCCACCAAGAAACGTATGGTTCTTCCGCGCGAGGTAGTATTGTCTACTACTTCGGCCACCAGATCGCCGTTTCCGAAGTATAATTTATTGCCAACGCGTATTTTACGGGCGGGGTCAACCAAAACGTCCCAAAGATGCAGTTCCTGGTTTAGTTCACGAAGAAGAAAAACTTCAATCTTCGCACCAGTTTTCTCTTTATTTCCGTATAGTCGGGCAGGAAATACCTTGGTATTGTTCATGACCATCACATCCCCTTCGTCAAAATAATCGACGATGTCTTTGAAAATTCGGGATTCAATAGTGCCTGTTGCCCTGTCCAGAACCATCATCTTGGATTCATCACGATTGGTGGTAGGATAAAGGGAAACAAGTTCTTGAGGAAGTGCAAATTTAAATTCGGATAGTTTCATATGGGTCTAATATTACGGTATTATCCAGTTAGGGACGCAAATCTAATAAAAGCAAGTGGAATACAAAGTGATTTTTTTTTACTATTTTATTACAATTGAATCAACGGGTAAGGTGTTTTAAATTGGTTTTTGCTAATTTTACAAACTAAATACAAGTTACATGGACCAATATTTTTTTGAAACGGTATTATTAGTTGATGATAACGATACTGATAATTTCATTCATAAAAGAATTATTGAATTAGATGGTTTTTCGAAAAATGTAATTGTTAAAAATAGCGGTAAGAGTGCACTGGAATTCTTGGAAGAATATAAAGACAATGCAGAGCGGTTGCCTAATTTAATTTTTCTGGATATCAACATGCCTGTGGTGGATGGGTTTGTTTTTCTTTTTGAATTCGACTCCTTTCCAGACGATTTGAAAAACCGTTGTAAAATTGTTATTCTGTCGAGTTCTGATAATAAAAAAGATATTGATAGAATTGTCGATAATGAAAGTGTGATCCATTTCATTACCAAGCCTTTGTCTAAAGAAGCTTTAGTTGAGCTAAGGACAAAAATTAAATCCTGAAACATTTTTTTGTATTCATTCGTATACCACTCTACATCATTTTCCATGCGAAATGAATAGAGGGTTTATCATATTTTTATTGATGCTTGCTTCCTTAGTGAAAGCACAGTCGTTTGATTTCAATTTACTACATTCTGAAAGTGGAAAACGTTGGGTACCCAAAGTGGGGCCGGATGAGAACAGAGGTAGAAAAGAAGATTACGATGACTCGTTTATTTTTTACTCAAACGGAAAAATTGAGATTGACTTAGGCGCTGAAAAATCACAGATTTCTTCAGGGGCTAACAACGAGGACAAACCTTCTGGAAGAAGCGTCTGGACTGTTTCCGAGCGTACTATGAAGTGGGTTATTTATGTCAATGGTCAGGAGCGTGTATATTATGCTGAATTAATTTATTTACGCGCTGACCGCATGCTGCTCTCTTTGCAGGAACCAGGAAACGAATTAAGACGTAACATTACGTTTGTTACGCAGTAAATTATCTCCATAAAAATCCTAATGTAGTTTTGTTGATATTTTTTATCACTTTTTTGAAGTGAATCCTCAAACTATTTAATCCGGTCTACGTAAAAATGAATATAACCATAGGTGTGTGTGCTATGAAAAAGGTTTACAATTTGATTTGTTCAGTCGTTGTGTTGATGCTTTTAGTGGGAACTAACAAATTGTTAAAAGCAGAGGGAACGGAACAAATACAACCCGTTGAAGCGGAACCCTATTCTCTGTTAATCAACAGGAGTGGTGGTTTGAGTATTCCCTTCGCATCCTATACTCCCAATACGCATGTCTATCAATCAGGTACATCACCAGCTGATTATAGATTAAGCATTCGGGTTTGTAATAATAATGAGAGAGTAAAGCTAGGCTTTTTTGGAAATGAGCCCGGTACATTTTACAGAATCAAGAATCCTGCAGGTACCGTAGTATTTGGGCCTAACAAGGTTCCGTTCTTACTTACGGTTCGTGATGTAGCCAATAATGCTGGTCGTTTTCAGATTCGCACGACAGCAAACCACAATCTTGCGGTAGGTGATAAAGTAACTATCTCGGGTGTAGTAGGCAATCCAGGCGTTAACGGAACATTCTTTGTCAACACCATTGTAAATGCTTCCAGATTTACCATAAATGTTCCTTTTGCAGGAGCCTATGTTTCCGGCGGGCAAGTGTTAGATGCTAATGCAGGCCGCATTGATACATGGGCTCAGGCGATTGCTGGTCCTGCATCGGTAGTGGGGGCTTCCGGTTATTTTGATACTACATTTGTACCGGGTGTTGCTGGTGATTATTATATTGAATTCAACCGTGCAGATAGAAATAATTTTGCAAACAATCAAATCACTTTACGTTACTTTGATATTCAGGTAGTTTCGGCAGCTAATGCAATGATCAACGGTCGATTGCATTCTAAGTCATGGTATTTGGCTAACGATGATGATCCTTTCAAAGGTTCATTTTATGTTTATTCAAATGATGGAATCGTTACCAAAATTAACAACAGTCAAATTCAACCATATTGGTTTTCTATTTCGTGTAATGCAACAGGTGTCTCGAATACTGGTAATCCATCGGTAGATCGCATGTCAGTAAATGGGCCACAGTTATATCCTTCTTATGAAATCTTTTTAAATGATCCCGATATAGCATGCTATCCAACAGGTACTTTCGGTCGATTAAATGTTAATCCTAGTGTTTCAGGATGTGGAGCGAATCGATGTTTGAATATCAATGTAGATAAATCCGGAAATATCATTATTCTTCTAGATCTTGGAGGATTGCCAAATGTGTTTGATGATCCTATGGATCGTCAGATTGCCTACTTTGTAACGCCAGCACAAGTAAATACCGACATTTGCGTTCCTTGGGATGGTTTGAATGGTCAAGGTAATCCGATTGTGGGTGGTTCTAATATCAACATACGTGTCGATTTTTTAAATGGTATAACACACCTTCCATTGTTTGATTGTGAAGATAACCGGAATGGATTTATAATAACCTTGGAGCGGCCTGCAGGACCCGCGCCACGTGTATTTTGGGATGATTCCAATGTTTTGTCTGGAACTGCAACAGATGGTCTTACGAACTCTGTAAACGGATGCGCTGCGCCTAGCGCTACAATTGGTTGTCATAGATGGAGAAATAGAGGTGATAATGCCTGTCCTCCATGTTCGGAGACTATTAACTCCTGGTGGTATGCCAATATTGATACTCGGTCCATTACTTATTTGAATCACGAAGTAGATGTAGATGCCAATACTTCTTTACCTGGAACTAGTATTGCGAACAATAGTTTTAAATCGTGTAAAACAAATGCCACGATTAGTTTGAATGGATCGTTCACCAGCGACGTTGCTGTTAGTGGTTTTTGGAGTAGAACCGGAAGCGGAACTTTTGCTAATGCCAATAGTCCTATAACTACTTATACTCCAAGTCCAGCTGATTTTGCAGCTGGCTCAGTAATATTATGGCTGAGTTCCAATCCAACGGCACCTCCCAATAGTTGCCCGACAGAACGAGATTCCCTGAGAATAACATTTGTAGATGCTACAATAGCAAATGCAGGCACGGATGTATCCGTTTGTGCTAATAATTCCACCGCAGTTATTTCGGGAGCAAGCAGTTCTCCTGTGTCCTCTACCATTCTATGGTCCGGAGGAGCGGGTACTTACGTACCCAATAATTCAACGTTGGCTCTAACCTACAATCCCACAGCGGCTGAAATTGCGGCTGGCTTTGTAGATCTTACCCTCCGAGTAAATCCAACTGATCCTACTTGCGCATTTGCTACGGATGTAGTCCGGATTAACATTACATCAAGCCCAACGGCTAATGCCGGAGCCGATCAAACCACGTGTGCAAATAATTCTGTCGCCACCTTATCAGGTTCAGTAGGAGCAGGCAGCACGGGAGCCTGGTCCTCAACTCCTGCTTGCGTAGGATGTTTCTCTAATCCTGCAAGTTTGACTTCTACCTATACTCCCTCAACGGCTAACATTACTGCAGGTACCGTTACCTTGACACTAACGGCCAGCAAGCCCGGTTGTACAAGTGTGACGGATAACATGGTACTTACGATTAAACCGAGTCCAGTGGTAAATGCCGGACCTAATCAATTAAAATGTAGAAATAATAATGTAGCAACACTTGTTGGGTCCACCAGCAATAGTACTTCAACTTTTTGGACAAGCAGCAGTGGATGCAATAGTTGTTTTTCTTCCACCACTTCGCTTACACCTACTTATACACCTAATGCCACAGATCTTGCAAATGGTTCCGTAACCTTAACATTAAATGGTGTGTCGGCAGGATGCTTGAATGCCACTTCCTCAATGACAATTACCTACACTGCTTCCCCAACGATCAACGCGGGTAGTGACAGGATTGTTTGTCCTAACAATGCATGTTTAACTTATAATGTAACGACAACTGGCGCCACCGGAGTGATTTGGTCTGTGGGTACAGGAACCCACGTACCCAATAACACATCAGCTTCAGGCTCTTATTGCTTGTCAGCAGCAGAGGTATCCAATGGCTTTGCAATTTTAGTTGTAAACACCACAGGGGTAGGGAATTGTAATCAGGAAGATGATACCATTTTTGTTTTCCTTGATCCAATGCCGACCGTAGATGCAGGGCTTGATAATACGGTATGTGCGAATAATCCTACCATTTCATTGGCTGGTAATGTTTCTAGTAATATTAGTAGTTTCTCGTGGTCTTCGCTCTCTGCATCAGGCCAGCAGGGAACATTTTCTAATTCCTCGTCTCTTACCTCCACCTATACGTTATCTTCGGCAGAAGTTGCCGCAGGTAGCGTAACCTTGCGATTAACCGGAAATGCACCATCTTGTAATCCGGTATCCGATAATGTAGTAATTACTGTAACTCCTTCTCCTAGTGTTAACGCAGGTGCCGATCAATCGAATATATGTTTCTCTCCTGGAACCATTTCATTGAATGGGTTTAGTTCAACTGGATCCGGAACCTGGTCTGGGGGAGCAGGAACATTTTCCAGTACAACTAACCTTAATGCAATCTATAATTCAACTGTTGCGGAGCGATCAGGTACAGTTACACTCACATTAACCTCTTCCAATAATGGTAAATGTAATCCTGTAACGGACCAGGTTAGTTTCAATTTCCGTACTCCGCATACTGCCACTATATCAGCGATAGCTAATTCGTGTGTCAATAATCCGAATATAACCTTGTCAGGTACAACTACCTCTACCGGAGGTCAATGGTCTGGAGGTACTGGAACATATTCACCGAATGCCAATAATATTAACACAACATATATACCATCCGCTGCAGAGATCGCATCGGGTTCTGTAACCTTTACTTTAAGCCCAACAGGTACAGGTGGATGTCCGCCGGCAACATCTAATGTTACCGTCAGTATTTTGCCTTCTCCTACCATTGTCATTAATGGAGGCACTCCAATATCTGTGTGTGCAGGAAGTCCTACTGGCACGTTAACAGCAGTTCTTACAGGGGCTACGGGTGTAACGTGGTCAGGTGGAGCAGGTTCATTTTCAAGCACCACAGGTACCACTGTAACGTATACCGCAACGGCTGCTGAAGTAGCATCAGGAAGCGTTACTTTAACTGGAACCACAACAGGAAATGGTACTTGTAATCCTACATCCGCTACTGCTGTAATTAACTTTCAGCGTGTGCCTGTTATTAATGCAGGATCAGATATTGTATTGTGTGGAAATTCTTCCGTCGCAAATCTTTCCGCAACAGTAACGAATGCTACGGGTGTTAGCTGGACGCATACTGGTACAGGTAGTTTAAGCAGTACCACTTCGTTAACTCCTACATATACACCTTCTGTGGCGGATAAATCCACCATCGTTACATTCACTGCCACTTCCACAGGAAATGGGGTCTGCAGTGCAGTGAGTGATCAAATGCGACTGTCCTTTACTGTAGTACCAACCGCGGACGCTGGACCTGATATGACGGTGTGTGCCAACGATTTTCCAACTCAGTTAAACGGAAAAGGTTCTCCTTCGACTTGGTCTGGAGGAGCAGGTGCTTACAGTGATCCAACGGATATGTCTGCTACTTACACACCAACCGCCGGGGAAGTGGGTACAACCATAACATTAACATTAACGACCAATCCATTTGGTGCATGTCCAGCTGTTTCAGATCAGATGAGGCTGACAATTGTCGCCGCTCCGATAGCTAATGCAGGAGCCGATCAAACTATCTGCGGAAACGTGTTTAATACCACTTTAGCAGGGTCTGTGACCGATGCTACCGGTTTATTCTGGTATACGGACGCAACAGGTTCGTTCTCCAATGCACTTTCAGGAACCTCCACCTATGCTCCATCCCTTGCTGATAAAACCAATGGAACAGTAACACTTACATTGGTTACAACAGGCATGACAAATGATTGTCCGGCAGATTCCGATCAGGTTGTAATAACCATAACTCCAACCGTAACAGTATTTGCAGGTCCCGATCAAACGCTTTGTAATAATGGATCGGCCATAGCCCTTACCAGTGGAGTTGTTACTGGAGCCAGCGGTGGTATTTGGACTCAAATGGGTGGTTCTGGAACCTTAAATAATGCCAGCAGTCTTACAACCGCTTCTTATACTCCTCATCCAGCGGATGTAAGTGTGACCTTTACGTTGACCACTACAGGAAATCCTGCAGGATGCGTGGCACTCACTGATCAGTTGGTTATCACCTTTACTGCTCCTCCTGTTGTTAATGCGGGGCCAGACCAAACGCTTTGTGCCAATGCGGCATCTGTAAGTCTTTCAGGTAGCGTTACCAATGCCTTAGGAGGAATTTGGACTACTACTAATGGAACAGGTGCCTTTTCACCTAACAGCACCAATATGAATACAACCTATGTGCCCGGAGCAGGGGAGTCGGGAGCCATTACCATTCGTCTGACTTCTTCTGGAAATGGGGTGTGTCCTGGAAATTACTTTGATGATATGATCATAAATCTAGCGCCTTCACCAACAGTTGACGCTGGAATAAATCAGGTAGTTTGTGCCAATAATCGCTTGGTTACCTTGAGTGGAATCGTGACGAATGCCACGGGCGGTAACTGGACAAGCTCTGGGGACGGTGTATTTGCTGCTGCTAGTTCCTTGAATACTACCTACATGCCTGGTACTGGCGATGTAAGCGCAGGTTCTGTAACGCTTACCTTAACAACAACGGGAACGGCTCCATGTGCTTCTAGAACAGATGTGATGGTCGTTCAGATTACACCTGCACCAACGATCAATGCTGGAGCCGATAGAAGTGTATGTGCCAATAATGTTACGCTTAGTTTATTGGGGACAGTTACCGTTGCCACTGGTGGCACTTGGTCTTCCTCGGGTGCTGGCGTATTTTCAGGTACCTCTTCTAATGGCTTGGCGACGACCTATACGCCAAGTGCTGCAGAAATTGCAGCTGGAACCGCTACCTTAACAATAACCTCTACTGATAATGGACTTTGTTCGCCTGTATCTGATAACTTAATGTTGACCATAACACCTGCTCCTACCGTAAACGCTGGTCCTGATGTTACTATTTGTGCGGATAGTTTTTATGTGCAGCTAAACGCAACGTATACCGTTGCAACAAGGGGGATTTGGTCTACGTCAGGCACCGGAGGTTTCTTTAACTCGAATGCCACATTCGATACGGCTACTTACGTTCCTAGCCCTGCCGATCGTAATGGCGGATTTGTGACGCTTACCTTTACCACTACACTACACGGTGCTTGTAATCCTGTTTCGGATTCTAAAGTAGTAACCATCACTCCGGCACCTACAATCAATGCCGGGGCCGATCAGACTATTTGTTCAACTACCAATACCATTTCTGTCTCTGCAATTAAGAACACCGTGTCATCAGGTGTTCTATGGACCACCTCCGGTGCAGGTAATTTTGTATCCAACACAAGTACATCAACTACCTATAATGTAGCAGCTATTGATAAATCAGCAGGTGCTGTTATACTTACAGTGACCACTACTGGCAATGGGTCCTGCAGAGCCGTATCGGATCAGTTGACTGTTTTTGTCGTTCAACAACCAATTGTTAATGCAGGGGTTGATCAAACCGTTTGTTCGGATGTGATGGTGAGCGGAATTGCTCAAACCCCAACGGTTACTAATTATGCATCGGTATTATGGTCTGTAACTTCCGGTACGGGTGTTTTTGGCCCAAGCAATACCACGCTTAATGCTACTTACTTCCCTACTGCGGGCGATACTACTGCTCGTTCTGTAACACTTCAGATTACTGCCATAGCCAATGCTCCTTGTGCGAACGTTTCAGATTCTAAAGTCATTACCCTAAGACCAGTTCCGGTAATTCATGCAGGAAGTGATATACAAGTTTGTAATGGAAGTAATGCAGCCTTATCGGGTGCTGTTACCAATGCCTCCGGTGGAGTATGGTCTTTAGTGGCTCCGGCATCCGGAACATTTGCTCCAAGTACTTCTGCCTTAAACGCATCCTATATCCCTTCTCCAGCAGATACTGTTGCTGGAAGTGTGCGTCTGGTGCTTACTTCTACCGGCATGGGTACTTGTAGCCCAGTTACAGATACAATGCGTATATCCTTTAGAAACAGACCTACCGTGGTGGCAATACCCAACTTCTCAGTTTGTGCAGATGCCGAGAGTTTCATGATTTCAGCTAATACAACCAATGCAACAGGCGTTCAATGGACTTCCTCCGGAACAGGTGGTTTCACTTCCAGTACGTCCTTGTCAACGATGTATTTTGTTACTCCACAAGATTCCATAAATGGTACAGTTTCTTTTACTGTTACGACCACTGGTACAAATCCTTGTACAGCAGTAAGTGATAATCTTACAGTATCGCTTACACCAGTGCCTACTATTGACGCAGGACCGGATGTAAATGTTTGTGTTAACGATACTGAAATAAGTTTAAACGCTTCTGTGTTGGTAGCAACTGGTGGATTCTGGACTACCACAGGCACTGGGTCGTTTTCCAATTCAAGCATCCTCAATCCTGTTTATACATTCAATCCTGCTGAGAAAGTTGGACCTATTGTATTTAAAGTTACCTCTACGGATAATGGCGCTTGCGCCGCTGCATCGGATACAATGACTGTTACATTTACTGTTGCCTCCGTTGTGAATGCTGGCTCGGATAGAACCCTTTGTACGACAGACCTTCCGGTGATGCTCAATGGTTCGGGATCAGCAGGTCAATGGTCCATTATCACTGGGGATGGGGTAATACAAAATGCTTTATCGGCAAGTACGCAATATGATTTGGGAACTACCGATAGTGCTATCGTGACCAATCCTATGATCCTTTCTCATGTGCTCACCTTCCGGTATACACCAACAGGTACTTGCGGTGGTATACCAGACGATGTTACTATTACCTTAATTCAAGGGCCAAGTATTACCTTGAATCCGATCAGTAATATTTGTACGAATGTTAATGATATTAATATAACAGGATCTGCTTCCACAGCGGGTACCTGGGCAACAACAGGATCCGGTACATTTGCCAATAATAATATTCCTACCACGTATACCATGTCTGCTGCCGACAAGTCTTCAGGTTCTGTTATACTCACCTTTACGATACCTGCTGGAGGAGCTTGCAGGGCTTTCAGAGATACACTGGATATTACCATACATCCAACACCAACCATTACAGCAGGCCCAGATAAAGCGCTTTGTGCAAATGCTCTCGGCAATGTGACCCTGAATGGAGCACATACACTTTCTGGTACACGGCAATGGAATATCTTGAATGGTATGGGTAGTTTGAGTGCAACGAACATTGATCAACCAAATTACATTCCGGTTGCAGGTGATGTGGGTATTGCTCCGGTTCGTTTGGAATATACTATCGACAATGGTATATGCTCCGTGATTCGGGACGAAGTATTGATTGCTATCACAGCAGCACCAACTTTAACAATAGGAAATGATACGGCCATTTGTGCCGATATGAATCTGCCTCTGCAGGCAACATATACTGTTTCTACAGGAGGTATCTGGACTAGTTCAGGCACCGGAATCTTTACACCGGATAGCCAAACCGATAACCCAACGTATATTCCGTCTTCTGCAGATACCGCAGCTCACGCAGCCATTACACTTACTTTTACCACTACCGGAAACGGAATTTGTAACGCTGTATCAGATTCTAAAATTCTGAATCTTGCCATCAAGCCAATTGTATATGCAGGTATTGATGATTCGATTTGTTCGGCTGAGACGAGTGTTGCTTTGTCTGGCTCCGTGTTCCATGCACCGGGCGTAACTTGGGCAACTACTGGAACAGGAACTTTCTCCGCATCTAATGTGTTGGCGCCTACCTATTTCCCATCCACCGATGATATTAATAACGGAGGTGTAATATTTACGATTTCTACCACTGGCGTGGCAGAATGTTTACCTGTTCAAGATTTTAAATTGCTGATGATTGTACCTTCGCCGGTGGCAACCGTTAATGCAGGATTTGACCAGGTTATTTGTCGTGATGAAGGGTCCACTGGAATGACTGGATTTATTACCATAGCGACTGGTGCAAAATGGGATTGCCAGGGATCTCCTTGTTCCGGTACATTTATACCTAACGATGAGGATTTATTTGCTACCTATCTCCCATCTGCGATAGATACAGCTAATGGTTCGGTCATTTTACGATTGACAACCACCACCGGCAATGGTATTTGTACACCAGCATTTGATGAAATGCTTCTTACGATTACTGATTTTCCAAGGCCTAATGCGGGCGCAGACTTTGCGGTTTGTTCAGATACTAGCTTCATTCAATTAAATGGTATCATTAATGCAGAACCATTATTGCAGCCAGCAGCCTACAAATGGGAATCTTCAGGTTCAGGAGTTTTCACACCTAACGCTTTTGTGGCGAATCCACAATACATTCCATCAGCGGCAGATAAAGCCAATGGATCGGTTGGGTTTACATTGAATTCTCTGAATAACGGTACTTGTGATCCTAGGACAGATGCATTGGTAGTTACAATTACTACTCAGCCTACCATCAACGCTGGTTCGGATAGAGCTACCTGCGCCAATAGAGATAGCGTTACCATGATTGGTTCTATGACTGTGGCTACAACGGCTACCTGGACAAGTTCCGGAACGGGCTCCTTTGTTGCGACCAGTGCCAATGGATTAACCACTACTTACAGGCCTTCTGCGGTTGATGATGCAAACGGAGCTGTAGTACTTACATTAACCACTACAGGAGGCTTGGGATTATGTAAATCCATATCGGATGCTTATCTACTTACAATTAATCCGGCTCCAATTGTCAATGCAGGAGCAGACCAAACTATATGTGCGGATAATAATTCTGTGAATTTATCTGGTATCATTACGAATGCAACGGGTGGCTATTGGAGAGCCTTAGGTGTTCTTTCTACCGGTGGCAGTGGTACTTTCAGTCCGAATACTACGTCGTTGAATGCGATCTATGATCCATCTGATTCAGATACTACTAGACGTTTCGTGAGGTTAGTGTTGGAATCAACCGGAAATGGCTTATGTCGTGCAGAAGACGACACGATCGTACTTACCATAACTCCCGTTCCGGTGGTGAAGCCTACAGCAGCGGCGGTATGTCGCATTACCAATGGTTCTCAATTGACGAGTTCCGTAGTCAATGCTCTTGGTGGTATTTGGTCTACCTCTGGAACTGGAACTTTCTCTGCCAATGCTTCTGTCCTTAATGGAATTTATTATCCAAGTCAGGCAGATTCTGCGGCAGGAGGTGTCTTGCTTACCTTAACGTCTACTGGAAATGGTTTATGTAATGCAGTGTCTAACACCTATAATCTCGTTATTCAGCCAGTTCCAATTGCCGTGGCCAGTCCTGATCAATATGTATGCGCCGGAGTGCCTATTACGCTTACAGCTCAGCAATCATCAGACATTGGTTCCTACCAGTGGGTGCGATTGCCAGGAACCATTGTAGGTGGTAATGCTTCCTTAACAATAACCCCGGTAAGCAATGAGGTATACACGCTTACTGCTTTCCGACCGGATGGTTGTAATAGTGATAAGGATACAATCGTTGTTTCTACCTTTAATATGCCAGCGTCAATTTCCTTGTCAGGAACCAATTGTTTGGCTGATAGCAATGTAATTACTGCTACTCCCGTTCCTGCATGGCCGCCAGTACCTGGTGTATATACTTGGACACAAAATGGAACTGTTATGGGTGGTCAAAGTGGTGTAGTGATTTTCCCAAATCAAACAGGTCAATATCAGATTACGTTTGCTGCAGGTGCGTGTGCCACTACTTCTAATTCGTTCACGATAAATCCATCGCCGATATTTGCAGGTATTGATAAAACCAACTGTGCAAATAATGCTACTGTATTAACAGCGCTTACACCGCTTGCAGGCTCTGGCTCCGGCTTTACTTATGTCTGGGATACGCACCCTACCATTACTAGTGGTTTAAATGGACAATCGGTTACCGTATTGTATACTGCAGTGTTCGATACAATCTCGTACAACGTTACCGTTGAAAATACTTTCGGTTGTGCCATTGAAGATTCTGTATACTTAATTACAGTGGAACAACCTGAATTGGCGGTGCAAAACGATACGGCTTGTACAGGGGATACTATTGTATTAAGCGCTGTTCCAACCAATTATAATATAGGTAATATTCCTCCTATCGAAGAATTCTTGCCTCGATATGTATGGACCAGAGATGGTATTGATTTGAATGTAAATAATGATACACTGGTCGTAACCTCCAGAGGCCGATACATAGTAAATGTTATAATTGGCGATTGTAACAACAACACCGATACTTCAGACGTCTTGTATAATGATAAACCAGTAATGTCTTTGCCTGATAATGCTAGGTTCTGCGATGTCACTGATAGTACGGTAACCTTAAATGCTGGAGTGACAGCAGAGCCGAACAAGACCTATTCCTATTTGTGGTCACCAACCGGTGAAACAACCGAAAGTATTGTGACTACAATTCCTGGATATCATTATGTGAATGTGACCGCAAATTTTGGAACGTTAAGTTGTGATTTTGATGACAGCGTATTTGTGAAAATACAATGTTCGCCTCGAGTACATATACCAAACGTGTTTACACCAGGCGCTACAGGAGCCAATGGATTCTTCCAGGTGTTTGGTACACACTTCAAGAATTTTAAAATGTCTGTGTACAATCGCTGGGGTGAAGTAATCTACAGTACCGAAGATGCAGACTTCCTATGGGATGGTACTTATAAGGACGAGCCTGTTCCATCGGGTGTATATCCATACATCATCATTTATGAAGGAGACACGGAAGAGAATAAAGGCCCATATCGAATTGAAGGTGAAATACTCCTGATGCGTTAAGTCATAAATGGATTATTGTAAACAAAAAGTCCTGACTAGGCGGGACTTTTTATTTACAATAATCCATAGAATTCTTTACTATATTTATTGCTCAATGAAGAATTTAGTAAGGAGGCTTTATTTAAAAAAGCCCGAAATCCCGATAACGTAAATCATCGGCTTCGAAAATCCATGTATAGTATAGTAGGAATTTTTGCTAGAAAAAGATCGCTTGAAAATATATTAGCAACCTGATTTTTAATGAGCATCCGGACTTAGAAAATCACGGGCTTAGAAATGAATTTCTTTTATTCGATTCCTTCTGAAGCCCTTGATTTTATTAGTCGTTTTTCAATAGAAGAATTTCTATTGAAAAATTAGGGTTAAAATGGTATAGTAAAATTATTGCAAATGCAGGTCTACTGTACCACTTGATTTATACCAGCCATCAAATCGAATTGTTTTCATAAAGCAAAAGAACTAAAGGTTAACTTTATATTTTACGAATTTAACGAGAGATGATTACTGAATTAATACGAATGCGCCCCAATAATAGGGGTCTTTGTATTGAGCTTTGAGCTCGGCCATCGCTGCTTTAAATGCTTTTTGCTTATCAGCGTTGCTGAGGTAAAATTTATAAAAGGAGGTCATTAGTTTTTGGGTAGTTTCATCATTTACCTTCCATAAGCTCATCATTAAGGCATCTACGCCGGCTACCAGAAAAGCACGTTGCAGACCATATACACCTTCCCCATTTTTAACCTCTCCTAATCCGGTTTCACAAGCACTGATGATAGCAATTTCAGTATGGTCCAAACTTAGGTTCATAACTTCGTACGCAGTAAGGATGCCATGCTCCGAATCACCTTTGATAGCCGCCTCGGCATCGCTTAATAAAATACCGGAACGCAAAAGCGGATTGGTTTTTAAATGTTCTGTGTGGATGCCCATGTTTTTACCTTCACTCTTCGTTTCTTTTAAAAAGAAACCGTGTGTGGCAATATGGAGAATTTGTGGGTTTTTTATTTTTTTTACATTGATCTCGGACGCGTCCGCATTGGTAAGAACATTTACATTGAATTGATTGCTGCTTAAATTCTTTTTAATCGTTTCAATTTCTGTCTTGGTTCCCGGTAGAGTACTTACTGAGCCATCTTTACCAAATGCCGGATTACCAATTAATACGGCTGTTTTAGCTACACTTTTTGTAATTAAGGTTTTGAGTCGAACGACCTCTTTGGTATTACTCACTAGCGTTATATTCCGTTTGTCAACTAAATACGTGCCATCTTCCAGTTGAAGCGTATTTAAATTAATTTGATTATATATGCCATCCAAAGAAACAAAAATACTCACCTTGTTCCCTATTTTGTCGTCTATGGGTTTCCAAAATTGAAGGTATGAGTATTCGTCTTTTACTTTACTTCGAATGCAGTTTTTGTAATAGGAGAAGTATTTTTTCTCTAATTGATTTCCATTTTTTAAAACAACCAATTCCGGTTTTTTCCATTCTTTTTGCAAGAGAATCGCAGCATAGAAAATGGAGTCTGATCCTTGTGCCCGGTATTGTGGCACTGTCACAAGTTCAATGGTTGCATCAGAAGCTGTAAGACTTTGTTGTATGTTTTGCCATGTGATTTCATTGAACTTGTAACCAGACCGAAAAAGATTAGATTTTTCTGAAAGCTTTTTCTCTTTGGCGTTCACCGCAATTTCCAGAGAGTCCAGATTTATTCCTTGCTCTTTTAATTCTGCTTTAGAAAGAAGGTAATACCGTGCAATACTTTCTTTGTTATCCAGCCAGGAGGTATATTCATCTATAAGTTTAGCGTCTCCACTTGACAAGATCTGAGTCCTTATTTTATTGCCTGCATTCAATAACAAGGCTTTGGTGCTGAGTTGGTAATTATAAAGTTGTCCTACCCAATCAGGATTTTGACGGTATTGTTCCACTACAAAAGATGCATAGTGTTGAAAATGTGGTGCCATTTTACTCCAGAATTTTCCTTTTTCTGCTTCGCTAAGAGGAGCAAAAAAGGATTGTATTTGGTTCATATCTTGTTCCAATACTTCATTGAAGAGAGTATTGGCTTGTGCAAAGTTTCCTTGCTGCCAGGCTAGCAAGGCAAGACTCTCTTTGTTGGCAAGCACATCAGCATGGTTTCCCCCCAGAAGTTTCAATCGTATTTCCAATGCTTTTTTAAGAGGAGTTTCTGCTTGTGGCAGCTTTCCCTGTTCCCTGTAAAAGTCGCCCAGGTTGTGTATCACTGCGGCATAAGAAGGATGTTCTGCCGTGAATTTCTTTTCATAAATTTCCGCCGCTTTTTTTAGTAAATTTTCTACCTCATTAAGTTTTCCCATTTCCCAGTACAATTCAGCTTGCAGATTTAATAAATGGGCATAATCCGGGTGTCCGGTTCCTAGTTTTCGTTCTTTAATTTTGATAGCTTTTTTATAAACTTCATCGGCTTTTTCATATTGTTTTAATTCCTTATACAATAATGCCTGATTAATCAGAAGGCGTTGATAATTGGTTGATTTTTCTGTAAGAACTTCGGAGGCAATTGAAATTGACTCTTGAAGAGTTTTGTCGGCTTGTTCAAATCTACCCATTTCGGCATACAGCATCGCCAGATTGTTCAGTGCTATGGCATAGCCTGCTGATTTTTTTCCCGGATTTTCTGCGTTAAGACGCATGGACTCCATGAGGTTTTTTTCTGCTTCATCAAATTTTCCCTGGTCTTTGTATAAAACACCGAGATTATTGACAGAGGCAGAGTATCCGATAGAATTCGCGCCTAAGGCCTTGCGAATGTTAAGTGCTTGCAGTGTATATCGTTCTGCTTCATGATAAGAGCCTTTGGTATGATATAGCAAACCTAGATTAGCCAACAGTTTATCATAAATGCGTTGTTCAGTGTAGTTTTGATCAAGGGTAAGTTGCAGGGCTTTTTTAAATTCTTTTTCTGCCTGACCGAATTTATTGGAGGCATACAACATTTCTCCCAAATCGTTGTGTTGACTTATTTTCTCTAATTCAGTTTTTTCATTTTTATCCTTGAAAAGGTCTGAAATCATTTTTTGGTTTTGCAGCCAGCGTTCTTCGTTTTCAAACAAGCCTGCATTATCACTCAGAGATACTGCATAGTTAAAACTGGTACTATCGAACTCAGCTTTGGCTTTCGCCATTTTCGATTGAATAATATCTTTGGGAGTGTCAGATAAAGTATTTTTAAGAACACCGTTACCTGATAATGGATTGCTAATCTTAGGAAGCTTTGGAATTTGTGACCAAAGCAATTGTGAAAAAATCAGAAAGGGAAGAGCGAGCAGGGCAGTTTTTTTCATAGATACCAGTTACATCATGTGTTGGTGACTGCTGAGCGAAGGAGATAAAGTAACCCTACATCATCGGGAATAGCAGGAAGCTCAACGCTATGTGTAATTACAGTTGCCGGCTCCCCTGGGTCTTACACCTGCTCAGCGTAGATCAAGTTAGAGTTTTTTTTCTAAATGAAAAAATGCCGCTCTTCTCTAAAGGAAGAACGGCATAGGAGCAGGCATGGGTTTGAATTAAAGTTTGGTCAGGAGGAAGGTGTGCCACTCATCGTTAAACAATACTTTCAGAATGTAGAATCCTGGTGAAAGGTCCTTGCCAAGCTCCCAAGAGGAAAGAGAGGAGTGACCATTCCAGCGTACTTTTCCGTTCAGTTCCAGTATTTCGGCATACAACGGATCTTGCGACGATTGTTTAAGCTGACAAGACTCCAGGAAGGGATTCGGCGAAACGAATATATCCTTGTTTTCTTTGCTTCTGTAGACCACTTGCACGGCAGTCCAATGAGCTGTTCCATCTTTGTCAACTTGTTTTATTCGGTAATAGCCTTTTCCATTCGGTGGGTTTTGATCAATTGCTGAATAAATAGTTTGGGAATTACTGTTGCCTTGGGCAGGGATAACATCTGGTAATTCATAGAATAACATGCCATCGGTCGAGCGTTCAACCACAAAACGTTCACTGTTCACCTCTTGCGTAGTTGCCCAATCAAGTCGCACCCAGGCTCCTTGATTGGTAGCCTGGAAATACGCGTAGTCTACAGGAAGAACGCAATTGATCGTACCCGTAACAGGCACTCGATCACAGGGGCCTGGTTTATTTGAAAATTCCCAATTGTAAAAGTACAGGTACCAATTATTGGTTTGAGTAGTCCAGGACGGAGAGCCACGCACAATGCTGAGATACCCAGGTACTGTATATGGGAAATTCGAATTTTCATTATTCATCATCAGCGAACCGGTAGTGCCAACGGCATCCATAAAATATTCCTGTCCGCTGATATTGGCAGCGAGGTTGAATCCAAGGGCCAACCTTTGTTTTCCGGCAGAGGTAATGTTAAATGTTTTTGAATGTAACACACCCGTTCCTGCTGGATCCAGCACCCGGATTGTAACAGTCTGCGGACCATCGGTGTATACCGTTATGAAATTCAATTGTAGCGGGCTTGCTACAGTAAATTTTAGTTTGTAGGAATAGTCGCTGTTGAACCATACATCTCCGAACGTTGTATCTTTGGGCCCAACCCTATTGGAATAAAAAGATGCATCTTGCACGTAAAAGGTGGTAGTGCTGCTGAGGTTAGGACTGTAGCTGCTTCCGCTGGCTATGGAAGCGCCTCCAGTAGGTGTGTTGTACCATTGGAAGGATCCTGATCCGGTTACGGAAAGATTAAGTACTCCAGCTCCACAACGTTCGGCATCTACTGGTACAGCAGCCACAGAACTTACCACTACTTGATCGGAAACAGGCGTACAAGTGCCTCCGGAAACATTTACCTGATAGGTTCCTGGTGTGTTAACCGGTATTTTACTACCCACCGCTCCTGGTATGGTTATGGAATTTCTTTGCCAAACAAATGTAACGCCTGAGGCTGAAAGTTGTGTATTCAAGGTGTCGATCATTGGAGAACACAAACTGACATCAGGACCTAAATTGACACTTAAGGCTGCGTTCACCCGCATAGCATCACTCTTGAAGCACCCTAATGAATCTACTAAAACGGAATAATTTCCTGTGGTTGTAATGGATAGAGTAGGAGTGGTGGCCAGTAATTTTACACCATCCTTAAACCAGGTAAATGTGCGATTGGGATGAGCTGTTAAGCCGGAAGAAACGATTAGTGGGCTTCCTGTAATACACAAAACAGCATCGGGGCCCAGGTTGGCAGGTAAGCATGGGCAGGGCACGTAAGAAGTTCCTGGAGATCCTAATTTGCATCCGGCAAACCACGAGGAACTTTGGTTGGGATTCAGACTGCAATCCTGTAATTCCAGCGTTGCACCGTATCCATCGGCAATAAGCGGCCAAGGTGCAACGTCGTCGTAGGTTATCGTATACACGGCTTCTCCTAACGTGTTATATAGCTCAATGCGCTCTCCTCCATTGCTTAAGTTGAATCCCAAGGGACCAATGAAATTGCTAACGGTTGGATGTACGGTTTGGAATTTCAATACATTGGATACTAACACCAGATATTGTCCTGGTTGGAGGATCGTTCCATTCGGAATCGTATATTCATTGTAGATATTGCTGTCTTTTACTTTCCAACCGGATAAGTTTAAGGGTGCTGTGCCGGTGTTTTGTAATTCCAGCCAATCGCCGCTGTCGACAGAGGCACTGGAAGAATCGGCATTATAATTTATTTCTGAAACACAAAGCTTGGGAATATTTGTAGTAGTGCCGAAGTTGGCGGTAATTGTGCCATTGGCGGGAATGTTCATGGTAAGTACTGTATTGGTGGTAGAAGGCAAGCTTAATCCGGAACTCCAGTTTACAAATTGATAGCCATCGTTCGGAATTACTTCTATTGTTACGGGTACCCCATTGAAGTAGACGCCTGTCCAGGGTAAAGAGCAAGGTGTGATGGTGTTTATGCGAATCCTGCCAGCACCGGCTGGATTTACTTGCAGAGTTACATTCACCTGTCCGGATAATGCAAATTGTGCATTGATTTGTGTTCGAACCTGGGCCGGTCTTCCATCCATAAACGTTTCTATTCCGCTCACGGCTGTATTCCAGCCGGCAACATTAGCAGAGTTGTGTGGCCAGCGTGTAAAATGTCTGGTCATCTCTGTGTTTAGTTCGTTTTTGAGGGAGTTTAATACCGACTTGTAATTGTTAGCACTGTAGATCGTATTTATAAGATCTGCATATCGGGAAATAAAATAGTTTCTAAATGTAGTATTCGTTAATAATTTCTGGAAAAATGGAGAGTGTATGCTACGAGTATCTGTTAGCACTCGATTGAGTTCGTTGGTGGTAGCCGAAGAAAAATTAAACAAGCCCAATCCAAAGTCTGTATCATGCAGAATAAATCTCCACTTTCCACCAACAGCTCTGGGTTGCCAGAATTTAATATTGTTGTGAGGCCAGTCCCAGTTGGTGTGATAGGTTTCGCTTATCAAATAGTCAACATAGTTTTTGATGTCAAGCATATTGTTTTGCAAATTGTCGTAATTCGCAGCAACTGTCATGTTGTTATTGTTTACAAAGTCAACCATCTGAAGGAATTCAGTTGTAGAACCTTTTTTTGGTGTTCCATTAAATTCCCCGTAGTCAATTTCATCGTCGGTAAGGCCAAAGTTGTTTTCAAAATAGGTGTCGTCTACGCGTTCACGAAGATGATGTACTCCCCAGTATTGTCCATTGATGTAGACTAATACGGGGATGTAAGCTTCGAAATCACAGTGGTTGTCCACACAGGGCAACATGCTGTTGAGCGTACGTTGGTTAGTAGCGTCTCTCAGATGCGTGTAGTTGAAATCATTGCCTCCATTTCGTAAAGTAAAACTTTCGAATTGATCCAGTGTGCTTTTTTTGGGTTCGTTGTAAAAGCTGTACTCGAAAGTTTTTTTTCCATATTTATCTCCTGCCCTGATTTGCATACTTTTCATCTGCAAGGTGCGGGACCATCCTCCCAATATTTTTACTCCTGCATCCTGTTCAAACTGGAAGTTTTTCAATTTGTCGAAATATTCGATATGGATTTCTCTTTCCCAGTCTTGCCAAAAATTTCTGCAACGGTAGGGCATATCCGGGCAAGCCGCAACGGTAGCGGCAGTTCCATCGACATAAATCCCTGTATTGTTATCAAAGAAATTGGCGGGAGCTGTACTGATGGATACGACCCCCATGGTGGTGTTGTCGTTGATGAAATAGGAATTGGTTTCAAAACCGCCTGGAAGAAAATTCGCCAGGAATGCTGCAGCCCTAACTACTCTCGTTGAAGGAATAGAAAGTGGTGCGGTATATACGGCGGAGCTTGCATTCGGTTTGGTTCCGTCTATAGTATACCGAATCGTAACTCCAGGTGTAATGGAAGACAAGCTTAATGTTTGTGTGCCCGTGTAATACCCGGCAGGGAGGGAAAAAACAACCGGATTATTCAAGTATCCAAGGGATGGGGTGGAAGTGCCGTTGCTGGCATTGGGCGTAGCAGGTTGAAGGAATCTCCAGGTAAGACTGCCATTCGGAAAACGTCCATAGGTGTCGTCTACTTGCAAGCGAGGCACAGCAATACTACTCACCAGTGCGGGTGTAGGAGCGTTGTTGTATAATAAAATGGTTTCACCACTTTCTTTGATGGAAAAGTTGGTGTGAAGATTCAGTCCAATGGAAGGCGCCACAAACCATCCTGGAACGGTTTGGTAGTTGATAGCGGCACTGCCAATGCCTGCGGTGAGGAATGGACGACAGGTCATATCGCTGGAGGCAGCGTCTCTATTATGCACCGAGATGGCCAGGACATTCGGACCGTCCACCAGAATGTTTTTATATACAGAGGAGGGAATGATAAACTCATCCGGAGTTCCACCACTGTACATCACCGCCTCACGGTCAGAATCGGCAAACGTGTTGTACGAGGGAGCGCCTGAAACATTTCCGTTGGCAATCTCAATTCCATTGAGGTAAGCTACAAATCCATCGTCGTAGTCTACATGGAGTATGAGATATTGAATGTCGGCTGCAGAAACTAAGTTGAATGTGTGACGTAGGTAAACGACAGAGGCTGGATTGGGTGTTACAATTGTAGCATCGTCGGCATCGCCATATCCTATTCCACCAGGACCCTGTGCCCAAGCGCCATCAGCAAAGCCCGTCGTGTTCCAATTGGTAGGAGTGCTGGCATTGGGGATCGTAAATCGCCATATATTATTCTCTTTAACAAGAGATTCCCAATGGTCAACAAATTCTATTTTGTTTTTTCCTGAAGCATGTATCGTCAGGTATCCATTCGCAGGAATACTAATGTTCGGGAATGTCCACTTAGTCGGTACAGCGGGATCATCAGAAAGACGATAGCCTTGAAGGTTTACTGGACTTCCGATTGGATTATATAATTCAATCCAATCGTTGAAATCTCCGTCGTTGTCGGGGAAAACTGAAAAATTGTTGGAGCTCACTTCGTTGATCATTATCTGCTGTGCTTGCACAACAGAAAACGATAGTACACCGATGCTAAGCAACAAGAAGCAGAGTTTGAGGGCAGATACCATGATGCTTTAGTTTATCGTTAGAGTTTTGGGGAAATGCTTTTTTCTTATAAGTTGTTGTTAGAATGCATAACACATAGATCCGTAGAAGTAGGAAGAACTAGCACTTTGGTAAAGAAGTGATTTAGTATATGGGATTTGTTAGATAGTACTGCTGAAAAATCCCATAATAAATGGAAGGAGGGTGGCTGCCAATGCAGAATTTGCAGGTAACTGAAAGGGCCTTTATGATAGAACCGAAAGCGCACAGGGAATGGTGCGAGGTATCGGTAGTTTTTCAGTAGGGACAATAAGAAAGCTATATGCCTTTGCATGATGTTTGGGGGAATACTACGTGATTACTTTTTTTTCTCTATATCGTCAGATTAAAGGTGATACCATAAATGTGATCTACAGAAAGACTCATCAGAAGTGCTTTCTGGAAAGTATAGTAAAATCCAATGGATTTTTTTTTGTCTATTTCGTAATCAATCCCTCCTGTTACACGGATTCTTGTGAGTCCCCGTTGGGCTGCATTGATTCTGTAGAAAAATTCGTTAGCAATACTGGGCACGGTTCTTTTGTTCCACTTGGGTTGTATTTTCCATCGAAACCGTATCGTTTTCCTCACTTGATTCCAGTCTGCTTCGCGTCTGTAAGCGCCTATTTGTTCTTGATATCTGAGCCTCGCAATAAAAGTAACCTTGGGTAGTATTTTCTTTTTAAAATTGAGATCGATAAATCCTCTGCTGAAGCCCATCATTTGATGGCGCACATTCCTGTTCCAACCTTTTCTAAAATTCACTGAAGCACTGAATGGACCTTTGAATTTATATTGAGCTGAAAAGTCAGTAAAGAAACTATTAAAGTCGCCGAAGTTTTGATTGATGCGAATATTGGGAGAGGCAGCCAAGGAGAATTTTTTGGTGATTTTTTTCTCTAAGGTGAACTCTGCCCATAACGAAGCATCTTGTGTATTTTGAGCATTAGCAGTACACACACAAGATAGAATCAAAAAAAAGGGTATAAGTTTTTTAAGCATAGTAGTGTATCTCAAGTTGGGCTGCATCCCGAAGGAAATCAATCTTCACGATACTTACTTTGTAAATATTTAGTCCTGTTCTGTTTTTCAGGTCAGCAATTAACTCCGCATTGCGTTCAGGTTTAATCATTTCAATGTTTTCATACAATACATTTTTTGAGAATTGTCTTTTGAATAGAATGTTCCCGTCAAGTAAAAATGTGAATGCCACCACGATAAAGTAGATTACACCCAACACGAGATAATCCAGTTGTATAGCGCCAATAAGGCCGATGGCGATTACAATAAACAAGTAGGTCATATCTTTTGGCGAAATTCCCTCGGTGCGATAGCGTAGCATCGAGAATACGGCAAAGAGTCCAAAGGCTGCTCCCATCGACATTTTGATGTGATTCAAGGCAAATGTTAGTACAAAGATGACTATGTTGAAAATTACAAAAGTGAAGAGTATTTCTCTTTTTTGATAATTGGGGTAATAGATAAAGCCAATGATCATAAGGATGGCTAAGATATTCATCCCAAAACTGATAAAGAAATTGGAGTTGAGTTGGATCGTTTCTTCTTTGTCTTTGTCTTTGTCTTTGTTTTTATTTTTCTTTTTCTTTTTGTCGTCGTCTTCGTCATCAGCCAATTGAGCTATTTCGCTCCCGAAATCAGCATGGGATGATTGAGAATAGGATTGAAAACTCAATGCAAAAAAGAGGAGTATGAAAATTTTATGAAGAATGTTCATGCTTTAATTTATTTAGGGACAGTAGAACAGGTTTAAAGTTGTTGTGTTTTATTTCTGGATGAAGGCTGGAAATGCCTAAGCAATATTTACTTAAAGAGCCCTGACGAATGCCAATTTGCTTAGCTGCTTTAGTGAAAGGCGAAGGCATAAATTTGGCTTGCTTTAATTCGGCAATTACTACGAATCCATAGTCGGCTTGCTGATTGTTCCAGTCGAAGCGAAGTTGTAAGTCTATGGTAAGACGTTCTTTAAAGTCTTTGCTTACCAGTGTCATGCGTGAATAGTATACCCAAAGTTTAGCCAAAAGTTCACGTGCTTCAAATGGAGTTTTTTTCTGAATAAATGCTTGTGTTTCTGCAGTTCCATCCAAAGAGTCCAAAATATTGGCAGTAGTAATCCGCTCTTTTTTTGTTCGACCTTTGTTGTTTTTGAATTTAACCTCCAGGAAAGTGATGTTGGATTCCAGGTATTTTCTTGATCGGATTTTGTAGCGATTCAGTCCTTTGCTTTGGTGTCGCTGAAATAGACGAAAATCATCGGTGTCGTAATATAAAGTGGCGTATTTGCTGAGACGCGCGCCGTTTACCTCTAATAGGTAATAATCGGGTTGCAACAATTCCAGCAAGGGAACCAGTTGTCGTGTATGAAATAAAAACTTGGTATCTGTGCGATCCATGAGTTTTACCGAATCCATTTGATTCAGGTCTATAGGCGAAAAGGTCCTTAAGACATCGTCAAGAGTTCCGGCTGCGCTCATCATCAGAATGTATATTGATAGGATTTCTTGGAAATCAGTTTACCTTTCCCATCAAAGGTTTGCTTCTCTTTTTTTAAACCCTTGTTGTCGTAGGTATACACCGATTTTTCCAGGACCTTGCCTGCTGCATCGTAGATGATTTCACTGCTTTTTTCGCCAAGGGCATTGTAGGAGGTAATTTCTTTTTTTACCAATGAGCCTTTTCCATCAAAGGTATGCTCTTCTGTTTTATTATTGGAGGAGTCATACTTGCGTGTTATTTTCTTTTTCAGGGATCCGTCAGAATCAAATACATTTTGTTCTACGATGTCATTATTTTTATTGTATTTGTACGTTTTTCTCTTTTCCAGTTTGCCATTTGTATATTCCTCTTCTTCCAGCAAATTTCCGGAGGCATCGAATTTATGAATCGTTTTTTTTGTTTCCTCTTCTCCATCCTCGCTTTCAACACTGGAGGTCGTGATTGATTTGATTTTATATTTTTTTACATCCTTTTCACTTTGCGCTGACACATTCCAGTGCAAGGAAATTCCGAATAACAGCAGGTATAACAATGGTTTCATGACCTAGTCGTAAATAGTAATTTTAGGAACCGATACATTACTGTTATTAACAATAACGCTTCTCTTTTTTGCTATGGGGAATACAGACACCAACAGTTCATCGTCCGAATAGGCGTATACCTCGTAGGTACCATTCGGTACCCAGAATTGATAATTACCATTGTAAGTGGTGCGCGTACGGTCTCCAAATATGGTATCCGTTCCATACACAATATACACATCAATGTCTCCTGCGGGCTCCGCAGTAGTAATCGGAATACCAAAATTATCAATTTCAATAATTTCAATATTGCCTGTAATTGCGAAGAGTTTATTGTCCTCAAGTTTCACTACCAGATCGGGCATGGTTAGTCCAGATCCAGCGATGGTGGTGTCTTTAGAGATGATTACATCGTCGCCGTTTACATCGCCTTGGAAGTTTTTATACTTGGTATATATTTTATAATTGCCACTTGGTAATGCGTTAAATTCGTATTCCCCATTGGTGTTGGTTGATACTTTTTCTATGGCAGATGGATTTGCGAGGTTAACAGCAAAAACGTCGTGATCGGCAACATAGGCTTCGCTATTGATGGTCCTTCGGTCTAGGCCAATGTATTGGGCTTTAATTTTTCCTCGAATCCGGAAGAGCTTGCGTTCCTCTTCCACGATGCGAAGATCTTCCAGCTCTTTATCACCGGAAATCGTTACTTCCACAGAAACCGCAACCTCGCCAGACGATGAAATACCAGCGGTGTCTTTGGAGTAGGTGAAGATGGTGTACGTTCCTTTGCGTAGAAAATTGAATTCGAACGATCCGTCGGCGCTGGTTGAAATTTTATCGCCATAACTATCGGCATCTCCATAAATGATAAATACGTCATGATCAGCCAGGTACCCTTCACCTGTTTTAAACGCCATATTTTCGTCGTAAAACAACGCGTATACTTTACCTTTGATGGAAAATTTGCCACCACGGCCTTCCTCTTTTTTACAACCTAAGACAAGGAGTAATAGAGGAATAAGGGAAAAATATAGACTTTTTCTCACAATAAGTTGTAGTATTTGGATATACAAAATTAAAAAATTAACACAAACTTTAAAGCCAGTTACTAACTAATTGATACAATTTTTTATCAAAAGAAGCATACTTTGGTCATGTGTGCTCAATATTAGACAAATGTAAGGAATAAAAAAAGCCACCTCCTTTTAGAGGTGGCTAATATTCAGTATCTTAATGAATTAAGAAAGCGCCTTGTTTTAGTTTTTATAGCGGAATATTTTTTTGAAGTCTCCGATCATAACTTCAAATTCGCCGTCTTCAGTAACCGTTTTCAAATCCGCGTTCACAAAAGCCAAGTCGTCTTTGCTAAGTTCAAAATTAACGGATTTGGTTTCGCCAGCTTTCAATTCAATTTTATTGAATCCACGCAATCTTCTCTGAGGCGGTGTGATGCTAGCAAACAAATCGCGGGTATATACTTCCACCACTTCCTTGCCATCTCGGGTTCCGCTATTGGTTACATCTACACTTACCGTGATCTTATCATCTCCCTGAATTGAATCTTTGGAGAGTTTAAAATTGCTGTAAGTGAATTTTGTGTAGCTTAATCCAAATCCAAATGGGAATTGATATTTGTACCCAGTTTGAGAGAATATACCTGGAGTAAGTTCTTCGTCAATTTCAGAAAACTTGCAATCGTAGGTCATAATCATATTCGGATACATAGGGTAGGTGTATGGTAATTTTCCATTTGGATTGTAATCGCCAAACAGCACATCAGCAATGGCCGCTCCGCCTTGGCTTCCAGGCCAGTATGCCTGCAGGATTCCTTTAACACCAGGAACGATGTCTTTGATAATGCGTGGACGTCCTTCGATGAGTACTAATATTACAGGTTTGCCAGTTGCTATGGCCGCTTTAGCAAGCGCAGTTTGGGCTGGATCCAGATTCAGGTCGAATATTGTACCTGGGGTTTCTGCATAAGCATCCTCACCTAAACACAAGATGATGTAGTCGCTGGCTTTGGCCTTTGCTGCAAGCGCTTTTGAGTCATAGTTGGCTGCGTCCTTATAGTTGGCATTTCCTAAAATGCTTACATTTTTGGCTCCCAATTTATCAGAAATAGCTTGTGCAACGGTTTTGTAAGTGCTAGGGTATTTGCTGGCATCAGCCCCTTGCCAGGTGTATGACCAACAACCGTTCAAAGAGGTAATACTATTGGCGCCAGGACCTGCCACCAAAACTTTAGCAGTTTTGGCAAGAGGTAAAACAGGGGCACCTTTTACCGAGTCATTCTTCAGCAAGGTCATCGCTTCGCGAGCAGCTTCCAATGCCAGGGCAGAATATTCCGCTTTTCCAAAATTGGCTTTTGCGTCGGCTTCACCGTAAGGGTTATCCAATAATCCAAGGTTGGCTTTCAGCGTTAAGATTCTTCCTACTGCTTCATCAATACGCTCTTTGCTTACTTGATTTTCGTTCACTAGTTCAATCAAAAGTTTGTAGAAGGAGAAATCATGTGGTACCATGCTCATGTCGACCCCTGCATTCACTGCAATCTTTACTGCTTCTTTAGGCGTTGCTGCAATTTTATGACGGGTATGCAAGCGTATGATGTCTTCCCAGTCAGACACAACTAAGCCTTGGAAGCCAAGTTCTGTGCGCAATACATCGGTCAGAAGGTATTTGTTCCCATGCACCGGAACTCCGTTGATTTCTCCGGAATTGATCATAATGGTGCTGGAACCTGCTTGAACGGCTGCCTTGAACTGAGGGAGGTAGTATTCGCGCAATTGTATTTCGGATATATAAGCGGGAGTTCTGTCTTTTCCAGTTGCAGGATTAGAGTACCCGATAAAGTGCTTCATGCAGGAAGCTACTGCAGTTTTATTTTTAAGGCCATCTTCTTCATATGCTTTGATAGTAGCCACGCCCATAGTCTTAACGATGAAAGGATCTTCGCCGAAGGTTTCTGGAAAGCGGGCCCAAACAGGATTGCGTCCAATGTCAAGCACCGGGTCAAAGTTCCAGCGGATTCCTGAAGCTCTCGTTTCCAAGGCCGTTACTTTCGCACCTTTTGCTACCAAGTCAGGATTCCGGGTGGCAGCCTCAGCTATATTATGAGGGAAAAGGGTTGAATTCTGAGTGAATGTTACTCCGTGAATAGCGTCAATACCATAAATCACAGGGATTTTATTAGGTGTTTTTTGTGCAGCATCTTGTATTTGTTTGATCATGGCATGCCACTGATCAACCGAATAGGCCGAAGGTACCGCATTTAGCAAGGATCCCACTTTATATTTTACTACGGCAGTATCCAAAAGGGCAGGGTCAATGGTTCCATCCTTACTTCCATATCCGTCCACCAATATCATATTGATGTTTACCTGTGTCATTTGGCCTACTTTTTCTTCCAATGACATTTTGGATAGTAGTTCTTTTACTTTGGGATCCACATCGGTGGAACCACCGGACTTCGATTGGCCTTCTTTGCCATTTTTCGAGCAAGAGCTCAGGATAGCTAAAACAGCAACAGAAGCCAATAAAAATAATTTTTTCATGACCTTTCTTTTACTTAATTGGTTAAAATGTTAAAAGAGTTTATGGTATTTCTTAGGGAAAAATTCCATGCCTCAATACTAGTAAAAAAAGTTTTTTTATACAAGTATAAATTTGATAATCAGTAAATTACTTTTTAAAATCCCATTTATAGGGCAGGGTCAATATTGGTATTCTAATTCGTCTGGAGTTAGATTCTTTTAATACGGACAAGGAGCTTACGTATCGTGCGGGAACCATTTGGCATACCTTCTAATTACCAAAGAGAATATTATAAATGCCTGTTTTAATTAGATATTGGAAGTCATTCCCGTTCCAATATCCTGATCAGCACCAACCATCATTTCATTAAACCGGATAAGGTGGCGCAACCCTTGCATACGCACTTAGTGGTTGTTATTATTCTCCAGCTTCCTTAATGCGCTCAATCGCTCAAGCAAAGGAGGGTGGGAATAATGAAATTTAACGTAGAGGGGATGAGGGGTAGGGTTGCTCAAATTTTTCTCAGAAAGTTTTTTTAAAGCATCGATTAATGGAGATGCCTGGTAAGTTTCTGCAGCATATCGATCTGCCTCAAATTCATTTTTGCGAGACCAGGCATGTAGCAAAACTCCAAGTAATTCAGAAATTGGGCTGTATAATATGGCAAAGCCTACTAAGTTCAATGCCAGAATATGTTGATTTCCACCCAGTGCCAAGGAAACTTCATAGTTATAAAGCATCAGCGACAGTAAGTAAAGCATGGCACCAGTTTGAATAATTCCAATGGCCAAGTTTTGCCAGATATGACGTTTTTTAAAGTGACCAGTTTCGTGGGCCAACACCGCCACGAGCTCTTCTACACTATGGTTTTGTATCAAAGTATCGAACAATACGATTTTTTTCTGTTTACCGAAGCCAGAGAAGAAGGCATTCGCTTTGGAGGATCTTTTAGAACCATCCATGACCATTACTTTCGATAAAGGGAAGTTGACCTTGCGTGCATAGTCCAGAATTGAAGTTTTCAATACTCCATCTTCCAGTGGTGTTAATTTATTAAACAGAGGAAGAAAAACGGAAGTATATAAGAAGTTAACAAGGAGTAACATCACAATGATCACTAACCAGAAATACCACCAAAAATTAACATCGAAGATTTTTACTAATTGAAAAAAGACAGTAGCCAATAACCCACCAATGACCACGGTCATGAGCAGTGCCACAAGTTTGTCTTTTATGAATAAGCCAGGTGTGGTTCGATTAAATCCATGTTTTTCTTCGATCACAAACGTTTTGTACCATTGAAAGGGGAGATTTAATAGATCTGAAATAATAAACACCGCACCAAAAAACAAAAGGAAATGAAATAGCGGTTGATTGGTTAAGGTTCCTACCCATTGATATAAAGGTCCAAGTAAGCCGAGGGAAAAAACAATCAAAGAAAGTAATAAACTAAAGGAAGAAGATATCCATTGAAACCTAGTATTGTCTTTTAGGTATAACTTTGATTTCTCGAAGCTTTCTTCCGTATAAATACCTTTTAAATCCTCCGGAAGTTGAGCCGGCTGATTAGCCAGATTGATCCGATCTATGATTACGTTTAACAGATAATCGGCGATCAACAGAATAATGAAAAGGAGCAAAAATGATTGAGCACTCATTGGTTTTTGTTTTTATAAAAGCAAAAAAAGGTATTTTTGTTGAATTGTAAGAGTGTAATGCTCAAATAATTCCTTAAATGGGTGGGTAGTTGCTAACAATGCAATAACGATAGGAGTAATAGGCATTACAACATCCTGAGCATTTTTGAAATTAGGTGCGAAGTGCTTCATGTTTTGATGGTTTTGGAGGAAGGAACAAAGAACCGCAGTAAATAACTTAAAAAAGGGAATAGGTGTGTCGATTGCAAACAATCGGCTACAGGATCAGTTGGAATATGAAAAAGGAAATTCGCTTGCATCGGAATTTATGCAGCGCGGTGGTGGCCGCCTTAGGTGAAATTTTTTTGGAAGGTAAATATGCGGATAAAGCCATCGAGCGAATTTTGAAGTCGGATACTCGGTGGGGTTCCAGAGATCGAGGATTTGTAGCCGAATCGACCTACGAGATAGTTCGTCAATACCGGTATTGGTCTGCCGTTTGTGGATTAGAAGAGCCTAAGGATAGTGATTCTTTTTGGCAGTTGTTGGGTGCTATGCTGAGCCATCAAGGATTGAATCCCTTGCCCCAGTGGGATGAATGGAAGCACAGGACCTGGGAAAGGATGGATGAAAGTAATCCCGATTTATCGAAGCGTGCCGTTCAATATTCGGTGCCTGATTGGCTCGATGGGCTAGGCATGCAGGAATTACCAGACCGATGGGAGCTTGAGTTGAAAAGTCTTAATCAACCGGCAGAAGTAGTGCTGCGTGCCAATACCTTGAAAATTTCAACTCGTGATTTACAGAAAGCATTAGAAAAGGAATCCATATTCACAAATTCCTTTGATACTTATCCCGATGCGTTGGTATTGCAGCGCAGGGCAAATGTATTTTCGAGCAAATGCTTTAAAGAAGGATGGTTTGAAGTTCAGGATGCTTCTTCTCAATTAGTGGCGCCCTTTTTAGAAGTAAAACCTGGGATGCGTGTAATTGATGCTTGTGCCGGAGGAGGAGGGAAAGCCTTGCATCTGGCTGCTTTGATGCGAAACAAAGGTCAATTGCTTGCCATGGATGTTGAAGAATGGAAATTAAAAAATTTAAAAGTACGTGCCCGGCGTGCAGGTGCTTCTATTATTGAAACGAGGCTTATTGATAGTAGTAAAACTATTAAAAGATTGGAAGCTTCAGCCGATCGCTTGTTGTTGGATGTTCCTTGCAGTGGACTTGGTGTATTGAAGCGAAATCCGGACGCCAAATGGAAGCTTTCTCCTTCGACGATTGATCAGGTAAAAAAAACTCAGAAAGAAATTTTGGAGCGATATTCAACCATGTTAAAGCCTGGTGGATTGATGGTCTATGCTACCTGTAGTATTCTACCAGGTGAAAATTTGAAGCAATTAGAGCATTTTTTACATACACATCCGCATTTTACTAAGCTTCAGCATCAAACCTGTTGGCCTTCAGAAACAGGGTTCGATGGCTTTTTCATGGCCCTGGTTAAAAGGGAATTGTAAAGATTCCTCAACCAACTTAATTACGATACCGTATACTCGGAAAGGGATTCCTTTTCTGCTAATTGTATATGATGCTTGCTAAAGAAGCGATTGAATCTTTATTACCACGAAGCATTCTTCTATTAGTGCTTGTTTTTGCAATACTTATTGCTCATTCCAATACTTATGCCCAGATCACTTATTATTCCAGGTCAAGCGGTGATTGGAACGATCCTGCTGTTTGGTCTACAGTTTCTTGCGGGGATCCTACTAATACAGGAACCTTTCCCAATCTTTTCGATAATGCTGTGGTTTGCAGTTCTCATACAATAACAATAAATGTCAATTCAAACATAAGTAATTTAACTATTCAATCAGGAGGGGCGGTTCTCTATACCAATTCTGCCTCCAGGTTGCTTAAAATTTTCACAAGTTTAGTAAACGATGGTACTTTTGGCTATACCTCCAATGCTGGCATTACTCATGCTTTAGAGCTTTCAGGAAGTCTTACCAATAATGGAATTTTTGATTTATTTGTTGATTCCAATGACGGAGTCAATCTTAATTTAAATGGGGGAGTACCTGCCACGGTCTCAGGAAGCGGAACCTTTGATATAAAAAATGTACTTTTAGCTAAAAACCCCTACACAACAATTATAGATATAACAACTGCTGCATTTTATACCAATTTGGTTGCCAACGGCGGGACATGGAATCATAATAGCGGATTTTATATTCATAATAACAGTACTTCTTTCAATTTATTAAATACCGGCAATCATACAATTAATGAAAATTCTACGGTGGAAGTACGTGCAGGTACTATTTCTTTTGCCTCAGCTGCCAGCAGATTGATTCTGGAAGGAAGACTAATAGTATCAGGAGGTAATGTAACAGTTGGAAGTTCTACTGGTGCGGCCCCTAATGGAATTAAATATTCCATGGCCACCACTCGTACACCCAGTCTGACGGTAAGTTCCGGTACTTTATCTGTTTTCCAAGGGATTAATTATTCCAGCAATAGCACTCATCCGTTTTCATTTAATATGTCTGGGGGAAATGTGTTGTTGAATACTGGCTCTACTGCTACCTCCGTCGAAACCTTCCAAATCAACGATGTGGCGGGTAGTTCTTTTCAGATGACAGGTGGAACCATCACGTTGCAAAACATCAATTCAGGTGGTCTCTCTGATTTTTCTATTTGCGGTTTGAGTGGAACAAATATCGTAACTGGTGGATCAGTGGTGTTTGGAAATACTTCTACACCAGCCAACAGTACGTTTAATTTTACTCCATTTGCATCGACAACCTTACCAAACCTGCGAGTGAGCGGCCCTGCTGCTTCTGCCTGTACCTTAAAACCTATCACCACCGGAGATATTCGATTGTTGAGTTTATATATCGAGGCCAATAAATTTTTTGATATCAGTCATAATGCTAATGCCGGAGATAATAGAACCTTGGTATTATCCTCCACGTTCGACGGCACTCATAGCTTTTTTGACGCCAACACGGGAGCTTCCGATTATTTTATTCCAAGACAAAGTACCGTGCAAATATTAGGGACTTCCACCGTGAAAACAAAACCTTCTGGTAAGTTTTATAATTTATCTCCTGCGGCAAGTGGTCAAACAACCACGATGAACACAAGCATGCTGGTGCTCAATCAATGCGCCTTACAAGGTGGAACATTTACTTCCTCCGGAAGTCCAATCCTGCTGATACAAGGAGCTACTCCATTTGTCTTCAATGCCGGAAGTGTTATTTCAGTATATCAAATCACCTATAATCTTTCCGGAGGAACACAGTCAATTCCTGCCTATGATTACAGCTTAGTTGCGAATTCGGTGTTGGGCGGAAATAGCAGTACATTCAGTCTTACTGGCAATTCTACATTTATGAATTTTTATGCCAATGGAGATTTTGGTGCGTACAATAATATTATATTTAATACTCAAAACCACCAATTTACTGTAAACGGAGAGTTTAATGCAGGCTTTGCTACTACTACCGTTAATTTCGGATCATCTATTGTATACGTGGGGGGAATCTTTGGGATGGATATCGGCGGAAATGTAAACGCTCAAACCTCCACAATATCCGTCAATGGAAACTGGTCCAATCTAAATTCGATTCCCTTCAATCACGGTACTTCAACTGTTATTTTCACTGGTGGAAATACCAGCATTAGTTATGGAACTTCCACCGAAACGTTTTATAATCTTGTGATCAACAAGACGACAGGAAATCTTACGCTCAATACACATGCTTCGGTGGCTAATCAATTGACTTTAACTTCCGGAATTATTATTTCAGCAAGTACCAGGAAATTAATATTTAACAACGGTGCTACCTATTCAGGTGGGTCGGCTGCCTCGCACATCAGTGGACCTGCCCAGCGATTTGGACTAGGAAGTTTTATTTTTCCTATCGGAAAAGGTGGAACGTATCGACCCCTGGGTATAAATCCCTCTGGCTTAATCACCGATGCTTTCTTGGCAGAATATTTTAATGCCACTCCCAATCCAACCTATTTAACCACGAACAAAGAATCCTCTTTACAAACGATTAGTACATGTGAATATTGGAACTTAACCAGGCCCGCTGGTTCTGCTTCTACCCCGGTGACTTTGTATTATGGAAGTGGTAGTTGTAATACACCTTTTTATACATCATTTCGTGTTGCACTGTGGAATGGAAGTCAATGGACCAATCAGGGAAGCGCTGTTCCAACGGGCGATGCTACTTCAGGAACGATCACCAGCGCATCATCATTATCTACGGTAGGATATTTAACACTTTCCACTACCTCGATTGCTTCGAATTGGGTATGGGATACCAGCACGGCTCCTGGTATACAATCAGGTGCAGGCACCTGGGGAATAGATGCTTACTGGACTCCTCGTGGAGGCGCCGGAACAACCTTGTATCCATGGCCAGGCGCTGGTAATAACGCATGGTTTGAAGGAGCAGATGGAGTTTACTCCATTACGGTGAGCGGAAATCAATTAGTAGACAGTCTTAATTTCAGTAACACAGGTTATACGCTCAATGCAGGTACGTTGACCTTAGGCACGAATGCCATAATGGTAGCTGTAGGTAAAACGGCTACTATACATTCAGTGCTTGCGGGTACTAACGTGAAAAAAAATGGAACGGGTGTTTTGCGAGTTGGGGGTCTGAATACCTATACAGGTTCCACCAACATTGAAGCAGGTACCTGGCAGCTCCTTGTGTCACAAGCAATACCCAATACCAGTTCCGTTTCACTTTCAGGCTTGCTGGATTTAAATGGTTTTAATGAGACCATCGCCAGCCTTGCTGGCAGTGGAACGGTAGACAACGTGTCGGCTGGTGGAACGCCTTTACTAACGGTGGGTTCTATTGGTGGTGTCGTTGTTTTTTCAGGAATTTTGAAAAATACAACCGGAGTTTTGTCTATTACTACACAAGCTCCCATTAGCTGGACGCTTTCAGGAGCCAATGATTTTTCAGGAACATTCACCATCGGTCCTTTGTCACAGATTACTCTCACCAACAATCTAGCGTTGGGAAATACCCTCGGTGGTACCGTCATGCAAGGAGGGGATAATGCACTTGGAGCCACAGTACTTACCTTGTCTTCTGTTAGTATAGCCGGGGAGAATATTACCATGATCAGTGCTGCAACAGGAGATTTGAGAAATAGAATGGTGGCTGAAAATGGAGCGGTGAACTATTCAGGTGCGATTACGTTAAGCGGCGATGGCTTATCTCAACTCTTCTCCATGTCTCCTGCTGTATTTCAAGTGAATGGATCTATTACAGGAACTCTAGGAACGTTTGGATTAAGAGGAGACGGAATTGGTCATTTGTATTCCTCCGTATCATTAGGCTCTGCTTTTTTCTTCAAAACCGATGCTAGTTCATGGAATGTTTATTCTGCTGTAAATACTTCTGGAAATTGCCGGTTATCGCACGGTACCTTAAGATTGTACGGAACCAATTTTATACCTCCTAATTTATTATTAATTGGTCAAGGTGGTGCCTTTTCAGCGACGTTGGATTTAAATGGATATAATCAGTCCGTTTCAGGAATAACCAGTACGAGTGGAACGTTGAGCCGAGATATTTTAAACAATGGAGCCACGGCAGCGACGCTCACCATCAATAATACCAGCGATTATGTATATGAGTATTCCATATCCAACGGAACTAATGTAACCTCTCTCATTAAATCTGGTACAGCGGTTCAAACGCTGTCAGGAACTTCTGCATATACCGGAGCGACTACCATTCAGGCAGGCACACTGAATGTTACAGGTTCTCTTACTTCCACTCCAATTACTATTCAGTCAGGAGGAACGCTCGCGGGTTCTGGCAGTACTTTAGGATCCATTGCACATCTCAATGGCGGAATTATTGCGCCTGGTAACGCGGGTCCTGGCACTCTAACTACTGGAACATTATCTATGAATGCAAGTTCCATACTTTCCTTTGAATTAGGTACTGCCAGAGACAGAATTAACATCAATGGAAATTTGACGTTGGATGGATTATTGCAAATAACCAATCTGTCTGGATTTGGTGCAGGAACCTATACGCTGATCAACGCTACAGGAGCCATTGCCGATAATGGACTTTCAATCGCCTCGGCTCCGACTGGATATAATTATACCATACAAGTTTCCGGTTCGAATGTAAATTTAGTTGTCACCGCATTTACAAGTTGGGTATGGGATACCAGCACGGCTCCGGGAATACAGCCGGGTAATGGCACCTGGGGGGTAGATGCCTACTGGACACAACGCGGTGGAACAGGTACCGCTTTGTATGCATGGCCTGGTGCTGGAAACAGTGCTTATTTTGAAGGTGCCGATGGAACCTACACCATTACTATTAGCGGCACACAGTCGGCAGACAGTTTGGTTTTTTCAAATTCAGGCTATACGCTTGCTTCTGGAACTCTGGCTAAAGGAAATGCTTTTATTTCAGTGGCTTCAGGAAAAACGGCAATTATAAACACTGTGATAAGCGGTACAGCCATTTCGAAAGTAAATACAGGTGCCTTGGAATTAAACGGATTGAATACCTATACTGGAAAAACGTCTGTTCTGGGTGGAGACTTGTATGTTAATTCGATTGCCAACGTCAGCGGTGGCGCAAGCGCGCTGGGAGCTCCGACAACGGTGGCGAATGGAACCATAGACATGGCTGCAAATACAAATTTATATTATACAGGGCCTGGAATTTCGACCGACAGAGTAGTGAATGGAATTGGGAATACGGTGCATATCCGACATGTGGGTTCTGGCACCCTTACTAAAACAGGTGGTTTAACTTCCTCAAATTTTGATTTGACAATGCGCGGTGTCAATAACATAGTGGAGAATGGATTAATTGCTCTAGGTTCAGGAAGATTGCATAAGACGGATAATAACACGCTTACACTTACCAATAACGCCAATAGCTTTTCGGGTGATTTACAAATATTGCGAGGGGTAGTAAGTGTTTCATCGGTTGCTAATATTGGAGTGGCTTCTCAGATAGGGGCAGGAGCTGCTATACAATTAGGGCAGAATGTGGCAGCATTTGGAACGTTGCGCTTTACTGGTAGTTCCGGAGGTTCCATGAATCGATCGATTAGTGTGGTAAGTGATGGTACAACGTCTGGCGGCGGAGTAATTGAAAACACAGTGGCTGGTCAACAATTGAGTTTGTCCGGCGCTATTTCAGCCTCTACAGCGGCTACGTTGGAGTTGACAGGTGCAGGAAATGGGTTAATTTCCGGTGTCATCGGAGGCGCAAATCTTGCGGTGCTTAAGTCAGGAACAGGAATTTGGAAATTTACTGGCAGCAATAATTACAATGGCGCTACCACTGTGAATGCGGGAACTTTAACCATCAACGGAACCATTACTTCTTCATCAACCATTGCTACCGGTGCCACCTTGGCTGGAACAGGAACGGTAGCTTCTCTGGTGGTGCAGAATGGAGGTATTCTGGCACCTGGTGATAATGGCGCAGGTTTATTATCCGCAGGTGCTACCACCTTGAATAGTTCCTCCATATTGAATTTTGAACTAGGGTCTGCCAGCGATCGCCTGGCTGCCAGTGGAAACCTAGTATTGGACGGAACGATTAATGTAACTGCTCTCAGTGGCTTTGGAGCCGGCACATATATTATTTTAACTTCCAGTGGTTCCATTACCAATAATGGTTTGACTGTGGGTTCTGTTCCTCCTGGGTATAATTATGCTGTTCAAGTCAGTGGGTCGAACGTTAATTTAGTGGTGACGATAAATTCTACGAATTGGGTATGGGATATAAGCACAGCGCCAGGTATACAACCTGGGAACGGCACCTGGGGTGTAGATGCATTCTGGACTCCAAGAGGTGGGGCAGGAACACAATTATTCCCATGGCCTGGCGCAGGTAACAATGCTTGGTTTGAAGGAGCAGACGGTACGTATACCATTTCCATCAGCGGTACCCAAAGTGTGGATAGTATTACCTTTTCTAATGCAGTTTACACCATAAGCGGCGCAGGCATCATTAATAAAGGTGTAGGCGTTATTTCAGTAGCGGCAGGAAAAAATGCAGCCATCAATTCTGTGATAACCGGAACTTCTATGATTTTCAAAACAGGCACAGGAAATCTTGCTTTATCGGGAGCTAATACTTTTTCCGGTGGATTTACGCATCTCGCAGGAGATATTAATGTACAAAACAGTGCTGCCTTTGGAACTGGACCAGTCACTATTAATGGCCCCGGAAGATTTTATATGTCGAATGGTATAAACTGTGCCAATACCTTACATGTGCAGAGTTCAAACCCTGGTGCTGGGCAAGGTAATTTGATGGTAAGTACAGGAACCGCAACATGGTCTGGTGCGATCAACATCAATGTAAATTCGGCTTCAGGAGGACATTGGGCGATCTTGGGTACCCTAAACCTAACAGGACCGCTGAATGTAGCGCCAGGAATGACCGCTAATCATCGCTTAGGGCTTGTCAGATATGGTGGCGGCGGATCAATCGGAGCAGGTTCCAATTTCGGGATTCATACCAGTACGGTTCAACTCAGTGCCAATAATGGCTTACCACCTAATATAGATTTTTATCAATACCAGAATACCACATCTACCGCATTCGACATGAATGGATTTAGTCAGACTTTATCCATGATTAATTCAGTGGTAACTACAGGTAGTCACACTATCAACAACGCATCCGGCACGCAAAGTGTACTTACGCTGAGTGGCACTCAAGGAGTCAACGGAATATATAACGGCGCCATTACAGGGAATATAGCTCTGATAAAAAATGGTGCCACTACTCAAACATTGGCAGGAACGAATACCTACACAGGAACTACGACCCTTAATGGAGGAATTACCTCCCTCAGCGGATCACTTACTGCCAGTGCAGTTACTGTAAATAACAGTGCAACGCTGGAAGGCACGGGCACCATAAGTTCTTCAGTTTCTGTCGCGGCAGGAGGAATTCTCTCCCCAGGCATTGGTGGTGCTGGCACGCTCTCTACGGGAGCGTTAACATTGGCCAATACCTCTGCATTGAATTTTGATTTGGGTGCGATAGGTTCCAGTGATCGTATTGCCGTATCAGGAAATTTGATCCTCGATGGTACACTCCACTTAACTGCCATTACAGGCTTTCAGTTAGGTACCCATACAATCATGACCTACACAGGAACACTTACTAATAATACACTTACTATTGGCACACCAATTCCAGGATTTAATTGTGTTGTGCAGGCTTCTGGAGGAAATGTAAACCTTGTAATTACAGGTTCCATCACTTGGGATGCGTCGGCTGCTGCTGGTTTGCAGCCTGCCAGTGGTACATGGGGTATTAATAATTACTGGACGGCCCGTTCGGGCCCTGGGACATTACTAGTGAATTGGCCAGGTGCAGGCAATGCTTATTTTGAAGGTGCAAACGGTACGTATAATGTCACTGTCGATGGGACACAAAATGTAGATTCCATTGAATTTAATAATTCCGGATATACACTTTCCTCAGGAACTTTAAACTTCAACCTTACCAATGCTTCCATCACCACCAATGCCGACGCCAGCATTACTGGTTCTGTGGTAGCCTTGAACAACCTTTTCAAAAATGGGAATTCGAATTTAATATGGAATTCAGGCGCACTTACCAACTCCATGCTGAAACTGATTGTTAATGCAGGCACACTTACCATTAACTCAGGTACCATTAATCTGAACGGTGCGGACGGTTTTGGAAAATCCCTAACCATGAATTCCAATATGGTCATGAATGGTGGAGAGCTCAATGCCAATAATATTGTTACACTAGGTTTTAATTTAGGAGCGTCCACGGTAAATACAACCATTACCGGAGGGAATACCAGTGGACAGGAATTAGTAATTGGTTGGAACACGATCAGTAACCTTTCCATTTCAGGAGGGACTCACACGTATAGTTTGGCCGTGAAAAAACGCGATTCCAATGCTGGTACACTTACCTTGTCTGGAACTGCTACTATGATCACTCCAGAATTAAAGTCTCAGGTGAATTCGAATACGGATATTTTCAATGTATTTATTTCTTCCGGGGCAACCTTACAAACAGGAAGAATCTTTTTGGCCTTAGGCGGAACAGCACAAACCAACGTTGGTCCACATAACTTTTTTGTCGAGTCTAATGGCGGTACGTTTGTAGCTACCAACAATGCATTGCCGTTGTTTGACTCGGTTCCTTCCATAGGAACCTCTGCCAGGAATTTTGAATTTAGGGTCAACACAGGTGGTGTTTTTGTTAATTCCAACGGTCTTACCATTCGTTCGTATAATCCATGGCGTCATTTAACAACGCTCGGAGCTACGCTTGATGGAGGCTTGACAAAAATCGGAGCAGGCACTCTGCAATTCTTCCGTTCGAATACCTATACGGGTCCAACTACGATTACTCAAGGAACAATTGCTCTGAAAGCTGCGGAGGTGCTGGAGAATACAAGTCAGGTAATTTTAAATGGTGGAGAGCTGAGTGCAGAATTTAATGAAACCTGTGGATCAATAATTGTGCAGGAGAACTCTTCGATTTATTTAAATTCCGGAACTCATACATTGTCTTTCGCCGCCAGCAATGCCAACTCTTGGACCTCCGGTAAATTACTCACCATTTACGATTGGTTGGGTGGTTATAACGGGACTTCGGCAGGAATATCGAATCCGAAAATTTTTGTAGGAAGTTCGGCGGATCTTTCTGCTGCCAAGCTGTTGCAGATCCGATTCTTCCGGGCTAGTAATTCCACCTATTACCCTGCCATGCAATTATCAACCGGTGAAATTGTACCATTTATGCCTAGAGGGGGACAAATCGCTACGTCTGCAACGGTGTGTTCTGGCAGTAATTCGGGTATATTGACTTTAAGCAATTTTGATGGAGTGGTATTGAACTGGGAATCTTCTACCGATGATTTTGTTACTTCTACTACGATTGCTAATACCACGAATACCCTTACCTACACCAATCTTACGGCAGCAACAAAGTACAGAGCTGTAGTCCAATATGGAACTTATCCGTCCGTGCTTTCTGATACCGTCCTGATTTCAATAAATCCTGCCACAGTTGGTGGAACCGTCTCATCTTCTGCATTTGTTTGCGAAAATGTGAATGCCGGTACGCTCACATTGTCAGGTCATACAGGTGCCATACTCCGGTGGGAATCATCGCTGGATAATTTTGCTACGGCAGGAAATATTATTGCGAATACAACAACCAGTCTTTCCTATTCAAATATTACCACTACCACGTCGTACAGGGCTGTCCTTCAATCGGGAGTATGTCCGGCAGCCAATTCCAGTGTAGCAGTAATTACTACTGAAAGCATTCCTTCCGCACCTACCGGAACTCCCGGGGCACGATGCAATGTGGGTGCCGTAAATCTTTCCGCCAGCGGATCTCCATTTGGATATCGCTGGTACGATGCTTCCACCGGTGGTACCTTGCTGGGTTCTGCTGCTACGTTTACAACTCCTTCCATTAGTAGCTCCACTACCTATTACGTTGCCTCTGTTACTGCCAATGGTTGCGAAAGTAGCACTCGAACAGCCGTAATTGCCAATGTAAATTTCTTCCTGGATGTTTCTATGGTTCCATTGACGGGCTTGGTGAGTATGTATTATTTCAATGGCGATGCCAGCGATTGGTCAGGGAATGGTAATCATGGGGTATTACAAAATGGTCCGATACTAGGGCCCGATCGTTTTGGTAATGCTAATGTGGTCTATCAGTTGAATGGAACTAATCAATATATTTCTACTACTACCCTATATGTAGATCCACAAGTATTCTCGATTGGAATGTGGTTCAGAACCAATACAAACCAGGGAGGTACTCTGTTGACATTTGCCAACAATCAAACGGGTGTGGCCACTGGAAGCCACGATAGGAAAATTTACATGTCCAACGATGGTCGCTTACATTTTGGAGTGTATAATATGGCTCCTCAAATTATTAGTACTGAGGGAGCATACAATGACAATGAATGGCATTTTGTCTCAGCTTCTTTGTCGGCTTCCGGTATGAAATTATATGTGGATGGCTTTCTGGAAAATTCTAATCCGGCTATCACCACCGCAGAACCTTATGCAGGCTATTGGCGCATCGGAGCCTTTGACCTGGGTACCTGGCCCAATGAGCCAACCAGTGATTTCTTTGCAGGTTCGGTTGATAATACCTACATCTACAATAGAGAAATTTCAGATGCAGAGGTCTATCGATTATACAACAATCCGTTTAGCGCAGGTTTTAACAACCCGGTCTGTTCTCTCGGATCCAATTTGAATTTAGTCGCTGATACCTGGACAGGTGCCACGTATTCCTGGTCTGGTCCGAATGGGTTTTCCTCCTCGCTCCAGAATCCAAGTATTCCCGCCATTACAGCAGCCAATTTGGGAGTATATACATTGTTGATTGACCAAGGTGGATGTGTGGCAACTACGAAGGTGCTGGTTAGAATATATCCGGCCTCTGCCGGTGGTACAGTATCAGGAGCAACTTCTGTTTGTACTGGTACTAATGGCGGAACGCTTACTTTGTCAGGGAAGCTGGGCAGAGTGAACGGATGGGAATATTCATTGGATAATTTTGCTACTTCCGGAGTAGCTGTCACCAATACAACAACATCGCTTTCATACTCTAATCTTGTAGCTACAACCTCTTATAGAGCAGTGGTTCAGAACGGAGGTTGTCCTGTTGCTAACTCCTCTGTATCCACCATTACAGTAGCTCCCTTATCCGCAGCCGGTGCTATTAGCGGAGCGACTTCTGTTTGTACTGGCACCAACGCCGGAAATCTGGTATTGTCTGGCAATACAGGAGGGGTTACTGGTTGGGAGTATTCTCTGGATAATTTTGCTACTGCAGGTGTACCCATTTCGAATACCACAAGCACCTTGGCTTATTTAAATTTAACGCAAACTACTTCTTATAGAGCGATCGTTCAGTCTGGAGCATGTGCTCCTGTTACTAGTGCTTCAGTGACCATGACGGTGAATCCGAATCTTCCGGCTTCGGTATCGATCGCTGCCGACCAGAATCCGATTTGCACCGGCACGAATGTTACCTTCACGGCTACACCCACGAATGGAGGCGTTACTCCAACGTATCAGTGGAAATTGAACGGCACGAATGTAGGCACGAATGCTACTACGTATTCCAACAATAGTTTAACCAACGGCGATGTGGTGACGCTGGAAATGACGTCCAATGCGACCTGCGCAACAGGCAGTCCGGCGACTTCCAATGCGGTGACCATGACGGTGAATCCGAATCTTCCGGCTTCGGTATCGATCGCTGCCGACCAGAATCCGATTTGCACCGGCACGAATGTTACCTTCACGGCTACCCCTACGAATGGAGGCGGTACTCCAACGTATCAGTGGAAATTGAACGGTACGAATGTAGGAACCAATGCTACTACGTATTCTAACAATAGTTTAACCAACGGCGATGTGGTGACGCTGGAAATGACGTCCAATGCGACCTGCGCAACGGGCAGTCCGGCGACATCCAATGCGGTGACCATGACGGTGAATCCGAATCTTCCGGCTTCGGT
>JALONM010000123.1 GCA_025454925.1 Cytophagaceae bacterium
GCCATCGTCTGAAACTTCCAGGTTGTAGGATCTGGCAGAAGCTGCCTCCCAATTCAGGACTACTTTAGAAATATTTTTTCTGGAACCCAAATCGATTTGCACCCACTGAGGGTCGGCATAAGCACTTGACCAGCGCGTTGTTCCGTTGCCGTCGTTGATGTTGGAGGCAATGTTTCCGAAGGTAGCCTCCGTAGAGGAGACACGTACAGGTTTGTTCAGAGCAATGTTGTTTTCGAAGCCGTAATTTTTCCAATCAGGAAGGCTTTCTCTGGTAACTACGCGAGGATCGTTGTAAACACGACGCAGGTAATCTACACTGTTGTTGTTTCTTACAAAGTCACTCCAAACTACAAAGAAATTCCAGCGAGCGGAGTTGAAATTATTTGGATCAGGTATTCCACTCACTTCGGCCAAGCCAAAGTTTTTTCCACGATTGCCGTGTATGCTGTTATACTCAGACCAGGAAGTACTCCTTGGATAATCGTAGGCAATGATGTCTACCATGTTGTTACCAGGAAACCAATCGGTAGGGCTTCCATGCTCGAATCCGTAGCAATTCCATACCCAAATGAGGTTGTTTAACTGATGGTGATTGGTAAGACGATCGTACATGAGGGTCCACAATCTTTTGCAAGGTCCGGCTCCCCCGGCCCCCCACCAGAACCATCTTCCTGAGGCTTCGTGCAGGGGACGCCACAATACTGGAACGCCTGCGTCTCTTAGTTTTTTGAGTTCTGCCGCAACGACATCAATGTCGCGAATAAGTAGATTGTATTTGGCACCACCGGGGTTGTTTAATGCATCGTTTAAATCGAAGTACACCGCGCAGCTGTAGAAGGCTTTGTACCAGCGAGCATCACCACCAGTGGTACCGCTGCATTCCTGGCGGAAAGCGGCATCATAAATATCGGTTGGTGCGTCCCAGTGCCAGCTAAAGGTTACAATTCCGTTGTTGTTATGCCAGTTAATGGCTTTTTGAATGTCTGTAGGATTGGCACCTTCCTGGCGACGACGCGCGGTGTAATCCATGAAATCCAATCCCAGAATGGCCGGATATTGACCTGTGTTAGTTTTTACATACTCAGCCCAGGTGTCCCAGTACTGGCCCGAAAGCATTTGCTTTCCATTGACCTCGTCGAGATAGGCTTTCAGCCCTCGTGCCTCCTTACTTGCATTCGGATTGACAAGGTTTTGTGCCCCTGCCTCCGGCGCTTTCCCTAACAGGCATAGCGCTGCCGTTAAAGTCAGTAAAACTTTTTTCATTGTTTTGGGTTTTAAAAGGTTAACAGTTAAGGGAGATTATTTCTTTAATTTTTTAATCGGGAATAATAGTCTTAATAGTTACTACGTCTTGTTTGCTGATTACTTGAATAAGCCGAATTCCTTTGCCTTCCAGCGAAAGCAAGGATTTGTCGGCTCCCTCACTGATTTGGAATGGGACTGATCTTCCATGGTAATCTACTACTCTTACCTCATCTGTTTTCGGGTCGAAGAAATAAAGGTCGTATTGATAGGTATTGATTGCTTGAAGGATTACTTTTTTTCTGGAGGTTTCAGATGCCAAAATCCGTTCTTCTACTTTCTGTTTTTTTGCATTTAACACCTGAATTCTATAATACATAAATTCTGGAACTGCTGTTTGCATGTATTCTGTATGTTGACCCTTGGTGGAAATGAAATCCAACATTTTCCACTCTAATCCATTGGAAGATCCTTCGATACGGTAGCCATATAAATCCTGGTCGCTGCTGCATACCCATTGTAATAGACCTTCTTTTACTTCCATCATCAACATGGTTACCGGAAGAGGATTGTTTACGGAGTATGTAACTGGAGTAACATCGGGTTCGCAACGTGGATTGCAGGAGTTAGGCAAGGTGAAAATGTATTCACGTCCGCCATTAATAAGGTTGTTATCTACATCATATACTCGAATTACGTAGGGGCCTTGTCCCTGCAACAAGTAGGCTTGCCCCATATCGCTGTTCATTGTTAAAGAAACCCAGTTGCTACCAATTTTTTGTTCTATCCTGTGAATTCCATTTTCCAGGTGATTTACCATGATGGATGCCCAAAACGTTTGGGAATGCTGAAGGAACCAAATGTTAATGTCACCTGTGTAATTGGGGGCCTTCACATATTCCCATGTAATTTCACGATTGTTCCAACTCGTAGGAAACATATTGGTGCTTGGTACTCCGTTTTTTTGAAAGTTTGGAAGAGAATTTCGAGAAAGGTCTAAATGGAATCTGGAATCTCGGCACCATCCATTTCCATCGCTGCAAGCATCGGTTACGAGCATATATAATTCCGAGCCTGAATATTGATCATTGACCCATGTACCTCCATTTCGACAGAAAGCTTGTCCGAGAGCGCCATCGTTGGCACCGCCAATGCAGTTTGGCCCTATGGTTACTTTTACCCAACGGCCACAATTGAGGCCATTATTGTATTCTCCAATAATTGGCGAGGTCGGTGGATTCACTGGTCTGGTGAATTCGGTAGCGTTGCCAGGCGTATTGAAAACATTAAGTGCAACAAAATAAGGATGCTCAAGAATTCTTTCCGGTACTCCGCAAGCACCATAAGGAGTGCCAAGGCCATCGAAATACGTGGCTACTCCGGTGAACACTTGTGAGATTGCCAGCAGAGGCATAAATAAAATAATGATAACGAATCTAATCATAAGTAATAGCTTCTACTTTCATGACAATTTCCAGAAAAAATTGTAACACAATGAGTGGTATTTTTTTTAAGAAGGCAATATTTTTTTTTCAAGATATTGTCTAGTAGTGATTTATGATTTCCTATTTAATTTACTAGAGGATAGTTGTGATCCAATAGAATCAAAAATCTTTCTAATTAAAATGTAATGTATAGTGGAGGAGTAGGAATATGAAAAAAAAACCTGGCTTAAGGCCAGGTTTTAACAAGCTTTATTGATTCCATTACGCATGGATAGAGTTGAATACCTCTTCCAGGGAAGAACTGCTATCCAGGTGATCGGGTGAAGAACCTGCGGAAGGATGCTTCTTTGAAATGATGCAAGGGGCCTCATCTTCAGAACCAATGGGGGTAAGAATGTATGCGTATCGATCCTCTTCAGGGAATTTTTCAATGTCTTCGATACGAGAAAGAATAGAGCTTTCGTAATTCGAAGATCTTATTTCCTGAATGTGTTGGGAGCAATAGCGCAATACCCAGTTATAAATGGAAACATGGCTAACTCCCAATACTGAAGCGATTTGCAGCGTGTTGTATCCGGAAAGGTAAAGAAGGAGCGCGTTTCGTTTAAGATGAGAATCGACGGTATTTGCGCGTTTGTTAACGGTGTAATTGTTGCCACAATTTTTACAACGAAAACGTTGCCGATTTTTCACGATGCCGTTTTTAATAAATTCGGCAGACTGACATTTGGGACAATTCATAGGTTAATAGGTTTAGGTTGCCTAAATATAAAGAATAATCTATAAAAAGTAAACAAGTATTGATGTTTTTTTATAAAAAAATAGTGGAAGAATACTGTTGTAGAAATGGTAGGAAATAGGGAAATTTGGGCTTCTCAAAACTAAAACTATGATAATTAGAATTATAGCCTTAAATATTTTTTTATCAATTTTTCTATCCTGTTCAATGGTTGTATGTGATGAAAAAACTTCAATAACTGGAGAAATGAAATCGTTTACAATGCAACAGTTCTTTGATCCGAATTATAAACTCCGAGATACTTTCTTCTTACGAAATAATAATTTTTCAGGGGATATTCTTGCTGTCGACTTTTTTGATAATAATGTAGGTGTTATTTCTGGAATTGATGGTTTATTATACAGAACTGAGGATGCTGGAAAAACATTTTCTAAAATCAATTTACCTATTCAATTTTCAAAGTTTGATTCATATGATATTGAAATTGTCAGTAAAAATATTGGATTTGTTGTCTTTACATTAGATAATCAAGATGGAGTAATACTAAAAACAATCGATAAAGGGATAACTTGGACTCAACTTGGAAGTTCTAGAGATATTTGGAGGACTATAGAATTTCAAAATGAACTAGTTGGTTATGTTGGAGGGGGGATTAGGTTTTCTGTTGACTCTAATGAAGGAATAATTTTTAAAACAACGAACGGAGGAGAAAGTTGGTCTCAAATACATATAAGTGGACTTGCAACTGTAAGGTCAATTTCTATTCAAGAAAATTTTGTATATGTTAGTTGTTCTAGTGGTAAGTTTTTTAAAAGTATGGATTTTGGCGCTTCATGGACTGAGATAAGTTTGCCAAACCCAAACAATGATATCCCTATGCAGCAATACTTAGTAAAATCTTCGTTTGTAAATAAAGATGAAGGTTTTTTAATTTATAATACTGTATTCAATAACGATGTATTCGTTTTCAAAACTAGAGATGGAGGCAATTCTTGGGAAGAAAGTATTATTAGTAGTAAATATGAAAGTTTTCTGAATTATTGTTTTTTCTCAAACGTAACCTTTGGTAATAATAAAGTTATGTATATGTTTGGTGGTAGGGTTGGAAATAAATCTTC
>JALONM010000124.1 GCA_025454925.1 Cytophagaceae bacterium
CAAATCGATTTGGGTTCCAGAAAAAATATTTCTAAAGTAGTCCTGAATTGGGAGGCAGCTTCTGCCAGATCCTACAACCTGGAAGTTTCAGACGATGGCATCACCTGGACGCTCGTAAAGGCCAACACCAATATGGCTGCTGGCGCTCGCATCGACACCCATTCCGGACTTACCGCAAAAGGTCGTTACATACGCATGTATGGTACCTCCCGCAATACCACCTTCGGCTATTCTATTTACGAATTTAAAGTAGACGGCGAAGATGCTCCGGGAGGGCCAGTGGCCAATGCCGGTGAAGACCAAACAGTAAACGATGCCGACAACAACGGATCACAAACGGTTACCTTGAACGGAAGTCAGACCTCGCTCGAAGCAGGCACCACCGCCACCTATTCCTGGAAACTGGGAACTACAGAAATTGCTACCGGAGCTAGCGCCAGCGTTAGCCTTCCTGTTGGCACACACAACATCACCCTTACCGTTACCGACAGCAAAGGACAAGTGTCCAGCGATGTAGTTATTGTGAAAGTAACCGAATTCCAGGCTCCAAACATTGCCTTAAACAAACCCGTTGCTGTTTCCAGCACCGAGAGTGGTTTTGGCAATGTGGCGGCCAACGCTACCGACGGTAGTCTTACTACGCGTTGGTCGAGTGCTTATGCCGATCCTCAGAACATACGCATCGATTTACAGGCAGCGTATTCGATCAGCCGCATTCAACTGAACTGGGAAGCTGCTTCGGCCCGCGATTACCGCATCGAAACTTCACTCGACGGCACCACCTGGGCCTTGGTTTCCTCGCGCACCAACATGGCTGCCGGTGCACGCATCGACAACCTCACCGGACTCAGCGCTGTCGGACGTTACGTGCGCATCACCGGAACTGCCCGCACTACCATTTATGGTTACTCACTGTTTGAGGTGCAAGTGTATGGCACGCCATCTGGCGATGTTAACTTGCCCCCTACTGCCAATGCAGGCGCCGATATTACCGTGACTGATAGCGACAACAACCTTTCAGAACTGATAGCATTGAACGGTGCAGCCAGCAGCGACGCCGACGGAACCATAGCCTCCTATGCCTGGGCAGAAGCCGGCAATGCTACACTCAGCTCCAGCCTGGCATCTCCAAGTTTTACACTACCCGTTGGATCGTACAGGTTCCTTCTAACAGTAACCGACGACAAAGGTGCCAGCTCTACCGACGAAGTTTTGGTTACCGTAAGAGCCAGAGAAACCTGCACCCTGCTTACACGCTTTGGTGTACCGGCTTCCAGCGCTTTACCTACCATTTCTAGCCGCCAATACAGCAAAGTATACGTATTGGGCACCGGACCCAACCTGGGCAATGTTAATTCATTGGCCATCCAGTGGGAATTGCAATACAACGGTTTGTGGCAATTTGCCTTCAATACCAACAACGGAGTACCTGCCTGGTACCACAACCTAGGCCCGCTTACCGCGCACACCTTCAACCGTTCAAATCCCGATTGCCGCATTACAGGCAGCGGCATTGCACGCCTCGATGGTGAGTATTGGGTAAAAATGGATGGAACCAACTTTGTGATGGTTGCCAAATCAGGATCGCATGCCTTGTACTTCACTAACTCCAGCACCGCTCCGGTTGGCTGCAACGCAGTACGATCTGCCGAAGACAACGAAGTGCTGCAGCAGGCAGTATCGGTTGCTCCAAGCATGGCACAAAGCCTCGAAATGGTGACGGTAAGCCTGCCTGATGAATTAGCAGGTGCCGACATCAGCCTGATGAATGGCAGCGGCTCCCTGGTAAAACAATGGACCAACGTAAGTTCCAGAGAAATCAATTTCCAGGAAAAACTTACTCAAGGAGTTTACCTTATCCGAGTAGTGAAGGATGGAAATGTCATCACAAAAAAATTAGTCGTGTACTAAAATAAATTCCTGTTACGTCTGTTATTTTCTTAGGAAATAATGTTCAAATAGGTTTAGGTTAGCTGCATAGGATTCCAAACACTAGACAGCACGCAGGCCCCGGTTTCACTGGGGCCTGTTTTTTTCTTCCATCTCATTCATTAAACCCTAATTTTTCAAAAGAAATTCTTCTATTGAAAAACGACTACTAAAATCAAGGGCATCAGAAGGAATCGAATAAAAGAAATTCTTTTCTAAGCCCATGATTTTTTAAGTCGGGATTACCGGTCCTGGATCTACGATCCATGAGCTTTCTCCATAGTGCGTTTCGCTTCAATGGAGAAAAGCCGGTTAAAAAAAGTAGGGCGTGCCCCTGCGGGTCGGGCTTTCGCTTCAAGGCTATGGTGGTGGCGCCTGCAGCGCCACCACCATAGCGCTTTTCGCTCTATCCCTCACGCACGCTTAGTACAACGATAGAGTCGTGAGTTGTAAATCTTAACCCTGTTATAACAATTACTCCCCTACAGATACAACATGCTAATTTGGGTTGACATGGTTTTATCTAACTTAAATTTTGCCTTTTCATAACTCGGCGGCCCCATAAACCCCTCTGCATTGTTAGACGCTGCCACACCTTCTTTAGGCATGCCCAAGATATTTTGATCGAGTATATGATTCATATTTTCGTCGTGTATAATAGCAAACGCATATTCACCTGGTGGCAGCTCAAAACTGATAACTGCATTATCATTGACAATTGAAATCTTTTTTCTCCCAATAGCATATTCAGTTTCCAGAGGATAGCCCCGCCTGGAGCTAAAAACATCAACGATTACCTGCCCTTTGTTATTCTTCAAACCCGAAATTTCAATACGGAGCGTATGACTTGGGGGAGGCGTAAAACCCAATAACAAAAAAACGAGGGTAACAACAATCCATTTCATATTAGTTAGTTTTTAAAGTGGTTGAAAACAGTTGCTGAATATCAATATGGTCGCCATAATGCTTTCCATAAAAAGCAATTACAATTTCACCTTGCGGAGAAACCAAAAACTCCGTGGGCAAGAGCCTGGGATCGGCATCTACACGCATGTTTCGATACGTGCTGTGCATGGCTCTCCAAATAAGCAGCGGGTGCCACAGCAGTTTAAATACCGAGCGACCAGATTTTTCAACTACTAAATATTTTTCAAACAATTTCTTTTTATCGTCGGCAATCATAGCAAATGGCGCTTTTTCAGAACCTGCATATTTCAGCATATTGTCTTTGCTGGATGGCCAGATGCTTATAATCTCTATTTGGTGTTGCTCAAACAAAGGATACGCTTTTATTAATTCTCTGGTGCGCAATACACAAAACGGACAAGCAGCAAAGCGATGAAATGTCAGAAAACTGAATTTGTCTTTGGCCAGTGTAATTTCATTGTCGTAAATATCCCTTGCTACAAAGCCGGGAGCGGTTTGACCTATTTGCAGCATATTAGTTCAGGTCTCTATTGAACATTATTTTTACAATGAGGTATTGCGCCACCATAAGCAAAGGTACGTACACCGAAACGGTGAAATAATTCACCCCAAGGTTCAGCGCGTATACCTTGGCCTGCATCGCAAAAGACAAAGCCAACACCATATCCACGATGCTTGCACAGCTAAAAACCCAAATGAAGGGAACTGCATGCCTGCTTTTAATTTTTACTAAAATCAACGACACGAAGGCCAGTACACTGGAAATAAAATCACCGTGGGCTACCATGCCTTTGATGTGAAGAGGAAAGTCATCATCCACCTGGCCTGGCATGTACAAGGACAAAGGCAAATACCGAAACACATGGATGATGAGTAATACCTCCAGTATCGTAAATTTTGATTGCTTGCTGAGGCGAGGTTGTACATACCAATGCGCCAGTAAGAAAAAAACGACAATGCTGAAGGTGCATTGAACGGCAAGTACTACGAGTGGATCCATAATTAAAAGGATTGTTTAGAACGTGAGCTGTGGTGATTAGGATTCAATGTTGTTTTCATGATGATGGAACAAAATTAGCCATGCATGGCCCCTTTCTTCGGAACCTCCGGTTCAAAAACAAGGATATTCGGTTCACCGGAAAATGAACCTTGGAGGTTGACGAAAAAATTCCGGCCCGGATAGAGCGAAAAGCCCACGGCACGCCAACAAAACTCTGGCTATGCCCTTGGAGTGGCCTTGCAGCGATAGCCGGATAAGCCGGCCATCTCAATACCAATCCATCAAAGCCTTGTTAATAGTTTGCTATTGATTCCAGCCTTTCGATTCTCAAATTTTCCAAAAAAACTCTTGTTTCTTAACCTTACTTTGAAACACAAATAATAAACCAATACTATTATTATCAACCACTTACATGTGTCATGGAAGAGTAATAAGCCGCTAACCGGGAAGCCCCTATTTGTAGTTTAGTTGAAAAAGATACTATAAATATTTGTTTAAATAATTTCACTTTAATACCATACGTGTATGAGGAATAGTTGGGGAATTGCAGCAATGATTATGGGATGCCTGGGCGGGGCTTGGGCACAATGCGGTGGCACGTTGATATGGTCTGACGAGTTTAACGGCACCAGTTTGAATACCTCCAACTGGACGTACGAC
>JALONM010000023.1 GCA_025454925.1 Cytophagaceae bacterium
GGTTGCTCTCCAGCAGAGCCTGCTTCCACTTAAATGAACTGCGAATTATATAAATTATCTCAGTAAATGTCACCAACTATTTTTGGCCTCATTACCTAAATGAGCAAGTTATCTGGAATACGGAATTGCCTTATAAAATAATTTCTTCCCAGGTTTCCAGTCTGCCGTCCTTACTTTTCTTTTTAAAGGTATCAATGTGTTCCAATACTTTTTTCTTAAAGCTCCAGCACGTGTTCCTTCTCAATTGAAGCAATTCAGATAATTCATCGAGGGTAATTTTATTTCCCCGGCGGTGTACAATATAGGTCATGTAGAATGCTTTGTTGATGGGGAAACGTACGCCATGAAAAAGTGTATAGGCCGTGACCGATTCTACATTGCCGCATTTGGTGCATTTGCGGGTAAAAGGTTTGGAGGTTTTGGTATATTTTTGATTGTTACATTTGCGGCAGTGGTAGCCATTGCCCCATTTCAAATCTTCCATATAGCGAAAGCAGGTTGCCTCATCGGGAAATACATTGTTAAATTGATCATAAGAGACCTCCGCATCCACAATGCGGGCCTTCAGATCTTCTTTCAGATCTTTTTTCAAATGCCAGTTATCGTAATCCAGTTTGGCATTCATTTCATTTACTTTTTCATTCAGGGATTTGAGTTGAAGATTGGCATCCTCAAGTTCCGAATTTTTAGAAATAAGTTCTCTTGTACGTTCGGCTACCTTTTGTTCCAGTTCTCTGTTCACCTTTTCCTGCAAGGCTTTATTTTCCTCGAGGCGTTCAATGATTTCTTTCTGAGCATCTTCTTTTTCCTTTTTAATAATGCGTATTCGGTCGGCAAGTGCAAACGACAAAATAACTACCTCCAGCACCAAGCCATAATTAAGCGCATAAACGGTGAAAATATTTCCGGGTACCAATTGTATGTCGAGCAATTGCACATGCATGGCCCGCAGTTGAATGATAATGATGCTGATAAAGATGAAGGTATAACCAATAATAAAAAAGCGTGCAGGTTTATATCCTTTCCAGAAACAACGAATGGATACTACGTAGGTAATGATGAACGGAATTATGTAAATCCCTTTAAAATGAACCAGGGAGGGCATAAATAAATTGATGAGCAGATAGTAAGCACCATATCCGCCAAGCGTATACCAAACCAGTTTATATTCCTTGGGGAAGTTTCTTTTTAGCTCCAGGAAACTGCTGGCATACAGTGCAAAAGCCAGCATCAGCAGATTGGGAGCCAGGTGCAAACCTATAAATGGAATGAGTTGGGGAAATGCAGACCATACGTATTGAAATCCTAAACCATCGTCGGTGAGGGTGCTGAGGATTCCGCTGAATACATAAAACACATAAAATAAATATACTTTTTCTCGCACCGAAATATAGATGAGCAAATTGTATAAGGCCATAATGATCAGTATGCCATAATAAATGCCCAGAAAGTAGTATTCGTTGGTGGAGTAATACATAAAGTAATTGACAGACTTTATGCGGAAATCAAATCCGGAATAGTTTTTCGAAATGACATGCGCATACACCAGCATACTGTTTGAACTGGAAAGCCGGGGGAGATCGAAAATGATATTTTTATTGATATGTTCCCGTTGTTCAAAATTGAAATTTTCACCGGCGTTTTTCATCCGGTAATTTCCATTTTCATCCGGTACATAGAGCTCCAACAGATTGGTATGCGGTGAAAATGTTTCGAGAATAAAATTTTTATCGAATCGTGATTTGTTTTGGATTCTGAACCGAACCCAATAGGAGTAATTGGGATTGCGGTTGAATGGAAATTCTTCCTTATTCAAAATCCAGTTTTTGTTGTTGGCTTGGGCTGTTTTAAAGGTGAGTGTAAGGCTGGAATCTTCCAGTATTTCGAGATAATCATAGCCCAGAATATATTCCTCTTTGCTGTCGTCAATAAGCAAGGTGCGTTGAGCGTGAAGGGGAATTGTCATGACGACCATCCATATACCTATACACCATACCCGCAACCAATCGTGATTCAGAATCATGCCTAACCCAGTATTTTGCATTTTTCCCATGATGTTCTTACTAAAAGTAAGGTTTTTAATCACAAAAGTCGCCATGAAACGTACTTTTTGTTAAATTAAATCGTTGATTTGCAAATAGTTTTAACTTTAAACCATCGGAGTTTGTGCCTGTTTTGATACGAATGCTACGCTTTCTAATCAAAGTACTACCCAGTGTATTGGTAATCGTACAGGCTCCTGCTATGCGCTCCGAAGATCCCAGGTGGACGTTGTCGTTTAAAAATCCCATTGTAAAAGCAACCGTAGATCGGTATGACTTTTTATACGTAGCAGAATCAAATGGGGATATACATAAGCTGGATTCCCTGGGTTCGAAATTGTTTACCTGGTCTCCTCAGAAACGTGCTGAGCTTACGAGCATTGATGCCTGGCGCAATGTAAACGTATTACTCTTCTATCGTAACTTTCAGGAAATTTTACTTCTGGATCGGTTTCTTGCCAACCATTCTACGTTTCGGTTAAGTCAGTTTCCCGAAATCGGATTTGCACGATTAGTGGCTTTAAGTTCCGATAATAATCTTTGGCTGATCGATGAACAGGATTTTAGTTTAAAAAAATTCAACCTTACCTACCATCAGGTCACACAAAATACCTCTCTGGATCTGCTGTTGGATCCAGATCAATACGAACTCTCTGACTTGCGTGAATATCAAAATCAAGTATACTTGCTGGATAAGAGAAATAATCTCCTGGTTTTCGATATCATGGGCAATTATAAAAATAAAATTCCTGTAAGAGGAATGCAGCAACTTCAGTTCAGAAACGATGAGCTGTATTACACGGATGGCGACTCGCTGCGATTTATTCATTTGTATCAATACAAAACCCGCAGTCTTCCGCTGCCGGGCCCAACGCAAGAACAGTGGTATTTGGGCGCCAAGTGGAAGTATGCCCTAACCGATCGGTCGGTAACCATTTCAAAAAATACCTGGTAAGACATAGGGGTATTACATTTTTTGTTTGTCTTACCTCAAATGGTATTGAATAACTGGGAAAAGCTGCAAAAATTTCAAGAGTTTCATAGGAAAAGAACTCTTTGTCGTGATTTTGCACCTGTTCATCCTGTTTCTATCATCGAAAATGATTGCTTTTGCCTATTTTTATCCGCATGTATAATGCAGCTTGATGTAGGCATATAATCTTGAATTAAAAATAAATAACCTAAAAAATCGGATGAGAAAGTTTTTGTTTGGAATCGTCTTGAGTCTGCTGGCATTGCCGGCAATGGCACAGGAAAAATTTACGATTTCGGGGGTAGTTAAAGACTCCGCTAATGGTGAGGTAATGCTGGGGGCTATTGTTAAAATTGAAGAATTGACCATTGGTGCTACCACCAACGAATATGGCTTTTTCTCAATTCAGGTTCCCAAAGGTACCTATACCATACTCGTGTATGGAATGGGATACAAAAAAATTCGCCAGACCATTACAGTAGAGCAAAGTATGACGCTCAATTTTGAAATTGCAGAATCTGCCATCACGACCAAAGAGGTGGTAGTAAAAGGTAAAAAAGAAAAGGAAGACGCCAACGTGCAAGATACTAAGATGAGTACCATACAAATTGATGTCAAGCAAATGAAAAAATTGCCTGCGCTGTTTGGTGAGGTAGACATCATTAAGAACTTACAGATGATGCCTGGTGTTCAAGTAGCGGGTGAAGGAAATACCGGTTTGTATGTGCGCGGAGGAGGTGCCGATCAGAACTTGATTTTACTGGATGAAGCTCCGGTATACAATGCGTCCCATGTGTTCGGAATATTTTCGGTGTTTAACTCCGATGCTATGAAAACTGCCGAACTATACAAGGGAGGGATTCCTGCCCAGCATGGTGGTCGTCTGTCCTCCTTATTAGACATACGCTCCAAGGACGGGAACAGTAAGAAATTCAAGGCAACCGGTGGGCTGGGTTTAATCAGTAGCCGCCTTACCCTCGAAGGACCAATCGTTAAAGATAAAGCTTCTTATATTGTTTCGGCTCGACGCACCTATGCGGATATGTTTTTAAAACTTTCTAGCAACCCACAGTTCGATGGAGCTAAATTATATTTCTATGATCTGAATGCAAAAATCAATTACAACATCAACGAAAAGAATAAAGTATATCTTGCCGGATATTTTGGAAAAGACGTATTGCAGGCGGCTGGCTTTGGAATCGATTGGAGCAACGCCACAGGCACAGCACGCTGGAATCACATCTACGGAAAGAAATTGTTTTCCAATACCACCCTCGTGTATTCTAATTTCAATTACGGCTTAGGGGTTATCGAAAATGAAAATGATAATTCTGCTGAAGCGAACAGCACAGCTTTCCGTTGGGTTTCAAATTTAAAAGAGATCACCTTAAAACAAGATTATACCTGGTTTTTAAATAACAACAATGAAATTGCTTTCGGTGTATTGGGTTCCTACAAAATTTATAATCCGGGAGAATTAAAGCCTCAGGGCGATAATTCCATTTTTAGACCTTTTAAAATGCAAAGTTATTATTCCACCGATCAGGCTTTATACCTCAGCAACAAACAAAAGCTCAGTCCTCGTTGGATGTTTGAATATGGAGTGCGATACAGCTTCTTCCAGAACCTGGGCCGCGATACGGTATTTACTTATAATGGAACTCCTGATAGATCCAACATTACTGACACCATGGTTTATGGAAGAGGAGAGTTAATTAAAGCCTATAATGGATTTGAGCCTAGAGTATCCGGTCGATTCCTGATCAATGATGCGAGCTCTATCAAATTTTCCTACAACCGTATGTTTCAGTATCAGCATTTACTTTCTAACTCAGCATCCCCACTGCCTACCAGCCAATGGATACCCAGCACCAATGTGCTCTCCCCTCAAAAAGCCGACCAGGTGGCAGGTGGATATTTCCGCAATTTCAAAGAGAATACCTTTGAAGCATCGGCGGAAGTATACTATAAGTGGATGCACAACGTCGTAGATTTCAAAGACAATGCCGACCTTATAGGGAACAATGAGGTAGAAACTGAAGTTCGCCGTGGCAAAGGATGGTCCTATGGTCTGGAATTATTTGTCCGCAAGAATAAAGGAAAACTTACCGGCTGGACAAGTTATACCTGGTCAAAAACTCAATTTGATGTGCCTGATGTAAACGAGGGAAGAGCGTACTACGCCAGTTACGATCGTCGTCACAATGTGAGTGTGGTACTTGCTTATGACATTTCTAAAAAATGGAACATTGCTGGTAACTGGGTAATGGGAACCGGTCGTCCGATTACCATGCCTACTCAAAAGTATGTGTTTGGCAATAGTTTTCCTACCTTCATTCCTGAACGGAACAACTATCGTATACAAGCCTATCATCGTATGGACCTTTCCGCTACCTGGCATCCCATGCGGAAACCCGAGCGCCGCTTCCAGTCTTATTGGAACTTTTCTCTCTACAATGTTTACATGAGAAGAAATCCTTTTACCGTTTTTGTTCGTGATAAAAACGAAGGAACATTGGATGAACCAATTAATACAGGGAAAAAGGAAGTTGCAAAACTTTGGCTATTCTCCATCATCCCAAGCATCACATACAATTTTACATTCTAAGCACCTAACCGAATTTTAAAAATATACTCTATGAAAACGTTGCGAAATTTTTTAATGGCTATATTGTTCATCGGTGGCCTGGGTTCTTGCACCGAGGTAATACAGGTAGATTTGGACGAAGATGCAAGTCGGGTAGTGGTAGAGGGCCTGGTGACCGACCGTTTGCATCCCTTTGAAGTGAAAGTGTCCAGGACAATTTCATTTAGCAATGAGTCCTTGCCTCCCACAGTGGACAATGCTACGGTAAGTATCTCAGATAATGCGGGAAATACATTTCCATTGACTTTCGTAAGCAAAGGGCTGTACACCACTTCTGGTCCTGTGCAGGGTGTTGTAGGAAGAATATATACGTTATCGGTTACTGTAGACGGGGTTACCTATACCGCTTCCGATCAGTTGAATGCTATTCCTCCCATTGATTCAATGTATACTAAATTCCAGGAAGTAAGCGCCGTTATACCCACGGAAGGATATTATGCTTACGCATCTTCAACAGATCCTCCCAATGAGCAAAATTATTATCAGTATAAATTCTATAAAAATGGCGAGCCAGTAGGAGGTACTAGTGGGATTTTTGTAAACGACGATCGGTTTTTGAGCAGTAGCATTTCAAATGTTCAATTGCCAGATATCTATGAAGTCGGGGATACCGTAAAAATGGAACAATTGGCATTAAGCCGCACCGCATACCTGTTCTACAGCGGACTGTTTTCGCAGCTCAACAACGATGGCGGATTTTTTAGTACTCCTCCGGCCAATGCGCCTACTAACCTGAGTGGTGGCGCTCTTGGTTTTTTCCAGGCTTCAGGTATAGCGTCAGATTCTGTGGTGGTAAAACCCTAATCGAAAATATCATTAATTAAGAAAATAGAAGAGCGACTGGAAAAATCTTTTCCCAGTCGCTCTTCTATTTCATGCTTGAGCTAAATCAAACTCAATACTCAACCTCCAAGCTTGATACCGAATTAGGTAAACAAGAGTTTGTATATCGCCACGGTTAACACGGTAGCTAATATCCATCGGAAGGCTTGGGTATTGTAACGACGACTTCCTGCATACGCACCCACGATAGCAGCAATCCCAACCACTGCAAGAATGCTGAAAAGCTGTCCGCTCAATGGGGGCAAGGGATATCTTAAGCCTGCAAGTGCAGAACAAGAATTGAGAAGAATAAACGCCGCTGAGATGGATGCCGATTCTTTGGTATGACACCAACGAAAAAGCAGCAGTATCGGACTCAGTAGAATTCCACCTCCAATTCCTAATATGCCAGAAATAAATCCTATGACAATGCCGGTGCCTATAAGCATCCATCCCTGGGGATTGTTCAGTGGTTTTTCCGCTTGATGGTAATTTCCTACTAAGAGCCAAAGCATGGAGAAAGCAAGAAAGGTCGCAAGTAAAATTTTATAGAAATGGTCCTGTACAGGCATGCCGCTTCCTGCATAAGCCGACGGTACTGAGCCGGCCAGCAGCCACAGAAGCAATCGTGTCGATCCTCTTGCGTATCGAATAAAAAAATAAAATGCGATACTTGATGCCAGTATGTTTAGCAGCAGGGAATGTGGCTTGATAAAAGCTGCGTTCAAGCCTGCAATGGAAAATACCGCTACATAACCGGAGGCTCCTCCATGACCTACACTGGCGTATAGATAAGCCACGGCAAACAAGGCCAGCAACAAATAGAGATAAGCTTCTGAAGTAATCACCATAGTTCTCCTACCATTCCGTAAGGAAATTCAGGAATGCAATATACAGTGTTTAAAATATAATAGAGAGAAGATGGCTTGAGAATAGGGCACGTAATGATTGTGGGGAAGGATTTTTTCTGCTAGAGGTAATGGTCAATGTCGTCATCACCGAAGTAAAAAATTTTTTTTCGGTTTTTCAGTACTGAAAACGTGAGCAAACTATACAACAACAAGGAAATGATAAATACAAAAATGGCAAATACATTGCCCGGATGATCCTCTACAAAGTAGATATACTCCACAATGAGTACTCCAATTCCTAATAACAAAAAGATCAATGCGGAGATGCCAATGATCATTCTGTTTATTTTGGCTTCTTTTTGAGGTTCCATGAATCGTGATGCAGAATTGCCCTGTTTCAGTAAGGTAAGGCTGTGAAGGTACAAAGTTTCTATATGTTCTTGAAACGAAATAGGGGTTAATTTGTTACGAAATCGACAATTGGTAGGTTCTTGATCTAATTCAAAGCATAGATTTTATAACTATTCATCTTTTTTAATTTGCGAGATGCAATCCTTGATCAAATTCAATGGTGTTTTGCCCTACGCAAGTTGGCAAGGTAATTACGTTCCACGCATAGATGCTATAAATCATAGCAAGACCATGTTCATTTTTTTACGAAATTTAAAGAAGTATTTTATTAGGAATCAGTAAATTAAAAATTTGTCCACATAGTTATTCCATAACTTGTTGAGAGAATGGGCATAGCTTATTTCAGGTGTTCCACACAGAAACCGTAATTTAGTGCTCGATTCGGAAGGGATTTCAGGGTCGATTGGATACAAAGCATACTTATAACCACATATAAATAGGATGGGAAAAATAATTTCGATAGCAAATCAAAAGGGAGGGGTTGGCAAAACTACCACGGCTATTAACCTGGCAGCAAGTCTGGCAGCCCTGGAATTTAAAACCTTGTTGGTAGATGGTGACCCACAGGCCAATTCTACTTCCGGTTTGGGACATAATCCTAAGGAAGTTACCAAAAGCATTTATGAATGTATGGTAGATGGATTAATGGCTTCGGAATGCGTGGTGCCCACCAACATCAACTACCTGGATTTGTTGCCAGCCCACATAGATCTGGTAGGTGCTGAAATCGAATTGATCCACCTGGAGGAGCGCGAATACCGAATGAAAAAATCGCTGGCTTCGGTAAAAGACCAGTATGATTTTATTCTGATCGATTGCAACCCCTCTCTGGGTTTAATTACTGTCAATGCACTTACGGCCTCCGATTCGGTGCTGGTTCCGGTGCAATGCGAATACTTTGCGTTGGAAGGGATTGCCCAACTGATGAATACCATAAAGATCGTTAAAGAAAACATCAATACAGCCCTGGAGATTGAAGGGGTATTGCTTACTATGTACGATCAGCGTGTGCGCTTGTGCAACATGGTAGTAGAAGAAGTGCGTAACCACTTCCAGGATCTGACCTTCGAGACCATTATTCCTAGAAATATCAAATTGAGTGAATCTCCGAGCTTTGGTTTACCGGTTATTGCGCACGATGCAGAAAGTAAAGGTGCCATTAGTTATCTGAACCTGGCCAACGAAATTCTAGAGCGCAACAAAATCAGCGTTCCGGCCTGAAAGGCTGCCGGTAAGGCCGGCAACGAATAAGAACGAATTTATCAAACAAAACTTTACCATATTCGCTTGATCGTTTCAGGTGGAACAGAATGTTTTTCTCTATACGAATCGATCAAGCGGCCAAAATATAACCCTACTATGATGTCTACAAAAAAACCTGCGCTCGGAAGAGGACTAGGAGCCTTGCTGAAGGATAGTGATAAAATGAAAACGGGCACCGACGTGAAAAGCGTAGTGGTAAATAACCTAAATGAAATACCCGTGGCCGATGTAGAAACCAATCCATTTCAGCCACGAACTCATTTTGATCAGGAAGCACTAAAAGAATTAGCAGAATCTATTCGTCTGCACGGCATAATTCAGCCCATTACCGTTCGTAAACTAAACGATACCCAGTATCAGCTAATTTCAGGGGAACGTCGTTTGCAAGCCTCTAAAATTGCCGGTCTGGAATTTATTCCCGCGTATGTGCGCACCGCCAACGACGAGCAAATGCTGGAAATGGGACTCATCGAAAACATTCAGCGTGAAGACCTGAATGCCATGGAAATTGCCTTGAGTTACCAACGTTTGATCAGCGAATTTTCGTTGAAGCAGGAAGAGCTGGGAGATAAAGTCGGTAAAAATAGAACCACTGTAAACAACTATTTACGTTTGCTTAAATTGCCGCCAGATATCCAGGCGGCATTGCGTGACGATGAAATTTCTATGGGTCATGCACGCGCCATTGTTAATGTAGAGAACGCAGAAGACCAATTGGCCATTTTTAAACGCATTGTGAAAGAAGATCTCTCTGTGCGCAAAGTAGAAGAGTTGGTGCGTGAACTATCTCCTAACAAGGATAAAGTAAAAGCCAATCCGGTGAAAGAAAAAAAGTCACCTAGTAACGAAATTGTATTGCTTCAAGGTAAACTTTCTTCTCATTTTGGTACCAAAGTAAATCTTTCCCACGACAGTGCCTCCAGCAAAGGAGAAATCAAAATACCCTACGTTTCCACAGAGGACTTAAACCGTATTCTGGAAATTTTGAACATCGGTTTGTAATCTCTTTTTAATGTTCATTGCAAAGGCCACCAGAAGCAGTTCTGGTGGCCTTTGCATTGAACGGTACTGTATTTAATTTAATGACGTTTTACTTTAGCACATCTTTTGAAATAAAACGCACCGTGTGAATGGATAAAATGAATTAAGAAGTAGTTTTGATTATTTTTCAATTACCATTTTGATAACTTCTTGATGATTTACCTGTTGACTCACCACGTAATACACTCCAGCCGCCCATGATGAAGCGTTTACTTCCAGGGTAGAAACATCCTGCTTGGAACATTGAAAGACCAAATTCCCGATAGCATTATAAATCCAGACGTGCATGCCTTCTTCGGCTAACTGCATGGTAAAAACTCCAGCATTAGGGTTCGGCGAAAGCATAAAAAATGTTTCCTGTCCACAATGACTTGAAATAGTTTGAAGATAATTTTGATTTTTATTCTTATCCACTTGTGAGAGGCGGTAAAATACTTCACCTTTTGAAGGATTAATATCTGCAAAGCTGTAAGGTATAAATGAGTTACTGGCATGTTTTCCTTTTCGGGTGCCTATTTCGTGAAAGATTCCTGTGGGATCCGCTTTTTCAATGATAAAAAAATTATTTTCCTGTTCAGAGGCTGTAGCCCATTGCAGATCAACTCTACCTTGTATGCATTGAGAGCTAAAGTACATCAATTGCACAGGCAATGCGATGTTGCAGGATGTTACCGAAATTTCAAAATCGGCATGACCATCTTCCGATCCTCCATAAAAAGGATTGGCGCCTGTTGAAGAACAAAGAGAGGAAAGAATTTCATTGTCCGAGTGACCATCTTGCTCACCGCCAGCATAAGGATTAAAACCTTGAGGGGCACACAGCGTTTGAAGAATCGATAAATCGGCATGTCCATCGTGCTCGCCACCTGTATAAGGATTTACACCAGCGGGAATGCAAGAAGTTTGCAAGATTACCATGTCAGCATGACCATCCTCTTGTCCCCCATAATACGGATTCAATCCAAGGGGAGGGCACACAGACTGAATCACAGAGCCATCCGAAGAGCCATCCTCAATTCCTCCATAAAATGGATTTACTCCCAACGGAGAGCAAACACTATTCAGAATGGCGAGGTCTGATTGCCCATCCTCATGTCCACCCGAACATGGGTTCAGTCCGAGAGGAGCGCAAGTTAACTGAATGATGGAACGTTCTGAGTGTCCTCCATGATTTCCACCAGAAAATGGATTGAGTCCCAGGGATGCACAAACCCCGTTAGAGATGAGTTGGTCAGCATTTCCTCCTTGCTCCCCACCAACAAATTGAGCAGGCATGTGTAAGCAGGCAAGCAGGAATGATCCAACGAATATAATTAGTTGAGTATTCATTATGGAATTCGTACGCCTCTTCCCCCGGTTCTGCGCACCCTATTCGAGTGTTCTGTAATATTGTTCACGTAAAAGCGATCGGAGAGTTGTGCGCGAGTGGCGCCATATTCCCAATTTCCGCCTCGTACGATGGTGGAACCTGAGGTAAGGGGGCTTGGCCAGGTGGCAACGTTGGAATTCCCCATAAAATCCAGGTTCCCATCACCGTTGGCCCCATTAAATATATAGGTGGCAGGTAAACGTGCCGAACCATTCCAATATCCGCACGAAACGGTTTGCTCCCATACATTGCCTCCAAGATCTACAATACCCCAATAGGAAGCCCCGGCAGTAACACGAATAGTAGAAGAGGTAGCAGCAAAGCCGGTTCGCAAGGGTCCTAAAACCGCACTGGTGCCACCATTGAATGCGCACAGTCCATTGCCGCTAAGCGTGGACACTTCTGAGGAGGTCCCTCCATTGTTGAGTGAACTGGATACGGCTTGCAAGATGCTTGTATTTCCCCAAGGATATTCATTAAGTAGGCTTGTCATTGGTCCCCGGCAAGCTTTTTCAAATTCCAATTCCGACATCGGGCGCAAGGCAGCCCAATCCAGATACGCCACCAAATCATTCCAGGAAAGAAAATTGCAGGCAATATTATCTCCATCTCCAAAAGTGCCATCCCCATTTAAGTCAGTTCCAAATACAGCAGGACTGGTTCCGGCAGCGGATGTTTGAATGCGTATTGCATTGCGGTTTTGGTTGGCGGCAGTGGTTAGAGCAAGCGTTCCTACCGGATCCGTTGGTATTGCAGCAATTCGATTCGATTGCTGAATTAAGTTTAATCGGTTTAAAAATGCTACATACTGTTGCTGAGAGATTTCATACTTCATGCAATAAAATCCATTAAACCCTTTGGGAAAAGCTCCAGGCAATCCATTATGAGCTGTTATGGCTCCATCCCCGGCTTTATCGTTCCGGAAAAAATCTTGCACTGTAGCTGCTTCACTTGTGATGCTTCTGGGAGTAGAACTGCTGCTCCCAAATGAGGCCGCAGAATGCGTGGTATTGTTTGTAGAACCATCTCCAACCGTGAAGGTTCCTTGTGCTACCCAAACCATTTCTATTCCAAATACATGAAAGTTTACAGTCGCAAATGCCGGCTGCGATGCGGCGAACCTTAACGTTATTGTTCCCGTCTGTGTACCAAAACCCGGTGTATTCCTTCGAATGAAAACGCCTTTGCCATCCGTGGATGCCTCTACTGTTAAGCCGGTACCGCCGCTTACCGTATGGTCTGTCGCAACAGTACTTACATCCAAGTGATCCCAGGTTGTAGAGCCAGCGCAGTTTTGCGTCTTTAGAAATATCCAGACAGCATCATAATTATAACCTGTAATAAACCAACTGTTATCCCAAGAAATGTCAAATTGAATATGATCCGCACCGGTAACCGTTGAGTTTGTTATGGAAACATTATTGGATAAAAGTGTAATCTTGGAAAACCCTATAAGCAGAAATGCTGCCAGCAATCGTATTATTTTCATGTTGAAATACTGTAAAACCTATTACAAGCATACGATAAAAGGCTGATAGGGTTATGCTGCTCATTTTCAATACTTGCAGATGTAAAGCTTCGTGTAAGTTGGGATAAATAAAACACGTAAAGGAGATCGTATTGCCACGTTCAGAAAAATGGGTCTTTTAGCACTTGGCATTGTAAAAAGGCAGCCGGATTTCCAAGTAGGAAACCCGGCTGTAGAAAGAAACCTGAATTTAATATTTGTAGCAGGAATAAAGTTGCCCGACTTTTTAAATAGGAAGATTTAGAGTTATAATGGAGAAACTACCGCATTATCATTGCTTTTTCGTTTAGCGATTCCTCCTGTATAACCAGCAGAAAAGCTCATGCTTTGCCCTCCGAAAATATTGTCGGCATAAGCATTGGTGGTATTGGCCGCATACGTAAATGATATCGTTCCTCCTTCATAACTAAATGAATTGACCGTGATGGTTTGATTGATATCGGTGGAACCCTCAAAAGAAAGATCGTATGCGTTCCCATTGCTCAAGTAGCCTTCTAAGCGAGCGGTTGCATTGCTTACCTGATTGGTGCTTGGGTTATACGTAAATTCAGTTTCTACGTAGTAATCGGTACCCAGGTCGTTGCCTCTCCACACATAAATTTTGTATGTGCCATCGTTATTATCTGTAACAGAGGAATAAGAATTTACGGCACCATACACAAACGAATAAGACCCGGATAATGCCAGTGTAGAACCTCTATCGTTGGTAGTTAAAGTAAACGACATGGGTGCATTAAGTAACAAGGAGTTTAGCTCACCCAGTGTGTTTTCCAATGCCTGGTTTTTTGACTTTTGTTCTTCAATGGATTTCTCTAATTCATCCAGGTCTTCTTTTGCTTTTTTATTACAAGAAGATAGTCCAGCGGCAAAAAACAAAATGGTAATAAAATAAAATATCTTTTTCATATCAGTATGATTAATTCGTTCCTCTTAATTTTTTTCCTCCAAGTCTTTTCGAAAGATTCCCGGTATAGCTTGAGCTGAAACTCATTCCTTGCCCTGAGAAATGATTGTCAACATAATTGGCGTTAGAGCTCATGGAGAACGTATAGGCTATCGTTCCTGCATCGAAATTGAAAGCGGTTACCTGAATGTTGGTGGTAACGTCACCGTTATTTCCATCAAAATAACCTTTGAACAATTCACCATCCGATAAATATCGATTGACTCTGGCGATCACATTGGTTTTTACTCCGGTGCTGGGATTGTAATCAAACAGCATACTGAGGTAATTTTCTGTGCCCAAGTCATTTCCTCTCCATATATAGATTGTATACGTTCCATCCTCATTGTTTTTTGCATAGCTGCAACTGTGAGCAGATCCATAGCAGAAAGAGTAGGTGTCAGAAACAGAAACAGCAGCACTGCCAGTATTGGAAGAAAGGGAAAAAGATACCGGAGTACTCAACATTAAATTGCTCAATGAATTTACATCGCCTTCCAGATTCTCATTCTGTGCTTTTTGTTCATTCACAGTTTTTTCCAGGTCTTCCAAGTCTTCTTTAAATTTTTTATTACAGGATGTCATGAGCATCCAGGCACTCATGCCTAGTATCGCAAGTGTTAAATGTTTTATCATATGATTTATCAATTGAGTTAATGAAATAAGTTTCGTGACTAGTATTGGTTATTCGTTGCCTTGGTTTTTGGCAAGTTTACCCTTGTAACTGGCGGAGAAGTTCATGGCCTGGTTGAGGTATAGGTTGTCAGAATAATTGGTGTTGGTAGTTTCTGAATATGTGAATTCGATGGTACCATTGTTAAAATCAAATGCGTTTACGGATATATTTTGTGTAACATCCCCGTTTAAACCAAAGCGAACCCTATACACTGTTCCGTCCGATAGGTAGCCTCTCAGGTTTGCGGAAGCACTTGATATGTTTCCTGTGCTGGGCTGATAGGTAAAGGAAATACTGACAGAATAATCCGTACCCAAATCATTTCCTCTCCAAATATTTACATAGTAATTGCCATTCCCGTTGTCGGTGGCATAGGTGTGCGTATTGGCTGAACCATATGCAAAAGAATAATTTCCGGATATAGTAACCGGAGCGCTTCCGTTGTTCGTTGAAAAGTTGAAAGAAATGGGATCTGCTTGTAATAGGTTGTTTAATACATTGGCTTGTCCTTGCAGACTTTGAGTTTTAGATTTTTGTTCTTCCACAGAAGTTTCCAGATCTTTTAAATCATCTTTTAATTTTTTATTACACGAAGTTGTAATAGTGGCTAGGACCACCGGAATTAAATAAATGGTAAATAGTTTTTTCATGAAATTTTTTTTTGGTTTAATAATTTGCAAATCGATTTTTTTTAGAAGTCGATTTACATTTCTCTACCACAAACAAAACAAAATCTAATCAGGCTTGTACCACCCATAATGGGTAGTAAAAAAGAGAGGGAAAAAGCAAACATAGCAGCCCTATTTTTCGTAGGGAAATTTCTTTCGCACATGATGAAGTAGATTATTGGTACTCAGTGAAAATGTTTTTTTCTCCCATGCGGAAGAAAGAAAGAGTAAATAATGGGGTAAAACAGACTAATTGGCTTCTTATTACTAGGATTTCAGTGGTATTGGCCAAATTCGCAAAAAAACAATCCTGTATTTGAATTAAAAATAGGACTACTTTTTTTGCTTTACACTTATATTTCTATATTTGCACCCGGCAAGCCGGTACGACCAGCTCCTGTGAACCCCCCCAGGTTCGGAAGAAAGCAAGGGTAAATGGTTGTAGCGGTGCGATACTCGGTTTGCCTTTTTTCTCCTACTTCACGTCATCGTGAGCATTTCAAACAATTACCTAACAACATATTCTCATGAAGTTTTTTATTGACACCGCGAATCTTAAAGAAATTAAGGAAGCGCAGGATTTAGGCGTGCTTGATGGAGTTACTACCAATCCATCTCTGATGGCCAAAGAAGGCATTAGTGGTAAAGATGCTGTATTCAAGCATTACAAAGCCATCTGTGATATTGTAGAAGGTGACGTTAGTGCCGAAGTTATCGCTACCGATTTTGAAGGGATGGTCCGTGAAGGAGAAGAGTTGGTAACCATCGATCCTAAAATCGTTGTGAAAGTTCCCATGATTAAAGATGGCGTAAAGGCAATCCGTTATTTCACAGAAAAAGGAATCCGTACCAACTGTACCCTCGTATTTACTGCCGGACAAGCTTTGTTGGCTGCTAAAGCGGGTGCCACTTACGTTTCTCCTTTCGTAGGACGTTTGGATGATATTGCAACCGACGGATTGGAATTGATTGCTCAAATCCGTTCTATCTACGACAACTACGGTTACGAAACAGAAATTTTAGCTGCTTCCGTGCGTCATACCATGCACCTTATTAAGTGTGCCGAAATTGGTGCGGATGTAGTAACCTGCCCGCTAAACGTGATCACTTCTTTGTTGAACCATCCTCTTACCGATAGTGGATTGGCAAAATTCCTTGCTGACCACAAAAAAGTAAACGGATAAGCGTTTTTCAAATTCTATTTTTATAAAAAGCTGAAGTATTTACACTTCAGCTTTTTTTGTATTTTACAGTATGCTCACCTTGCTTGGAATCTGCTTAAAACTGTTGTTTTTGTATTTCGGCTACAAAGACGATTATAAGCGTAACCCTGAGAAATTTCTAAAAACCCTATTCGTTACCCCTTTCCTTTTATTTTGCTTGGTCCTTTTAATCCTTGCCGTAGCTGCATTTGTATACTTGCTATTCCAAGGGTTTCGATGTATTCAAGGATGAAGTTTTTCTATTTCACTTTTGCGTGAGGGATAGAGTGTAAAGCCATGGCGCCGTAGGCGCCATGGCTTGCAGCGATAGCCCGGCCCGAGTGGCGTGGCGCCTCTGGCGCCACCACGACGGGACACGCCCAACATTCAATCTTGAGATAGAGTGTGGGTTTGAACACTACTTTTCCATAGAAATTCTTCTGTTGGGAAATGACTAGTAAAATCAAGAGCTGAGGAAACCATTGGCTACACATTAATGTATTCGGGACCTTGGTTTTCTTGATCAGGGTTTGCGGGCATGGATCAACGATCCATGAGTTTTATCCATTGTGCCGCCGTTTCTATTGAGAAAAGGCGGATAAAAGAGTTTCGTCAACTAAAATCAAGAGCTTCAGTAGGCATCGAAATAAAAAAAATTTTTCGATGCCTATGATTTTTTAAGTTGTGATTACCGGCCACGGATAAGCGATCCAGGGACTTTCACCATGGTGTGCTTCTATTGTGAAAAGCCGGTTTACTATTCTTTTTTTTACTTTTTTGTTTACCCAATAGGAGGGACCGGTGTTAGGGAAGAGATTCTTAAACGCTTGCTTATCTTCTGATGAAAAATCCAACACAAGAATTTATCAGCATTAGCCTGTTATCGAACTGGAAGTCGCATTACCTGGCACTGGCAACTGTACTGTATGTATGCGCTGCATTTTTTGCCTGGCAACAACTTTCTTTATTGCCGGTACCTCAGCCTTCTCCACCTCCATCCACTTCCGAACTTTGCATGGTACCCATTCAAACCAACGCTACCGTTCAATCGGTGGCTCACATAGGTGCTGTGACTACTCCGGTAGGCACTTCTATAGCTGGATTAAAACGTTGGTCAGCGGCCTCCAGTTGGGTAGGAGGGATCAAGCCCAACCTCTCCGACGATGTGTTGATTCCAGCCAACTCGGTTATTGTATTGGATGAGAATATTTCTGCCAAGTCCATCACTGTGCAAGGGAAACTCATTGTAGACATTACGAAGAATATCTCTATTGCCACAGATTACATCATGATAAAAGGAGCTTCTGCGTACCTCGAATGGGGAACCCGCACCCAGCCCTACCAAAATAAAGGAGTCATTACATTAACGGGAAACAGCCGACTGGCCAAAATTCCGGGATCTACCATTGAGTCTAAAGCTATTGTAGTAGCTGAAGGAGGGATCCTCGAATTGAATGGAGCACGCAAGGCTTCCTGGTCGAACCTATCGACGAATGCAGCTGCCGGGGCTACCAAAATTAGAATTGCCAATACAAATTTACAATGGAAAATAGGTGATGAAATTTTGATCACCTCTTCCCGCAGAGATTATAATGAAGCTGAAAAAAGACGAATCATTTCCGCGGCAGTTATTGGCAATGAAGTAGAATTTGGAATCGATTTGGGATTAGCGTTTCCGCATATTGGGAAAATAAAAACCTATACCAGGCCCAGCGATGGTAAGACCTGGACCGCCGATATGCGCGCAGAGGTGGGCATGTTAACCAAATCCATCCGGATTGAAGGGGATGAAAACTCTGAAGCCTTGCAACACGGTGGCCATGTAATGGTGCATATGAATGGAAAAGCGTTTATCGATGGGGTTGAATTTTTTCGCATGGGTCAAAAAAGTATTTTGGGCCGATATCCTTTCCATTGGCATATGCTGATGGATAAAGGTGCCGGCCAATACTTTAAGAACAACAGTGTGCATCGTTCGTATAACCGTGCTATAACTATTCATGGTACCGAATCAACGCTGGTAGAAAATAATTTTTGCTACGACCATATTGGCCATGGAATTTTTTTGGAAGATGGAAGTGAACGATTCAACGTCATTCGGGGTAATGTGGTGTTGCTGACCAAGCGACCGTTGGAAGGAGAAGAAGTAACTCCATCGGACAACCAACTCAATGAACCTCAAAATCGAACTCCGGGTAGTTTCTGGATCACCAATCCCAACAATACCTTTGAAAACAACATTGCGGCTGGTACACAGGGGACCGGGTATTGGTTTATCATGCCGAGAAAACCAATGGGGCTTTCTGCTTCCACTAACGAATATAAAAATATGGAGCCTTTCAAGGAGGCTATGATAAAATTCAGCGGAAACAAGGCGCACAGTTGTGTAAGTGGATTCGATATTTTTGACCAACTTAATTCGGATCATTCCATTGATAAAAATCAGGCATGGTTGCGTACTGATCTTCGAGTAATGGAAAATTGCACTTGGTATGCCTGCGACCTTGCCGTTTATGGAGGTATTGGTGGCGGTCGACCGTATACCAATTCGGTAGTTTTTAGAAATAATATTTTTCTGGATAACGAAACCGCACTGATGCATGCGAATTATTCAGTGATTGAACAATCTTTATTTGTATCCAATTCGGGGGAAGATGTTTTTGTAGGTCTTCGTCAATTGAACCGTGGTTACGATGGTGCGTGCACGATCCGGAATTGCCATTTGGTAGGCTGGCAGGCGTCCAATGCTAATTTTTTGCAAAATACAGGAGGAGGTTTGAAACATGTGAATTACCGCTTGTCTGGTATTACCACCGACCACCAGGGGCCTCCACGCATGGAACTTTCTAATTTTAATTTTATTCCTAAAGGTGAAGTAACCACCACTAAAAATGCCGGTGCACATCCGCGCAATTGGAGTTATGTAACATGGGACATCGATGGTTCCCTGGGTGGAAAACCGAATACATCTATTATTACCAACCATCCGCTTTGCAGAGATGGCAATGAAGTGCGTTATTCTAACTGGACAAATATTTATCGCACGGATAATCGATTTGCCATGCTGGTAATCAACGATCCCAGAGATGAAGATCCCAGGGCTACCTTGGTGCGCACCAAACCGGGCACTCCTAAAGCCGGACAATATTTTATTTATGGTTTTTATGCAGGTAGTATTCAATTTCCGCTTATTGTGAATAATGGTTTTTTGTATAGCATGCAATTTGAATCATTGCCTCAATCGAAAACTTTATCGTTCAGGATGTTGGATAGCTATGTGCCTGGCGATAAAATTTTAATGGCCATCAGAGATTTCGGAAGAATTCCAGGCATTACTGTTTCGGGAAGAACTCGATATGCTTCTCGTGCTGCGCTGGAGGCCGCTGCGGGTGCTGGATTTGCTATTCAAAACGACACCCTGTTTTTGAAGATGGTTTCTGTCGCTTCCTCTCCGGATCAGACCTACCAGATTACGTGGACTGGCTCTATTACTATGCCTGTCATAGACACCGATGGGGATGGCATTTCTGACAAGCAAGAATCCATTGATGGAACGGATCCTATTCCGAATGGTCCAATTCCTGCGGCACAGGTGATACCAATAAATCCATCCTGCACGGCGGCACTGAGTGGAGCCAACAGCTTTTGTGCAGGAAGCTCTACCACGCTGACCGCCTCTGCTGGGGCTTCGTACCGCTGGATGAAAGATGGTGTTACCATCACAGGTCAAGTTGCACCAACCTTGAGTGTGAATGCCGCTGGTTCGTATACGGTAGAAGTGACGAACGCCGCGGGTTGCAAAGCCCTATCGGCAGCCAAGGTAATTTCGATAAACGCGCTGCCGAGCGCTGCGATAAGTTCTCCTGTGAATGCTATTTGTGCAGGAAGCTCTACCACGCTGACAGCCTCTGCTGGGGCCTCGTACCGCTGGATGAAAGATGGTGTTACCATCACAGGTCAAGCTGCACCAACCTTGAGTGTGAATGCCGCTGGTTCGTATACGGTAGAAGTGACGAACGCTGCGGGTTGCAAAGCCGTATCGGCAGCCAAGGTAATTACGATAGAAGCGCTGCCAAGCGCTACGATAAGTTCTCCTGTGAATGCTATTTGTGCAGGAGGCTCTACCACGCTGACCGCCTCGGCTGGGGCCTCGTACCGCTGGATGAAAGATGGTGTTACCATCACTGGTCAAGTTGCACCAACCTTGAGTGTGAATGCCGCTGGTTCGTATATGGTAGAAGTGACGAACGCTGCGGGTTGCAAAGCCGTATCGGCAGCCAAGGTAATTTCAGTGCAGACTCCGGTAGCATCTATTACAGTGCCGTCCAATACTATTTGTGCGGGCTCTTCGATATTGCTAACGGCAACTTCCGGAACGGCCTACGTGTGGAGAAAAGATGGAGTGCTAATTTCGGGGGCCAATGCTGCAACCTTATCTGTTGCCACGGCTGGTTCGTATTCCGTTACAGTAACATTCCCTGGCTCCTGCAGTGCCACCTCTGCACCTGTTGCTATGCAAGTTAGCCCTCTACCACTCGCCACCATCAGCAGCACTTCTACCTCGTTTTGCGAAGGAAGTGCATTGGTGTTGAGTGCCAGTGCGGGCAATGCCTATGCATGGCGGAATAACGGCGTCGCTATCAATGGAGCGGTTGGAGCCAACTACAGCGCAAGCACTTCCGGTTCTTATTCCGTGGAAGTAACCAATGTGGCTGGATGCAAAGCAATTTCTGCACCATTGCTCATCACCATGCAAGCTTCCACTACCTGGTATGCCGATGCTGACAATGATGGCAAAGGAGATGCCGCCAGTACGATCAGGGCTTGCACGCAACCCCAAGGATATGTGGCAACGGCCGGAGATGCATGTCCCACGGATCCATTGAAGTTGGCTCCTGGCACTTGCGGTTGCAATGTGGTCGAATCGAGTTGCGCAGTAGCCGACATACAAGGACCATCTTGTGGCTTGCCTTTACAAACCTTGAATTTTATGATCGATCCTTCTAGGCGTGTTGGCGCAACGAATTATAATTGGTGGTTTGGCGGTTCAATGGCACAAATAACACCGTCTGCCGACAAAACATCGGTCGCTATAAAACTTTCGCAATACTTTACTACCGGAACTATTTGTGTAGGGGTAAGTTTAAACTCGGCACCTTATTACAAGCAGTATTGTAAAGCGGTGAATACATGCGTACAGCCAGCACCTGCTGCAGATCCGCTTCGATCGGCAAGTAAGGTGCAGGTGTTTCCCAACCCTTCCGGCGAAGCAGAGGTGCTAGTAGATGCCACAGAGCGGGAAGAGGTGCCGACAAAAATTCAGATTTTAAACACTGTGGGTGAGGTAATTTTCGAGACGAATCAAACCCATGTGCAAACCACTCTTGCTACCTCCCACCTTGCCAACGGAACGTATACCTTGAAAGTATTTTTTGGAGTTGAAATTATGTTGCAACGCCTAGTTATTTTGAAATAATGGTTAACAAGCTTTTCACCCTAGCGTTGAAGCGGACGATGAAGGAAGCGCATGGATCGTGGATCCATGGGTAGTAATCCAGATAAATAAAATCATGGGCTTCGAAAAAAAAATCTTGTTTTCGAGGCCTTTGATTTTATAGGTCGTTTTGAAAGGAAAGATTTCTATGGAGTACTTCCATTTAAAAGATAGCTGGTTTTGCGTGAGGGATAGAGTGTAAAGCCATGGCGCCGCAGGCGCCATGGCTTGCAGCGATAGCCCGGCCCGAGTGGCGTGGCGCCTGAGGCGCCACCACGAAGGGACACGCCCAACAAAAAATATTGATTTTTAACCAACTTTTTTTCCTAAAAGCATACGATAGAGAAATGCCGGTTCAACCGCCATTAGACCGTAGTACCTTTACTACGAGTCGAAATCTTTTTATCAGAGTGTGTTTTATCGAATATCCTCGTCGAAATACTCGTTCGTATTCCTTCCTCGAAAAATCTTGCGGGAACTCGCTCTGCTTGTGAACTTTCAGCTCTCGTTACAATCTCTACTGTCTGAGGAGGATTTCTAAGCCGTAGAAAGAAATTAAAAAAGCTGAAGTATGTACTTCAGCTTTTAAAATGGTGCAAGGTACTGGAACTGCTATTGGTCAATTAATATGGTAACACCAATGATTTGGCTTGCCCTCTATTATTGGTCCAGTTGAGTTTATAGCCATAAGCACTGCAAGCATTTGCAGCCGATCCATCTGAGTTTACACCGTAAGTAATAGTAATGTCAACAAGCGCATTGTGGTGAATGGCGGTCCCCGAGGTAACTACGGCCTTTCCTTGTGAAGAGCAAGTATTTACTACTAACTGGCTTGAGATTTCCGAATAGAAGGCTCCACCATATCGATTGGTTCCCCAAAAGGCAAGGTTGTTATAATTCCCAGCGCTTCCGTTTCCTTGGATGTTTATCAGGTAATCACTTCCCGATTTGCTGATGACTCTGGTACGATTGGTAGACCAGGAGCGAACTGTTCCGTCATCAAAGGTCATGGATAAAGTAGAAGATTGAATTCGGTGAGTAACCGTTCCGGTAGTAATTTGAGCAACCAGACCGCCATTTACATTGGTGATGGTTTTACTGCCATTAAACGTTACGTATTTACCGTCGGATATTCTTGTTACTTTATAATTATTGAAGGTGATGGAAATAACAGCGCCGGCATCTTTCCATTTGCTACCTGTGGTAAGCTGAGCCGTGATGGAGCCGCTGCGCGTGCGAGATCCATTTACACAAGGAGTAGTTCCATCAAATGTTAAGGTAATAGTTTTATTGCTGCTCAAGTTAGTGGAGTCTATCGTAGCGCCGCAAACATTGTTGAGTCCGATTCTCGCACCACTGATGCTGGATCCGGAGAACATATTGATGACATCGTCGGCAGCCTCATCACTGTTTTCTGAAATTCTGGTAAGATCAGCACTGTTGGTAGATTCCTGTGTGTTGTCTACCTCTTCCTCTTCTTTCTCTTTTTTCTTACAGGAACTTAAAAGTGCTATTGACAAGCAAAGGACGGATACATTAAATAAGATCGATTTCATGACTGTTTTTGTTGTTTCTATGGCTTTGACGAAAGGAAAAGTACATTGGTTTAATCTGCCTGGTAAAAAAGTTTTTTTATTTTTATAAATGACTGTTTTCCAGAATACTTTTGAGGCAAAAGAAAGCTACCTTTCGGACGGTAATGAGCATTTTTGTAGTTTTCCTGTATGATAAAACCTCGCTTAACAGTTCGTGAATACGTGGAAGGTATATCTGCCGGGGACACTGCTATGGTGTCAAAAGTACTTACGTTGCTCGAAAGCAAACTGGAATCGGACCGCCACATAGTCAGGGAGCTTTTTGAAAATCTTCCATCTTCTTCAGCTTCCAGCATCCGAATAGGGATTACCGGAATTCCGGGTGCCGGAAAGAGTTCGTTGGTCAATGCGTGGATTCCTTTGTTGGCTGCGGAGTCTGGAAAGACGGCTATATTGACGATTGACCCAAGCAGTCCGGTGGGAGGGGGGAGTATAATGGGCGATAAAACACGTATGCATTTTTTGCATCAGTATCCTGGGGTATTTGTTCGCCCTTCTTCCAATATGGGTTATGGAGGGGGTACCCACCAGGCCACATTGGATGCCTTACGAGTGCTCGAGGCCGCGGGTTTTGAGCATTTGCTGGTTGAAACGGTAGGGGTAGGGCAGACCGAAGTGGAAGTAAGTGCATTGTGCGACGCGGTGGTGTTGGTGTGGGTGGGTGGAACAGGGGATGAATTGCAATGGATAAAGCGAGGCATCACCGAAGTAATCGATGTTGTGCTACTGCACAAAGCCGAACGAATCAACGAAGAAGAACGCACAACATTGTGCCGGCAAATGGCCCTGGTATTGGAAAGGCCTTGTTGGCCTTCCAGCGCCATGGATGCTGAGCTGGCCGAAAGTTCCTGGGGCCAGCTGCGCCAGCACCTCTTGCAATTATCGTTATCTGACCGACTGGCAAGAAGACAGGCCCGTGAGTTCGATTTTTTCAAATCCATTTTAATCAAAGAGTTTGCCTGGAAGCTGGATCACGATTCTCACTGGCAGCAGCGCATGCTGGATGCATACAAACAATTGCCGCAGGCTTCCGCCTTAAACCTGGCCTCCGATTTTTGGAATAAAAAAAACTAATCTAAATTTAAGCTTTAGCGTTTTGCTACTTATACAATTTTAATATTTTTGAGGCAATGCGATCAGCCTTTCAGATTTTTTCAGAAATGTCAAACTTCTGTGCTGAAAATCATGTTTAAGTAAGAGAAAGAAGTACAAATTTCAATAGGATATGACAACAGAATATACCGCTCAGGATCACGCCACCTGGACCAAACTTTACGCCAGAGTCATGCAATTCCTTCCCGAAACATCGGATAAAGCGGTAATGGAAGGCATCCGAAAATTAGGATATCCCCCCGATAGACTTCCGGATTTCGAAGAAATTAATCGTATTCTGGATCAATATACTGATTGGAAGCTGGTTCCTATGCACGATATGGTAGAAGATAACGCCTTCATATCTATGTTGGCAGAAAAGAAATATCCGTGTCGTGATTGGTTAAGATCTCCGGCTCAGTTTGATGCTGACCTCGATGAATACGATATGTTTCATGATGTAATTGGTCATACGCCCTTGTTGATTCAGGAAGCCTATTCCGATTACCTTACCGGATTGGGGAAAATGGCACTCGAGAATCTCAGTAATCCTATTGTGATTAGTTACTTGAAAAAAGTGTATTGGCATACCATACAATTCGGATTAATTGCCTCCGGAAATACATTAAAAATATATGGTGCCCACATGTTATCCTCTCCGGGAGAAACTATTTATGCGCTGAGCGCCGGAGTGCCTAAGTACGATTTTCATATTCCTTATATTCTCGATACCCCTTATACCAAGGGCAAATACCAGGAACGGTATTTCGTGATTAATAGCTATCAGCAGCTAAAAGACAATCTGGTGGAAATAAAAAAGGTAATCGATAAAAAATTGTAAGTATTTACATTGTCAGTAGAAAGCGCAACAGTTTTATTGACTTTTGCGCTTTTTTGTTTGGTAGCTCAATAATTGATCTATCGCATTTTCATAAGCTTTAATGACCAGTTTTTCGTCGAAGTTTTTTTCTGCGAGTTTTCTACTTTCCATGCCCATATTGATTTTTTCTTCAGCAGAAAGTAAAATAAATTTTTCCATACTGGCTGCCAGGGAGGTAGCATTGCGCACTTCACACAAAAAGCCATTTAAACCTTCGCGCACCACATCTTTGCATCCGGGCGCTAAGGTGCTGATGAGGGGCTTGGCCATGGCTGCCGCTTCCAGCAAGGTTTTGGGAGTTCCTTCGCGATAGCTGGGTAACACGACGGCATCCGCACAGGCATAGGCTTCTGAGATTTGATCGGTAAAGGGTTGGTATTCCAAATATCCTAGATCTACCGCTTTCATTACTTCTTCTTTTTTCACACCAAATCCGGAAGCTTCATCAAACGCACCTATCAATAGGAACCGGATTGAGGTATATTTTTTCGATAGTTGATTTGCAGCTTCTAAATATTCTCGCACTCCTTTGTCTACTAAAATACGAGCCACCATTAAAAAAACCAGGGGCTCCTGTGGGCGTTTGGGGGAGGGTTTGAATTTTTCAAGATTAACCCCAGAGCCTGGCAAGAGTTCACATTGTTCAGCATGAACTAATTGATAGGTAAGAAACAACTGAAGGTCGTCTTGATTCTGAAAGAATATTTTATCGGCTTTTGGAAATGCGATTTTATATAGGATTCTAACGATCCGGTTAATCAGTCCTGGGCGAATAAAGGCGGTGCCTAATCCGGTAACATTATTAATAACAGGGATTCCCAGCCAGGAGGCGGCCAAGGTGCCATATAAATTGGGTTTGATGGTATAATGCAGGCAAACAGAAGGCCGAATGCGGGAATACAACATTCTCAATTGCCATAGCAGGCGCAGGTCAGAAAGTGGATTGGTACCTTTGCTTGGCATTTCTAAGGAATGAAAATAAAAGCCCAATGCTTTCAGGCCAGGCACATATTCATCCGCAGGTGCAACGATGTGTATCTCGTAGCCCTTTCGTTGAAACTCGGTTAGCAATCCGAGCCGGAAGTTGTAAACGTTCCAGGCGGTATTAACGACTACTGCAATTCTCATTGGATTGGTGTATCAACGTATTTCAATTTACACAGGTTATCCTTGTTTTTAAGCCAATGGGCGATAGGTGCCGCCATCCTGGTATGCAGAAAAGATATTTTATATTCAGAAATCAAGATACCCTTCATAAACTTGAATCAGCTTTTTCCCGTAAAGACCTAACAATGCAGGAATTAAGTTTGATAATTAGGTCATTATTTCTTTAAAAATAAGGCCAATTATCTTATTTTTAGGCCAAATATAATTAAGCGTGGGAAATTTAGATGTAAAACTATTCCCCATTCAAGGGCTTATAGAAGTTATACCAAAAGCATTTTTTGATTCCAGAGGGCACTTTTTTGAATCATACAATGCCAATTCTTTTCAGGAAATAGGGATTGATTGCACCTTTGTGCAAGACAATCAATCGCACTCTATGCCAGGCGTGGTGCGAGGGCTACATTTCCAACGGGCACCATTTGCGCAAGCTAAATTGGTACGCGTGCTGCATGGGCGCATTTTGGATGTAGCGGTAGATTTGAGAAAATCTTCCCCTACCTTTGGACAACATATTTTAGTGGAATTGAGCGCTGAGAAGCGTAATATGCTGTATATTCCCGAAGGGTTTGCGCATGGCTTTCAAGCCATAGAAGAGAGTGTTGTGATGTATAAGTGTAACAATTTTTACAATAAAGCTTCGGAATCGGGATTAAAATGGGATGATACCGAGTTGGGTATAAAGTGGCAAGCGCTGTCTGCAGTGGTTTCGGAAAAGGATGTTATACTCCCGGCCTTGGGCCAATTGATTGAAGAAGGAGATTTATTTGAATGAGAAACCTACTGATTTTTGGAGTTCTACTCTGGGGCCTTTCTGCATGCAAAGTGTATAAGGCCAACGTAATGTTTAAAACAGAGCAGGAATATGTGGTAGACTCCATAAGGAAATTAAGTACTCAAACAGATCAGAACTATCTGGTTCAATGCAACGATTATATAAGTTACAAAGTTTACACCAATAACGGCGAGCGCATCATCGACCCTGATTTTGAGTTAATAAAATCAACTCCAACAACACTCATAAAAGAAGAAAAAAGGTATCTGGTGCGTAGCGATGGGTATGCTGAGTTGCCAATGGTAGGGTCGGTTAAGCTGGCTGGGTATACGCTTCGCCAATGTGATAGTTTACTTACCAAAGCCTACACAAAGTATTATTTTGGTGCCTATGTAACTACTTACCTGCTAAATAAGCGAGCTATAGTGCTAGGGCCGAAACAAGCGAAAGTAATTCCATTGGAAAATGACAATATTTCAGTTATTGAATTACTCGCTTTGTATGGTGGGATGCCGGAAGATGGAAGAGCTTCTAATATTAAATTGATTCGTGGGGACCTGAAAAATCCGGATGTTCAGATCATCGATTTATCTTCCATTGAAGGACTTCGCAAAGCGAATCTTTCCGTGGAGCCCAACGATATCGTTTATATCGAACCGGTAAAGCGGATATTTAGCCTCACGTTACAGGATATTTATCCATTATTATCCCTGTTTCTGGCGGTACTTTCCATTGTCATATTGTTACAAGCCAACAGATAGCGTTTACACCGTAATGAGCAACGAGAAGGCTGAAGAGAAAAGTTTAGTAGAACGATTCAATGAATCGGAAGATAACTATGGAGATTTTCTTAGTGATTTTGACATTGCCACTCTGCTTGTCGTTACTCGGAAAAGCATTCCTTGGCTAATTATTTTATTTTCCAGCTGTGTAATGGCAGCCTATTTGTTTATTCGTTATACAAAGCCGATTTACGAATCATCAAGTATCCTCAAATTAGATCCGAAAAGTAATGCGGGTGTACTCGGATTTAGGAACTTTAAAGATGAAACGGTACAAGAAGCTACCAAATTTACTACCATTTCAGGTGAAATTGAGTTTCTGAAATCGCGGTTGGTGGCCGAGCGCCTGATGGAACGGGTAAAGCTCGACGTTGTATATCTTTCCAAAGGTAATGTCATAGACAAAGAGTTGTATAAAAATTCACCCATTAAGGTGGAGTATGAAATACTAAATCCCATAGCGTATAACCGGGAATATTCGATTGTAGTCAACTCATTTAATGATTTTACCTTAAGCTATTTCATCGGCGAAACAGAAATTTCAAAAAATTATCGGTTCAATGAACCAATTGAAGAATCTGATTTTAAGTTTAGAATTTCCCGAACATCATTTTTTAAAAATTATCAGCTAGGCCTTCCAATGGCCTTTGTTATCAATAGCCGGGAGGCCATCATTAATTACATCCTTTCGAATATCAATTGTATTTTACTTAACCTCGATGCCAGCACAATTAAAGTAACTTTTAAAGATTTTACATCCGAAAAGGCCGCAGATTTAATCAATTCCATCGATAGTGTTTATCTAGAGGCAACCATCGAAAAAAGATCTAAATCCCATGAAAAAACAATTGAGTTTTTAAAAGCTTCCTTGCAACAAACTGAAATTGATTTGGAAGATGCTGAAAAGAAACTTCAGTCTTTCGTGGAAAAGAATAAAACGGTGGATGTGAAAAGTGACTTCGGGCGGAATGTTTTGAAAATAGAAAGTCTGGAAGCTGAGAAATTGAACATCAAATTAAAGCTTTCTTTATTGGAAGAATTGCAGGAGCTTGTGGTCAATGATAAAAATTTAAAATCATTTATTCCATCAGCAGCCCAACTTCCTGATCCGCAGTTACTGGAAGCCATCAAAAATTTAAATTTAATTTATCAGGAAAAAGACAGAATTGCTGAATCACAAACAGAGAATACACTAGTTTCAAGATTAAAAGAAAAGAATGCTACTAATTTAAAAACCAGCATTCTCGATCTTATCACACACAATAAGAAGTTGCTGTTTGAGCAAATTGTTCAACTCAATAACAAAACCATTGAATTTGAGACAGGTCTTCTTTCCTTACCTCAGAAAGAAACAGAATTAAACAGATTGAAAAGGTTTTACAACTTATATGAAAAGTTTTACATTCTTTTAATTGAAAAAGAAGCCGAGTTCGCCATAGCAAAGGCAGGTACCATTCCCAGCTTCGATATTTTATCTCCAGGATTGCCAACCAGTGTGCCATTATACCCCAACAAGCGAGTTTTATATTTGGGAGCTATTGCATCGGGGATATTTTTATGTTTGCTTTTTGTTTTTGTCAGATACTATTTACACGATACCATTTCCACTCAGAAAGAATTAGAAAAGTCAATCAACTCTACGGTGTTGGGTGGAATTCCGGAATATCAAAAAGAAAAAATGGAGGTATCCAAATTGGTGGTAGATAAAAATCCTAAATCTGCCATCAGTGAGGCGATGCGCTCCTTACGTACCAATTTGGAATTTGTCTGTCCGAAGAAAGATAAACGGTTGTTTACTGTAACTTCAACCGTGGGGGGAGAGGGTAAGACCTTTGTTTCTACCAATCTCGCTGGAATTATTGCATTATCCAATCAGCGTGTCATTGTGCTCGACCTCGACATGCGAAAGCCTAAAGTGCACCTTGCTTTTGATAAAGAAAACGTCAAAGGAATGAGTACTATTTTAATTAATAAACATTCGTTCGAGGAATGTATTCATAAAACGAGTATCGATAACCTTGATTTTATTTCGGCAGGCCCGATTCCTCCCAATCCATCGGAACTGATATTACGTCCTGAATTTGATAAGTTGCTAGAGAATTTATTCAAAGTATACGATGTGGTGATGATTGATACACCGCCAGTAGGACTAGTTACTGATGGTATATTACTTATGCAAAAGGCTGATGTGCAGTTGTATGTAGTACGTGCCAATTATTCCAAAAAGGGTGTTAAGCGAAATATCAATAAAGTAGCAAGGAGTGGGAATTTCACTCGCTTGTCGGTGATTATAAATGCCATGAAGGCGGTTAATACCTATGGATACGGGGGCTATGGCTATGGCTATGGCTACGGATATGGGTATTACGAAGGCGATACTAAAAAGTCATTTGGTTGGTTCCGGAAATTACTAGGTAAATCAGTATAAGTAATGTTTTTTTCGTTTAGGAAAAAGTCATCAGAAACACCTTTGCAACAGGATATGCATTCGCATGTATTGCCTGGGTTGGATGATGGTGCCGCTACCCTGGATGATAGCATACGTCTTATTGAAAAGTTGGCCTCCCTGGGGTTTAAAAAGCTCATTGCCACGCCTCATATTATGGGAGATTTTTTTAAAAACGGTCCTGAAAATATTATCCCAAAACTCGAAGAAGTGCGTCTAGCGATGCAAGCAAAGCAAATTCCTGTTCAACTTGAGGCGGCAGCTGAATATTATCTTGATGAGTGGTTTATGCAACGCTTGCATAAAAATGAAAAGTTGATGTCTTTCGGGAATAACTATGTGCTGTTCGAAACTTCCTACATTAATCCATCGGTGTATTTGAGTGAAGCAATTTTTCAACTCCGCTCGATGGGGTACATACCAGTATTGGCCCACCCGGAGCGGTATTTATATCTGCATCATTCGTTTTCAGAATATCAGAAAATTAAAGAACAAGGGGTGTTGTTTCAACTCAATACCAATTCCCTTTCCGGGTATTATAATGAAGGATCAAAAAAAATTGCAGAGAAATTAATTCAGTCTAAAATGATTGAGTTTGCTGGTACCGATTGCCATGCAGACAAACATACCCATGCATTAAAAAAATCCATCGATACATCGTATTATCATAAATTATTGGATTTACCTTTACTCAATCATCAACTCTAATAGTATGTTGTTTTTTGTTACCGGAGCAAACGGTTTTGTAGGTAGTTTTTTTTGCAAAGAATTACTGAAGCACGGCCATACAATCCGCGCTCTGGTGCGTCCTGGCAGCAATCGCCGATTGTTAAAAGAGGTGGAAAATGCCATTGAGTGGGTGGAAGGAGATATCATGCAAGTGCCGCTGCTCGAATCCAGTTTAATAGGTGTAGATGTGGTGGTGCATGCCGCAGCAGTAGTTTCCTTTCATCCGTCCCGCCAAAAGGAAATGTATGCCACCAATGTGCAGGGTACTGCCAACGTGGTAAATGCAGCGTTGCAGGCAAACATATCAAAGTTTTGTTATGTATCTTCGGTGGCCGCTGTGGGTGCTGAAAAAGACGGATCAGAATCTACGGAGAAAACACAATGGGAAGATTCAGAGTTTGCCACACACTATGCCCGCAGTAAATACCTTGCCGAATTAGAAGTTTGGCGTGGCATCGAAGAAGGCTTGCCGGCTTATATGGTGAACCCTTCAGTCATTCTGGGTCCAGGCAGTTGGGAGGATGGAAGCACACGTTTGTTTCATTATGTGTTCAATGAAAATACCTTTTATCCCAAAGGCCAATTAAATTATGTCGACATCCGCGATGTGGTTCAAATAATGTATCAGTTGCTGCATACAGAAAGTGTAGGCCAGCGATACATAGTATCCGCGGGTGCAATCAGCTTTCGCGATTTTTTTGCCGAAGTGGGGGCCTCATTTGGAAAGCGCGCTCCACACAAGCCCTTGGCCGACTGGATGGGTGAAATAGGATGGAGATTAGCCGCGATTATGTCTTGGTTTACCAAACGTGAACCGATGATTACCAAAGAGTCGGTTCGATTAGGAAGGAGACCGTATTTTTATTCCAGTGAAAAAATTAAAAAAACGCTACAGTATACATTTTTTGATCGCAAGGCGACCATAGAATGGTCTTGCCAGGAGCTTTTGAGTAAGTATTCATCTAAAAAGAAATAATAATCATACTTCAATTTAATACCGCAGGATACTTAATTTGTAGATTTGCTGTTATTTTGTTGTATATTAGTTAAACTTTTAGGTAAGTACATTGTTGAAATGAGTGGTTCAGAATCAATTTTTGCAGGTGATATGTACATCATCAAAGTAAAAGGTAAAGCAAAGATTCCCGATTATATCCAGATACGAGATGAAAATTTCGTGTTGGTTGCCTATTTCCGTGCAGACAGACCATTCAAGCTCCTAAAGAAATATGGATTAGAGGGTAAAGAAGTTCAGTTGAATCAACTTATCCACTCTCTTGATTTTGGTAAACTGCAAAAGCTGGAAATTTAAATGCCTTCATTCTCCAACGACCCTATTGTTTCCCTTTTAAATACGAGTATATACCAAGACGGAGTGTTGGTGCTCCATGGCTTAAACTTTGAAATCAGCAAAGGGGAATTTGTATACTTAATAGGTAAAACGGGGAGTGGTAAAACTTCCCTACTTAAAACCCTATATGCCGATTTAGAAAATCCCAAAGGCAAGATTAGTGTTGCTGGTTACCAGGTCGATAAAATCAAGCGAGAAAAAGTCCCTTTTCTAAGAAGGAAAATAGGAATCATTTTTCAAGATTTCCAATTACTCAACGATCGAACCGTTCATGATAACCTGCTGTTCGTGCTTAAAGCCACAGGTTGGAAAGAAATTACGAAGATGAAAGCACGAGTTTCCGAAATTCTAATGCGGGTTGGTCTTGATGCCGTTGCCTCCAAGTTTCCGCATCAATTATCGGGAGGCGAACAGCAACGCACGGTGATTGCGAGAGCCCTCTTGAACGAACCTGAAATATTGATTGCCGACGAACCAACCGGAAATCTGGATCCTGAAGTAGCGGATGAAATCATGAAGTTGTTTCTGGAAATTAACAAAAGCGGAACGGCCATCTTCATGGCAACACATAATTTACACTTTCTTGAAAAATATCCTGCCCGCACCTTAAAGATTCAGCATGGAACCTTGCAGGAAATGCCTTCTGCGGCAGTTTTGTAAGTTCATTTGAATTCGTGTGCACGAAGCAAGTTCTCATTACTCGATTCACTGTTATATTCAATTGCCAATTGAGAAAATTGGGTTAAATTTGCCTGATTAACTCGTATGGCCGAAAATACCTACAAAAAGACAAACGTCCCCAAGGAGAAAAAAAATAAACCTAAAGGAAAGAAAGAAGCCAAAGCTGAAATCGAAGAACCTTCGCGGCCTTCCTTCGAATGGAAGTTTGCGTCTGATAAAAGGTTTATATTGGTAGCCGGCATTTCTCTGATTGTTGTTTCCCTATATCTCTTTCTGGCCTTCTTCTCGTATTTCTTTTCAGGTGCAGAAGATCAAAGTGTGGTGGAAGCATTTTTCGATTCCACTTTACGTGAGGCAGGGAAGGAAGCTCAAAATTGGATGGGTCTGTCCGGAGCGGTATTGGCGCACTTTTTTGTTTTTCGCTGGTTTGGTATGGCAGCCTTGCTTTTTGCTCCACCCATTTTCGTGTACGGAGTTCGTCTGGCCTTCGGCGCGTATCTCACCGACTTAAAATCGCTTATAAAAGTCAATTTCTTCTTCCTCTTATGGATTTCGTTCACTCTTGGATACTTTGTATATCTGCTCGATTCTCAATCCGGTGCGACTTTTCTTTGCGGTGGAATAGGCTTTGAACTTGCGGCACTTTCCGATGAACTAATTGGTATTGCCACTCCTTTGCTGATTTTACTATCCGGCTTAATTTTCGGCGTTTATTATTTCAACATCACTACATTCCTTAATCCCGCCGATGAAATAAAGGAAATGAATTATTCCCACGAAGTGGAAGAAGAAAATGTTGAGATTTCGGAAGAAGAAGAACTTATACAAGTCAAGGATGCGGAAGACTCCGAACAGGAACCAAACCAACTGGAAGAAGTGTCCGATGTTCAGGAAGATGATGAAGACGATCCTACGCGTCAGTGGGAAGTAAAATTACTCGATGAGAATAAAAAAGCTAAGGATAAACAGAAAGTAACGCCGGATCTGGAGCTGACCATCGAAAATCAGGAAGATATACCTCCTTTCGATACCACGGTGCATCAAACTCCTTTGGTTACTCCCGATATTACTGCCGACAGCGCAGATCCGCTGGTAGTTGTAGACGATCAGTTTGTGGCCATTAAAGAAGAGGACAAAACCAAAGACCTGGATCAGGCAGTATTGGAAAATTATGATCCTACCCTCGACTTGCCTAGCTATCAATACCCAACCCTCGATTTACTGAAAGAGTACGATGGAGCCAGAGCACAAGTAACCAAGGAGGAATTAGAGGCCAATAAAGATAGAATTGTCGATACGCTGAAAAACTATAGCATTGGTATTGCCAGCATCAAAGCTACCATTGGTCCTACGGTTACTTTATATGAAATAGTGCCGGAGGCGGGCGTTCGTATTTCTAAAATCAAATCCCTGGAAGATGATATTGCACTTAGCTTGTCGGCCCTGGGCATACGTATCATAGCCCCTATGCCAGGGAAGGGAACCATTGGTATTGAAGTTCCGAATAAAAATAAAGAGATGGTTTCCATCCGTTCCGTTTTATCAACTGAAAAATTTCAACTTTCGGATCGTGAACTTCCGGTGGCTTTTGGTAAAACAATTTCCAACGAGATATTTATCATTGACCTGGCAAAAATGCCACACTTACTGATGGCTGGTGCTACAGGTCAGGGTAAGTCAGTAGGCTTGAATATTTTGCTTACCTCTTTGCTCTATAAAAAACATCCGTCGCAATTGAAGTTTGTTTTGGTAGACCCCAAAAAGGTGGAGCTTTCAGTATACAATACCATTGAACGACATTTTCTTGCAAAACTTCCCAACAGCGAAGAAGCTATTATCACCGATACCAAAAAGGTAATTCATACGCTGAACTCCCTGTGTATTGAAATGGATAATCGCTATGATTTGTTAAAAGAAGCAGGTTGCCGGAATTTAAAGGAATACAATACCAAGTTTGTTGAGCGCAGGCTTAATCCTACCATGGGCCATCGCTTTTTACCATACATCGTGCTGGTAATCGACGAGTTGGCAGATCTAATGATGACGGCAGGAAAAGAAGTAGAGACTCCCATCGCACGTCTGGCTCAATTGGCAAGAGCCATCGGAATACATTTGGTGGTGGCCACACAGCGTCCCTCGGTAAATGTGATCACAGGTATCATTAAAGCCAATTTCCCTGCTCGGTTGTCGTTTAAAGTAACCTCCAAGGTCGATTCACGCACCATTCTGGATGCCAGTGGAGCCGAGCAACTCATCGGTCAGGGAGATATGTTGTTTTCTCAGGGATCGGATGTAATTCGCTTGCAGTGTGCATTCGTGGACACCCCTGAAGTAGAGCGGGTTGCCGAATTTATTGGTGCCCAACGAGCTTACCCCACAGCGTACCAATTGCCAGAATTCTCCGAAGAGGACATGGAAGAGGGAAAAAATGAAGATTTCGATTTTGCAGATAGAGATAAACTTTTCGATGAGGCGGCCCGTTTAATCGTGAGCACTCAGCAAGGAAGTACTTCGCTTATTCAGCGCAGAATGAAATTGGGCTACAACCGCGCCGGAAGGTTGATTGATCAACTGGAGTCCGCTGGCATTGTGGGGCCATTCGAAGGCAGTAAAGCCAGGGAGGTTTTGATCAAAGACCTCGCAAGTTTGGAAATGTTGCTCAATGAGCTGAACACAAGAGGTTAATGTAGGTTTGATGTAAGACTCCAAAGACCTACTACAAATTCTGGCCCCACAATTGTATAATAGGGACTAACTGTAGGGAAATAAAACAGGAACACAATTAATACACAATACTTGAAATAATATCGTATGAATAAGTTGGCATTCGTGATGGCGATCGTTTTCGCATCTTTTTCAGCATTAGCACAGAATGATCCCAAGGCGCTCGGAATACTTGACGCCATGAGTAAAAAATACAAAGAAATGGCTTCCTTTAAGGCTAGATTTTCTTACACACTTGAAAATACAGCCGCTAAAACCAAGGAATCTTCAGGTGGGGACATCATAGTAAAAGGTCCTAAGTTCCATTTAAAAATGGCCAATCAGGAAATTTATAACAATGGCACTACTGTCTGGACCTACATCAAAGAAAGTAACGATGTAAATATTACCAACAACGATCCGGAGGAAGATGAATTGAATCCAAGTAAAATTTATAACCTGTACAAGCAAGGCTATAAGTATCGCTACCTCGAGGACAAAATTATCAATGGCGTTACCTATGAAGTAGTGGAATTAAATCCCGAAGACACTCGTAAGAAATTTTTTAAAATTAAAATTGAAATCAAAAAGACAGACCATTCTCTTCATAGCTGGCAGATTTTTGAAAAGAACGGAAACCGTTACAGTTGGTCAGTTACAGAATTTACTCCCAACTTTAAAGTAGAAGATACCTATTTTAATTTCGATAAAAATAAATACCCGGGTGTAAATGTCGAGGACTTACGCTAAAAAAAAGATTGAAGAATAAGAGCCTGATATTTCTATCAGGTTCTTTTTTTTTGGGCTATGAGAGTTGAAAGTAGTTTTTGGTCTGGAGTAATAGTTGGTTTTTTTTGCGTTCTAATCGGATGCACAATTGGTTATTTCTTCTATCAAAATTATTTAGATGAATCCGTCATTAAATTAAAGCCCGAATCCGGTGCCTTGTATCAATGGGCAAGTTCTAATGGAGATCTTACCTTGCAATTTTCGGAAGACACTACCAAACACTACTATGCTCCCAGCATGGTTTGTGCAGAATTGAACTGGGAGGTTTTCGAAAAATTTGATTTTAAAAAAGATAGCATTCAGCTTTTAATTTCAGACGACGATGAAATTTACCAGCTAAAGATCAACCACATCATTTGCCTTTCAGAAGCAGATGGTAGAAGCCTCCGATTGGACAATCAGTTAGCAGGTTTAGCTGCTGGGGGATTTTTTTCTTTTTTGGGAATTATTATAATAGGTTATCAGTTTTGGAATGAAAAAAGCAGGATACCCCGCATAAATGCTTATACAGAAGAACAGTACAAAGAGTGGCGAATCAGAAATTTGATTCTGAAGATGCATGCGCAAACTGCTCTCGCATTTGTTGTACCTTACGTTTTTATGGGCCTTAAAATAATTGAAAAATTTAGTGAATATAATTTTGGGAGCAATGACAAGGCTGTTTTCTGGAATAATTATTTCTATTCTCAGGAAGTTTTGTATCATCATTTTCTGATAATTTTAGTTTTGGTTCTAGTTGAAATTTGGAGCTACTTTTTCTTTAAGAAAAACCTTGCCTTGGCCTATAGCAGCCAAAGTGCACTTAAGAGCTTAAAATTACTCTCTGATAAGATTGAAAATGGGTATACAGCGCGGTATTTCCTCGTAATTACGATTGCTTTGATTTTCTTACAGTTTCAGAGTAATGGCTATTTGTTGTTGGTTTTAATAATTTTTAGCCTTTATAAATTTTTTTCAATCAACTACCTTCTAGGAGTTCATTTTAAAATACTTCGCAAAGATAGATTTATAGAATAGATGGTCTGTTTTCCTCAATTTAGATCATTAACGGATAGTTTTTGTTATCGATTTTTTTCCCAAAAAGGAGCGCGAACATGGGTGAATGAACATAGATCGCTGATCCATGGCTGGTAAATCCGAAAAGGAAACCTTGACTTTATAAAAAATGAACTTCCGGACAGATAATGTCATTGTATGGCATTAGTTAAGGTATTAATTAATTTTACATGAAGCAGTTGTTACTTAACGGAATATATTCACAAGAAAAAATTTTGGTTTGTGTATGAGAGAGAAAAGTCAAAGTTTTGGATTCAACGTTATTTTCGTTTTAGCAACGTTTTTACTCGGAACTCCCATTGTCTATTACAGTTATATTGAATATCAAAACGAGTTTCAAGTTCAATTAGAAACTAAACAAGGTCGTTTGTATCAATGGTATAGGGATAAAGGTGATTTAACCTTGATACTGGAAGAGGATACGAACATACACTATCGCGCCTATAGTCATGAATTAGTTGAATTTAATTGGGATCCAATTGAGCATTTCGATTTTAATAAGGATACCATACAACTGAAGGTGCATAATACCTCTATCTACCGGGTGCAAGTAAATCATATCGTATGTATATCGGAAAAAAATGTTCAAGACGCTAAACTAAGCAATCTAGCTTTAGGCTTAGGTTTGGGAATATTTCTGTTGCTGGTTGGGTTGGGAATTTTTATAAACCATATATGGAGTGTAAAAGTCAATTTACCAAGGATTAATGCAATGTCAGACGAAGATTATAAACAAGTACTAATAAGAAGAGAAGTTATTTATATTAAATTTATCTTGGTGCTGTTCTTTTTATTACCCTATTTGCTGGGTGTATTAATGTTGTATATTGCGTTTTTGGAACAAGGTTTAGTAATTACAGTTAGAGAACAAATCATAAAACATACTTTATTTAACGAGGAAGTAACCATTTATCACTTTTTGGTGGTAGGGCTACTCATGGTTCTTGAAATAGTAGGTTATTTTTTATTTAATAGAGTTGTAAATCAAGCCTATGGTTTTGATGATGAATTAAAAAGCCTAACATTTTTATCAAGAAATTTTTTCTGGCCCTATCTTTACTTGTACTTCAAGGTAGTTTTCGTCATCCTGATTATATTGTTATTTCAAAGCAACGGATTTGTGTTTGGGTTTCTTATGTTTTTTTCTCTGTATAAACTTTTAACGGTCTGGTATCAGTTGATGCTTCATATTGCCCGGCTTCGTTTACCGGGTCCTCAAAGGTAGAAGATGTTCTTGTGATTGGAAAATGGTGAAGAGGGAAAAAATAAAAAGGAAATTATCCGATTAGCATCAAACACGTTCCTTTTTGTACTTTTGTTTTTATGACACGACAAGAATTAGCTGAACAAATATTTAAAAAGGGATCTTTTCTATGCGTTGGATTGGATACCGATATCGAAAAATTACCTGCTTGCGTAAAAAGCGAAAAGGACCCCGTTTTCGAATTCAACAAACGTATTATCGATGCAACATTACCTTATGCGGTAGCATATAAGCCCAACCTGGCGTTTTATGAAGCCATGGGCCCTGCAGGATGGGAAAGTTTACAGAAAACAATGGAATACCTGCCCAAAGATGTATTTACCATTGCGGATGCCAAAAGGGGCGATATTGGCAATACCTCCGGGTTATATGCTCGCGCTTTCTTTCGTTATTTTAACTTTGACTCGGTAACAGTAGCCCCTTACATGGGAAGCGATTCGGTTAAGCCATTCCTGGCTTTTGAAAATAAATGGGTCATTTTATTAGCCCTTACCTCGAATGCAGGAGCTTTTGATTTTCAAACTCAGGAGTTGCACAACGGCAAAACCTTATACCAACAGGTGATGGAAACATCGACCCAATGGGGTACTGCCGAAAATCTGATGTTTGTGTTGGGAGCTACGAAGACCGAGTACCTGGCAGCTATTCGCAAGGAATATCCCGATTATTTCTTCCTGGTTCCAGGAGTAGGAGCGCAAGGGGGAGATTTGGCTGCCGTGGCCCAAGCCGCGTTGAACAAGCAAGGCGGTTTATTGGTAAATTCCTCTAGAAATATTTTGTATGCCGGTAATGGCGATGATTTTGACCAGAAAGCAGCCAAGGAGGCGGCCAAATTGGCGCTTGAAATGAAAGAACTATTGACCCTTTACAGTGCATAGTCGCCACGGTAGGATTTGTTAGGTTCTCGATATAATTTAGTACATTTGCTTAAGAGCCTTTAAAAGGCATTTTTATATACATAAATAAGAAATCGAATGGCTTGTTCATCATGCGGAACCGGTGGATGTGGTTCCAAAACAGGCGGTTGCGGTTCAAAAGGTGGTTGTTCTACCGGAGGTTGCGGAAAACTAAACTCCTACGATTGGTTGGGAGTGATGGAAATGGATGCTCCTTCGGCTTTCGATATAGTAGAGGTTAAATTTAAAGGCGGCAGAAAAGAGTTTTTTCGTAATGCAGATGCCCTTGCACTCTACACCGGCGATCCCGTAATCGTGGAAATGCCTACAGGGTATCACCTGGGCTATGTTTCCCTTCAAGGCGATATTGTTCGACTTCAAATGAAGAAGAAAAATGTAGCCAATGACGAATCTATAAAAAAGATCCTTAGAGTCGCCAATCAGCGCGACATGGATAAGAATGTGCAATCAATCAATCGGGAAAATCCTACGTTGTATCGCACCCGCGAAATGATCCGAGGATTAAAGCTAGAAATGAAGCTTACCGATATTGAATTCCAGGCGGACAATACGAAAGCTACTTTTTACTATTCTGCCGACGAGCGCGTCGATTTCAGGGAGCTTATCAAAATGCTGGCCTCTGAGTTTAAAATCAGAGTGGAAATGAAGCAAATCAGTTTGCGGCAGGAAGCCAGCAGGTTAGGAGGGATTGGCTCTTGTGGAAGAGAGTTATGCTGTTCTACCTGGCTCACCGATTTTAAAAATGTAAATACTTCTGCAGCTCGCTATCAAAACCTGGCTCTAAATCCTTCTAAATTATCAGGACAATGCGGCAGGCTTAAATGTTGCCTCAATTACGAGTTGGATACGTATATGGAATCCCTGAAGGGAATTCCTGAGGTGGAAGGCCCCTTGCATACCGGGAGAGGAGAGGCCTTGCTTCAAAAAACGGACATCTTTAAACGGGTAATGTGGTTTTCCTATAGAGAAAGCGCAGACAGCAATTGGGTGCAGGTTTCTGTGGAAAGAGTCATGGAAATTCAACAGCAAAATAAAGAAGGTCGCAAGCCTGCTAATTTGCTGGAAGATGTAGAAGATCTTACCGAATCCAATCTTGAAATCAAACGTGAACGGGAAGAACTTTCTCGTTTCGACGACAAATTTTCAAGAAAAAAGAAGAAACGAAAAAAGCGTCCAAACAGCGGAACTACTGGGACCCAATTGCCTCAAGATGGTCCAAGGCCTCAGCGCAATTTGAATCAGCCTCCTAAAAATCAGGAAAAGTCATCGCAAGGTAACCAACAACCAAAGCCAAACCACCCCCCTAAAGGCCAACAAGGCAATAAGCCAGCCAAGCAACAAGGGGGTGAAAAGCAACATCAGAAAAATAACCAGGGGCCAAAACAACATCAGCACCCAAGACAGCAGTCTAACCAAAACCAAAAGCAGAATCCGAATCAAAAGCAGAATAACAAGCAAAACTCACAAAACGGACAAAATAATAACCAACCACGTAAACCTGAAAAGCAAGGTGGAGATACGAAAGAGTAAGTATTGGCTTCTGCTGCTGACCTTATTAATGGCCGCATGCAGTTCGGATGCCGTCGTAGATAAAATGGTTGACCTCCCTGAACATGGCTGGGAAGCAGTTCAACCTGTTAGCATTCCATTTGAAATTATGGATAAGAACAATGCGTTCAGAGTCTATTATTCCGGTCGCTACGATAATTCATATCCGTATTATAATTTGTATTTGTCGTGGCAATTCAAAGATTCTTCCGGAAAGGTGATCGCTTCTAGTAAGCAAGACAAGCCTTCCGGTATGAATTTGTTTGATCCGCAAAGTGGTATTCCAACAGGTAGAGGAATGGCTGGTAAAAAAGATTTTCTGATTCTCGATACCAGCGTGGTCCCCGTTTTCCCTTACAATGGACCCTATACCATGGAGTTGAAGCAATACATGCGTGCAGATACTTTGGTGGGCATTTCTTCCGTAGGTATACGAATTGAAGCGATAAGCAAAGCTCCCTAATGAACAACCTAAAGCCTTCTGCCAGTCCTCGCATTGATAGTTTGGATCTCGTAAGAGGTATTGTGATGGTTTTGATGCTGTTGGATCATGCGCGTGATTTTTTTCATCAGTACGCCATGGTCTATCAGCCCGAAGATCTGACGCAAACAACGCCCATCATTTTTTTCTCACGCTGGGTCACTAATTTCTGTGCACCGGCTTTTGTGTTTCTGGCAGGAATTTCAGCATACTTATATCAGCAAAAAGGCCGGAGTAGAAAAGACGTACAGCGATTTTTAATAAGTCGGGGATTATTTTTAATTCTTTTGGAAGAAACACTAATAAGCCTTGCCTGGCGCATGTCCATTGACCTTACCATCATTCGTGGACTTGTTATCTGGGCGCTTGGTTGGTCTATGTTGGCGCTAGCAGGTTTATTATTCCTTTCCCCCAAAGCCATATTAATTTCCTGCCTTTCGGTTTTATTATTTCATAATTTGCTGGACCCTGTACATTTTGACCATTCCATTCTTCAAGCTCTTTGGACTTTTTTACACCAGGAAGGGAAAGTTGTTTTTCTTTCCGATCCCGAAAATCCGGCCTCTGTAGTATTTACTTGGCGTATGCTTTATCCGGTCTTACCAATGATAGCATTAATGGGATTGGGGTACTGGATGGGAAAATGGTATCACAAAGATTTTAAAGCAGACATTCGTCAGGGAATGTTATTGAACACCGGACTTATTCTCATCTCTGCATTTATCTGCCTTCGCTTCATTCAATTCGTCATGCACCAGTACGATTACCATTTCCTGCTTTCTATGGAAGACGTAGTGAATGCCGGAGATTCAAATAACGTGTGGTTGGTTAAAAAGGTAAAATGGTTTTGTAAGCAAAGCATGCATTACTTTTTTATGAATTTCGGAGATCCTGCTCCCATGGTCCCGCAGAATCAGGTGATGTATACATTTATGAGCTTTTTAACCGTTCACAAATATCCCTTTTCCTTGTTTTTTGTTTTGGTAACCATGGGGCCATTGTTGATTGTTTTATCCATCCTTGAGAAACATAAATTGCCGGAGCGGCTACGTTCTGTAGTTAAAACGATAGGCTCGGTACCCTTGTTTTACTACATCGCCCACCTGTTCCTGTTGCGCCTTCTGGCAAGCTTGTATATACTAATTTTTCATACTGAAAAATTCTCTGAAATTATTAGGGCTCCCATTTCCGCCTTTTCTCCTATTATTTCTTTTAATATATTCATGGTATACGGTGTTACCTTATTGGGAGTAGCCTTGCTTTTCCCCTTGTGCCGTTGGTATGCCAACGCTAAAAAGAAGGGCAACCTCTGGATATATTCCTATATTTAGTTTGTTCCATTAACGAACCTTATTTTATTCATGCTAACCTGTAGATCCTTTCGTCTTATTTTTATTGTAATGTCGGTAGTGTTAGGCTTGCTAAGTGCATGCAACAACAAACTGCAATCGGATAAAAAAGTAAAGTACATTGCCTATATCGGTCGATATACGGATCCTAAAGGAAACAAGCCACCCGAGCAGGTAAAGAAGTTCGACATGATGCATGAACTTACCCTGCGCAAATACCTTAGTGAAACAGAACTTCCCTATACGAAGTTAGAATTAAAGACCTTTGATTGCCGAAGAGATCCAGCCGTCAGCGATTCAATTTATAAGGCCATTGCGGGTGACAGTTCTATTGTAGCTATCATCGACAATACCTGGGGAGAACACCTGAAAGGAGCTTCTGAAACTATTCGCAAAAATCAGTTGCCGGTAATTGCAATAAACGCAGACAGGAATTTACTGGATTTTGGAAATACGATTTTTACCGGCAATAACGATCATTTACCGCATGATTTGTTGTCGTTTGTTAGTAAGGTTAAAAAAACAAAAGAAATAAATTTTATCACCGAGAAAGATTATCCTGTACACGAGTTGTTTGTGAAATCATTTAGCGAGTATGGAATCAATGTAAGGAATACCATTGAGGTAGAAGGCAAAGGATTTGATGCAAAGGATTCCGTCGTTTTGTATGACCAGTTGAATAAGGTTTTCTCAGATGTATCCAACCAGCGTCGCCTTACCATCATCAATGTGCATAGCTCAATAGGCAATCATCTTATCGATTACCTGGATACTAAGTTCTCAGAATTGCAGCTCTTGGGACATTCGTATATTGTAAATGCAGAACATATAAAACATTTTGGCGCGAAGAACAACAACAACCTGATCATAGTGAGCACTCCTACAGACGCTATTTCCAAGCGCATGACACTTGATATTGAAAAGTTGAAAGCAAATTCACCGGAATATTTCCAGAACCCCAACCACCCCATGTTTGTAAAACGCTGTCTGGATGCAGTAGAATTAATTAAAAACAAATTTGAATACCAACCGGATACCACTACGCTTTCAAAAAGGGATTTTTCCACCTTTTTCAATTCTTTACGCAACCAGGTAATTTCAGAGGAAGATGAAATTTATGAATTCGATAGTCTACTAACCGTTTTGCCTGAGTTATACTTTGTGGAATACAGTGCTGGTAAATTACATTCTTATCCACTTCAGTTGAATCTGGATCGCGAAGTTATTCCGAATTTGTTTTTTGGAATGGAGATCGTAGATATCTATAATATAGATGTGAACTCCAATTCCTTTACATCTGATTTTTATTATTGGGTGAAATTAGATTCTGCCAATAAGGATGCCGAAAAGTTTATCATATTTCAAAACATGAAACAGAACGAAAGTTCCCGTGAATTGATTTTTGAAAAGTTGGATGGACGCACCATCTACAAATTGTATAAAGTATCAGGGGTGTTTTATGTTAATTACCAATTAGGCGAATACCCATTCGATCAACAGGAAATTTTTATTCGAGCTGAAATTTTAAATCCGGCTTCCAAACTAAAAGTTTCATTTGATCAAAAAAGTTTTCAGCTGGATGCCAAAGCCATCGAAAAATTTAAAATCAACGAATGGGATAAATTAAAATACTACGTTACCGTAGAGAATGAAGTAGCACGCGGTATGCACGGTGACCCCGATATCGATGAAGAAAAATTAAGTGAATTTAAGAATATTAATTTCAGACTGGTCGTAAAGCGTAAAGTGGTATCCCCACTGCTCGAAATCGTTTTGCCACTAATGTTGATTGGTTTAGTATCCATTGCTTTATTCCTGGTACACGACGTTTCGTTCGAAAATCTAGGGGAAGTTTCTATTGGTGTTTTCATCACCATAGTAGCGTTTTCAATTTCGTATTCAAGTTCTACCCCTACCACCGACCATTTAACACGAGCCGATATCTTATTCTGGCTCACGTTCTCCGTCGTCTTGTTAAACTTCTTGATTGTAATTATCGTTAACTCCATTTACCCTCCGGAAGAGGCTAAAAAAATCGATCTGAGACGCGTCGGTATTTTTATGGTGATTGCGTATATTGCCATGGTTTGTTGGGCTCTATTGGCATAAAAATAAATGGAACACCTCGTTAGATATAAAGAATTAGTAACATTTACCCATCGTGTATTTTTAGGCATGGGTTGCTCTGAACAAGATGCCGCGCTTGCTTCGGAAGTATTAATTTCAGCTGACCTCAGGGGCATAGACTCTCATGGTGTCGCCAGATTGTCGGGATATCTGAGATTATGGGAAGCAGGACGAATAAATCCTACACCTCAAGTTAAAATAGTACATGAGTCCCCTTCTACCGCCGTAGTCGATGGCGACAGCGGATTGGGTTTGGTGGTAGCGCCTAAGGCAATGCAAATAGCTATTGAAAAAGCCAGACAGGCTGGAACTGGTTGGGTTTCTGTTAAAAATTCCAACCACTTCGGGATTGCTGGCTACCACGCCATGATGGCACTCGCGCACGATATGATCGGCATGTCCATGACTAACGCAAGTCCTTTGGTAGCGCCTACCTTTGCTACCGAAAGAATGTTGGGTACTAATCCTATTGCTGTAGCCATACCCGCAGGTCAGCAACCCCCATACGTTGCAGACTTTGCTACCACCACAGCTGCGAATGGCAAGCTCGAGATTTTGCAACGCAAAGGCACCGATGCTCCAATTGGCTGGATTCAGGACAAAACAGGAAACGATACCGTAAATCCCCACGAATTAAAAAATGGTGGAGCCTTACTTCCATTGGGAAGTGATCGTGAACATGGCAGTCATAAAGGATATTGCCTTGGCTCAGTAGTAGATATTTTTTCGGCCGTGCTCTCCGGGGCAAATTATGGACCTTGGGTTCCGCCTTTTGTTAGCTTTCTTCCGCTTCCTGCTGATCCGGTAGGACAAGGTATTGGTCATTTCTTCGGAGCCATGCGCATCGACGCATTTCGCAGCGCCGAAGAATTTAAACAACACATGGACAATTGGATTGGGCGTTTTAGAAGCGCCAAGGCCGTGGAAGGGAAATCTGTACTTATTCCAGGGGATCCTGAGCGCGAAATGCAAGCCGGGCGCATTCATAATGGAATACCTTTGCTCACACCTGTCCTCGAGGATTTAAAAGCTGTGGGCGCAAAATTAAACGTTCAGTTCCCAGAACATGTAGAAATATCCTAATCTATTTCCTGGACCCAATATGAAAAAGATTGCCTTAATTTTATTCTCCTCCTTGCTGGTTTTAAATCCGTCTTGCAAAAAGAAGAATGGAGATGGAGGAATTAATTTATTCTCCTTGGAAGACGATAAAAAATTGGGTGCTCAGGTAGCGGCTGAAATAGCGGCCAATCCCGCAGAATATCCTATCTTAAGCGAAACGTCTTACCCAACGGCCTATTCTCACCTTCGTAGAATTACTAATAGCATACTTAATTCCGGCCGGGTGAACCATAAAGATGATTTCGATTGGACGGTAAAAATTATTAGAAACGATACCATACTCAATGCCTTTTGTACTCCTGGAGGGTACATATATGTATATACTGGTATCATTAAGTACCTTGATACGGAAGATCAACTGGCCGGTGTAATGGGCCATGAAATCGCTCATGCCGATCGTCGCCATAGCACCGATGCTATGACCCGGGAATATGGGCTCTCCATCTTATTCGATATCGTCCTTGGTAAAAATCAGGGCAAACTAACGGAAATAGCCAAAGGTCTTTCTTCTTTAAAATACAGTAGAGGAAACGAAAGCGAAGCCGACGAGTATTCCGTTATTTATTTGTCGGGTACTGGTTATCAGTGCAATGGAGCAGGAGGCTTCTTTCAAAAATTACTTGATGCCAATTCCGGTAATTGCGAAGCAGGAGGGTTTTTAAGTACCCATCCGTGCCCAGACAACAGAGTGCAGGCCATTAATGAAAAGGCCACATTGCTCGGTTGTACCACCACACCCTATACTGGTACTACCTACCAGGATTTCAAAAACAGTCTTCCTTAATTTCAATGCGTAGGAATTGATTGCCTCTTATTAACGCTTTGATTGGGACGCTTAGCCCCAACCTTTTAAGGCTAGTAAGGTGGATATGCTCGCTTGTAAGAAACGCTTTCATTCCTCATTTGATTGAACTTGATATAGCTTTTAAGCGTTAGGAACTTGCCAGTCCTTTGACATGTTCTATCGTTCCGGGCACATTGGAAAGCTGGTCGAGAAAAAAGCTTTTTATGAATTGTTCTAAGAATCTACCGACTGATCGCATAGAAAGACGTAATGCCCGGGTAACTAGAACAACCATCGGATAAGCGTAAAAGGTAAGTAATCACGTTGTGCCGGAGCGGAACCGATTGATTGGTAGTAATATGAGTGATATGGAAAATGAAATCATAAACAAAGTAGCCAATAGTGGACTTGTAACCATCGATTTGGAAGAGTATTATCCCGAAGGTGACCGTATCGCCTTTGATATTGCACCATTGTTATGGCAAGGCTTGGTGCTAAAAGAAAAAGATTTTAGAGAGTTTATTGCGACTCATGACTGGCAGTACTACCAAGGGGCTTGGGTTACTCTTTATTGTTCCGCTGATGCTTTAGTTCCAACCTGGGCCTACATGCTGTTGGTTACTCGACTTCAACCCTTTGCTAAGGGCGTTTACATGGGAACCTTGGAGCAATTGGAAGTTCACTTATATAATAAGATGCTGGAACGACTTCCATTAGATCAATTTATCGGGGCGAAGGTGGTAGTTAAAGGCTGTAGTAAAAAGCAGGTTCCGATATCTGCATATGTAGAGTTGACGCGGCTTCTAATGCCTTTGGTATCGAGTTTAATGTACGGTGAGCCATGTAGTACAGTCCCACTATTTAAAAAAAAGGGAAAATAATCGCATAAATATTTGGAGTGAATACTCTATACGCATACATTTGCACTCCCAATTACACAAAACGGGAATCGTTCTTTAAAGTAGTGTTGTTCAGATCAGGAGAAGCCAAGAATTTTTAAAAATTTCCTTAAAAAAACTTGACTTGAATTGCAAAAACAAATACCTTTGCACTCCCAATTTGAAGAAAGCTTCAATGAAAGGTTTTCAGAAAAGTCTGAAAAAAAACTTTAAAAAAAAGCTTGACACGAATAAGAAAGATTACTACCTTTGCGCTCCCTAAATGAGAGAAAGAAAAAAGGGGGGTAAAAAAGAGAAGACGAAAGGTTTTCTAACGAAGTAACCGAACGAGGTTACAGAAGTTCTTTGAGATATTTTACTAATAGGAAAGACAAGCACAGCCAAACTATTTAGAGTACTGAA
>JALONM010000024.1 GCA_025454925.1 Cytophagaceae bacterium
GAGCTCACAATGCAAAATATTCATTCGTAAGAGTTCTCCCAAAAATGTCCTGGCGCATTCTGGATCCTCTACCAAATATTTGAAAGAGGCATCGTACATAGGATTTACAATTTCCATAAAAGATGATTATAGCTTCTAAAGGAAGACTCCATAAATGAGAATAGTTTCAACCGGGAATCTTATAAAGTGGCTGACATTGAGATTTCAAGGCTAATTTCCTTCGAGGGCCTCGACGGAAATCGGAATATAAAGCTACTTATTTCCTGCGAACGACCACTCGTTTGCCAAGGTGTAAGCGCGTGAGGGATAGGAGCGGTACCCCACAGTGGTGGCGTGGCGCCACCACGAGGAGTACAAGCGGATAGCCCGGCCCTTTATTGTTGTGGCATGACGCCACAGGCGCCATGCCACAACAATAAAGGGACACGCCCCTATTATCATATTCAACACAATTTAAAGGAATATTGATGCTGCAAGATGCGGCAGTAGGAACCAATCGAACCTTCAACTTGGATGATAGCAAAACACAAACGATAAGTTTTTCAAAGAGCGAAAACATATCGTTTGATTTATGCAGGGTTTAATTTCCTGTCAATGCAATTTTTAGATTGCCTGCTGCGCTGCTTATCCAATACAATCCAGCGGGCAGTGGCGGCAAGGCGAGTTCAATTTCGTTGGCATACACTTCTTTTCGTAACAAAATTTTTCCATCTGTATTTCTTATTTCTACCCATTCCAGCGGCATGGCAGAAACGACGGAAAATTTGTTTTGCGCAGGATTGGGGAAGGCACGAAGAAGTTGATTATTCGTTTCTATACTTTTTTCCAAATCGGTCAGTGAGCAGGAGATGGCCACGGAGTCGCGGGCAAAACAACCATTGCCATTTGAAATGCGAACAGCATACGTTCCGGCATTTACTACTTTTACATAGGGTTGTGTGGATCCAGTATGCCAAAGGTAATCGCCGTGAGGGTCAAATTCAAAAAATGCACTATCGTACCGATTGCCGTTATAGCCGAAGCCAAAATATCCAACCTTGTTTATGGCAAAAGCAATGGTGCCACTCCTTTTTGTAGATGGAAGGTAGGCCATCATTCTCCAGGAATTTGTAGCCGGATTAAACTCCAATAAATCGTTAAGCCTTTTGCATAGCCAAATGTCTTGTCGCTGTTGGTACGTATCTGGTACGTATACACGGGCGCTTGAGTGATGGCGCTGTTTTCGGCCGAAAGACTTTCGAAGACCAATGCGAGCGTACACAAAAGCCATAGTTTTACGAAAGTATTCATAGGAGTATTCTTATAAAGTGTCTAGTTCGGTTCGATTTTTTATACGTAGAGGCATACTTTCTTGTTTTTATTCGGTTTTTCATTTCTAATAATATTATCAAACGGATAGTGGGGGCGCTTTTTCAGGATATAATTTCTGATGAAAATTCATGTACAAGCCTGATTTCACCATGGAAGCGAAATAGAGGTTCAGGCTCTAATTCCTAACTCAAGACTTCCATTTGGGCGTGCCCCGTCGTGGCGTGGTGGCGCTACAGGCGCCACCCACCACTGTGGGTCGGGCTATCGCTTCAAGGCCATATGGCCTTTCCACTCTATCCCTCACGCGGGAGGGCGTTCCCAATCAAACCCTCTAACAGCAATTTCGGGTGGATTACATGGACTGAGGGCCCAATGGCTATTTTCTTGATGAAAAACTTGTTGATATATGTAAGATGTTATAAACCAGTTTTTTATATGATTTAAATTTAACATAAACATAACTGTATTTGTCTAACGTATTGATTTTCAAAAACGTTAAATACATTTAATAAATAGAAGGGCATCTCAATATTAAATAATTGTTAAGAATGTCGGACGTGTGTTAATTTTAAGTAAATTGATTAAAACCGAAGAAAATATGAAAAAGTCTGCTTTTGTTATCTTGTTGATTGGTAGCCTTTTAACAGGAAGTATAAGTGTTTACGCCCATGCCGGAAAGGCCAAAAAAGCCAAAACCAGACATGTTTCCATGGCTGAACAGCAGTATGCTATAGGTTCTATTATATCGGTGGCAGCCTCAGAGTACGATGCGGAGAAAATGGTCTCCATTAATATAAAACTTACCGATCAAAATCGTATTCAAGTATTAGAAATCAATACCGAAGACCAGGAATTGGAGAAATTATTAATTAAAGCCCTTCAAGGGAGAAAGATTAATGGCAATAATGAAACGGTAAGCCTGGTAATGACGCTTAAAATTGTACCCGAAAAGGAAAACCACTTCGTTTTATATTAATCCAAACGAATGGCAGATGGATTTTTCGTGATCAAGCATAGTTTTTAGTAAAATGCATAGTAAAGGGAGTGATTTTTAATCACTCCCTTTTTAATTTTCATAATTTTTAACCCTTCTAAGCTCATTTTAATTCATTTTTTGTCATAATAGGTTTGTTTTTTAACCTCATTTTTAATTTTTATAAATCTTAAAGCTGTTTTATGTTAAAAATGAATGGTGTTTAGAAGAAAATGAGTGATTTTTGTAAAAGTAGCCTGAAAATTTACCCTCTTTTTCTCAGGTAGTAGTAATATTTAAATATTTACCTTTAATTTTTAAGGTAATTTACTCAAAAGTTGCGATTTCGTTTTGAGTATTTATACCTAATTTGTAAGTTAGTGTCATGAAATTGATTCATGATATGGAGAAATTAGGTGAAAGAGTTGGTTTAGGTGTAGAAAATATCCATTTAAAGGTTATAATATATAATTGTGGTGCCTTTTGTGTTTGTTTTTTGATGTTAATGGTGCTTAGCGCTTTTTTATCCATCCATCAGGAGTACTTTTTCGCAAACCAATCCTCTACAGCAAGCATCTTAATCGCAGTATCCAGTATCTTATTAGTGACTCTCTTATTGGGTGGTTTAAACCATAACATTTCTTCTGCAAAAAATCAGACAGGTATTGTGGCATTGGGAGTTTTGATGGTGATAATCATCGGGCTTTTCAAGAACTATGAATTCTTTGTGAATGGAATCTCTTTCCGCATTGCATGTATGGATAATCTGACAACTGGTTTTGTAAAGGATATAACATTTACGGATATAAAAGCGGCATTCTTCCTGATTGGGGTGGTAACAGGCTCCATCACACTATTAGATATTCTTTTGAATACGGGTAACTGGACAAACAAGGAGGTAAAAGTGAAAGAAGAAACAGAAGAAATAGTAGACGAACACGCTGTATTGGCATAAAAAAATCCCGGGGAGGTCTGACCACCGCACCCGGGCTTACACAATTGAATCATGGTTTAACCCAAAATCCAAACTTAAAGAAAATGAGAAAGCAGCTCTTTTCCAAGTTAATTCCTGCACTTTTTTTTGCAGTAATTACTCAATCTTACGGACAGTTCTCCTTAATCGGTACTGTCAGAACTCGAACAGAAATGCGTGAAGGCGTTGGAAATTTACCCTTAAAAGGCACCGGACAAGCGGGTTTTACCAGTCAGCGTACCAACTTATTGCTTGGTTACAAATGGGATAAACTCAACTTCGTGACTCAATTGCGCGACGTGCGCGTATGGGGCCAGGATGCTTCCACTATTTCCAATAACGATGGAAGTAAACTTTTCTTGCATGAAGCCTGGGGAGAAATTACTCTGGCCACTACCTCCGATACCACCTGTAAATTGAAAATAGATAACCTTTCAATTAAGGTAGGTCGCCAGGAATTGGTGTACGACGACGTACGTTTGCTCGGAAACCTCGACTGGTTGCAACAAGGTAGAAGGCATGATGCCGCCTTGCTCAAGTTCCTGCATCGCGGGTACCAGGCCGATCTAGGTTTTGCTTACAACCAAAACTCCGACGCATTCGGACGTGGCAACATTACCTACACGCCTGTGAATACCAACGGATACACAGCTTCCAACGGGGTAGTCGTTACCCTTCCAGGAAACTTTGTTCCAAATGGATATGTGCCAACTTCGCCTCCAGGTACCAATGCCATCGGCGTCATGTACAAAGGCATGCAGTTTCTGTACCTGAGCAAAAAATTCAAACAAACTAAAATTTCAGTATTGCTCTTTAAAGACGACTTCGCTCGTTCCAGACCTGATACGATGACGGTAACCATTGGTACGAACACCTCCAAAATTGCCGGTAAGCGTTACGACAAACATGCTACATACAACCGTTACACCGTAGGTTCCAATTTCTCCACTACCATTGGAAATGCCTCCTCCGGTGTGAAAGTAGCATTGAGTGGTGGTTTCTTCTACCAGGGAAGCCAAGATAAAGACGGTAATACGCTCGACGCATATCATTTCAATGCCTTAGCTCAAGTGCAAAAAGGGAAATTCATCGCTGGTCCTGGAATTGATTATTTATCCGGTAACGACGGAAATTCTACTTCTAAAGTAAACAACAGATTTGACCCGTTGTATGGTACTCCGCACCGCTACTGGGGTTTGATGGACTACTTCTACGTAGGAACAGGTGCTCCTTCTACCGGTTTGATGAATCCACACTTCAAATCGAAGTTTACGGCTAATAAATATTCCATCTCTGCTGACTATCATTACTTCAGCGCAGCGAACGATATCAAAAAGCCAACAGTAGCTACCGATGCAAATGTAGAAGACAGATACTTCGGAAGTGAAGTTGATATTCTTCTCAACTTCAACATCAACCGCTTCTGTGCGGTAGAGTCAGGGTACTGTATGTTCTTCGGAACTCCTTCTCTAGAATATGTAAAACAAGGTTCAATTGATAAAACAAGAAAGAATGCTCAGTTCGCTTATGTGATGCTGACCATTCGTCCAGATTTCTTCTTTACCAAACCTACTCCAATTAAAAATTAATCAAACGAAAATTAATCATTGTTGAACTCAAAGATTGGAACTATGAAAAAGCTATTCAATAATATCCAAACCCTCCGTTCCTGGAGATACAGTGTAGTAATCTTGTGTTGCCTATCACTTTTTTTTACCGCTGCCACCTTAGCGCCCAAGGGCGAAAAAATTCGGATCGGTTTCATTCCGCTTACCGACTGCGCGCCTATCGTCATGGCGAAAGAGCTTGGCTTGTTCGCCAAATATGGAGTAGACGTGGAAGTGACTAAAGAAGCTTCCTGGGCTTCGGTTCGCGATAAAATCCTGACCGGTGAATTGCAAGGCGCTCATTGCCTGTATACCATGCCACTTTCGGTATACACCGGAGTAGGAGGGAAAGCCGGTTCGGAAATGTACGTTGCTATGATGTTAAGTAACAACGGACAAGCGATTACACTTTCAAAAGATTTTTGTGGCCTGGTTGGATACAAACAATTTGCTAAGGTAAACGCATCGGTAAATACCGTTAAGCAAAAGAAAGAAGTAACCTTCGCCATGACCTTCCCGGGTGGTACTCACGACTTATGGTTGCGCTATTGGATGGGAGCTACTGGTATCGACCAGAAAAAGGTGGGAATTATCACTATTCCTCCTCCACAAATGGTAGCCAACATGAAAGTTGATAACATGGAAGGATATTGCGTTGGAGAACCTTGGGGCGGTGTAGCCGCTGCACAAAACATTGGATTTACGCACGTGGCCACTCAAGACATCTGGCAACATCACCCAGAAAAAGCATTCGTGGTTAACAAAGAATTTGCAACAGGCCGCAAAGAAGACATGAAGAAAGTAATGAAAGCTATCCTGGAAGCATGTCAGTGGTTAGATGTACCTGCCAATCGTAAAAAAGCAGCGGCAATATTGGCAAAACCCTACTATGTAAATGCTCCCTTGGCCGTTATCGAAGCCCGCTTATTAGGTTCTAGTGATTTAGGTTGCGAATTGGGTGTGCAGAAATACAAAGACGACTACATGATGTTCTACCGTGGTGGTAATACCAACCTGCCTCGTAAATCGCATGCTATATGGGCCATGGCACAGTATGTACGTTTCGGTTACCTGACTACTCCTCCCGATTATGCTGGCATCGCCGATAAATTGATATTGGATGACGTTTACCGCGAAGTGGCTAAGAGCATGAACGTGCCAATTCCGGATGATGATATGAAACCATTCACCATCAAATTGGATAACGTAACCTTTGATCCTAATAAACCTGCCGAATCACTTAAACTTTACAAACCAGTTGCATTTAAATAATCTATGAATATGGAGTAGCAGCAGGAATGAAAATTCCTGCTGCCAATACTCCGGGATTCTTGAATGATTCACCTAAACAAAAAGCATTATGTCTACGTCGGAAATGAAAGCAGTATTGCAGTATAAGACAATTGAACTCATTAAAAACATCGGCTACTTCGTAGCCGGCTTAGTTGTCCTCGGATTGGTTTGGGAGTTCGTTAGCAGAAGGTTGGCTGGCGAATTACCCGGACCTTTAGCGACCTGGGAAGTTTTTAAAGGATTAATCGAAGAACCGTTTTACGATTACGGTCCAAACGATAAAGGTATCGGCTTGCAATTGTTAAGCTCATTGTCACGCGTAGGTATGGGGTTTCTGCTGGGTAGCCTTGTGGCTATCCCAGCGGGGATTCTCATGGGCGCCAGCAAAGTAGGCATGAAGTTGCTCAATCCTATTGTTCAAATTCTTCGTCCCGTTTCTCCTTTAGCTTGGTTTCCTATAGGGTTGGTTGCTTTTCAAAGTGCATCAAGTTCTACTGTATTCGTGATCTTTATCACCTCACTCTGGCCAACACTTATTAATACGGCTTTCGGGGTTTCTTCAATTCCCGACGACCACAAAAACGTAGCTAAGGCCTTTGGCTTCTCCAAAATCAAATACATTTTTAAAGTAATTCTTCCATACAGCCTTCCACACATCATCACCGGATTAAAACTTTCCGTTGGGGTGGCCTGGTTGGTAATCGTAGCTGCGGAAATGCTTTCCGGTGGCATCGGAATCGGATTCTTTGTATGGGATAGTTGGAATGCGCTTAGCCTTGAGCGTGTATTGGCAGCCATACTTATCATTGGTACTGTTGGTTTATTGTTAGATAAATTCTTCTCGTTGCTACAAACTAAATTTTCGTATGACAAAAAGTAATTATGACTATATGGAAACACTCACTAAAACTAAGACGGAACTTTGTATTGATGTGAAAGGTGTGAGTGTGCGGTTTAAAACTCCCAAAGGAGTATACACTGCCATTCAGAATATCGATCTGCAAATTTTCAAAGGAGAAATCATCTCCATCATTGGTCACTCAGGTTGCGGTAAATCCACACTTATGAGTACGATCAGCGGAATGGTGAAACCTACCGAAGGTGAAGTCATTGTAAATAATAAAAAGGTAACCGCACCTGGCCCCGACAGAGGCATTGTATTTCAGAATTATTCCTTGCTTCCCTGGATGACAGTGTATCAGAATATATACGAGGCCGTAGATTCTGTGCTAAGTTCTCTTTCTCGCGAAGAAAAAAGAGCCGTTGTAGACAAAGCCATTCAAATGGTAAACCTGACAACACACAAAGACAAACATCCACAGCAACTTTCCGGTGGTATGAAACAGCGCGTAGCCATTGCCCGTGCTTTTGCCATCAATCCGAGCGTATTGTTGCTCGATGAGCCATTCGGAGCCTTGGATGCCTTAACCAAAGGATCCATGCACGTGGAATTGTTGAAATTGTGGAATCTTGATAATCGTAACAAAACGATCATTATGGTGACCCACGATATTGAAGAAGCGATTTTCCTTTCCGATCGTATTGTGGTAATGAACGATGGACCTGCTGCTACCATTCGCGAAATAGTAGATGTGCCGCTTCCTCGTCCGCGCGACAAACGTGAAATCGTAAATCTTCCGGAATACCGCATCACCCGCGATCACCTGATCAGCTTGCTGATGGATAAATTCAGCATCATGGACCATGGTGTAGAGTATGTGGAAAAGCAGGAAGCAGAAGAAATGTAGAAATGTTGGGGCTGTTATCAGCCCCTTAATTCGTTAAGGAGCAAAGCAATTGTCAACGCAATACTATGAATCGGTTTAAAACTACTTGTTGTTATTGTGGCGTAGGCTGCGGAATCGAGGTCATTCAAGATCGTCAGGGACGCATCCATGTAGAGGGCGACAAAGACCATCCGGTAAATCGCGGCATGCTCTGCTCCAAAGGAATGAATCTGCATTACACGGCGCAGGAAAAAGGCGATCGCCTGTTGTATCCTGAAATGCGTTGGAATAGAAATAGCCCTTTGCAACGTGTTTCCTGGGATCAGGCACTCGATCGCAGTGCAGCTGTGTTTAAAAGTTTAATTCAACGTTTTGGCCCCGACTCTGTGGGCTTCTACGTTTCCGGACAATGCCTTACCGAAGAATATTATGTAGTCAATAAACTGATCAAAGGTTTTATTGGCTCCAACAACATCGATACCAACAGCCGGCTCTGCATGAGTTCCGCCGTGGTAGGTTACAAGCTTACCCTTGGCGAAGACTCGGTGCCGGCAAGTTACGAAGATATTGAACTGGCCGATTGTTTTTTAGTCACTGGAGCCAACCCAGCCTGGTGCCATCCAATTCTTTGGCGCCGCGTGGAGCAGGCAAAAGCAAACAATCCCGATATTAAAATCATCGTGGTGGATCCACGCAAAACACAATCGTGTTCCATCGCCGATTTGCATTTGCAAATCAATCCGGGTACCGACATCGTGCTCTACAACGCCATCGGACGCTTGCTTATTGAAATGGAAAAGGTAGACTATGAGTTTATCGCACACCATTGCAATGGCTTCGAACAATACCGCGAACACGTGATGAAGCGCAGCCTGAAAGAAGCGGCCTCCATCTGCGGCGTAAAAGCCGAAGACATTCGCTGGGCCGCCGAGTACATCGGGCGTTCCAACGGATTCATCAGCATGTGGGCTATGGGGCTCAATCAGTCGGTTATTGGAGTTAATAAAAATGTATCGCTCATAAGCCTCAGTTTGATAACAGGGAAAATTGGTAAACCCGGATCCGGACCTTTCTCATTAACCGGGCAACCCAATGCCATGGGAGGAAGAGAAGTAGGGGGATTGGCCAATTTGTTACCAGCGCACCGCGATCTGTTGAATCCCGCACACCGCGAGGAAGTAGAGAAATTCTGGGGCGGTACTAAAATTAAAGACAAGCCTGGCTTTACGGCCACCGAAATGTTCGACGCACTCGCAGACGGTCGCATGAAAGCCATCTGGATTATTTGCACTAATCCCTTGGTGAGTTTGCCCGATGCACGTAAAATGGAGGCAGCACTCAAGAATGCCAAATTTGTGGTCGTTCAGGATATGTCGGACAAGCACGAATGTATTCCGTATGCCGATGTAGTGCTACCCGCCGCTACCTGGGCTGAAAAGGAAGGCACCATGACCAATTCCGAACGCCGTATTTCCTATTTGCATAAAATTACGGAAGCTCCAGGCGAAGCGCTGCCCGATACAGACATACTGCTTCGCTTTGCCCGTAAAATGGGCTTTCATGGATTCGATTTTTCAAATTGCGAAGAAGTATTCAACGAACATGCGGCCCTTACCAAAGGCACCAATATCGACATCAGCGCACTTACCTATGATCATCTCAAACAGCATGGTACCGCCCAATGGCCATTCACGGCGGCACAGCCTGGTACCAAGCGTTTGTTTACCGATGGTAAATTTTATACGCCTACCGGCAAAGCCAACATCCACTCCGTTCCCGATCATAACGAATCGGAGCCTACCAGCCTGGAATTTCCCTTGGTCCTAACCACCGGTCGTATTCGCGATCAGTGGCATACCATGACCCGCACCGGAAAAGTCAACAAACTCAACCAGCATATACCGCAGCCCTTTCTCGAGATACATCCCAAAGATGCCGAAGAAAGAGGCATTGCCGATAACGATATTGTAGTCATCCAAGGCCATAGGGGCGAAACCCAGGTGAAAGCCAAAGTGACCAAAGACATTAAAAGGGGCGTGGTGTTTCTGCCCATGCACTGGGGCAAAACAAAAGGCAAAGACTTCAGTAGGGCCAATAATCTTACCAGTCCCTTGCTCGATCCTAAATCCAAAGAACCGGATTTTAAATTTGCTGCCGTCCAGGTAACCAAATATCAAAAACCCAAACAGCGTATACTCGTGATTGGAGCTGGTGCCGCGGCCTATGGATTCGTGAAAAGTTTCAGGGAACGAAACAAAGAAGATGAAATTCTTGTCTTCAGCAAAGAATCCCAATCCTTTTACAACCGTGTCATGCTTCCCGATTATATCGCCGGAACGCAGTCCTGGCCGCAATTGCTGAAACTTACCGAAGATGAAGAAGCAGCTTTGGGAGTGCGGGTGCTGAAGGGGATATCCATTACACAAATAGACCGCGAGCGCAAATTACTCATGGACAGCGAAGGTCGCGAGCACCGCTACGATTTGCTGGTGTTGGCTACAGGAAGCCGCTCAGCAGTACCTAAAGATATTCCCAGTCAGCTCGAAGGTTTTTTCACCTTACGTACCAAGCTGGATGCCGACCGTCTCATGCAACACTTGCAACCACAAGACCACGTGGTAATAGTGGGTGGTGGATTGCTGGGATTAGAATTATCTTCTTCCTTGCGGGAACTAAATTTCAGAGCCTCCATCATTCAGCGAACCTCCAGGCTAATGAGTCGCCAACTCGATGCCGTTGGGGCTTCTCTATTGAAAGAAGAATTAATTGATCGAGGAATTGAGATTTATTACAACGACGAAATCCAAACATTCATTGGCAGAGAAAAAATTACCGCAGTAAAATTAAAGAGTGGTCATACCCTGCCTTGCACCGCGGTGGTGTACGCTACAGGTACTACGCCCAACATTGAACTCGCCAAAGCCTGCGGCTTAAAAGTGCAGCGGGGGGTGGAAGTCAACGATTATTTACAAACCAACGATCCCGATATTTTTGCCATCGGAGAAATTGCCGAACATCAGCAGAATTTATACGGAATCACCGCTGCTGCCGAAGAACAAGCCGAAACCCTAGCGGCATTTCTGAATGGAGACCTTTTCAGTTTTTATCAAGGGTCACTTTCCATGAACATTCTCAAAATACCAGGATTGGATCTTTGTTCATTAGGCGTTACTGAATTACCCGACGACAGCGGCGAATATGAAGAAGTAGTATTCATTGATAAAGCTACACGCTATTATAAAAAATGCATCATCCACCGCGATAAGCTCATAGGAGCCATTCTTATTGGAGATAAAACCGAGTTCAATGAATTTCGAGAGTTGATTAAAAATAAAATCGAATTGTCTGAAAAGCGGCTTTCCTTGCTTCGCTCAGGCAAAAAGGCAGAAGAAGTAATAGGGAAATTAGTGTGTTCCTGCAACAACGTGGGCGAAGGAAACATCGTGAAGAAGATTGAAGAAGGAGTGGATGATCTCAAAGAACTTTGCTTGTGCACAGGAGCTGGAACAGGCTGTGGAAGCTGTAAATCCGAAGTGAAGAACATTCTGGAACGTAGTTTAAAATTGGCCTGATAACTAATTCTGAAATCTATGGGAACCATTGAAGAAAAAGATTCTTACATCAAGGCAAACTTTAAAGGAGGAATTGTTTCTATTCCCGATTTGCAGGAGTTTTTAAAACTTACCAAATCACTTGGAGAACAGCACATCTCTCCAGGCTTGCGTCAGGAAATGTATGTTTTTTCCAACGAAGCTACCTCTCACGAAAATTTGTCACAGGAATATCCAACCCTACAACTCGAGCAAGGAGAAGATGATTTCCCAAACATTGTTAGTTCCTACGCAGCAGAAGATATTTTTACTTCACATGCCAATTGGCTCACCGAAGGCATTTACAGGGATATTCTCGATAGTTTCGATTACACACCTTCGCTTAAAATAAATATTTGCGATAATACGCAACCGCTGGTACCGCTCTTCACCGGGCACCTCAGCTTTGTGTGTTCATCGTATCCCAATTTTTGGTACCTCTATGTGCGCCATCCACGCTTAGGAACTTCAGAATGCTGGCCCGATCTCATTTACAGCACCGAAATCAGTTTCATTTCCAAATGGTTGGAAGTGCAATTGCAGGAAGTAGAAGAAGTAGAAATCCCTATTCTGCATCAAGCGCTTCAAGCCGAACATAAACTCATCACACGCAAAAAAGACCAGGACCTGGTGCTGCCTCGCTTGCGTTTTCCCTATTACGAAGGAATGAATTCCTATCAGGATGGCTACTGGTTGGGAATCTTTCGTCGCAATTTCGATTATCCGGTAGCATTCATGGAAGACCTGGCATTGCTCTGCGACCAAACTCGGATTTCCCACGTCTACATTAGTTCCTGGCGTTCCTTCATCATCAAAGGCATTAAAGAGCAAGACCGCATCCGCTGGGAAAAACTATTGGGGAAGCATGGTATTAACATACGCCATTCAGGAATCGAACTGAACTGGCAAATTGAACCCAATGATATCCCTTCCTTAGAATTAAAAAATTATCTCGTTGAGCAATTCAATAAACGAGATATCCGCACTTTTGGATTAAGTTTCTATATCGGTAAACTGGAAGAGCATCGCTATTCCAACGTAGTGATTACCGAAGGCTCTAAAAAGAATACCTATCATTTATATTACCTCGAAAATTTCAATTCCAACGGGAAGCATAAAAAACTATATGCTTCTGATATCAAAATGGAAGCCCTGGCCGACAGCCTCGAAAAATTAAGTAAACTCTACTTTCGTGTCCTCAATGCCGACGCTGAATTGGTGCGCACCGAAAAGAGAGAAAAGGTGGATCAGGTCAAACATCGCACGGTTTACCAATGCCAGGAATGCTGGACGGTATACGATGAAATTGAAGGGGAACCCGCTCGTGGAATCGCGAGGGGAACCTTGTTTACACTGTTGCCAACCGATTGGTGCTGCTCCCTTTGCGAAGCCCCTCGGAATTCGTATCTTCCGGTTTCGACAGAAATACTGGTACACAGTAAAAAGTAAACGACTAAGGGCAACACCCAACATGAATGCCGGATTACAAGTACAGGATGCCATGGGCAGAACGTTTCGTTCACTGCGTTTGAGTCTATTGTCCTATTGCAATCTGGGTTGTGTGTACTGCGTCAGCGGCAAATCACAAGACATACCCGCTTCCAATCATGCTACATTACCCTACTATCGTTTGGTGGATTTGATTGAGTCCATGCAACAAGTGTTGCCCCTGCACAAAATTCGACTCACCGGCGGAGAACCTACCTTGTACAAAGAGTTGATCCCATTAGTTAGCTTGCTTCAGGAACGAATAGGGTTGCCAATCAGCATGACTACCAATGGAACGCAGCTCAAATCCTTACTCCCCGATTTAAAAGCCGCAGGTTTACATTCCATCAATATTTCGCTCGATGCCATGTCGGAGCAAGTGTATCAAAAAATTTCCCGGCGTAAAGGCCTCGCTGAAATTCTGACGGCCATTGAAATGGCGGGTTCTTTGGGGATGGAAGTAAAACTCAATACTGTGGTGCTTAAAGGATACAACGATGCGGAGTTGATAGCACTGGTGGAGTTCGCACGCAGCAATAACATGGCCATTCGATTTCTTGAATTGATGCGCATGGGCCATTTATACAGTCGCGATTTTGAAACCTATTTCGTTTCACAACACGAAATACTCAGCATGCTTTCTAGTCGATATAGCCTGGTTCCAGCCTTGCGCAAGCCCTCTGCTACCGCCTCGTATTGGAATCTGGAAGAAGGAGGACAAATAGGAATTATTGCAAACGAATCCGAACCATTTTGTTCCGATTGCGATCGATTGCGCCTTGATTCCTACGGAAATATTTACGGGTGCCTTAGCAGCGATGAAGCCATCGCCGTGCATGATTTCATTACCCCTGCAGCCCTGGCTGAGCGCCTGCAGCAAGCCTTGCAGCAAAAACAATCCTACGGATTTGTAGGCAGTACCCTGAGTATGTTAAAAATTGGAGGATAAGCCATGCAAGTACTTTTTTTTGCTGGATTAAAAAAATATTTCCAGCCGGCCATCGAAATGCCAGCGCACGATACGGTAGCTTCTTTGTTGGCCGCGCTTAAAGCCCAACAACACGAAGCTTCCGAACTGCTCGATCAATCGAGGTTTGCGCAAGGCGACCAGATTTTAATGTTAGATTCTCCCATTCAAGCACATGAACCCATCGTCGTTCTTCCACCCAGCAGCGGAGGATAGTGTATTCCTGTCTTCAGAGCCCTTGCATCCCGCTTCCCTGCTGCAACAATGCCAGCATCCCGAATGTGGTGGACTGGTTATGTTTTGCGGCGATGTGCGCCTGCGCAACATGGGCCGCCAGGTGTCTGCCATCGAGTACGAGGTGTATGTTCCTCTGGCACAAAAAACAATCCGGCAGATTTTATTGGACGCCATACAAACGTATCAACTCGGCACAGCCCATGCCGTGCACCGCATAGGACTGGTTCCTGTGGGACAAACAGCGGTAGTCGTAGTTACTGCACACCGTCATCGCATGGAGGCGTATAAAGCCAACGAAGAAATTATTTATCGAATCAAACACGAAGTTCCCATTTGGAAGAAAGAAATATTCACAGAAGGCGATTTTCATTGGGCTTCCAACGATACCCCCCGGGAGCTTAATGCACCCTAGGTCCCTCATCGCGCGCAGGAGTTTGATTGGGGCGGCTGGTCCGGCTATCGCTGCAAGTCCTCGTGGCGCCATAGGCGCCACTGCGGGCTTTCCGCTCTATCCGGGCCGCAGAAAACGCTTCCGTATTCTGGAATTCCTTGATAAAAAATTATAAGGACTCGTACATCGGTAAACTAATCCGGAAGGTTGTACCCTTGCCTTGCTCCGAATTCAAAACAACTATCTGTCCCCGGTGATACTGTTCTATAATACGCTTCGCCAGCGTCAATCCAAGGCCCCAGCCGTGCTTTTTAGTCGTATAACCCGGTTTAAATACATCGTTAAATTTCCTGCGCGGTATTCCTTTTCCTTCATCGCTTACATCAATGCACACCAGCTTATTTATCAATACAATGCGTATTGAAATATTTCCGTTGCCTTCCATGGCATCAATGCCGTTTTTACAAAGATTTTCAATCACCCAATCAAAAAGCGGTTTGTTAATTTCTGACAACAAAATGTGTGTTGGTTTTTCTATCAGTAGTTTTACCTTATTGGAAGTCCTCGATTGCAAATACTGAATGGAGGCATACACCACCTCGTATACATCCATGGGCATCAGGGTCGGAGCAAAACCGATATTCGAAAAACGAGAAGTAATGGTTTCTAACCTCTTTACATCTTTTTCCAATTCGCTTACAATTTCTTCGCAATCCGGTTTCATGCGAAGCAGCTCTACCCATGCCGTCAACGAAGATAAAGGCGTACCTAACTGATGGGCTGTTTCTTTGGCCAGGCCTACCCATACGCGGTTCTGCTCAGCGCTGCGGGAATAACTAAAGGCCAGGTAGGCAATCAAAGCCAGCGCCCCTATAACACCTAATTGTATGTACGGATATAATTTTAATTGATGCAAAAAATATGAATTCTGGTAATAGATGTAATTCTTAATGCCCAAATCCTTATAGTCTATTACGATGGGGTCGTACATACTTTTCATTTCTACAATTTCTTGTTTCAGAAAAGCAGTTTTTTCTTCTTCCGAAAATCCTCTCGGAATTTCTACATTCACAGAGTTGAGCGGCAAGCCATCACTATCAGCGAGTATTACCGGTATCGTTGAGTTGGAGTCCAGGATCTCTTTGAAAATAAACGTTAACCCCGCGCTTGATTCAGAATTGACGGCGTACTCCAGCCCTTTGGCATATAAGTCAATCAATTTTTTCTCCCGCTGAGCCAACTTGCTTACCAAGTGCTGGGAATAATAAATGGAAATAAAGCCTACAAGCAGCGCAACACCTACAATGAGAAATTTAAAAGTGGCCTTATTTTCATAGATGTTCATCGTTGAAAGATATTATAATTGCCCTGCTAATTCAATCCTTTTTTTCATGTGTGCCGAATAAATCATGTGGCTGCATTCCAATGGGAACCTTAACTAAGGAAAGCTGGATACAGGCTCCCAATAATTCATCTCCACCTCATTCCTTTTCCCAATACTTTTCCTCGGAAGGAACTTCAACATTCAATTAACTGTTATCCTACTATGGATTATACCGTCTAAGGTATTTATCCTTAGTTTATTATATTGTTATTTATAATCATTCTAAATTTCAATTGTTGATTTTCCTCATGTCTAAGAAATATGAATAACCATTAATTTTGCAAGGATAAAGAAGCGATGATAGAGAATTTTAAAGTTGTATCGGTAAGTTTCAAAACAGCCTCCATCCGGCAGCGCGAAATGCTGTCCTTGCAAGAGGCAGGAGCCAAGCAGTTATTGCATACCTTAAAGGAAACCTTTGATTTGAGCGAACTCCTGGTGGTTTCTACCTGCAACCGTACCGAAATCTATTATTCATCCGACAGCGATTTAAGTCGATCCATCCTTCAGCTCTTATGCCTGCAAAAAGGTGTTGCAGAGTTCGAGCCCTTCGTATCACTGGCGCTTGTCATCAACGATCATCACCAAGCAGTGGAGCATTTGTTCCGCGTGTCCATTGGTTTAGAGTCTCAAGTAGTAGGCGATATTCAGATAATCAATCAGGTAAAACATGCCTATCAATGGTCCGCAGATTTAAACATGGCAGGACCATTTTTACATCGTTTGCTCCATACCATTTTCTTTACCAATAAAAAAGTAGTTCAGGAAACCTCGTTTCGAGATGGAGCCGCTTCCGTTTCTTACGCTACCGTAGAGCTGGCAGAACAGCTCACAGCGGATCTGGCAGAACCCAAAGCCTTGGTTATCGGGCTTGGCGAAATGGGTGCCGATGTGTGCAGAAACCTGGTGGATTCGCACATCAAGAACGTTACCCTCACCAACCGCACTCCCCAACGCGCCAACGACCTGGCTCAGGAATGTGGCTACAAAACCATTCCATTTGAAGAAGCCTTCGCAGCCATTGCAGACGCTAACCTGGTGATTGTTTCAATTTCCAGAGAAGAACCTCTGATCACAAAAAACTTTGTTGAATCCCTGGGAAGCTTGAGCTACAAATTTTTTATTGACCTTTCCGTGCCCCGCAGCGTAGATCCTTCCGTTGAAGAGGTACCGGGTGCCTTGGTATATCATATTGATTCCATACAAAACAAAGCCTCTGAGGCACTGGAAGCGCGTATGGCCTGCATTCCTCAAGTAGAGCGCATCATAGTGCAGTCGATGGAGGAATTCCATCAGTGGAATAAAGAAATGATGGTTTCTCCTATCATCAACAAACTCAAGAATGCTTTAGAACAAATTCGCCAGGAAGAACTCAACCGTTATTGCAAGCAACTTTCTTCCGAAGAAGTAAAAAAGGTTGACGTGATCACTCGGAACATGATGCAAAAAATCATCAAGCTTCCGGTACTTCAGCTAAAGGCAGCTTGTAAACGAGGAGAAGCCGACACCCTGATCGACGTACTCAACGATCTCTTTGATCTGGAAAAACAATCCGCTGAGATAAAAGAATAATCTCAATTCCTGTACTTGTATTATATTTTGTCCATTCGATTGCTGTTTTACAGGAATTACTTTCGAGTCATTTTCTGTTTTCTGAAAGTTTATAAAACGTTAAAATTTTTTCTTCGTATAAGAAGTATAAATTTCTATTAATCTAATATGTCTTTTTGAAGAACATAATGATTTGGAGTAGTAATAGTTTAATTTTTAATTAGTAAAGTTAAATAAATACACTTCATTTATTAGATTAGTGATATTTAGAATTAATAAAATAATATTTTACTTTTGATTTAGAATTCTAAAACCAAAACCCATGAAAAAAATTTTACTCGCACTTTCTTTGTTTGTTGCCCAATTTGCTTGGTCTCAAACTGTAACGACTTATTGTCCTGATTTTACTTCTACCATCAGTAAATATCAGCCTACTGCTACCGATTTGAATTACTCTGTCAATAACGGGGAATTAACATTAACGTTTACCAATTACGCTTTCTGGGGAACAGAAGTAAAAGTTGATTTCCCATCAGTGGTAGACTTGTCTGGTCAAACAACAACAGGAATCATTTCTTATACTGTTGATGCCAGCAATATAGTGGTTAATGGAACCGGTGATTGTTCTGCTGCAAATTATATCTCGTTAGGTGTTAGTTTGTATGACGATCAAACCCGCTATTCTGGTGGTACTGCTTCAGAGGGGTATTATACTACCGATCAGAGTGGTGCCAACAACTTGGTAACCGGTGGCAATGGATTTACAGCTGTTACTACCAAAGGGATTTCATTCAAGGCCGCTTCCGCAGGCTATGCTAATTGTACTGCTTCCAATATTTCAGGAACAGTAGTTATTAGAAATCTTAAAATCGGTACAGGAAACTGCGTGGCAAACATCTTTGGTGCTCAGAAATCTTCTACTTCTACCATTACACTTGCTCCGAACCCTGCTTCCGATGAGGTTGCAGTAAGTTTGTCTTTGGACACTCCATCCGATGTTAAAATCGTTGTTTCCGACCTTATGGGTAAAGAGATGACTTCCGTTGAATATGCTTCCGTATCGGAACTTTCTAAATCCATCAACGTAAGCAACCTATCAGAGGGTGTATACCAAGTTAGTCATTTTGTAAACGGTGTAGTAGCCGGAACCAAAATGTTGGTAGTGAAATAAAAACGGGAAAATTTTATTCCGCATTCTAGAGCCGCCATGCCCAGCATGGTGGCTTTTTTTATGGTATCCCTCCATTCCTGGTTTTGGCCTTCAGGTCAATTCTTTTACCTTTGTGGTCCAAGTTAGTATTGTATGATATACCCAATTGTAGCCTACGGAGATCCGGTATTAAAAAAGGCTGCCCAGGAAATTAAAAAAGAGGAGTTCGATCCCAAATTGATCGATGATATGTTTGAGACCATGTACAACGCAGGGGGCATTGGTCTGGCGGCGCCTCAAATTGGCAAAAGCATTCGTTTGTTTATTGCAGACGCCTCTCCTCTGGAGGATGAGACGATCGCCGATTTTAAAAAGGTATTTATCAATCCAACCATTATTGAAGAGTTTGGTGAAGATTGGGGCTACGAAGAAGGATGCCTCTCCATTCCAGGTATTCGAGGCGAGGTAATTCGACCCTCTAAATTAAAAATCCATTACTTCGACGAACAATGGAATGAGCATACCCACGAATTTGATGGTATGCCGGCACGCATCATCCAGCATGAATACGATCATATTGAAGGCGTTTTATTTATTGAATATTTGTCTTCACTTCGGAAGCAACTGCTGAAAACGAAATTACTGAATATCTCCAAAGGCGATGTGGATACGCGTTATCGCATGAAATTTTCAAAAAAATAGATTTTCCTGTCTATGAAAATCCGAGTAGGTGGAGTTCCCGAGCATTTCAACTATCCATGGCAATTGGCCATCGAAACGGGCGTTTTTGGAACCTTGGGGATAGAGGTCCAATGGATCGATTTCCCAGGTGGAACCGGTGCCATGGCAGAGGCTTTAAAAGCCCAGGAAATTGATATGGCCCTGGCACTTACAGAAGGAATAACTGCGCACATTCTAAACGGAAATCCACTGGTGCTTTGTGGGTTTTATGTTGCTTCCCCCTTGCAATGGGGAATTCATGTGGCAGCCAACGCAGCCATCAAAGAGTGGTCGGAGACGGAAGGCAAAAGGTTTGCCATTTCCCGAAAATTTAGCGGTTCTCATCTAATGCCCTATGTGCAGGCATCAAGCACGCAGCATAGTATAAAAGAGGAGCAGTTTGTAGAAGTTGGCAATTTGGCCGGGGCTGAAAAAGCCTTAACAGAGGGCACCGCCGATGTTTTCTTCTGGGAAAAGTTTACCACGCAGCCCTTCGTAGACAAAGGCGCATTCCGTCGCATAGGCATTTGCCCTACTCCATGGCCATGCTTTGCCATTGCAGTGCGATCGGATTTTTATCATGCCAACAACCTGCAAGTTCAAACCCTCATTCATACTATTCGGGCTTTTTCTTCTCAGGAGAAAAGCAAACATGACTATGCCGAGCGCGTAGCCCAATATTATCATCTTCGATTAGATCAAGTGCAGGAATGGCTGCATTCGCTGCACTATGCCAATGGTCATGAATCAATGGAAGATGCATTGGAGCTTGTTATTGAAGAATTGAAAAAAACTGGTGTATTGCAACTGCATGCTTCGAGAAAAAATGTAGTCATAAGAAGCTAATTGCTTTTGTTCATCCTAAAATATCGTAACCTAATCTGTGTTGGTTTAAGATTCGTGTTTCTAATCATGTTCTAATCTTTGGCAAATAAGTTGGAATCCAATTGAACCCCCATCCAATTTGTGTATGAAAAAGATTCATGAATTAGTACTCTTGGTCTGGTGTATTTATTCGACCGCGTACGCTCAACAGTTTGTAAACCTTTCCTTGCAGTCACGCATTACGCAGGTACAACCCTATTGTGGCATGGTATTCTGGACGGATAATGGAACGGCACTACAAGCACTTGCTAATAACGTTCAACTGGAGTTTTCATATTTAATACCTTCCGATATAGTTTCCGATAGTGGTATATACAATTGGTCTGTTGTGGAATCTGTATTAACCCGAGCAGAAAATAGAGGGCATCAGTGCATACTTCGATTCCGCGACACATATCCAGGTGTCACAAGTCCTTCGGTACCTTTGTATATTCGCTCCCAATCGGGGTATCGGACACAATTGATGCCAGTAGAAAATAAGCGCACGTATATTCCCGATTGGTCAAGTGTTTCGTATCAGAATTTTCTTTTGGAGTTTTTTGAAAAATTCGCACAAAAGTATGACCAGGATCCAAGACTAGCCTATCTGCAAGTAGGTTTTGGTTCCTATGCCGAGTACCATTTGTACAAAGGTCCGTTTGCTGCTGGAAGAACATTTCCAACCAAATCCTATCAGGAAACTTTTTTGTCGCACATTCATGCCAAATTTATCAAGACACCTTGGAGTATTTCCATTGATGCTGCCGATAAAACTACTACACCGTTTGTTTCAAACCCTTCGCTCAAAAAATTATCCTTTGGTTTGTTTGATGATTCTTTTATGCATCAACAACATTCTTCTACAGATGCCGAATACAATCGTGCCTCCTGGTTATTTTTCGGCAAGGATAGATTTTTAAAAAGCCCTTCGGGAGGAGAGTTTAGTTATTATACCAAATACGATCAACAGCATGCATTGGATCTTCCGGATGGACCGCATGGGCGAAGCTTTGAAAGCTTTGCCGCGCAGTACCACATCACTTATATGATTGGAAACGATCAGTATGAATTTCAATCTGCCAATCGCATTACGCAAGCGTCTATGGCCACCGGATACAAATTGAAAGTGACTTCCTATAAAACGAATGGCTTGGTTACAGAAGTGAAAATAAAAAATACAGGCATTGCTCCCTTGTATCACGATGTGTATCCATGTCTGGGGAACGTCTCTTCTTCCACAAGTCTTAAAGGCTTGTATGGAAACGAAGAGCGTACTTGTATCATTCCGTTAGTAGCCAGCGATTCGTTGAAGTTGCAAATGTGTGCTCCCAAATTATTGCCATCTCAACAAATTCAATTCGAAGCCGACTTATAGATTTTTCTAAACCAATATCCGAGATGTTGATAATAGTAGGGTATGCAGCTACAACTACTTTCTAGCTTTTATTAAGTGTTTCAACCGGCTTTTCTCAATAGAAGCGAAGCGCATTATTGAGAAAGCTCATGGATCGTAGATCCATGGCCGGTAATCCCGACTAAGAAAATAATTTCTTTTATTCGATTTCTTCTGAAGCCCTTGATTTTATTAGTCGTTTTTTAATAGAAGAATTTTTATTGAAAAATTAGGGATAAACAATAGATTTTATGTTGGGCGTGTCCCGTCGTGGCGCCAAAGGCGCCACTGTGGCCGGGCCTTCGCTTCAAGTCCTCGTGGTGGCGCTTTCAGCGCCATCGCCACTGCGGGCTTTACGCTCTGTCCCTCACGCAAGCGCCCAGTTTTTAAATTAAGCCACTGGCCTTTAGCCATAAATGGCTTGCGGTTCTAAATAAAAAAATAGCGCCCTCAACAGAAAGGGCGCTACGGGTCTAATTCACCTGATTGGTCCTGTTAGTCTTTCAGTAATTTTGAAATGTATAATTTACTTTCGCTTCGTATTTCTAAATAATAAACACTTTTTGGCAGATGATGAATGTCGATACTGGAATAGTGTTGTGCATTTCCTTGTAATACAGTGCTGCCATTTACATTCATAATTTTAAAATGAGCTTCTGAAACTCCTTGTTCCAGCTGAAGTTGAAACGAATGGTGTACAGGATTTGGGTAAATAGAGGCTTCCATTTCCTCCAGTTCTTCTCCATACCCTCCTTCTTTTATTTCTTCCTGGTCAACAGGCAGAGTACAACTGCCGGTGCTCAATGCGGTGACGGGAATGCGAAGACATGGATTATTGGGATACGTGAACGAAAGATTTCTGAAATAATTTCTAGGCTCGTCGGCACTGCCGGTAATTTGGATGGTATTGGTGGCATCAGTACCTGTGAATCCTGAAGATTCGAATCGTAATGGACCCGACACACTGAATCCCATGCGGAAAACCAGCTTATAATCCCCCATAGCTGGAATGGTCACATTTATTGGAATGGTTACGGTATGCGGAGAAGCAGTGCTTGTGGCAGGTATAGGTCCGGCTATAAGACTGGACGATCCGACTACTGCATTCGTATTTGTATTGATTACATCCAGTTGGAGGTTAGTAGCGGAAGCCCATTCCTGAACATAAACATTCACAGAGTTCAATACGACATTGGGTCGTAAGGTTGTAAAGGTTATTCCTTCGGCGTTCGCATCATCGTCAGAAGCGTATGTCGGATAGTTATCAGGGACACCAAACGCACTTCCCGGTAGCATGCTCGCATTAGAGGTAGCGGTAGCTTGCACAAAGTACGAAGTGGTGGCGCTGATGGCAGGTGTGGTATAGGTGCTTGAATTGGTAGCCACTTGTGTGCCTCCGGTAGCAGCTGTAAACCAATTGAAAGGGCCGGTGCCGCTTACGCTAAGGTTTACGGGTATGGCGGGAGGGGCGCAAAAATTGGCATTATTTGCCGTTACTGCATTGCTGTTGCTTATAATCGCTTCATCAAAAAAGCTACACCCCGCGGTGGCTTGAGTGATATTCAACCGATAAGTACCCGCAATTCTAGGTGCGTATGAACTGGTAGTAGCTCCGGCTATGGCTACACCGTTCAACAGCCATTGGTATTGAAAGCTTGGGTGGGTTAAGCTAGATGTAAAACTAGGAGTATTATTAGTGCAAAGGTTTACGTCCGCACCGATATTGGTAGTCATAATGGTGGTGTTGCTTACTACTACTTCATCAAAAATGGAGCAGCCTGCTATGGGATGTGTTAAATTGATTCGGTATGTGCCTGGCTCGATAGCAGTATAGGCGGAATTAGTGGCGCCGCTGATATTGGTGCCATCCTTTTGCCATTGATAGCTGTAAGCGCTTCCTGTAACACTACTGGTAAAGGCATGTTGGAAATTGCTGGACGTATTAGCACAGATATTTACATCCGATCCGATGGAGGTAGTAGCTGGGTTAACAAGTACCAAGGCATTATCGCTTGCATTGCAGGAAGCCCTGTTGGGGTGGGTGGCCGTAATGGTGTAGGTGCCGGCTTGTGTAATGGTTCTGGAACTTCCGGTTCCTGCAATCGGACTTCCGTTGCGTTGCCAGGAATATGAATAACTGGCGCCAGGACTAGCCAGAGTGCTGGACATTGTAAATGAACTAGCATTCGGATCGCATAGGTTTTGGTTATCGGGACTTAGCACTATGTTGTTGGTAGCAAACACCGTGATGTAATCAGATTTAGCACATCCGGTAGGCTCATATACGCACACCCGGTATACACCAGGCGCGGATATGGTGCGTGTATTGGCAGATACAGAATTTAAAATGATAGGAGTTTCTACTCCGCCTGAAACCGAAAACCAACTAAATTCGCGGGTAGGAGGGTTGGTGGATACACCGGAATGGAGGGTGAGGTTGGTGTTAACAGTGCAAATACTTACATCAGGACCAAGGTTTGGAGTAGGTGGATTGGTGGCTCCAGCCACAGCCTGGCATCCATTGGAAAATGAAATATCATCAATCCCGACATCATTACCATTGATGACATTGGCTGTTTGATTATAGATACCAATTTTGGCAGAAGCAGCGCCGGCTGGAGATACAGTAGTCACATAGGCCTGCTCCCAGTTGTTTCCTCTACTCGCATCGTTCGGACTAAATTGAGAACCTAATTGGAAAACTCCCAGACTAACATTGGAGGAATTGAAATATTCTACCACGAAACGCAATTGCACCCGTTGGGAACCATTACTTACCGGAGATAAATTAATAAACCATCCTGAAAAATAGTATTGTGAATTAGGCACCACTGCAATGTCTTGTTCCCATAGTATAATTCCTAGACCAGTAGCCGGTCCGTTTTTAGAATCTATCATCAAGTATTTACCTGTTCCTCCAATTCCTTGAGTATGATCGTATCTTCCGTCCATTTCTGTTAAGAAAGGATGTCCATCATACGTGAAACCAGTATTACTGCAACGAAATTGACCGAAATAGGAAGCTATATGGTAATAACCATCCGAGGCCCAGGCACAGGTATGATTGCCCCAGGGATCAGCCAGCACAGCATCCATAAGTGCGGAAGTGGCCGAATTGGTAGCATCGTAAACATAAATCTGGTCAGACGAAAAACTACCAGGACCACTCGGTATAAAGCCTGATTCGAAATCTCCATTGATTACTGAGTTAACCTGAGGAGTGGTAGTGCATTGTCCCATCATGAGCTTGGAGCTCATCGTTATGCATGGAAGCACAAATACGTAGAAAGACCATCTCATAATCAGAATAATTAGACCTAGTCTTAAATACGTATTTTAACTTCAAATGTAAGTTTATGTTATATATATTATTTGTTTTGTTATATTTTAAAGGTTTCTTTTTTGAAACTAGCAATTCGATTTATTACTTTTCAACTGAAGAATTGCTAAATAGACCCTTATTTTATCACTAGTTTTTCAATTTTTTCTTCAGAACCATTTTGTATTGACAAAAAGTAAATGCCATTAGAAATGGGAACTTCAATCTCTATACTTTCTGAAAATTCTTTCTTTAGTAATATCTGTCCTTGAAGACTCCAAAGCGATAAGTAAGATTTTCCTTCCGATTCCACCAGAATTGAACCTCCTGGTTGAACAAGCGTAGGGAAGACCGAAATGGAGCTTGAAGATTCAATAGATCGTATTCCTACCATATGAGCAGTCCCATCTAAATCATATTGCATAAGCATAAAATAAGTAATACCTGAGGTAATTTCATTTTCGTATTGATACAGGGAGATGGATTGAGAATTTCCTTTGCCTTTTATTTTGTAAATGGATTCAAACGAAAATCCATCTATACTGCGCAATACCTCAAAATAGTCATTGTCTTTTTCGCTAATAGTACTCCAAAGTAACACAGCCTTGGAGCCTGATTTTTGAATTTCGAATTGAACCATTTCCACAGGTAAGGCCACCGGATCGCAATCCATGAATTCAGAAGTATTACCAGTATTATCGGTGCGTGTAGCTGAAATGTTTTTTACACCGGATAAACATCCAGGAGCTCCCTTCGGAGTACAGTTGGCGGCAGCAGGCAGTGGGCCAAAGGACCACTGTGTTCCGGAGATGGTAGCATTCCCCAAAAAGGTTCTACCTTGACAGGTTCCACAGGCGTCATCATAAAACACTTCTACAACATCGGAACTAGCCACATCATTCACAGGAGTATTGGCTGTTTGAATTCCTGGATTGGGTGCAGTAATATATGTGGGAACTACAAGAGGTCCCGGATTACTAAGGTTATTGTTGCCCAATCCATTCAAATTAATTCCATTTACTCGTGAGCTGCCATTGCAATAAATACTGTTGCGTCGTATTTGGTTTCGGTTAGAACTGGCATCGGCTATGCTAATACCATTAGAAACATTGTAGGCAATAACATTACCCAGGGATGTATTGCTTGGATGGCCGATCAGGTTCCCTGTGCTACCACCCGCTCCATCTTGACGAATGGTAATTCCATTCGTGCCATTAGGCAAGGGCGAAAGACTGTTGGTGAGTCCTATCAAATTTTGTTGAACAGTATTGTTGTCGCCATTTTCGAAAAGAATTCCAGAAAAAGTATTTCCAGAAATGATATTGCGATCGCCGGCATTGGGTCCTCCTACAAAATTTCCTGTGGCACCATTTCCAATATGTACTCCAATGTAATTAGGCTTCGCAATGGTTCCGGTAATGTCAGTGCCAATAAAGTTTCCAATAATGCGGCAATTAGTAGCCGAGGCGGGTTGTAAAAATACCCCTTTGTTGTTCCCTGCAATGTAATTGCGGTGTGCTGCGGTGGTACCACCGATAATTAGGTTGGGCGTTTGCCAGCTGGATACGCCTTCTTCCGCATTACCCATCAGAGTAGTACCATCAATGCCCAATCCAATATAGTTTCCTTGAACTTGCATATTGGTAGCAGCATTGTTACTAACGAATTGAACACCGTGACGAACGTTGGCAGGAATACCCGAACAATTGCGGCCATTGTCGCAAACGATATTTCCTTCACCAGGGTTAATGCCTCCTACAATCACATTGTTGCTCCCCCCATTAATCATAATTCCAGATCCACCATTTCCTGCAGGAGCTAGTCCAGTTGCATCAACACCAATGTAATTTCCTCTGATCGTGGCACCGTTAACGTATTCTAAAATAATTCCGTAACCTTTCGTGTCGTTGCAGGGATGCAGCACATTAATGCCGTTTTTGGAAACAATATTCCGATCGGCAGCCGTGCTTCCCCCAATAGTAATGTTTTGTTTGTTGGTACCTCCAGAAAAATAAATTCCAGTTCCATCGTTACCAAAGGTGGTGCCGAGTCCGTCTTTGTTCATCCCAACAATATTGCCTCGGATAATGTAATTGCTGCAGGTTCCCGCGGCGCGTATCCCATCTCCTTTGGAGCCAGCAATAACATTTCCGGTAATTTCTATGTTGGAAACATCATTTTGGATGGCAATGCCATGGGTATTAGCATCGCTTCCGATTCCAACCAATACCAATCCAGAAGTAGTTAAACCAAAATAATTATAGGCGATAGTGTCATAGCTTCCATAGTCTAGTTTTAGTCCCGAACCTCTGCCAGGCGTTACTACTGTGTTGTTTTTAAAACTGTTTCGTTCACTTCCATTGGAAGCTACATAAATGCCATGGTGATTGTTGGTGGTTCCGTTTACCAAAACAGTAGTGCCATTGGCTCCCAAACCAATTCTGTTTTCGCGAACCAGATTGCTATCGCAGGCCTCATCAAAATAAATTCCATTCTCCTGATTTCCGGCAATAACATTTGTGAGAATTCTTGCCTGATTGATGCGCTTAAGCCGTATTCCGGAGTTCTGATTTCCTGCCGCAATATTTCCTGTGGATTTAACACCAATCCAGTTGTTCTGGATTCTGGTATTTCTACAAGGATTAGTGCCTGTTCCATTTTCTACAAACACTCCGAAAAGACCAGCATTGCAAATAATATTGTTATCGATATTGTTGTTAATTCCATTCAATATATGAATTCCGTTATCACCTACAAGCATGTTGGTGGTCCCGTTCGAACCAAGTCCGATGGTGTTTCTTCTTATAGTGTTGCCGTTTGACTGAATATAAATGGCAGTACCACTGCTTATGCCGCCAAGGAAATTTGCCTCACCTGCGGCAGCTCCACCTACGTTAGCATTGTGACAACCCGTGCCAATTTCTACATGATAAAAATTTACGTTGCTGATCATCGCATTTCCGGCAACGTTCATGCCGCTGAATAAACCGCGAATAGTAGCATTAAGCGAATTGGTGTTTAGTTGAATGCCTCCGCCAATACTGGCAATAACCAATTTGTAGGAAGGGTTAGTTGTTAAATTTCCACCAAAATTGCAGTTGGAAGAATTAATCACTTTAATGCCCCAGGCATAGTCTACGCCAAACCCCGTATTTCCTGTTTGGTCCACACCTAGCCAGCATCCTCTTACACTGCTGCCCGCGCATGTGTTGAATTGTATATAGGGATCGCCGAACCCGCCACGCAGAATAATGCCTTGCACCAGGCTGTTGGGAGAATTAAAAAGATTAAATCCTATTCCATACCCTGGGCCTATAATTTGTATGATCGGATTAAGAGTCCAGCCAGGCTGCGTAAATCCATTGATGGTAACTCCACCAACAATGTTGTTGATGTCGGGTAAAGAATTTTCCAGTGTAATTGTTTGCAAACCAGTTCCGATGCTGAAGTTAATAACATGGGGGCCTGCTGCAGAAGTGGCATTTGCCTGTTCAATACAATAGCGTAGCGTACCGGTGGTTCCAGTTCCAATGGAAAGAGACGCTGCTGAATTTACTGTGTAAGTAGTGGCGTAAGTTAGGCAAGTACTTAGTAAGGCAATCAACCAAAATAGAGCTTTCATAGGGACGGTACATAGTTCTACTACAAAAATATATATTCATAAAAACTGCTATTTTTGCTAAATTTATTATTAATCAATTAATAAATATAAATTAATCAATTTTTTGGGTTGTTAAAGTTAAACTTTTGTTTTTGTTGGATTAGAAAAGTTAAATGTATACTTCGTTAAAAAAATAACATTTTTTTTCATTCTTCCGTAAAAGGCTTGATTAACAGCAAGGATTTACCTCTGGCATGGACGCGATAAAGTGGCTAATTTCAAATAAAAAGCCAATTTAACAAAAGAATCGCCCCTTCGAGGGGGTGAATCTTTCCTACCTGTTTTTCGTACATCCGATTATTATTCAAAGCTGTTTTTTGGCGTTTTAAATCCTTTTAGGGTGATAATTTTACTTCCTTTAAAAGAAAGAACAAGGTTGAAAACGGCCAATGTTGGGTCTTAATTTTTTCATTCGTTTCAAAATCCTACATTAAATGATTCCCGTTCATTCGCCAAACAAAGACCATCCAAGAGATCAACGATTTCTAAATGTTTCTACCCTGGTTGTAAAAGTGACCAATCGATGTAATCTCGATTGTTCCTATTGCTACGAGCACATCATTCCGAAAGGAAGTGATATGTCGGTGGAGGTTTTTAAAGAATTAGCCAGCCGTGTAATCCGATCTACATCTGCTCCTGAAATAACTTTTTTGTTCCATGGAGGAGAGCCAACGTTGTTGGATAACAGTTGGTATCAGCACTGCTTGGAGTATGCGCTGGAACTAGGACGTATTTTTCAAAAGACCATTCATTTTTCTATTCAGACGAATTTACTTGCGCTTTCTGAATCCAAAATAGACTTGTTTAAGCGCTTCGGCATTAAACCAGGTGTGAGTTTGGATAATTCCGAATCCACAATACATAGCGAGCGGGGAAAAGAATCAAAAGTATTTCGAAATTTTCTTCGACTGCGGGAAGAAGGGATTTCTTGCGGAATTCTAAGTACCATCAACGAATCGAACTACGATCAATTTTATGACATTTGTACTTTTCTGCATAAAGAAGCCGGTGTGAAAAGTTTCAAGGCCAATGTGGCGCTTCCGGTAGGAAGAGGGTATGGAAAAAATGCGTTACAGGCAGATCAAATCATTCAAGCCCAAACAGATATTTTGCGTTACATGTTGGATCATTATGCTCAAATTATAGAACAAAATACCTGGCTGGAGTTAAGACGTTTTTTTGCCGAAGATACTCAGCTCAAATCCACTTTGTGCCACGATAAGGTCTGCGGAGCCGGTACCCGCGTTTTAGGCGTTACCACCGACGGCGCTCTGTTGCCTTGCGGTCGATTTGCCTGGAGCGATCGCTCTTTTTACCTGGGTACCATTCAGGAAGAAAATGAAATGTCCGGATCCGTTGAAAAATTTATGAACCTTGCCCCTGAAAATTGGCAGCATTGTACTTCGTGTCAGGCTCGAAGTATTTGCAGGTTTGGATGTCAGGCCTTTATTGTGCGGTCCCAGCAGAAATTAAATCTTGAATGCATCCCAACTCAAAAACGATATCAATTCTTTCTTGAACATCAGAAAGCGTTAAAAAATATGATGGATGCTCATGCTCGCAACGCTCGAAGTTCATGGGAGCAATACGGACATTTATACACCTTTTCTACCACTGGAACACTCAAAGGAATCGCTTCATGAAAAATTTCAAACATTTTATTCTAGCCATCCATCTGGTATGGATTTTTTTCCTCCAGGCACAACAAATTCCCAAACAAGGGAAAGATACTTTTGCATATGATTATGCAGGAGTTTTAAGCGCCAGTGAAGTCATAACACTGGATAATACATTGCGAAAATTCAGGGATTCTACCCAGCATAAATTGGTACTTGTAATTGTTGAAAATCTTCAAGGATATGAAATAGAGGAATTCACCAACGCTTGGTTTAATGATTGGAAAATTGGAAAGGAAGGATATAATAATGGTGTTCTTTTGATGGTTTCGCAGCAGGATCGAAAGGTGCGCATTGAGGTGGGCTACGGTTTGGAAGCTGCGCTTACCGATGTGCAAAGCGATCGCATAATCGAAGAAATTATTGTTCCTGCTTTTAAGTCCAATAATCCATACGATGGGTTAAGCAGAGCAGTCTATGCCATTATTAATCAAATCCAGTCGAGTGGAAACGCGCCAACGATTGATGGGGAAAAGCATACAAGCTTTTCGTATACCAGAACCTGGCTGGGAGGGGATACCTTTACCTATGTTTTTCCCGCTATTTTTTTCGCCTTGGCCTACATCGTAGCCGGAGTACTATTATTTAGAAAAGGAAAGACTACCTTTAAAAACGTTGCATTGTATTTTCTGATGATTATCGGGGCTTATTTTTTTCTTATGCTCTTAATCGATTTTATAGCTCTTCAATACTACGATACGCAGGTGGTTATGGATTTTACTGAAATCTTCGGCGAGTACGTATTTGTCCGGTTATTTGTAGCCGTGTTATACGGCTTATTTATGGCCATTCCCGGAGGAGTCGTATTGATTTTCATTAAAGGAATATTTTTTAGTTCATCCGATTCCTCCAATTCGTATTCCTCCTCCTCTTCATCAAGTTCGTATTCAGATTATAGTGATTCTTCTTCGTCCTATTCCGATTACAGCGATTCATCCTATTCTGATTATTCCGACTATAGCGATTCTGGTGGCTCTTCCGGAGGAGGAGGGGCAAGTGGAAGTTGGTAAGAAGCTTGGCCTCAGAAGGGAACATTTGTATCTTTAATCATGATACGAAAACGATTGTTAGGTTCGCATAGCAAAGCTAACACAGAATGGATAATTCGATATATAGGAAATCGCCCGGATCGATTTAACGAATTGCTTTTACTGTTTTTGGGGCAGGATCCTGTGCTGGCGCAGCGTGCCGCCTGGTCCTTGGGTTATGTGGCCGAGCAGCAACCCCAACTAGTGCAGCCATATCTGCTGGAAATTGTATCGTATTTAAAAAAGGATGACTTGCACGATGCTTTGTATAGAAATGTCTTCCGTTTTTTACAATTTATTACTTGGGACCCAGAGCTAGATGGACAAATATTCGACCTGGCCATAAATTGCATGCACCCTAGTTATGCAGTCGCTATCAGAGTTTTTGCTATGAGTACCGCCTGGAAAGTGGTACAGCGTCATCCCGGCCTGGCCTCGGAATTAAAATTAAAAATAGAAGAACAGTGGCCATATGCCAGTCCAGCATTTAAAAGCCGGGCAAAAAAAATCATGTCCGGAATCTCCTCACTCACACATACTCCTCCCTCTTTTCCTGTCCATTGATTTTAAAATGGTATTCCATAGAAAACTGTATATTTGGCCCAGAAATTAAATCGTATGGAAGTCACCTCCTTAAAATCGGTTCCTCTGGAATCCAAACATATTTCCTTAGGTGCCAAGTTGGTGCCTTTTGCTGGTTATTCAATGCCAGTTCGCTATTCTTCCGATATTGACGAACACCATGCTGTGCGCAATGCAGTAGGAATTTTCGATGTATCGCACATGGGCGAATTCCGAATTACTGGGCCCGCCGCATTGGAGTTAATCCAACAAGTAAGTTCTAATGATGCTTCCGTTTTATCAGACGGAAAAGCACAATATGCATGCATGCCAAATCTGCAAGGTGGAATTGTAGATGATATTATCATTTATCGTATGCATCAGGAAGAATATTGGATCATTGTTAATGCATCCAATATTGAAAAAGATTTTCAATGGATTCAATCCTTCAATAAAGCTGGAGCAAAGCTTGAAAACCTTTCGGAGCAATATTGCTTATTTGCTGTGCAGGGACCATTGGCAAAAAGTACGTTACAAAAAATTACACCTGTTTCTCTGGATGAAATTCCTTATTATGAATTTCGGATGGGTGAAATGGCTGGTATTCCTTCTGTATTTATTTCTAATACAGGATACACGGGGGCCGGAGGTTTTGAATTGATGGTGAAAAATGAACATGCCACTCAATTATTCGACGCTGTCATGGAAGCCGGTGCAGAATTCGGAATTAAACCAATTGGCCTGGGAGCCCGCGATACCTTGCGACTAGAAATGGGGTTCAGCTTATATGGTAACGACATCGATGATACTACTTCTCCGTTGGAAGCTGGCTTAGGGTGGATTACCAAATTTTCTAAAACATTTAACGCCTCCGATATATTGCTTGAACAAAAAAGCAAAGGACTCGCTCGCAAACTGGTGGCCTTTGAATTGTTGGAGCGTGGTATCCCACGCAGCCATTACGACCTGTGTAATGCCCAAGGTGAAAAAATAGGAATGGTGACCTCCGGTACACAATCACCGACTTTATGGAAGGGGATAGGAATGGGGTATGTGGCCGCTGCTTACTCAGCATTGGGTACGGAGATCTATGTAAACATCAGAGGAAAACTCCATAAATCTTTGGTTTGCGCTAGACCATTCTTGAAAAAGTAATAAAACCTCTGCTTTAAGAGAAGATTTTTCAAGGATTTTTGCAATTTGTACTTTTTTGTTCTAATTTCGGTTAAACCAAAATATAACCCACCTGTTAAGGGGGCTTTTTTAGGATTAAACAGTCCACTATGAAAAACGTAGAAGTTTGTGTAACTCCAGAACTAGTTCATTTATACGGAGTTGAAAATAAAATCGTAGTAGTAGTAGATATTTTGAGGGCCACCTCCTGCATGACTACGGCACTTGCCCATGGTGTTATCAGTGTTACTCCGGTAGCTACTTTGGAGGAATGCAAAGCCTTAAAGGACCGTGGTTATTTGGCCGCTGCCGAACGCGATGGAAAAACGGCCGAAGGCTTCGACTTGGGTAACTCTCCATTTACTTACATGGATCGTGATTTACTTAAAGGAAAGAAACTAGCTACCACCACCACCAATGGTACGCTTGCCATTACGAAATCCGTGAAAGCAGACGAAGTGGTGATTGGTTCATTCTTAAATATCTCTTCCGTAGCCTCGTATTTAATACAGCAAGAAAAGGATGTGCTTATTCACTGTGCCGGTTGGAAAGGTAAATTGAATTTGGAAGACACACTCTTTGCAGGGGCTTTAATCGATTTATTGAAGGATCATTTTGATTTTGAAAACGATTCAGCCATGGCGGCACATTGTTTATATCAGTGTGGACGTCACGACATGTTCGATTTCCTTAAAAATTCATCCCATGCAAAGCGTCTCAATCGCTTGAATATTTACAAAGACATTCAGTTTTGCCTGAGCCGCGATGTGTACCAGGTAGTGCCTGTGCTCAGAAACGGAGAACTCGTTGATCTGGAGCCCGCAGCGCTTGAGGCTTCCGCCGGAGCGTAACGCAATTCTGTAAAATGCCAATAAAAAAATCCTGTGAACAATACAGGATTTTTTTATTGGTGGACCCATGCATTCATAGTGGAACAAATTCGTCGCAGAATCCATACACTGGGATTTTATTGAAACGATCGAACATTAGTTTTCATCTTCTTCCTCTGGATCCATGATCAGATAAGACCAACCATGTCCGTCTGTACTTATGGTTTTCTTCCGTTCTTTCATGGCTTTGGTTACTTTTTTGCTAAACGTCCAACAAGTACTTTGACGAAGTTTTAGCATTTGCGAAAGTTCCAGCGAAGTAATTTTTCCTTTGTTCGCATATACCAGGAATACCATGTAAAAGGCTTTCAATACATCAAATTTCAATCGGTGAAAAATGGTGTAAGCCGTTGGCGATTCGTCGTAACGGCAACGGGTGCAACGCTTGGAATATTTTTCTTTACCATCGCAGAAGCGCAAGTGCCCGCATTTTCTGCAAGTATAGCCCTTTTCCCATTTGAGTTCTGCCAGGTATCGGTAACAAGAGTCTTCCGTTGGGAAAATTTTTCGGAATTCTTCAAAATCAACTTCCTCCTGCATCACCCGCGCCTTTACCAGGTCTTTTACATTGTTTTGGAGTTTCCGGTTATCCGCATCCAGCAATAAGTTCATCCGCTGAATTTCTTCCGCCTGATCTTTTAATTTTTCATTCGCATTTTCTAAAAGAGAATTCTTTTCAGCAATTTCTTTGGTGCGTTCTTTTACTTTTTCTTCCAGTTCACGGTTTACTTTGTCTTTCAACCGCTCATTCTCCTGCAACTGTTGGATGATTTTCTCTTTGGCTTGTTCTCGCTCTGCACGTATGATGCGCAGTCGATCACTGAGTGCAAAGGATAGCATCACCACTTCGAATACCATTCCAATGTTAAAAGAATACACCGACAAGATTGTGTTCAAGTGATACAAGCCGGTCATGCGAAGCAATAACAAAATGATGCTGATGAACATGAAGGAGTAGCCCAACAGAAAATAACGGGCCTGGCGGAAACCACTTTTCCAACATAAGATTGCGGCAATATATAAAATGGAAAATGGAATAATATAAATTGGAAAGTCTTTGGATATTTTGAATACCGTAAGATCTAAAAAGAAAAACGGAACATATACAATCATCATCCAGGTTAGTAACTGGTCGAGTTTGGGTAGATTGGTTTTAAGCTCCAGGAAGACTTTAGAATAAAAGGTGAAACTCAGTACCAGCAATAGCGGTGCAATTCCGGCCAACACGCTGTTAAGGCCCGGAGAGTCTGGCCATAAATATTGAAAGCCTAATCCATCCTCAGAGAGCGTAAGCAGTGCACAACAAGCCACGTATACTACATAGAACAGGTAAAGATTTTCTTTAAGAGAAAAATATATTATTAAGTTGTAAATGGCCATGATAATGAGGATGCCATAAAAAATCCCCAACAAGTAATATTCATTAAGGGCATACCAGATCAGGTAATTGTTGCTGGTAAGCTTAAAGATAAATGGATTATGATGGCTGGATTTGATTTTCGCGTAAAACCATTGAGGCGTGGGGCCTACATGCAAATCGAAAACAAAATTTTTATGTTGGTAGGCCCTGATCCCAAACGGCCTTGAATAACCGGCTTGTATGAGCTTAATGCCGGCTGGTGTAGTCTGGTACAAATCAAATTCATCAATATGAGGATCCGCATTTTCAAGCATCCATCGGATCGAACTGCTGGCATTTGATTGAAGGCAGAAGCGAACCCAATACGTATTGTCAACGTCCTTAACAAAGGGAAATCCGTTACCACTATGAGGAACAAATGTCTGTTTATCGATTTGAGCTATGTCTACCTTATTGCTTATATCCTCAAAAACCTCCAGGTATTTGGTCAATTCAATAAACTCAGAGGAATCAGATAGTTTAATACAATCCGGGAAACAAGGGAGTGTGGTTAAACACAAGAATAATAGAAATGTTCTTTTGATCATGAAAACCCGAAAATGAATCCTCAATTTAAATGAAATTTTATATCCGTCATAATCGCAATTTTTTTGCGCAATAGGAAAAGCATTTACCGCAAAGCACATTTTATGCATTAGGCAAGGCTATAGGCTTGTATACTATATATTGGAATCTTTGGTTTTCAATACGTTGAATTATTTTCTTCGATTTTGAATCAAATCAGTACGTGAGATCAAAGTGAAAAATTATACCACGACTTCTTGATCGATTCCAACCTCCCACGTTTTATTTTTTTTTCATCATACATTTAATTTTCTGCAAGGCTAAGGCCTTATAAAACCTTATACAAAAGTATTCATGAGAAAATAGGTAGAAATATATACTTTTGGGACTTAGTTTTTTAAAGTATGGGATTTCGATCTGTCCTTAGTAAACCCCTTGCCTCGCTGGTGGTAGGGAAACAAAAAAAATGGGCATTAGAGCCGGGCAACGCTCAAAAGCAGATTTTTGATCGTTTGTTGGCTAGCGCCAGGAATACAGCTTTTGGCCAGGATCATGGTTTTAAAGAGATTTCTACGTTCCAGGAATTCGCAACTCAAGTGCCAATAAAGGATTACGAAGGTCTAAAACCTTATATAGACAGAGTTGTGAAAGGCGAAAAAGATATCCTTTGGCCGGGGCAGCCTTTATATTTTGCCAAAACATCTGGCACTACCTCCGGTGTTAAATACATCCCAATCAGCAAAGATTCTATAGGTTTTCACATTAATGGCGCTCGCGATGCCTTGCTCAACTATGTCTACCATACAGGGAAGTCTGCTTTCCTCGATGGAAACCTGATGTTTTTATCAGGCAGTCCGGAAATGGAGAAAAAAAATGGGGTATATGTTGGCAGATTGAGTGGTATTGTAAATCATCACGTACCATCGTATTTGAGAAGCAACCAGAAGCCTTCTTTTGCTACCAATTGCATGGAGGATTGGGAGCAAAAACTAGATGCCATCATCGAAGAAACCCTGCATGCCCGAATGACACTCATTTCCGGAATTCCACCTTGGGTGCAGATGTATTTTGATCGCATCGTAGCGCGCACTGGAAAAAAAATCAATCAGGTATTTCCCGATTTTTCATTGATGGTGTACGGGGGAGTAAATTTTCAACCCTACAAAGCCAAATTGATGGATACCATTGATAAGAAGATCGATACCATTGAAACATATCCGGCCTCGGAAGGGTTTATTGCATTTCAGGATTTGCCCGAATCAGAAGGTTTGCTGATGTTGTTGAACAGCGGAATATTTTATGAATTTGTAAAGACAGAAGATTACTTCAAAGAAAATCCCAGACGCTATACCATTGATGAGGTGGAAACAGGAGTGAACTACGCCGTGATTATGAATACTAATGCCGGTTTGTGGGGCTATTCAATTGGTGATACGGTAAAATTTGTTTCTACATATCCTCATCGGGTAATTGTAAGTGGAAGGATTAAACACTTTATTTCTGCCTTTGGCGAGCATGTGATTGGAGAAGAAGTAGAAAAGGCCATGAAGCGTGCCATGGAAAAACATCCGGAAACAGAATTAATTGAATTTACGGTGGCCCCTCAGGTTACACCTTCCGAAGGCTTACCATACCATGAATGGTTGGTGGAATTTGGAAGAGAGCCCTACAATACCGAAGCGTTTGTACGCGACCTAAATCAGGCATTGGTAGAGTTAAACGTGTATTACGATGACTTAATAACTGGCAATATTCTTCGCCCATTGGTTCTTAGCTCCCTGCGCAGAGATGCGTTCCGTGAGTATATGAAATCACTTGGGAAATTAGGTGGTCAAAATAAAGTCCCAAGGCTTTCGAACGATAGAAAAATTGCCGATCAATTGTTGCATTATAAAAAATAAGTATGACGGAAAAGAAGCCATTCACGGTTTTGTTTGAAGACAATCATTTGTTGATTGTCAATAAAGCCAGCGGAATTCCGTCCCAACCGGATCAATCAGGCGATGTTTCGCTTATTGATTATGTAGCGATTTACCTCAAAGAAAAGTATCAGAAGCCAGGAAATGTTTTTGTTGGACTAGTGCACCGGCTCGATAGGCCTGTTTCTGGTGTAATTATGATAGCTCGAACCAGTAAAGCGCTGGAACGCATGAATAAAGCGTTTAGCACACGGTCTATTTCCAAGCATTACTTTGCTGTGGTGAAAAATTCACCTCCTCAAACTCAGGCAACCATTCAGCATTGGTTGATCCGGAATACTCAAAAAAACATTACCAGGGCTTATTCACAGGCCAGACCCGATGCCCAGCAAGCCTCTCTGGAATACCAAAGCCTGCATCAAAGCCAACATTATCATTTATTGAAAATAAACCTGCACACAGGCAGGCACCATCAGATCAGGGCGCAACTGTCTGCTATAGGTTGTCCCATCAAAGGCGATTTGAAGTACGGTGCCGATCGCAGCAATCCCGATGGCAGTATTTCCCTGCATGCCCGGGAGCTTATATTTGAGCATCCCGTATCCAAAGAATCCATTAAAGTGGTAGCACCGCTTCCGGATTCGGATGTTTGGAAGTACTTCAAAACACTCCTTGATCAGTAAAAAAATAGTTAGAATAATCCATTTTTTTATTCTCAGGGACATCGCTGTGACAATGTGAAACTCCATGTGTGTATTAGAAACATAATACCTTCTTAGACAGCCGTGATTCTCGCTTAAAGCTTTGGCTAACTGGTGTCCTTTTCGTATATTTGAAACAGGCCATTTTTTTATTAATCAACCAAATGACCCGAATATTCAAACAATTATTCAACTTCGAACACGGTGAGAGCAAACCCTTCTGGATTTTGCTTGTGGGAGGTTTAATGATGATGATGGGCGCCATCTGTATGGATGCCGCAGCTCTTTCCATTTATTACGAAATCCGCGAAGAGTCCAATACCATTCACCTGCTCATAGGTTCAGCGGCCGCATCCTTTCTCGTTATTCAGGTTTTCCTTTCCATTCAAAACCGATTACCCTACTACCAATCCCTTTTGTTGGTTTTATCGGGTATCTCCGGATATCTTTTCTGGGCGAAACTTCAAACAGAAAACGTCTACTGGAACCGCCTGCTTTTCGTGATGGCTTTGCCTGTAACGGTGCTCTCTGTGCAACTTTTCTGGAATCTGGCTGCACGGCTTTTCGACCCAATCCAACTTCGCAAGTATTCCCTGCGACTTGAGATCAGTGCCTTGTTGGGAGCCTTGGTTCTCTACGTATTGCAATGGCAGTTTAAAATGAAAGGCGATGGTCTTTTATTGCTTTCGTTCTACAGTTTTCTGGCCACCCTGGTTTTCTGGGCTTACATGACCATCGATTTCGATAACATTACCGAATATACCACGGATCTTCTCAATATTCGTTTTTACAATAATTTTGTAAGTCTTATAAAAGATGAATACAAACGCTGGTTGCTTGTATATTCGCTGGTTAGCGGCGCCATGCTTGGGGCTATTGAACTATTTTTCCTACTCATCGTAAGCCGCCAGTCAGAAACAGTAGAAGAATATTTAAGTTTCTTTATTGGATTCAGTTGCATCACCAGCCTGCTTGGGACCGTTGTTGGAATGGTCATGCATCGTTTCATCAACGATCGGTATGGATATCGCATAACATTATGGATTTTTCCCGTTATCGGGATCATTGTAGGGGCCATTTTTACTGGATTTAGTTTTGCAAAAGGCTTTGATTCTGCTTCTAACTCGTATTACCTTTTATTCATGCTCATGGTTATTGTTTACGGGGGGTACCAAATAGTGAGCAAAGCTTTTGAGTTACCGACTTTTCGGTATTATACTTTACCGTTGGAACAGTCGCTTCGCAGCGACATTCAAACCAAGCTGGAAGCATTGTATCGCCCCTTGGGTAAATTGGGCTTTTACACCTTAGTGCTAATCGTTTCCTGGAATTTTTATCAAGGCTTTTCAGCCTGGACGATTGCCATTCCGATTTTCAGCCTTTGTCTGGGATTGGTGGTTTATTTCCTGCATGCGGCATACCGCGTGCGTTTAAAAAAGAATTTGGGGGACGAAACTAAAGGAAGCAGTGGTGGCAATCAGCGCTATTACAGCGATGAATTGAGAGAGTTGATCCCTCACTTGAAAGCAGAAAAACTAAAGCGTCATTTGTATTTATTGCAGACCCTTGATATGTTAAAATTTCAATCATGCGTCCGCGACCTGGCGACACATGAAGATAACAGCATACAGCGCACAGCCATCAGGGAAATTTCTTCCTCGTACCTTACCGACGCCATTCCTACATTAGAGAAAATACAGCTATCAAAATATTATGCCATTTCTCCCAACAAGGAATTAATCCAGCGCACGTTAAATAAACTCAAGGGGGCTGAGTTGAGAAAGAAAAAAGTGAAATACCTCGAGCAGCTCACCATTTCTAAAATTCCATCGGAACGCTCACTTGGAGCACTTTTATGCACTCAGTCAGCGGAAGATACCAAAGGAAGATTACTCGGTAAATTATTCCTCGACATGGAAGCTCAAGTTCGGAAAGATGCAGTGGTGGCTGCTTCCGGAACGAATCATTCCGAATTAATTCAGTTACTAATCGATAAATTGGCGGATCCACGCTTTTCCAACGACGCGGTGGCGGCTTTGGCTAAAAGTGGTGAGAAAATTTTGCCGGTGCTCGAAAGTGCATTCCATCTGACAGGACAGGAAGAAAAGGTACAGTTAAAAATTGTTCAGATTTACGGACGTATCGGCACCGAATCGGCTTCTACGCTTCTGCTAAAAAAATTAAATCATAATAATAAAAATATTGGGGCTGCCGCACTGGAAGCCTTAGGACATTGCAAACTTCAGCTCACCAAAGAACATGAACTACGGTTCCGCGAAGAGTTGGAACAAGTATGTGAGGTAATTGTATGGAACATGTCAGCTTCGCTTGATCTAAAACATCAGAAAGCAAGCGATTTGGTTCTTAATGCCATGGAGGCCGAAATTAAAGAAAATTACGATTACCTCTTTAAGCTTCTTTCTTTGATTAGCGATGCAACGTCCATGTATCTCGTTAAGAAAAATATTTTCTCTGGAGATTCAGAAAAAGCAGACTTTGCAGCGGAGTTACTGGACGTACTGGTGGCAGAGGAGTTAAAGCCAATGCTAATTCCGATCATTACGGTTGGAAGTTACGAAGAGAAAATCGCATCGATGCGCGATTATTTCCCAGCTCAGGAGATGTCTAAGAAAGAAGTGTTATTTAACCTTGTGCAGAGGGATTATAAATGGGTAAACCGCTGGACGAAAGCTTGCGCCATGATTGAGCTTGCTTCGCTTAAAGATGATAAGTATGAAGAGTTGTTTGCGGCCAACCTGGTAAACCCCGATATGTTGCTGCGTGAAACGGCAGCTTTGTCTATGATACAGTTGGAGCCCGCCTTGTTGGATACGTATCTGGAACGTTTTCGACCTGAATACAACGCCAATCACGGCAATGAAATCGTTTCAAAAGTATTGCTCAGAGAACTGAAAGAAAAGGGGACCTCTCCGGCTCTTAAGTTTGAAATTATTAGAATGCTTAGAACCATTCCAGAATTTGAGTCTATTCCAGGAATTATTTTGCTGGAAATAAGCCGAATCATGGAGTTGGAACGTTATCGCAGCAAGGACGTAATTGATGCTTTCACCAAAGGAAGCGATATAAATTTCTACCTGGTACTAAGTGGATCCGTGCAATTGCAGTCGCCAGGGATGCAACCCCTTACTTATACAGAGGGAATGTTAATTCACCCTATGGATCTTTTCCAATACAATCATCCGGTAACTCTGATTGCCAGCGATGAAACAATGATTTATAAAATCAAAAAGGAAAAGTTTTTCGAGCTTATTTCAGAGCACGAAGAAATTCCACAATCGCTTCTGGATGCCAAAGCCATGCATCGCAAGCTGGAGTTTGTGGAAGAAATTCATACACTTGAAACAGCGGCATTGAATTGAAAAAACTGGTTTACATAAGAGAAGAGCAAATTAAACTGTTCATGTCTGAACAGGATGATTTGTCATTAAAAAACCGGAAATGGAGTTATTATTTTTTGTTGTATTTCCGCGAACAGCTTAAACGGACATTTCAGGAAGATGAAGGATTGGCCAGTGAAATTTCCTTTGCGTTAATTATCACCAGCCCAAGGCTACTAGCTCATCCGGAAGAATTTGAGCAACTCAAGGAGCAGTATAGAGCTTGGAACAGCGAGGCAGTTCCTGTGTACTTGTTTACTGAGCCATGCACGCCTGCCCTGGAAAATGTGTACGTTGTACCCATCTATTCCATCGATCCGGAAAGCAACCTCTTGCTTACAAACGAAGAAATCTTCAATCAAGGTAAGATGCATTATTTCCTATCCAGGATTTCCGACGTATTATACTCTCTTTCGGGCATTGTATTTGAAAAAATGGGCTATACATCGGAAGCGGTTTATCTGGCTGCCTGCGATGATTCTCTGAATCCTCTTAAACAATTAATCCGCAAAGATTTGTTGCAAAACGGATATTTTGTGTTCCCCGATCTCTTAGCACCACTTGACTTGGAAACGCGCATGCAGCAGGCGGTACTGAGTGTGCATCTTTTTGCAAAACATCTCGAACCCGTTGACGCTTCACTGGGAGAATCCAGATCAAAATATGAAAATGCCCTCGCTGTTAAAGTTCTTCGCGAAAAGGAAGAAAAGAGTAAAAAGTTATTGGGCATAAAACCCTTGAGGCGTATCGTATGGATTCCGGAAGAAGGCTCTGTGCGCAATGAAAAGCAAGAAGCCTTCATTTCTGAATTAAGAAAAAATAAAGACCTGAACGAGGGTGCGGATTTTTACTGGGGCTCTACTGAATTGCTCAAAGAAGCTATCGCAGAGATGCTTCGCAGGCAAACGACTACCAGAGCCACCGGACAACAAACTGTGGTGCAGCAAATCGTAGTGGCAAGATCTGAAAAAGCCATCTTTAAATACGCAGACCTCCAATCAGGTACAGAAACCAGGTATCAGGAAAATCCGGGAGATCCTGAATCGAATGCAGAGTCTCACGCCCAATTGCAGGCTAGACATCATGATATGATGCATTGGCTGCGTCCTGCCGATGAATTTAGGCATACACCTGTTTCTGAAAATGGTATTACCAGCAAAGAAGAGCAAAAGGAAGAAATTCAGGAGAATCAGGAAATTCCTCTAGAGGAAAAAAATAAATCACCGGAGGCTTCCTTGAATGAAGTTCCGGTGCAGGAAGAACTTCCGTCGGAATCTATTTCTCCGGCATACACAGATGCGAATGATAAGTTGGAAGTGCAAACTGAACGTACTCACCACAAGGAAGAAAATTTTATCAATAATCAACCAACAGAGTCGATTGAAAAAACGGCACTGCCTAAATTAGAGGACGAACTTTCGGTTAATACCAGTCAGCATCCGGTTCTCAAACAAGAGGAAGAAGAAGAGGACGAAGATTCGACCTTTGAAATAAACATTGAATCCAACACCGACGAATAACCAGACTTAGAAAGCGAAATCATTATGGAGCAAGTAGAGTTAAGTAAGGTAATATCCAAAGAAGTAGTGAACACCAATCCCTATCCTGGATTGAGACCTTTCCGTTTTGAGGAAAGCCACTTATACTTTGGCCGTAAAGGCCAAATCAACGAAGTGGTGGATAAACTACTGATGCATCATTTCAACGCCGTGGTAGGAACTTCAGGAATTGGAAAATCATCGTTTATGTACTGTGGCTTGTTGCCAAGTCTTTACAATGGACTGGAAACTCCATATTCAGATAAGTGGCAACCAGTGATATTCCGTCCAGGTCTTTCGCCTATTAAAAATTTGTCTCGAGCGCTATCCGAGTTGGAGCCATCTACGGAAGAGGAAATTAATGAAATGAATATCAACTCGTATCATCTCGAGTTAAATGAAAATCCTCAGGCACTTAAAAATATTTTACTTCGTAAATTTAAAAAGGACAAAAAGAATTATTTGATTTTTGTCGATCAGTTTGAGGAGTTATTTCGCTTTCGTCAGCAAGATGCTGAAAGTGCTGACGAGGCCAGTGCCTTTGTGAAATTAATTTCACTTTGTGTTAATCCAGAGTATCCGATTTACGTGGTATTGACCATGCGTTCTGATTTTGTAGGCGATTGTTCTCAGTATCCAATACTGACCTCAATGCTTAATCAAAGTCAGTTCCTTATTCCTCAGATGACGCGCGATGAAAAACGTGAGGCCATTTTAGGCCCAGCAGGAATCATGGGAGCTCGCATTGACGATGCCCTGGTGCAGCAGATTTTGAACGACGTAGGCGACAGTGCAGACGCTCTTCCCGTAATGCAACACGCGCTGATGCGTTCCTGGGATTTCTGGGAGAAAAATAGCAGTGGGCGCGAATCCATTTCTCAGAATCACTACGAAGCTGTAGGAGGAATGAAGAAGGCCTTGTCTAAACATGCCAATGAAGCTTTTAAAGAACTCAACGAGGCCCAGGCAACGATCTGTAAAAAATTATTCAAAACAATAACTGAAAAAGGAGAGGACGGTCGCGCTGTTCGTCGCCCAACCAAATTGGGTGAAATAGCGCTGATATGTGCGGCACCGGTAAGTCAAGTGATCGAAGTGATCGATTTCTTCCGCAGCCCAGGACGTACTTTGCTGATGCCTCCTTACAACGTGGCACTCAACGAAGATAGTATGATTGATATTTCTCACGAAAGCTTAATGCGTAACTGGGAAATGTTGAGCAAATGGGTAGACCAGGAAGCTGAATCGGTGAAACTATATCAACGCCTGGCAGAAGCTGCGGAGATGCACCAATTAGGAAAAGCTGGGTATTGGAGACCACCTGATTTACAAATCGCCTTAAACTGGTTAGAGGAGGAACAACCTTCTCGTACATGGGGTTTACGTCATGATTCCGCCTATGAGCGAACCATGTTATTCCTCGATTACAGTAAGAAGGAATACGAACGCGAGCAACTGAATAAAGAAAAGGTTCAGCGACGCCGTTTGATACTCGCTCGTATTGTGGCTGGTATTTTAGGGTTTAGTGCGTTGATTGCATTCCTTGTATTCTTATATGGTGAACAACAGCGTGTAGAAGCCTTAAAGCAAACGAAGAAAGCGGAAGAGCAAAAGTTGCTGGCAGACCAGGCAAAAGAAAAAGCAGAGATCGCTAAGGAGAATGCAGAGAAGAGTGCTATTGAAGCACAACGTCAAAAAGAAAATGCAATAGAAAAAGAACGCCTCGCTCAATTAGAGAAAGAAAAGGCGGAAGCTGAAAAAGCACGTGCCGAGGCCGCTACCATCAAAGCCTTGGCAGCGACTCGTGAAGCCAACATCCAGAAGTCTCGTGCCGAATTGGAAAGCGAACGAGCGAAGAAATTGAGGATGCTTTCTATTGCCCGTTCCATGGCCATCAAATCCAATAGTATTGCCAATAAAACATTGAAAGGTTTAGTGGCGCAACAAGCATATACCTTCAATACGCAATACGAAGGAAATAAATACGATCCGGATGTTTACGATGCCATGTATAACTATGCTAAAGCTTCTGAAGATCCTCGTTTTATTCCTCTTACGGGAGCACATGGAAATCATAACGTACGTGCACTGGTAACATGTAAAGATTGTAAGAATGTGTTCTCGGCGGGTAGCGATGGCAAAATTGTGAAATGGGATATTACCAAATTGGGAAGTAACTTTTCTAAAATTGATTCCATGGGGATTATCCATAAAGCATTAGCCTTGAGTCCTGATGGTAAAAGTTTGGCCGTAGGAGGAGACTACTCCCGCTTGTATTTGTACGATGCCAAAACTGGTGCACGTAAAACACCTCTTAATGGTAAAATTACCGAAACATGGTTCCTGGCTTATACCTTTGATGGAAAAGGATTAATCTCGGGAGGTACTGAACGGAAAGTTTACTACTGGGATCAGAATGGCGGCGGTGCCAAAGAAATTCATAACAGCGATAGTAAAATTAATGCCATTGCTACAAGTCCCATCGAAAATCTGGTGGTATTAGGTAAGAGCAATGGTAAAATTGAAATCCTGGATCTGAACACCAATTTGAATGTTGTGCTGCACAACGAAGATGATAACATAGCCATCGTTTCACTGGCTTTTAGTCGTGATGGCCGTTACCTGGCTGCTGGCACTGAAAAGGGCTTGGTGAAACGTTGGGATATGAAAAACAAAACGGCTGCCCCGCAGGTTTTTCGTGGTCACAAAGCTCGTGTAAACTACATTCGCTTCAATCATGATAATACACGTCTGGCAACAGGTAGTTTCGACCACACGGTGAGTATTTGGAATATGGAAGATCCTACCGATCCTCCTATCATTCTCAAAGATCATCAAGACTGGGTTTGGTCTATTGAATTTACACCGGACGGAAATAAATTGCTGGCAGGATGTAAGGATGGAAAAATTCGTGTATGGCCTACAACAATCGATCAAATGTCTGGTATCATTTGCGATAAAACGGATCGTAATTTAACAACCAAAGAGTGGGAACAATTTGTAGGCAAAGATGTGATTTACGAATCTACTTGTCTTAAAGTAGCTCCGTCAAAGAAGTAATGTGATTTTAAGATTTTTATAACAGAAGTACCAAACGCTATGAATTCCCTGTTGAAAGGAACCTTGCGGTTCTTAATTATCCTCGTCTGTTTGACAGGAGCCTGGGCTCAGAAAAAGGACAAATCGTCCTCTTCCGTCAAGGCTGCTGTTCCCAATACCTGTTCTCAGTCGCTTGATTCTGCAAAGAAGGCATTCGAGGATGGAAGGATTGATGAAGTGTATGATTTACTTAAATCCTGTCTGGAATTAGGATTCAGTAAAGATGAAAGGATAGAAGCATACAAGATTCTAACCAAGACTTATCTTTTCTACAATGAACGTACTAAAGCGGAAGAATCCATGCTGATGTTTCTAAAGCTAAATCCAGAGTACGAACTCAAGCCTGATGATCCAATTGAGTTTGTTACATTATACAATAGTTTTAGGACCAGGGCGATCTATAATTTGGGATTGATGGTGGGGCTTAATGTGCACGATGTGGATGTTGTGAACAATTACAGTGTAGAAAATAGCGGCCAGGAGATTGGTAGTTATCAAAGCAAGTTAGGATTTAAAATGGCCCTGGCTCTTGAAATTACCCGTTGGAAAAAAACGTCAATATACACGGAACTGGTATTTAATCAGAGACGCTATCTATACACTCAGGAATACCTGGATTTTGCTACGTTGAATTTCACCGAGACCCAACGCATGTTGGAACTTCCTCTTTTGTTCAAACAGAATTTTGGGAAAAAGAAATCCTTTATGCCTTATATTCAATTGGGGCCCACCTTCCACTATTTACTTAGTGCAGAAGGAGACTTTCTTCGAAAAGACAAGATCAACAGTATTTCTAGAGAGCTAAAAACAGATGGCGCTAGCTTGATGGATCAACGAAGACGATTGAATTATAGTTTTTCTATTGGCGGAGGAATTAAATTAAAAAATGTAATTTCCAACGGTTACATCGTATTGGATTTTCGTTACAATCATGCGCTACGCAATATGGTCGACAAACAGCAACGTTACGATGGAGATCCTACACAAGCCGAAAGCGGGAATGTGCCAGTATTCGATTATTTATTTGTAGATCCGGATTATCGAATGAACACGTTTCAATTTAGCATTGGCTACATTATGCCAAAGTATAAACCAAAATTGAAAAAAGTGAAAGCCGATGATGCCCCTGTTTTTGCTCCACAATCGGCACCGACTCCAGCACCAGATAAACAATAAAAATTCTAATGTAGCCCAGCCATGGAGGTTAACCTCCATGGCTGGTACTCTTCTTGCTATGAAAAAAATATTCTTTTCGGGTATTCTAATTTTGCTGTCTGTATTTCTGGTAAGCTGCGCAGAATCGTATACCTCTATCAGCCCTTCTAAAGTTCGTTATGCGGCCTTGCCCGTAAAAGATACCTCGGTTGTTCTGCAATATTGTTATGAAGTACTGCATGACGCCAATAATAAAAAACATGCGAGGAAGGAGCAGAAATTCAACGTGAATATGGTGGCTATTAAAATCACCAATAATACGGACGCAGTCGTTAAAGTAAGCGATCTTGATTTTTTCTGCGGGGATAATAAAGTAAATCCACTTAGTCCCGAAATGACCAAGAAAGTGTTACGTCAAAAAGGGGAGTTCCATTTGTTTTATTTGGGACTTACTCCCATGACTTTATATAATGGAGCAACAAACACAGCTACACCGATTGGTTTCGTTATTGGTCCTGGTTTAGCCTTGCTCAATATGGGAATGGCTCATGCTGCCAACATGAATATGTTGCGTAACCTTAAAAAGTATTCTATCGAAAATAAAGAGATTGGACCTGGAACATCGTTGTATGGTCTGATCGGCATTCCCGGTAGGAGAGGGGATCCCTTGCACATCCGGCTCAATCGTTACTAAGCTGTTAAATCAGAAATCACTTTCACAAAAAAACTCCAACTGCAACAGTTGGAGTTTTTTTGTGAAAAAGAAAAATCCCTTTACCCCTAATTTCTCCATAGAAATTCTTCTATTGAAAAACGACTACTAAAATCAAGGGCTTCAGAAGGAATCGACTAAAAGAAATTCTTTTCTAAGCCCATGATTTTCTAAGTCGGGATTACCGGCCATGGATCGTAGATCCATGAGCTTTCTCAATATTGCGCTTCGCTTCTATGGAGAAAAGATGGTTTAAGAAGATCTGACAATGGTTTATAAAATTAGATTTTTTCAAATGCAACATTGT
>JALONM010000084.1 GCA_025454925.1 Cytophagaceae bacterium
GTTTGCACAATAATCATTTCATGACTAAGACTTTCTACGAATAGGCTCTTCCCTGGTATCGACTTCCCTTCGGTATAATCGAAACATTGTGGCAATACATGAATGATGGGTACCTGATTATTCAAACCTATCGAATATCCCAATAAATAAATTGCTACAATAGGAAGTGGGATAGATTCGCCTTCGGCACCAGAGTAGGCATGCGCTTTATTGGTGTATTGGTGCCCTAAGTATTGCCTGAACCGCAATAAATCATTACTACGCTGGGCCTTTTGTACTTCAATGATAACCAAACATTGATTCCCCTGAGCGGTTTGCACCAAGGCTTTAAAATCCATTTTCAAAATTCCCGAAAAGGAATCCGAAAGGCCCTCGGTGACGATCTCATTATGCAAGAGCTCACAATGCAAAATATTCATTCGTAAGAGTTCTCCTAAAAATGTCCTGGCGCATTCTGGGTCCTCTACCAAATATTTGAAAGAGGCATCGTACATGGGATTTACAATTTCCATAGAAGATTAATTAGCTTTTATAGAAAGACTCGATAATGGCTAATAGTTTCAACCCGGGATTTTAAGAATCGTTGCTGATATTTGAATAGCAGGCAAACTTTCACAGGGCAACGAAGAAACTGCCAAGGGCGGTATAAATTTCAACCTATATAGAAATACGGCTTTGAAGGAGGCGTCAAATGAAATTATGCAATAGGGATGACACAACAAGGCCCTTGATTTTCTAAGTCGGGACTACCGGCCATGGATCTGCGATCAAAGAGATTCATTCATCGTGCACTTCTCTTTTATGGAAAATAGCCTGCCTTGCCTAAATCAGGTATAAGAGATTTAGAATTGTAGTAAATTTTCTCGTTTCGAAAATGATGATCGATGCACCTCAACAAAAAAAGGGCCTTAGGCCCTTTTTTTCATATCTTACTTTCACGCAGTACAGTTAACCTATTAACCCAAACACTATAAAGCTGATACAGTAAAATACGGACAATTTTCGTAAGTCTAAGTACTCTAGACTCTGCGATTAAAAATTGTAACCCAACTAGTAAAATTATTTTTGAAAAATGGATAGCCTCAATTCAACAGATTGAAAATCAGCATTTAATTTTGAAAAGAGTGGACTATTATAAAGGAGCTGTAAGCGGGACGACCAGGCAAAACCAAAGGGTACGGCAGTTTCAATCATAAAAGTGTTTCCTTTGGTAAACCGCATGATGTGACCTACTGACAGCACATTCCACAAACTCAGTTTCCATCCAGCTTCGTGCAACCATTCTTCCGAAGAAATCTTGTTAAAATAATACAAGTTAATCTTTTTACGGAAGCGGTCATAGGCCAATACCTCTGCGGCTGTCTGAAAATATTGAAGATAACGGAGTCCATAATACAAGCGAGGGCTTCCTATATCCTGCCATACCAGCGCTACTTGATGTTTCTTGTATTGAAGGGCAGAAGCCAATGCCCTGCGGAATGCCCACACGGAAAGGCTACCTGTACTATTGGTACCCTCCAAAACCAGGTTATAAAATCCTGCCGAGGCCCCTATTTGCCATCTCCACTCTTTCGACAATGAAATAGCATAACTGTACTGCGCTTGGGCCCGATTCCAGCGAATCAATTCACCTTCCTTTTCTGTATTTGCCAAAATTCCAATCCGGTGGGATAAGGAATCAGGCTGATATTGAAACAATACAAAATACGATCGAATATTATTAAAAGGGCCTAGCAAGGAACGGTTTCCGGCTGTTCCCGAAAAGCGTTGCCATTCGTTTGAAAAATAAGCTGGAAACTCCACATGCTCCGGATACATGTACCGGGAATTACTACGTTGCAACTGGGCAAACAGCAATACCGGGAAAAGCAATATAAAAAATCGGAGCGATTGCAATATTATTCCTAAAACATCTAAAATATATACAAATTTAAGCTATTTAGCTCATAATGAATAATTAAATTTGTATACGTAAAAGGTTACTTTGCGAATATTTTTTTGCTAGAATAAACAGACAGTGGTGAGCACTGATATTGAAATATTAAAATCCCTGCAAGGGTCAAGTCCGGATAAAGCATTGCAAGTGCTTTATAAACGACTGCGTCCGAAAATCAGAAATTACATTCTGAGAAACGGAGGCAGTGAAGAAGATGTAGGGGATGTATTTCAGGAATCACTCATCATTTTCCTTAAACAGGTTAAATTAGACAAGTTTGATTCTAATTATGAAATCGACGGGTATGTGTTTAGTATTGCACGAAACCTGTGGATCAAGGAAGCAAAAAAACAAAATAAAAAGACCAGTATGGAAGAGCTGGGACACCTGGAGATTCCTTCTTCACAAAGTCTCTTCTCAGAAATACTGGTGAAAGAACGACAAACACTAATAGACCAATTATTTTCTGAATTGGGCGAACGCTGCAAAGACATGTTGCTTAATACCATTTTCCATCATATGTCTATGAAGGAAATCGCAGAAAAAATGGGCTTTGCCAATGAAAATGCAGCCAAAACTTCCCATTACAAATGCAAGCAACGCTTAATCGCTTTAGTGGAAAATCGTAAAGAAGAATTAAAAAAGTTTTTAACATCGGAATGATACCAACGGATATAGATCTATTAATTCAAATCGACAGATACCTGGATCAGCAAATGACCCAGGAAGAATCTGCGGCGTTTGAATTGAAAATAAAAACGGATGCAGGTCTGAAGGAAATGGTAGAACTTTCCTCCCTTACCCGTTCCCTGGTATTTGAAAAAGGAATAGAAGAAAATCGTGCTTTTCTAAAACAATTGGAAAAGCAGCACTTGCAATCGCGTCGTTGGCTGCGCAACACAATGGGTGTTGCCCTTGTTGCAATGTTTTTAGGAGTGATCGGCTGGTGGGCATGGCCTGCCGAAAAAGAAAAAGCGACAAAACTTCCAGCACAAGTTTCCCAAACGGAAAGCAAAGCAGAAGACAACATTTCATCCCAAATAGAAGTCCTGGAAAATGAAAAAACTACTGCTCCTGAAAAAGAATCCAGAAATAAAAAATCAACAGAAATTGAAAACCAGGCGAACGAACCTTCTACTGAATTGCTAGGAAAAGAAACAACTGAAACATTGGTTCTGAATCCATCGGAGGAAAAGCTTTCTAACGAAACAGCAGTACCAAAGGAGGACGCAAAAGTAAAAGAATATTTACCTCGCGAAGCCAATTGCAATCAGGTATTTAAATCCGTAAGAATAGCTTCTTTGGCTTCATGCCAACAAGCATCCTCCGGAAGTATTCAACTCAGTGGAATTCAAAAAACCTGGAAGATCTATTTAAACGAAGAAGCAAGAAGCGCTTCACTCCACAACCTGGCACCGGGTAACTATGTATTAAAAATCATAACTTCGCAAGCTTGCTCCCAGGAATATCAAGTCAATGTTCCAGGAAAATCTTGCGACACAGGAAAATCCCTGCATTGGAGCTTTAGTAGTCCAGACCAATGGACCATAGATACAGAAAATAAAGAAGGAATGCTGAGCATTACTGACCGGAGCGGAAAACTTGTATTGAGAAAGGAGATCTCCGAATTCAACAATCGCATTTCATCAGACGAAATTCAAGAAACAGGCTTATATCGCTATCAAATCAAACATTCCGATGGCAGCACCACGGATGGTTTTGTGCAGATAGTACACTAGTAAATTATATGAAAAGAGTACTCGTAATTTGGTTAATAGTATTGGCGAAGTGGAGCTTCGCTCAAACAGCTGTTATTCCAGATCAGAATTTTAAAACATTTATTCAGAATAATTTTCCAGCGCTTCTCGATGCTAATGGAAACTTAAAAATTGCCGATGCCGGACTTCTAAGCAATACCGCATTAAATTGTTCCTCCCAAAACATCAGCAGTCTCGAAGGAATACAATATTTCACTGGCCTTCAACAACTCCATTGTTCCAACAACGTTCTTCAATTCATCCCCAACTTAAGTACACTCAGCAACCTGAGTGTACTGGATTGTCGAAATAATAAATTAACCGACATTTCCTTCATCGCCTCCAATCTTGCACTCACACGCATCAACGCATCAGGCAATAAAATCATCAGTGCTGAACCCATCCGAAATCTGAATGCGCTTAAAGGAATTTACTTGCAAAACAATTTCATCTCAGAAGACCTCCCCCTCAGCGGAAAAAACCAGTTGCAGTACCTTAATGTATCACGCAATCAATTGCGACGCTTGCAGGAAGTAGGAACTTGTGTGAACCTCGACTCTCTCATTTGTTCCAACAATCTTCTGCAATCAATTCCCAGCCTCAACGCGTTGAGTGGAATTCAGTATATAGACTTTTCTTTCAATCAACTTTCCCAACTGCCTTCTTTCACAGGTATTGGTACGCTGCTTCATATTCTTAGCAACAACAACCGGCTTGTGGAATTTCCCAACATCAATAACCTAACCTCCTTACAATTGTTAGATCTTTCGTACAACCAAATTGTTGCAATTCCCAATTTATCCAATGTACCCGCACTGCAGGAACTGTACCTTCAGCACAACCGCATCAGCATGGTAGGCAACATCAGCGCCTTGGTATCCCTAAGTACCTTCGACCTGTCGCACAACCTGATGGACTCGATGCCAACCGTAGTTAATTTAAATTCCCTTCAACGGTTGAATCTGAGTTACAACGAAATTGCCACTACCAGTTCCTTGCCTGCTTCCATCAGCTACCTGGATGTGCGTTTCAACCACATGCTATTCAACGATTTCAGCAGTCTTGCAGCAAACCTTCAGATTCCCGGCGATGATTTCTTCCGCTTTCCTCAAAAAGAAATTCCAAGCGGATATACCGTATTGCAATTGCAGGAAGACGTTCCCTTCAATTTGGTACTTTCAGACCTATCGCTTCCTTCCCTTACCTATCAATGGTTCCAGGATGGACAAGAGTGGCAGTCGACCAACACGCCTCAACTTGAGTTACTCAACAACAATGCTACCCTACGCATGACCATGCGCCATGCAAGCTACCCGGTCGACAGCACCATTTCTATCGCTCCTATCAAAGTATATTCCAACGCCTGCGCCGATCGTGAGTGCGAAGAGTTTGTGCTCAGCCCCAACGGAGATGGAATCGGCGATCACTACTACGCCAATTTTTCGGGTAAAATTGAAATCATGGACCGGGAAGGAAAAATTATAAAAACCAGCCTGGAACCATTTTATTGGAGCGGTGATGAAAAGGGAACAGGTTATTTTTTAGTATTTGTAAACGGTAAAAAAGTAGCGGCGCTTACGTTGGTACGCTAGCCCTAACTCCGTTGTCACCGCTGACTTTGCGTCTCCAGTCCCTGGCTTCCTACATCGGCCCCTTACTGCTTCCGTAGCAGGTACCACAATAATTTTGTAACTTGCCTGCGATGAGAAAAAGAACCTTTCGCTTCAGGCATAACGAATATGACAACACCGGTTTGAGCAACAAAACAGTTGCCGCCGAAGAACGGATATTAAGCAAAGACGGTAGTTTCAACGTATCCCGCAGTGGTGTGCCGTTTTTGGGTTATTTCTCTGCCTATCATTGGCTCATCAGCATTTCCTGGAATCGTTTCTTTGCCTTGGTACTGGCGGCCTTTGTGGTCGTCAACGTAGTGTTTACCAGCGTTTTTCTATTCATTGGTTTCGATCACTTTAAAGGAGTAGAAGGGGAAAGCTATTGGGACAAAGCCGGAGAAATTTTATTCTTCAGCGTTCAAACCCTTACCACCGTGGGCTACGGGAGAATCAGCCCCATAGGATTTTCTTCCGGAATCGTAGCCAGCCTTGAATCGTTGTGCGGACTGATGGCATTTGCACTCATCACGGGTTTGCTGTACGGACGTTTTTCAAAGCCCAATGCACGTTTGCTTTTCTCTTCCAATGCCTTGCTCGCGCCCTACAAAAATATTCGCTCCTTGCAATTCCGTGTGGCCAATGCCCGACGCAATCAGCTGATTGAAGTGGAAGTAAGTGTTATCTATTCCATCATTCGTGCGGAAGAAAACGGACCCGTTCGCAGGTACTATACGCTGAATCTTGAACGCAATAAAATTAATTTCTTCCCTATGCCCTGGACCGTCGTACATCCCATCGAGGAAGAAAGTCCCTTAGCCGAAGAAAGCCTGCAAAGCCTGCTGGAAGGCGAAGCCGAATGGCTCATATTACTCAAAGGCTTCGACGATGTATTTGCGCAACAAATACACGTACGCTATTCGTATACCGCCAAAGAAATTATTGAAGGTGCAAAGTTCAATTCTATCATGAAATTCGAGAAAGGAAAACCCGTAACCATCCAACTCGATAAAATAAGTGAGTGGGTCCCTGCTGAATTACCACAGGAAAAAGTTTCGCTCCAATAGGCTGCTTTGTATTTCATTAACTTTGTTGATGGTTCCAGAAAGCCAAGCACCAAGTTTTTTTCTTCTCAAAAGTACATGCATTTCTTCTATTTACTTTCTTCACATTCTATTGTTTAGGGCGTGTCCCTGCGTGGCGCCTTCAGCGCCACTGTGGGCCGGGCCATCGTTCCAAGTCCTCGTGGTGGTGGCGCTCCTAGCGCCACCAGTGCCACTGCGGGCTTTTCACTCTGTCCCTCACGCAAGCATCTATTGCCTTGGTAAATTATTTTCGCTTTAACCGTAATTAGAAAATAGAAATTGTAGCCAGAGCCGAAAGCTCACCATCAGAGCCAGTTCCCGCAAGAATTTACGAGGAAGGAATACTAATCCGTATTTCGACGAGGAAATTCGAGAAAACACGCTCTGATAAAGAGATTTCGACTCGTAGTAAATTTACTACTGTCTAATTGCGGTTTAATGAGCCAGGATGCGATGAATTTGTTCTCCGTTTTTCCCTTGTATTTTTAAAAATAAAAGACTTGTCTGTGCAGGCAATATCCAAGGAGTGCGTTCCCCTGCTTGCAACAGAACACTGGAGTACAGTGTACCTTGTGTCAGGTATAAACCAACAAGCAAAGATTCCTTCGTTGTATTTTCAAGTTCAAGCATTCCTGACTCCAATCGGTGCAGGGTCAGCAAGTTTTGTTGGGAGGGTAAATCTTCATTCAAGTGGTCGTTAAAAGTGAGTGCAAGCGTGGTACCACAATTGTAAGGAGGCCACCAGTTGCCGCTGATATACAGCATAGACAAAAGGTTGTAGGTATCGCTGAAATAATTTACTTGCAAGCCACGTATGATATCCCATCCACTATTCAAAAAAGTTTGATGCGCAGCATCGCAGGTTGCTGCGGCCACCATGGGAGCTATAAAAACCGCATCGTCGTAATTATTGCCTGGAAGATTGTTCCCGTTCAGGTAATAGCCTGCGTTAAAATTTGCTGGATTGTTATTGCTAACTGCCGATCCTTTGGCCCAGGTAATCATTTTATTGACCGCAGTTTTAGCAGAGGCGGTGCCGTAATGGGCGTAATCCATTACGATCCGAAGAGGAGTGCGACAGGCATTGTAGTAATAATGTCCATCATAAGGCCCCTCAAGAAAGTAAGCGGTGGCTGGTGCCGGACTGCTGCCTACTACAAAATCGGGCAGCAATCCGGAAATGGGAGAATAATTGGTCTGTATAGTGTTCATCGCAGCACTAAGGGTGCTGTGAACGGTATTCCAGGTATTATCGCCAGTGGCGCATTGAAACGCTTTGAAATGGTCAAACATCCAATCGGAGGGGCGGGTATTAAAATTATTGTTATCCCAGTCGCCCAGGTTGGTCCGGTTGCTGGAATTGATATTGCTGTTTTTAATGGCATTGATCATGCGGATTGCCTGGGCAAGGTAATTGATACTTCCCGAGGAGCCCCATTGGTAATGCGCCAGCAGTAAGGCATAGGCAATATCCAGGTCCCCATCGGTGGCCGAGGAATACGTACCTGAGGTTGATTCATTAGCATCAATCAGCCATCCCATCAAATCCGAATCAATACTGCTGCGGTGATTGTCGTACATTTTATATAAACCGTCGAAATAGGTTTTTGCATTGGCGTCGAATCCGGCCATCAGCGCCATGATGATCATACCATAGCCATGACCTTCAGAGGTTCCTTTGTCGCTGCTTCCTCCCCCCGTATTTTCTCCTTGTATGTAGTAAGCCCCTGCCGTGTTGGCGCTGGCTCGCAAATAATTGCTTTTCCAGGCAGTATAATATGCACTAACATGATTGTTCAGCGTGTTTTGGCTATGCTGACTTGGTTTTATACAGCCCGTAAACGTGAGCTGCTGGGGGTAGGGTTTGACTTGTCCAAGGCAAATGAAGGGCACTATAAACCCTATAAGTAAGATGTTTGCTTTCATAGTTTCAGGCTTTGAACCATGATACAGGAACTTGCCCTCAGAAAGCAAAAAAAAACCCCTTTATCGGCTTTAGAAGCCGCTTTTCATCGCTGGAATTACCTCCATGGGTAGCGCCAAAATATCAGAATAAGGCCTCAAAACAGGGCATTATTCCACTTTTTGAATTCAAAATATCAAACCTCTCAGTTGTTGGAATGCGGGCAAACATTCCTAGCTAATTTGAAGAGAATACAACAAGATTAAAGGCCCTTTCTTATCTTAGCGATCTAATAATAGAATACTATGAACGGAGTCCGTTTGTTAATTTTTATCTTCTTCGCTTGTCTTTCGACCGCATCCGGACAATCTGAACCAGTCGCCCCGGATTCTTCGGTGGCGAACGATACCACCCCCAGAAAAAAATGGGACAGGCCCCGCAAAGCCATGTGGATGTCGGCAGCATTGCCAGGCCTTGGACAAGTATATAACCGGAAGAATTTTTATTGGAAACTTCCAATTATTTATGGCGGCTTCAGCGTGATCTATTATTTTTACCGTACCAATCAGCAAGGCTACCGAGAGTTTGACGCGTATTACGATGAATACTTTGGAAAAGAAGCTAGTTTCCCAGGTTATTACAGCGATCGAACAGGTTTTCGTTACAGTTCATTTAGTCAACTTAAAACAGAGCGCGATACCTACCGCAGGTACAGGGACATGGCTGTATTTTTTGGAATCGCCTTGTACGCCTTGAATGTAATGGATGCGTTTGTAGAAGGTCATTTACTGGACTTTGATATTAGCGATGATCTGTCCATGCGTTGGTCTCCGGTTTTTTTGTCCGGGAATAATGTTAGCTTTGCACCAGGATTGGCCATGCAGCTGCGCTTGAAACACCATTAACCGGGATCAACACAAATACAGTATTTACCAATCTGTTTACTAAACTGAAAGATCATTTTCTTTTCAATGAAACTAATGCTTATCGGATATGGCAAAATGGGTAAAACCATTCAGCAAATTGCCATACAAAAAGGTCATCAGGTAAATCACATTATAGACGTGCATAATGGAGGTGATTTAAAAAACATCACCTCCGGCGATGTGGATGTAGCCATTGAGTTTACTCAACCTGAAAGTGCTTATACCAATGTGCGTACCTGCCTGGAAAATGGTATTCCTATTGTGTGTGGGACTACCGGTTGGCTCGAGAAGAAGAAAGAAATTGAAGACCTGTGCATGGCCAAGCAAGGGGCATTTTTTTATGCTTCTAATTATAGTGTCGGGGTAAATATTTTTTTCCATTTAAATAAAGTACTGGCCGGATTAATGAATCAATATCCCGAATATGGCGTGATTACAGAAGAAATCCATCATACTGCCAAGAAAGATGCACCCAGCGGCACAGGGATAACATTGGCCGAAGGTATTTTAGAAAAATTAGATCGTAAGAATCGTTGGGTGAAAGAGTCCACCAGTGTTCCAGAGGAATTGAGCATCATTTCCAAGCGCATAGATCCTTATCCTGGCAAACATACCATCACGTATTTTTCACCTATTGATACCATCGAAATTTCGCACAATGCTCATACCCGCGATGGTTTTGCGGGCGGTGCAGTCATGGCTGCCGAATGGTTAATCGGGAAAAAAGGTGTGTTCGGCATGGAAGATATGCTTCAACTCACTAAAAAATAAAAAAATCGGTTGTATTGTAAACCATTCTATACACACATGCTCTATTTATTATTTTTCTTTGTTACCGTTATTCTGCACACGCTGAATGCACCAGGCTATGCTAAATTGTTTGAAAAAGCAGGTAAAAAATCTTCCGATGCCTACATCCCTTTTAAAAACATTCTAGTGATTATGGAAATTCTTGGCAGGCCCAAGAAAGAAATTTACAACGAGTTTATTCCTTTACTCAATTTTTTCCATTATGGAAAAATAACTACGGAATTGGCAAAGTGCTTTGGTCGCAGGTCTTATCTGGACCAGTTCATGGTTTCTTTTTTTGGAATCATTTGGTTTCCCTATTTGGCCTATGTAGTAAAGGTGCCGTATTCAGGAACGCTGGAGCAGGTATCTATCAGCATAAAATCAAATAAGCTCGAGTGGCTCGAGTCTATTGTTTTCGCGGTTATTGCAGCAACGTTTATCCGTTGGGCATTTATTGAAGCGTATAAAATTCCTACCCCTTCCATGGAAGGAAATTTATTGGTAGGCGATTTCTTATTCGTTAGTAAAATTCAATATGGAGCGCGTACTCCTAAAACGCCCCTGCAAGTTCCCCTTACGCATCAAGGTATTGGTTCTGTTACTACCTATCTGGATTGGATTGACTTACCCATGATGCGGTTGCCAGGTTTTGGCAAGGTAGAACGCTTTGATCCGGTAGTGTTTAATTTTCCACGCGATACCATGCGCGATGGCAGTGGTAAATTTTTCCCTACTGATCTTAAAACCCACTATGTAAAGCGCTGTGTAGGTTTACCAGGCGATTCGCTTAAAATTGTAGGAGGGAAATTATATATTAATAATGAAGAAACTCCAGCGTTAAAAAATCAGCAAAACGAATACATCGCCTTCTCGAAAAACGATATCAACGATCGTGAATTTATGAAGTATGGCGTAAATGTTTACCTCGATAGAAGCTTGATGTTGGATACCCGTCCTATCGTATATCCGTTGAAAGATTCATTGAATCGCACCCTTACGTTGAATTATATCTTCTCTACTACCGAAGAAATTATTCAACAATTGAAAGAAGAGGGAGTGATTGATTCTTTCCGGATTATTCAGGATGAAAAATCTCGAATGGCAGGCCTTATGTTTCCCGGCACAGAAGTCAGCTATGAGTGGACCCGCGATGATTTCGGACCATTGTACATACCGCAGCAAGGAAAAACCATTTCCATCGACTCCACCAATGCTCAATTATATTTTTCTACTATACAATCGTATGAATTGGATTCCAATCGGTATAAAGTAGAATACAAAAACTTTAAAATATACGTCGACGGTAAGGAAATAAAGGAATATACCTTCACCAAGGACTATTATTTTATGATGGGGGATAATCGCCATAATTCTCTTGACTCCCGCTTTTGGGGATTTGTACCCGATGACCATATTGTAGGGAAACCATTGTTTACCTGGTTGTCGATAGACCCGAACGACAATGTGCGGGTGCAACGCGCCGCTAAAAAGAGAGTCTCTTTCTTGAAAAGCATTCCATTATTGCGGGATATTCGTTACGAGCGATTGTTCTCTATACCCGAATAAGGTCAGCTCTTTTAAAATTTTATTCATGGATAAAAGCGTCCCGGAATTACCGGGACGTTTTTTTTGTCGATTTCTACAACTGGTTCATGCGAATGTTTCTTCATGAATTCTTTCTTAAATGAATTTCAAGGATTCGTTAGTATGCTTCTTAATAGATAACTTCTACCATTTGCCTTTCGTTTATGCTAAAATCGAATGCTAAAAATTTAGTAGTATAGGATAATTTAAAGATTATTTTGATTCCAAAACCATTTTCTAAAATTTGAATAGCTTCTTGTATTCCAGACTATTAGGGTTGTTCTTCTTCCTAATTGTGGGATATTTTGATTCCAAATGTTTATTATTAATAATCTGTATATCAGTTAATTAGATTGTTTGTTTCTTGCATTTCATCCGCCTGTGCTAGTATCTTAGCAGACGTAGAGAACACAAGTTTTGATTCAGTAACTAAAATGTGAAAACGATGAAGAAGCGATTGATGAGTTGGAATACCTTACTCTTGCTTATGGCATGGATGGTTTATACACCTGTATTTGCCCAGGACGGGATCACGGAAAACTTTGACGACAATGTGCTAACCGGCTGGATGGGGGGGGCTTATTATACCTTGGCGGAAACCAATCAGAATTTGAGTGTCGGAGCGGTGACCACCTTAGGTTCTTACCGTGTATTTTCAAAAACGTTTAATGCCATTGATGTAACTAATTATCCTTTTATAAAAGTTGATGTACGCAGCGCTGCTGCCTTTAATTTACGAATAGACCTTACAGATGTAAATGGGAAATCCACCAACGGACAAGCATTTACCATTGCTATTGCAGGAGATAACCAATGGCATACCTACACCTTTGGGTATGCAGGTCGATTTACCCAAAGCTGGCCAGCGGCCGACGTGGTAGATCCGGCTGCCATAGATGAATTGGCGATTTTTGTGAACCCTGGTGGATCTGCCTTTAATTCCACGTTTTATATGGACAATCTATTGGTTGGAAGTGCCACTGGAATAACACCTCCACCCACTAGCATTCGCCACAATCAAGTTGGCTTTTATCCGAATATGGAAAAGAAGGTCGTGGTGGTAAGTGCTGCGGCTTCCCCATTTTATGTGGTCTCTGAGGATAAACAAGATACCTTGTATACTGGGACACTAGGAAATTCAAACTCCTGGTCAGCATCTGGTGAATCGGTCCGCATCGCCAATTTTTCTCCTTTTACCACTCCGGGAAGTTATTTTGTGCTGATTCCCAACATCGGATATTCGCATCCTTTTCAAATCAAAGATCAGGTAATGTTAGGTCTTGCCAAAGGATCGTTGAAGTCGTTTTATTTTCAGCGCTGTTCATCGCCCATCGTGGCTCCTTATGGTTCGCCATGGACACGCTCGCTGGGGCATCCGGACAACAATGTGCTCATTCATAATTCGGCCACCAGTCCTTATCGCGCTACTGGTTCTACCATCGACGGATCCGGAGGATGGTACGATGCAGGTGACTTTAACAAGTATGTGGTGAACTCCGGAATTGCTACGCACGAAATGCTGGCAACCTATGAGTATTATAAAACCATGCTGGATACTTTGGATGCCAATATTCCAGAAAGTGGCAACCAGGTGCCCGATATTCTGGATGAAATACGTTGGCAAATGAAGTGGTTGCTAAAAATGCAGGATCCATACGACGGAGGCGTTTATTTTAAACTTACATCTCCATTTTTTGATGGTACCATTATGCCATCGGCTTCGGTTCAGGCCCGCTATGTATTGAGAAAAACCACCGCTGCATCGCTAGATTTTGCTGCGGTTTGTGCGCAGGCTGCCCGCGTGTACAAAGGCTATGAAACAGAGTTTCCGGGTTTTGCCGATAGCTGTATCAATGCTGCTGTGAAAGCCTGGAAATGGGCCCGTCGAAATCCTTCTATTCGATACATTCAGTCCCAAATGGCGAATCCTGCCATCAACACAGGTGAATATGGTGATGCTAATTTCAGCGATGAGTTTCATTGGGCTGCCATGGAATTATACATCACCACGAAAGTGGATAGTTTTTACACACTGGCAGGAGCGCTTCCTACATTGAACGTACCTGGCTGGGGCGATGTAAAAACCTTAGCTTACATTAGCCTTACCTTGCATAAGAAAAATCTTACCTCCATAGCCGATACAGTAACCATCAAAAATCGCTTGTTAAGTTTGGCGAACGGGCTGCGTTCACGCTCCCTGAATTCCGCCTACCAGATTCCAATGACAGATTCTGATTTCTATTGGGGAAGTAATGGTGGAGCTGCCAATCAGGGGGTTATTCTGCTTAGTGTTTTTGAATTTACACGCGACTCTTCGTATCTGCGGGCTGCCTTATCCAGCCTGGATTATTTGCTGGGTCGCAACGCCACCAATTTCTGTTTTGTTACCGGATTTGGAAATAAATCGCCAGTAAACATTCACCATGCCACTTCCGGCGCCGACAATGTATCCGATCCAATACCCGGTTTACTCGCAGGTGGACCTAATACCGATGCTCAAACCGATTGCGGAGCCGCGGTGTATCCGTCTTCCACGTTCAAAGCATTATCTTACACTGATTCCTATTGCAGCTATTCCACCAACGAAGTAGCCATCAACTGGAATGCCCCCCTTACTTTTTTGAGTATGGGGATGGAAGCTGTGCTCAAAGGAATTAAAGCCTCTGCGCCCAATGTAACAGTAAGTCCGACCGATATTGCAACCATACAGGAAATCACCGAAGTAATCGCTCCTTCCGATCTGGCTCGCGCATTAGTAGTATATCCTAATCCAAGCGCTGGATTAGTAATGGTTTCTTCGGCAATAGAACTGGATCAAATCCGGTTGTTAAATGCACAGGGAATGGTGCTTGCAACGTTGGAGCTTACTTCAAACTCCGCTTCGTTCGATGTGTCGTCTTTACCAGCAGGATTATATTATGTGCAAGTGGAAAGGAATGGAATTTCCTACCACCAAAAATTAATGGTGAAATAAGCTCCATCGTATAAAAGGGAGTAAGCTTGGCAGAACATTTCTGCGAGCGTTTAAGTGTGTATCATAGATAAATGATAGGGTTGTTTTACGAGCCACTGTTCTCCGGAATGGTGGCTTGTTTTTTTACTCATAATCCAAGAAACTGATATCATTTGGTTATGAACCAAAATGTCCAACCAATGGGTCGCCTTTATTTAGTAGTTAAACCGGCTTTTTTCCATTGAGAAAGTTCATGGATCGTAGATTCATGGCCAGTAATCCCGAAATAGAACATCATGGGATTCGAAAAAAATCTTCAATTTCTTCTAATGCCCTTGATTTTAGTTGACGTTTTTCAATAGAAGAATTTCTAATGAAAAATTCGGGTTATACTCTAGATTTTATTTTGGGCGTGTCCCTTCGCTGCGCCTAAGGCGCCACTCGGGCCGGGCTATCGCTGCAAGCCTTGTTGGCATGGCGCCAACAGCGCCACGCCAACAAGGCTTTACACTCTATCCCTCACGCAAAACCAGCCATGTATTAAGATGTAAATTCCAGGAAGGCCTTGAATTTGGGTTATTTTGGCTAACTTTTGTCGACGACAGCGGAGATAATTCCGACCGTGTTATTAATCATTTCCTTGCCAATTCGAGATTGCGCAAGGATGTTGGTAATGAAGATAGAGCATAAATGTATATGAGAGAATTCTATGCTGGTATTGCAGACTAATGAATAGGTTTATAGTATTTTTAGCTATTGCCTCAAACGGTCAATTTCTGATTCCGGAATATTGAGTTGAGTAGCAATAACCCCTATCGGAACCCCTGAAGAAGAAAGATACGAGATAAAATTCCGTAGTATTTTCTCCTTTTCCTGTCGTTCTTTTTCTTTTTCAAGCTGTGCCAGTTCTTTTTCCTGCTGTGCTAGTTCTTTCTCCTGCTGTGCCTTTTCTTTCTCCTGCTGTGCCTTTTCTTTCTCCTGCTGTGCCTTTTCTTTTTCCTGCTGCGCTAGTTCTTTCTCCTGTCGTTCTTTCTCCAATTTCAACTCAGCAGTTTCTTTATCACGCTTCAATGCTTCCCACTCTTCCTTGATCAGGTTTTCGCGTTGCATCTGTTCT
>JALONM010000085.1 GCA_025454925.1 Cytophagaceae bacterium
ATGTTAAATACTACTCAAAAAGAAGACCCAATTTGTAAGAACATTCGTAATGTTATGTATCAAAAATATTCTTACCATTTTGCCATTTCCACATTTCGAGGTTTGCTGTTTTTTTCAACTGTCAGACAAACCTCTTTATCCCCAGTTGCTAACGAGCAAATAGAAGTAGAAATTAACTTTGGAAAATAAATACCACCACTACCGTAAGGGCCAAACCAGCTTGGATTAGTTCTAGTAAATTACCACTCGAATCTATTTTTTATCCCAACCTACTACAATATCGTTTTCAAGTGTGATCTTGAGTGTGTATTGATTTTTTTTCTTTTCATTATACTTCCAGATTTCTTTTGTTTTCGATTTTAAAACCTGTGTGCTAATATTTTCTGGTTTCCCTAAAGAGTCTTCTAATTCTTGTTTTGATTGTCCTTGCCAAAATTCATTATTCATTAGCCTTTTCACCAACTCTTCATTTTGATACTTCTGTAAAAACTTTTTACGCTTTTCCTGATCGGCTCGATGGCTATAATAGCCCATTAATAAAAAAGAAAGTATTACAACAAAAATAAAAATTATCCATTCCATATGTATATTTTTTGAGGTTTAAAAAAGTTAAAACATCTAAAACCCTACACTATACCCCACAGTCGCCATGTACTCCTGATACTTTCCATAGGAAGCAGTAGCTGTGAGGTAATTGATCATACTTAGGGTCATTACAAAACTGTGACGCTTGGCAAGAACCATGTTATGGTTCATGTTTATATTCCAAACGGTGGAGTTTGGTGCGCCGGATGTTTCTACATGATTCACTGTAGAGGTTAGAGACGATTTGATTTTCTTTTTCCAGAAAGCTGAACTTGCAGTAACAATTGGACCGATGGCGTTGGATATTCTTCCTCCAAGATCGCTTTGGTTGGCGTTTACGCCAGCTCCAAGGGTTAAACTTTTGGCAGTGAGAGTCCGACGATAAGTCAAATTTCCATTCAGCATTCTTGTACTGCTATTCTCTCGTTGGTTATTATCGGCAACTTGCCAGCCAATGTTCAAGGTGACTCCGTTTTTCTTTTCTTTACTGCCTCCGTTGTATCCTATGGTTACGTTGGCATTCTGGTTCACCTGAAGAAAGCGAAGCGTATCATTATTCTGGAATTGTTGTATGCGTTGCGCTGTGTTAGCGCTGGTTTGGAAGTTGGAATACGTTCCTGCAAAGTTCCACTTTTGAGAAGGGTTGTAACTAAGATTCACAGAACCTATTAACCTGCGTGTGGTCATGGCTTTTGTTTCTTTTATATTATCCCGTTGGGTTCCAATGTTAAAAGCAAGATTGGCTTTATCTTTTATAATTCGGGTGGCAGTGTTGAAGGTCACATTCTCCAAATCTCCATTCATGAAATACGATCCCATAGATTGATATCCAGGATCAATGCGCTCATAGCTAGCACCCAGATTAACTTTTCGAATGGAATACGAAACAGAGCCTTTCATGGCATGATACACCGCAGTAGTGCCTCGGTAGGTAAACAATCCATTGAGTTTTGAAAAGATGCTGTTGGTTTCCGTTTCTTCCGATCGAAGATCACTGGTATAGGCGCTGGTACCGTATTCGGCTTGTAAAATTAATTTTTTGAATTTGGTTTTCCCTGAAATCCCTAAACTCAAATTTTCTCCAGGGCGCACTTCCGATTTGACAGGCACATAAGAAATGGAATTAAGCACATCACGACCTTTAAAATAACTGATGTCCAGACCATGTCCATTATCTTCATAACCCACCCTGGCCCCATGTCCCCAGCGTTCAAAAGCAGGTGAACCCGTGACAGAAGCATTCAAGGTATCCTCTTCCACGGCTCGCAGCATACGCCCATACATGGCTGCTATTTTCCAATGCGGTGGCGTATATTCCACACCGCCACCCAGAAAGGTATGACCATTTAAGGTATAGCTACCAAATGTCATATTGCGATAACCTGCGTGTAGTGTGAGATTTTTATACTTGGGAGATAAACCGTAATTATTAAATGGTTGGTTGAAGCTGCGAGATTGAGAAGAAAGAGTAAAGGTAAAAGGCGCCGACCAGCCGGCAACGTTGATGCCGATGGAACCCGAAAGAAGCCAGGCATAAGGATCACGTCGGTTTTGAGGTAATCCGTTTTGTGCATAGAGCATATTCATGAAGGAAAGAGAGCCATTTACCTTAATAGCGTCCTTCTTTCCAAGTTGGGCAAGGTCTTGGGCATTTGAATTCAACGTTTCAAATATTATTAACAGAAATATCCACCATAGTTTATTTATTTTCATCTCTATAATTATTTAAATTCTTGAGCATGAACTCTAATCATATTACTAATATTTGTTATACCTCTTTTTTCATAAAATTCTTCGAGTTCAGAAATCTTAAGCCATCTACTTCCCAATAAATAATTATTAAATAATTCTTCAAATATGAGTTGAGATACCTTAGTATCTTTAGTATTCTTTTTCGTTAATGATTTGAAGTTCTCTTTAATTTTGAGAACTTCGCAAACAGGAATATGTATTCCAGTTGATATTAACTTACTGTCATTTTGCAATATTGGAGAGGTGGGTCTAAGGAATGCTGAACAAAACGGAAATCGAAAATTCTTTTCATTTATGTTATTACCCTTATGACAGAATCCTGAGTTGCATAAGTTTGATTCCATTTTATTCAATTGGTCTAATGTATTTCCTTGAGAGAAATATATTCTTTCATCTTTCCCCCACGTTTTATATTGCAGATGAACAAATCTAACCCTTTCGTTTTTTAGATCGAACTGTTCGTAAATCATATCACAGCCTAAAATATGTTCTTCATTGTCGGGGTGCAATAAATGCATTCTTAAGGTCCGACTTCCCGAAAGTGCGTAATCAATAGACGATTCATTTAAATAAACCTTCTTGATGTCTCCCCTATTTGCTAAATGCAAATCATGCATTAAAACTTTATGTTCCGATACAATCCTTGGAGTAAAATACTCAAGTGTTACTTGCAGAAGTTTGATGCGTCTCTTGAAAGATTTGGTTTTAGGATCTTGTGCAACATACCTTTCTAGCTCTTGAATTTCCTCTTGAATTAATTGTTGTGGAGTGACTTTCGCTTTACTTGAGTCTGATAATACTTTTGCTTTATCTTTAAAGTATCTTGCAATGTCGCTTTCATATTTGTTACATAACAGTTTCTCAAATTGTTGGTAAAGGTCAGGGTTTAACTCAGCTATTAAATCCATCGTTTCCTGATATGTAATTGGCTGTGGCAAATTTTGCGCAATTGTTACAGATTCTCTCACTGCATTGACTGCATGAAAAGCAAGATTTCTCTTTTCATCATCTGATATATCATTATTTACAAAAAAGCTCATGAATATTTTTTACCATTTAACCTCCACTTCCTTACTAAACTCCGACTGCAATCCACTGGCATATACTGCACATACCTTATATACATAGGTGGTTCCGGCTTTTACGTTTTTATCTTCGAAATACAAGGCCATATCAACCTTTGAATAAAATCGTTGTCCTTGTCCTTTCTCTGCACGATAAACAAAAAACTTAGTAACCGTCTTATCCTCGTAGTTCCAGGAGAGAGTAACTGTACCTTTATCCAAATCCGGAGTGGCACGGAGTTTTTCTACTGCCGGACGTTTACCATTGTCTTTGAATGCAACTGGAATAATTTTACTCGGCTCCGACTCTAATTTAGAATCATCTACCGCAATCATCAGGTATTCATACAGCCCTCCTTTGGTTACGGCTTCATCAACATAAGAATTTTTACGCTGTGCCGTATCCACCACCGCAATGGTTGTCCAGGTAGTTTCACCTTGCTTGCGTTTATACAACACGTGTAATACCACGTCTTTACTAGGACTATTGTTCCAATTTATCTCAATGCCCTTTTCTACACTTCTTAAAGAATTAAATTGTGGTGACTGCGGTGGAATAACATCAGGACGTTTTACTTCCAACACTTTTGAAAATACAGAAGGATTATAATTCTCATCCACCGCTACCAATTTTACAAACATGGATTTAGTTAATACGTTTACAGAAACCGTATCTACAAAAAAAGTATCGGCAATGGCTCTGTTGGTTAATTGGGTGAACTCGTCTTCTTTGCGATTAGCGAAGAAAACCCGGTATCCCATCATATCTTCTTCCAATACTGGCTTCCAATGGATACGCAGTATGCCCGTAGAATCTATGCTTCCACTCATTTCTTTGGGTGCTGCCGGAGGAATAGAATCGATGATATGACCTAAAAGAGGAAAGGAGGTTGCTGGCCTTGACTTTTCATCAAGGGCTTGTACATAATAAAAGCTTTTCCGCTTAGGTTGTGCATCCAAGAATTCACGGGAAGATCCGGGAAGTACAGCACTGATAAGTTCCGGATTTTTATCCTGAATATTATTGGCACGAAGTATTTTGAATCCTTTTATACTTTCATTCAACGAATCCGGGTAATTCCACTTGATGCGAATACCTGCTTTTTCAGCTTTGGCATAATACACTCCCGGAAGTGGTATATTAATAGGCTCCTGAGGCATACCTTTTATTGTATCACAATAAGGTCCCTTTTCTCCAAAAGAATTAACCCCTCGAATTCTGTAATAAAAATATGAATCATTGTAGGGAAGAGAGTCGACCCAATAAAAACGATACTTCTCTTTATCTTCCTTGACAAGATTTACAATCGGACTTTCATGTGTTTTCTTGAACGATTTTCCATCCGAGGAGCGTTCCACTTCGTAGGTTGTATAAACTCCTTTATCGTATCGTATATCCCAATTTAATATGGCTCTTTTATTTCCCCATTCTATTTTTAATTCCCTTGGGCTGGGGAGTGGGCTTACTTCATCGGGTCCAATAAATACATACCCAGTGTCTATTTTTACTCCTTTCAAAGAAGTGCTGGGGAAAATTTTGTAAACGTATTTTTCTCCTTTAATTACGTTTTTATCAGTAATCAAGAGGCCCGCAGCCACGGCAGTAGTAAGCGACATATCCGCAGCATACAATGCAAATGAAAAACGATTTTCATTTAAGGTAATCTGATCGCTCAAATTTCCTGGCGCTGTGGGGGAGCCTTGAACGTTAAAGCTTTTGCTATATGCTGCTGCTGCATAAACCCCTGCAAATTCATCACGGTCTAACAAAGGCTTCCATTGCATTTCAGGCAAAGGCTTCAAAGCTTTGTGCAGCACCTTTCTCTCCTTGTTGGTTGTGAAGCTTCCGTTTTTGGTAATGGTGAAACGTTCTATGGTTACACCTGCTTTAATGGTATGCTGCCAAAGTAAGAAGCTCGTGGGTGCAAAGCGAATAGATATAGAGTCTCCATAAGCACGTCCTTTGGCTTGCATGGAGTTGGTGCTTTGGGCGAATGCTTGACTTAAAAATAAAACTAAGATTATGGCAATAATTGATTTCATTTGGTATTTATTGTCTGAATCAAGATTCACAGGATTAAAAGATTTACCAGATTAAAATTTAAAATCATTCTGCATTTTAACATTTGTTTCAAACCCATAACTTATTTCATAGCAATCCTGAAAATCCATTAATCTTGTTCATCCTGATTCAGAAACTTCATTACGGATTAATTAATGTCAAAGGAAAACTACTGGTCACCTGATTGGTGCCGGGTAATACATAATACACTCGCACTACATACTTGCCTGAAGACACATTCGGATACGAAGACGTGACTAGGTTTATCAGTCGTTGTCCCGGATTAGATGCATACGTTAGCACACCTGCGGCTTGCTGACGCATATCACCATAATCGCCGGCAGCAAACCAACTCACATCGTACACCACCGAAGCCATTCCTCCGATAGGCATAGCTGTTTGACTTGAGGCTTCCTCACTGCTAAGAATTTTTGTAGCATTGGTTTGAGTCATAAATACTGCCTTTGTCGGCACCAAACCCAATACTGATGTATCCCTGCTAACAATTGCCACCGAAGCATCCATGGGATATTCGTTGTATAGCAATGGATTTAAATTTTGTGTATACCATACATTAGTTTGCTCACTTTGAATTTGCATCAAAGGTTTAATGTTGGCGTTATTGTTTCCGCTTAACTCAAAGGCATCCATCAATTCGGGCATGGTGATATTCATAGCAACCTGACTAATTCCGGGGGCCAAACTCCAGTTGGTTGGTGTATTGAGTTGAGCCGTTCGCATTTTCTCTACAAATGTATTATAGCGGCTCGTTCTGAAATTCAAATCGAAAACTTTTATTTCTCCTGCTCGAATTTGATTGCCTGTCAAATTATTGCTTCGAACTTGTATTTGTCCTTCGCTGTAGGATGTGGAAGAAGTTGTTTGTCCTGAATTCTGCGAACTGGTGCTGGCTTTAGAAATATTTACAATGTTAAATCTCCAAACTTTGTTGTTCTCCAGATTATTAGGGATGACAAATTCAATGCGCTTGGTTTCGGCATCGTAGTTAAAGGAAGCGGTTGTTTGAACAGAGCCACTTTCCAATCGAGCCACCTGATTCCACTTGGTTTGATCTACCTTGGAACCAAACAAATAACTTTGGCCCATTTGCAATTGCACATATCCCTTCGGGTATTCGCTCTTATATACATTGTATTGCCCTTCCATTGGGTAACTGTATACAATGTTGCTGGAAGGAACATAATTGGGAGCATCGCCCGTTCTAAAGGATACGGAGGTTTCCTCCTCAATCAACTGTCCATTTACTTTATAAGGCACAACGGCTCCGTTGATGATTTCTACGAAGTAGGCTTTTACCTTAAACACCAACGTTTTATTAGGAGGCAAAATTTCATGAGCCATAAAACTCACCAAATCTCGTTTGGTATTCCATTGTTGTGTCCCTCTGATTTCCGTATTTCCATCCAATACTTTTAAATACGCTATGCGTACTGAAAATGTGCGGGTGTTGTTGTTTTCATCGGTTACGTTGTATTGCTTACTTTCAGAAATTGCCAAAGCTGCTCTGGGGATGGTAAATACGTTTACCTGTTCCTGATTGGTAGGAGTTACCGATGAAATAATTTTAACATTCGCCATCAAGTTGCCTGCTGACATTTGACAGGCTTCGCCCATTTCCAATTCAAAACGGCAACGGCCTTGAATCAATCCATCCAGGATATTGTATTCCCCGGATACTATTCCGTTGAACCAAGTAGGCTTGGGGGCTTTAACTCGCAAGGCTACACCTGCTCCAATCGATAATATTCTGAATTTCTTTTCTATGCCACACACCTTGGCCTTGATACCAATATCTCCTTGCAAGTATGCGTACAGTTGCCCATTGGCATAAAAACCACCAAAGCCAGGTCTGGATCCTGTGTTGGTACAAATCTGGTCTTTGTCGTAATAGCGAATCATAACATCCATGCCTGCCAACACCATAAAGCGAGCATAAAAAGCCAGAAAGGTTTTATCGCCTGAGTTGAAATCAAGGGAGACTCCAAAACAAAATCCTTTTCCTGAAGAAAGTTCCCCTTGGTCTCTTTGATCGCTGATTTGTAGTTTTTCCCTAATGATGGCAGGCAGCAAGGGCATAGGAGGAATTTCGTTTCCTATCATCAAATAACTGGTTACTTGCGCAATGCCAGCCAAACTCAGGCGCATACGATCTTCCGGATGGCCAATGTAGTAATACCATTTGGAAGGAGAAATATATAAGGCCAGGTTACCACCACCACTGATGCCTCCGGGTAAGTTGATACGAATGGAAGCTCCTGCTGACAACGTTTTTTCTGGAACATAATACGTGATGTCCACGGTAGCCATAATGGGAGCATCGTTTGAAAAACGCTCTTCAATTGGATTGGCAAATAGTAAGCGACCTCCGATACCCACATTACCAAGACCTCCCGAAGAAGTAAAGCCTACCTCCAGGTATAATTCTCCATTATAGGTTTTGGGAACTGGTGCTCCAAAAATTACGGATGCTCTCAGGGCTATGCCTCTTGATTGATCTGGAATGTAACGTACTCCTGAAAGAGTAATCCCTGGCTCCAGACTCCGATCCTCTTTCTTTTCATTTTTATCAGGGTTATCCAATTTCTTTTCACCGCCAATAATTTCTCTTCGCATTCGATGACAGGCACCACCACCGAAGCCGTATAAACTGAGTCCTGTAAATACCGGAATGCCTACCGGCTGCACAAAAGATCCATCAAAATACCAGTAGCGAAAGCCATTGACACTGCCAAACTGCACCGTAACGTCAGCAGAGAACACTTCTACCACGGAAGCCTTTACCATTCCTTTAAATCCTTTGCCATAGACCGCATGGTCATTATAGGAAACAATCAAGCCCTGAAGGGTAAACCCAGCGCTGGAAATATCTACCCGTATGGCACTGATATCGACTTTATCAAACTTAAATTCAAATCGAGGATCTTTGGTGATCTTTCCGAATACGGTAAAAATGGCAGCACCACCAAATGAATTACTGGAATTCTCGCTCAGATGCACCACCGCATTAACTCTAAGGCCATACATACCATTTCCTTCTTCTGCTAAATTTATTTCCTGTAAGGATACCGGGAAGGAATTCATTTCCTGTTTATCTGATCGATCATTGCTGGCCAGCCCAAAAGCCTTGGCGCTTAAATAGGGGGCTTCTGTTTCTATGGTAAGCGCTTCAAAATCGATTCTGTTTAATTTCAGTTTCGGATTGTTGATGCTCAAATTGCCTGTTAGAACGGCTTTAGGTTTAAACAATTCTCCATCCTCTACTTTTACTTCTACAAAAGATCCTTGCAATAAAGCCAGATCAGCATTCCAGAGGTCCATCTCAAGTTTGTTGCCTAAGCCAACAGCAAACAAATAATCGTCTCCTGAATAAATGTTGGCCACATAGCGCAACCGTTGGCTGCTTCCTTTTTTGATTGGCAGCATCATTTCACCACTGATTCCACCGCCAGTAATTTGGCTGGCCATAAATGTTACTGCCACTGAATCCAAGGAAAAATCCCATCCGTTCATATCTCCTTCCGTAAGTGGAAGAATGGTTCCCGTTGCCTGAAAGTTGCCACTTACCCCCAATGCATCAATTAAAATATGCTGACCTGAAAGTGATAAACTTCGTGCATCGCTGCGTCGATTGAAAGCTTTGGGGAATCGTACTTCAAATTCACGGATGTAAATACCCTGCCAAATAGAACGATCGTTTACATAATAATCTGAGGGAAAAGTGACTGAACCTGGAGTACTAAGATCACTCAAGTCGATTACCGCATCGTAAACTGTAAATCCGAACCCTTTTAAACAGCTAAGTTGAAAGGGAGAAGAAAACGTTAGGGAAGCAGTAAACTCATTCCATTCTTCAAAGGAAGTAGTAAAAGAAGCACTAACCGTACCAGCTCCCTTTTTGCCATTCCCTAGATCTCGCACCAGCATACTTTCTGAAAATATCACCCTGGCGCTTATACCCATACCTTTATACCCATCGCAATTGAAGGATACATACGTGCCGGAATTGTCAGGCATAAACTGTAAACTCATTTTATCTGAAAGCTGAATGGGAGGTGCATACAAAAGACTTAATCGCACATCGCTGGTAAGACCTCCTTCATGCAGAGGGATTCCACTAGCTTCAAAATAAATAGTGTCTTCCGTTTTGGGAAGTACGAATACAAATTTAGCATCCAATTCAGCGCCATACGTCGTAAACCGTGCCTTGTCAATCAATATATCGTACCGTTGTCCTCCCAGATTTTTGGTGATGGAAATCGGTAAATTCTTTACCGATTCCAACGTGAGGCGTTCGGTATAATTATTCAACTCCTTTACTTTCTGCAATACGCCTTTGGTGTATTCCACCTTGCTTTTGATTTCAGCGGTAAGCACCTGTCCCTGTTGGGCAAGCGTATCCACACGACTGGAAACATCGTTGATTACCGTTTGCCCAATGCATGGGAGTTGTATCAAAACTCCTACTATCAAAAACACTTTTTTAAACATATCACAGATTGACAAGATTTTATAAAAATAATTACTTCATGTTTTTATGATAATAAAAAGAAGTATCGTTGTTATTGGTTTCGTAAAACACCAAAGAGTCCGAATCCAATTTAATGATAGTGAAGGAATCATTATCCATACTAAAATCAAGTGAATTTTCGGATTGGGTCCAAAACATATTATCCGTATGGTTACTTGGACAAACAATTCCCAGATCATCATAAAAAGCGGAATCTCCAACAAATGTTAAGTAGTCATCTAGACTGCACTCCGCTAATTCTTCCCAACTATACCCTTGCCCATCTACATAATCAAGCTCTTTTACCATGCGCCATTTCCCTGCTTTCATTTTCCCTTTTATGGTTAATGGTGCAGTGGGACTATTGTTTGCTGTAACTTCTTCCGTCTCCTTTTCTTTTTTACATGAAAACAGAACTACACTGAGGATGGCACTAGCTAGAAAAAACTTTTTCATAAAAATTAGATTACTGTTTGTTATTTAAATTGACTTTTGATTTCAACTTCCTAGGTTTACAACCTAGGAAGTTGCCGACTAAATTACTTGCTTTTGATTTCAGCGGTAAGCACCTGTCCTTGTTGGGCAAGCGTATCCACACGACTGGAAACATCGCTGATTACCATTTGCCCAATGCATGAGAGTTGTATCAAAACTCCTACTATCAAAAACACTTTTTTAAACATATCGCAGATTGATAAGATGTAATGCTTAGGTCTACTTCGTATTTTTTAAGTACCAATATGTAGAATCTAATCCATCAACTTCATAAAATATCAATGAATCAGAATCCAGCTTGGAAATAAAATATTCGGCCCCATTCATTGTAAAACGAAGCGATTCCTCAGATTGAATCCAACGATACCTATCAGAATTAGTGGGAGAGCATTGAATAACTCCATCATCAAAAAAAGCGGAATCTCCTACAAATGTTAAATAATCATCTTGTTCACAAGCGTCAAAATCAATCCAATCATACCCCTCGCCATCAATATATTCTAGTGCTTTGGCGAAGTACCAATTCCCTGCTTTCATTTTCCCTTTTATGGTTAATGGTGCAGTGGGACTATTGTTTGTTGTAACTTCTTCCGTTTCCTTTTCTTTTTTACATGAAAACAGAACTACACTGAGGATGGCACTAGCTAAAAAAAACTTTTTCATAAAAATTAGATTACTGTTTGTTATTTAAATTGACTTTTGATTTCAACTTCCTAGGTTTGCAACCTAAGAAGTTGCTGACTAAATTACTGTTTGGTTACAATTATTGACTTCTGACTATTTCCTGAAATAGCTCTGATGAAATATACTCCGTTGGTGAGATGTAATAAATCCCAATTCAACTGGAATTGATTTGATCCTTCCTGGTATTCTGATTTTACTATATTCCCAAAGCCATCCACCATCTGAAGCAGCAGATCTGCTTGGTCATAAAGTGTAACGGAAATAGATATCTGTGTCGATGTTGGATTTGGAAACGCATGAATAGCTTCTACACCTGCTACGTAGCGTCCATTCTGGTATCCTAACGAATCCGTGGTGGCGAATACTTTTACAGGCTTGAAAATGGTATCCTTGCAATCGCCCAAGGTGGCTATCATCGTAACAATAAAGGTTCCCGGATAAGGAAACATGACCTGAGGGAGGGTAATATTATCATCGTTGACCACCACTGCACTATCTCCGAAATCCCATTCAAGGCGATCGGGGCGTGGCCAGGAAACATCTACAAAGACCACCGTTGTTCCGGCATATATTTTTGTGGCGTTGTAATTAACAGCGGCTAATAAATTATCATTCACTTCTATTTGAATGGTATCTGTTCCGCTGCAACCCTCTGGTGTTGTAACCTCCACCGAATACCATCCCGCAGCAGAAACCTGAATGCGTTTACTATTGGCTCCTGTATTCCAAGCATAGTTTACATTCGTTATGCCTGCATCCAGGGTGGCTGCTTGCCCCCTGCATAAAACTTGATCCTCGCCAAGATCTACCAAGATTGGTGATGGGTTTAATATTTCAACTTGTCCGGACTGCTTGCAGGAATGAGCATCGGTAATTTCAAACGAATACATTCCGGCACAAAGCATGGTGATTTGTGATGCCGTTTCTCCGCTGTTCCAACGTACGTCATAAGGACTTGTTCCTCCGGTTACTCCCAGATTGATAGAAGCGTTGCAGCCATTGTGGCAAATTAAATGATCGGTGCTGGATTGCACAGACAAGGGTTCTGCTGCTTGCACCACGTAGGAAGCAGTAGTGACGGAACCATTGCCATCGACTACCTTGAGTACATAACTTCCTGCTGGAATTCCATTCAAAACTGTCCCTTGTACTGCACCTGGGTACCAAGTATACGAGAGTGTACCAACACCGGTATAGGCAACTTGAATGCTGCCATCTGAACTGTTATGGCATAGTGGCGAAACGATAGTCGTTGAGGAATTGATTTCCACGGGTCCTCCAATATTGCTAATGCCCACCGGATGTAGGGTGTCACAGCCTTGAAGGTCACTAAGGTGCAGGAAATAAATACCAGCATCAACTTGGCTAAGTACACTGCTGGTAGAAACCAAAGAATTCTGTTCATCCAGCCATTGAAAGGAATAAGGACTGGTACCACCCACTGCCTGAACAGCCACCTCACCATCATTTTGATTGATCGAGGCTTCTGTGGTGCTTAGAATTGTAAACGATAATGCTGGAGGTGATTGTATTTCTATCGATTTGTTAAGTTGACAATTTTGCCCATCCCGAAGTTCAATCAGGTGAGTGCCTGCTGATTTCCCTGAAAGTACGAATGCATTGTTTACTTGGGTCCAGAGGTTATTTTCTTTGTAGTAGTATGGAGCTGTGCCTCCTGAAACGACTAGAGAAATACTGCCATCACTGGAATTATGACATTGGGTATTTTGTATCGTAACCGTTGCACTCAACGCATCTGGGTTCTGGATCTCCAAGGGCGGGAGCACTATCTGACAACCCATATTGTCTTTGACTTGAATGACATACGTGCCAGCCGATAAATGATCAAAGGATGACTTTGTTTGCCAATTACCTCCATTGATCGCAAATTGATAATACGTACCTCCTCCGAGGGCTGTAACCTCAATGCTGGCATTGCTGTTGTCGGCGCAGGAAATAGGTTGTGAAATATGAGCGGAAGCTGTTAGGGGAAAATTTGCTTCCAGCACATCGTATGGGCCAGCTCCTGTGGTATTTTTACATCCATTGCCATCTTGGATTTCAAGTAAATATTTTCCTGCACGCACATTCTGCAAGGTATCGTTACTCACCAATGGAATTCCCAGGTTAGACCAGCGATAAGAATACGGAGCCACCCCTCCGCTTACGGAAGCAATAAGACTACCATTGGATTCGCCTTTACAAGCCACATTTTTTATTTGTACCTGAGGCAACAAGGGCGCAGGCTCTGCAATGGTAAATGGCAGGGCGGTAATACAACCGTTGGTGTCTCGTACATAGGCAGTATGCGTGTAACTGGGAAGATTGGAATAGTAAACCGTATCTTCCCATGTTTTACCTGTGTTGTGCTGGTCGGCAATGTTGCAAGCTCCCTCAGACCATTGAAAACGGGTGCATACACGCCATGAATCATTGGGATAGGGATTCCAGGCATCTTTGTAAAACGAATACGGACGGGTAGAGCCACCTGCCAAGGCTTTCAATACGCCTTCCTTACCAGAAGAGCAATTGTTATTATCCAGCGCCAGCGCATTAAACGATAATGGACTTGGTTCTCGCAACGTAAAGGTATCACTGAAAGAACAATCATTATTGTCTTTGAGATGAATGGTGTAAAATCCTGCCCGTAAATTGGTAAAGATTTCAGGCCCGTCCGTTCCACTCAAATTGGTGCTGTTTCCAACAAGAGTATCAGAAGCATATTGTATTCCCTGGGTGTTTGTACCTGTTATCCAATATCGAAAATTAGGATTCACCTTGCTGCCATCAATATCGCAGCGAGCGTGAACTGTATACGCTCCATCGCTGGCATGAAAGCAGCTCACATGGCGTTCGCCTGGTTGAATGAGATCGCTTACGTATTGCCTTTTCTGTTGAAGATAAAGCCTAAGAGTGTCTGGAACTGTAATGTTGTCTGCTATGGAGGCTACTGGACAGTTTTTGGAATCCCCGGCAAAAAAAGTATGATCGCCGGGAGCCAGGTTGTAAAACTTATGACTACTTCCTTGTACCGTTTGCCATGGACCTCCGGAGTTTTCAGCAGCAACATAAGGCGGATTGCCCCCACGGATGGTAATGGTAGCCACCCCATCTTGGGTATTAAAACAACGTACTTCGGTATTGGTGTAAACGGAATCAGTAACGCTGGTAATTTGCAAGAGTGGTTTTTCGGGGATGATAACGGGGTAATAGTTGGAGCATCCTAGGATGGCTTTCCCAGGTATAGTCCCTGAATTTTCTATATCTGTAATCACCAAAATATGATTCCCTGCCCTTAAAGAATCATACAAAGCATCTTGCTGGTAAACATAGCGGGTTCCAGCTTGATACTCGCAAGTTACAAAATCCGCGCATCCTCTTAATGAATATTTATAGTGTCCAAAACCAAAGCCTGTAATTTCGGAATATGGTAGATTTAATATTGCGTTGGAGTCCCCATTGCATGTAGGAGGTAAACCAAAAAGTGTGTCCAAAGCCAGAACAGGAGGAGGTGGAAGTAGAAATTTATTTAAATAAATAGCGAAAAAATCAGAAGAAGAGTTAGGTGGTAATCCGCCGGTGGGTGTTCTCCGGGAAACCCGAAAGTTAAGAGTAGCGAATAATTTATTGGATGGTCTTAAAGATTGATAAATTCCATTGTCAAGTATAAATGACAAGGTGTCGGATTGTACCGGAGAGTTGGGCAAGTTAATCCAGTTGCCATTTCTATCCTGATATTCGTAAAACACCCATACGTTATTATCAACACTTGCCTTGCGAGGACTTTTCAACTGGTAGTTCCCCGGACAAAGATTGGTAAGGGTTATTGGCGTTAAGAGTCCAGATTCCCATTTGCTTAAATCTGCCACCATTCCCGGACTATATGGCCATGGATACCAATAAAATTCAAACCGATAGAGAAAATAATTGGGTGCCCATAAATCCATTTGATGCATTTGGCCGGAACTATAATTACGAAAGAAAATATTTCGAGAATTCTGATTCATTTCATCATCGCATCCTGGATTATAGGAAAGATCCCCACCACAATTATCCTCTTCCCATCCACGCAGTGTCAATTCAAATGAGGAAGCATCTAAAACCAGTGTGATGGTTTTATCAGCCCCATAAAGTTGCCAGGTATTACCGCCATCGACTGCGGTAACCTGAGTATTTCCTTCATCTCCATTAATCCAGAAAGAAAAACGCCATTCATCGTTGGATCCTTCCAGATCACTATTGCACATCACTTCATAGTTTTTAATGTACATATAAACCAGATTGTCCTGAGCCAAAAGATGGAAACCCAAAAACACAAATGCAAATGCAACTAACTGTTTTACCATAGCCAATTCTTAAAATCACCCTCTATCATTCAATCACTATACTCTCTTTCTCTCTATCAAAAACGATTTGAATAAAAGTACTTAATATCAAATTGTATATAATCGTTATCATTACCACCAGTGTCCGATGTTTTACCATCGTCAAACAAAGTAGTTTTCGATACTTGGAGCGTACTGGTAATCGAAATACATAACATATACATCCCCAATAGCAACAGGATCAAGATAGCGTATTGAAGTAGATATTGTTCCGACATCAAGACCGATATTATTATTAAAATAGTTTACAATCTGATTAGGGTTCGTCAAGGATTCATAGGCGACGTTTGCCTTAATTATTCTGGTAGTGAATCCTGTGTTATTACTCGCGTAAGGGAATGCAATGCGCTTGTAAAAAATCTTAGAATTATCTATTGGATCAAATGTATAAGCTGATTGTTGCATAAGGACAATGCTAGTAAACTGAGTGTTCGAGCCAGGAAAGTAAGGGGTAAGAGTTTCTTCTACAAAGTTAGAGAATGAGGTAGTTTTCGTAACATACTTTAAATGCCATTTGGTTGAATCAGCTTTATCAATACTTGCTTTATTAAAGATTTTTAATCTTTGATATTCTTTCAAATCAGATACAATAAATGAAATTGAATTACTGGTTTCTATATCCGTAGATTCTTTCACCGTCGCTTTTATTTCAACAGATACAGCAGGGTTGGCGTCAATAATATAAGTCAGTCGTTCTGTAAAACTGGTTGCATTCGAAAAACTGGTTTTACTTATTTTACTCGCACCATTTACCGTTACGTTCAAACTCGAAATATCCTTTTGGCTGCTTACCACAACATCATAGCGAATGGTATCGCCTTTGTAATATGTATTGCTTCGATTTCCATAATGATTAATCGAATGCACTGGAGTAAGCGTAACTTTAGCCGTTGCTTTCGGATCGTCTTCCTTCTTTTCTTTTGGCTTGCAAGCTGCGATTAGGAGGGCTGCAAGGAGGGTGGTATATAGTTGTGTTTTCATAATTTAAATCCATCATTCTATCACTCAATCATTCTATCACTCAATCACTCAATCAAAAACGATTCATATTAAAGAACTTCAAATCAAATTGCATATAATCATTATCATTCCCCCCAGTAGATGACGTTTTTCCATCATCAACGATGTCTGTAATTTTAAGTACAAAAAAAGTCTGGGGACTAGTTGAATAATAAGTATTGACATACTCTATTATATAAACATCTCCTATTGACACAGGATCAATATATATACCACTCACCGGAAGAGTAGTGCCAACTAGTAAATTTTCGTTTTTAGAAAAATACTTAGCAATCTGATTAGGATATGCAAAGGATTCATAAGGTTCCGAAGATTTAATTATGCGACATTTCTCACCTATCAAATCATAAGGAAAGGCAATTCGTTTAAAAAAATCTTTATTAGTATTACTTGGAGAGAAAGATGAAGAAGTTTGTCTAAACATTCTTAGAAAAGATACACTTGCATCTGTAGAAATTGAATAATTTACAACTTCCTCCGATACATACGGGTAATCATATACTTTGGGTGCAAACTTAAAATACCAGTTTATTGAATCCGCCTTATCTATGCTTTCTTTATTATGTATCTTTAAATTTTTATATTCCGTTAAATCAGAAACTGTAAATGAAAGTGAATTGCTCGTTTCTATTGCTGTAGTTTCCTTAGTTGTTGCCTTGATTTCTATCTTAGAACCTGGAATTGCATCAATTATATAAGTAAGCCGCTCCGTAAACCCGGTAGCACTTGAAAAACTTGTTTTACTGATTTTGCTGACTCCATTAACAGTTACATTAAAATTAGAAATTTCCTTTTCGCTGCTCACTACAATATCGTAGCGTATTGTGTCGCCTTTGTAAAATGTATTTGGGCGGTCCTTATATTGTAAATACGAATGCACCGGAGTTAGCTTTATAGTAGCCGTTGCTTTCGG
>JALONM010000025.1 GCA_025454925.1 Cytophagaceae bacterium
GTTGTGCAGATCAGCGGTATGCCCTATATAAAATTTGCCCAAGGTAGAGCTGTAGAGAATGTAAGTAAAAAACATAGCGAGAGAAGGGTAATAAAAAAAGCCATCATTTCTGATGGCTTTTTTGTCGGGGTGGCAGGATTCGAACCTGCGACCTCCTGGTCCCAAACCAGGCGCGATAACCGGGCTACGCTACACCCCGAACGGGTTTCTTTACTCTAAAAGTATCTGGCGGAGAGGGCGGGATTCGAACCCGCGGTACAGTTTAACCCGTACGACAGTTTAGCAAACTGCTCCTTTCGGCCTCTCAGGCACCTCTCCTTCAAAAGGTTTGCAAATATAGTAGTTTGAAATATAAATACACACAAATCCTCAATATTTTTTTAAATTTATATCCACATGAATTGGCTTCGTCATATTGGGCAACTGGAATATGCCTTCATAGGTATATTTTTACTATGGTACCTGGTCTATGCAATCAAAATGTATACCCTGCGGCGTAAGCTCCAGATTCGCATTTCCAGGCTTTCTCTCAAATTGCTGCTCCGTATTACCTATTTCAGCTTATTTATAGTGGCCTTGCTTGGTCCTTCGTTCGGAGATATAAAAAAAGAAATTAAAGCTTTTGCCAGGGATATTTACTTCGTGGTTGATTTGAGTTACTCGATGGATGCCAAAGACATCGCCCCCAGTCGATTGGAGCGGGCCAAACGCGAATTACATCAGTTAGCCTCCTCCTTAGGATCGGATCGGTTGGGGTTATTGGTGTACAGCAACCATTGTTATTGGGTTTGCCCGCCTACCTACGATAAAGAGGCTTTTTTTAGCTATCTTCAATCAATTACCACTTCCACCGTGTCGGCCCACGGCAGCAATCTGGCTAGTTTGGAATCCTGTTTTTTTCAGGACCAAAGCATTCCATCACCCGAATCCACCATATTCATTCTGGTCAGCGATGGAGAAAACCATGGCAAGGATCCGAGTCCATTTTTTTCCAAATTGGCCGAACACCATATTCATACTTTTATTTTGGGCATTGGTACGGAGCAGGAATCCCGAATTCCTGATGCCGGAAAAGATTTTAAAAAAGATTCGGAAGGTAATCCGTTGGTAAGTTCCTTGAACAGGACCTTTTTAACGGATATGGCTGAACTGGCAGGTGGGCGTTATTTTGAAATAAACGCACAAGGATCTGACGTAAAGTCCCTGCTTCATCGCATCAATAAAATAGAAGGCCAATGGCAGGGTAGCAAAAAGATCGACAGCATTGCCAATAAATATTATTATTTTCTATTTGTAGCCATTATTTTGCTGATCGTTGATATTTTAGTTACTGTAAATGCCGTAAAATTCTGATTTGAAAATTTGGTTGCTCATATCGTTAACAGGAATTTTTCAGTTGATCTGGAATCAGGTGAATCGTATTTACGATGCCAATCAATTGAAAGAAAGTGCGGGCAATCATTATAAGAAAATGGAATTTCAAGCGGCGGCGCACTCGTTGGAGGCATTGTTGATCAATCCGTCCAAGGAATCGGATGGTTTACAATTGAATTTGGCTATATGTTACATCCGTTTGCATCGCGTGAAAGAAGCCAAGCACCTGTTGGATATTCTTACTGCATCGAGAAATTTAGCCATCCGATCGCAGGCCTATTTGCAATTGGGTTGTATGCAGGCTTCCGCAAGACCGGATCTGGCATTACAACAATTTAGAATGGCCTTGAAGTTTGATGCCTCCAATGAAGAAGCCCGGTTTAACTACGAGTTATTGCAGAAAGCAAGTCCGGAAAAAAATCCGGAGACGAATAAGCGGGAGAAGGAAGATGGAAAAAATAGTCAACAGATGAAAACCGAATCCAGGGAACGCTATCAACCCAAGGAGTCGGAGCGAAGCGCTTCAAAGCCGCCGTCACAAGGACAAGAGATGCAGTTGCAGAACGATGGGAATAAAAAAAGTGATGCGTTACAAAGTAATCGATTGGTTCCTGGTGCTATCACTGAAAAACAGGCGGAACTCTTGTTGCAAAGTCTAAAGAACAATGAATTGAAAAACCTTCAACAATTGAAGCGAATTCCCAAATCTAACGAGCCCTATCAAGGTCCAGACTATTAATAGTATGCGCGTATTTCAGTTTAAGCAAAAGGAAGGTAGTACTTCAATAGAGATTTCCTTGGAACTGGAAGAAACCAGTGTGTTCCGGCTGACGGAAATATGGGTGGATGCATTTGGTACCGAGGATTTGGTGCTTTGTGGCTCTGCAGAAGAGTCGCCTTCGACATTGGTTTTGAAAGTAGAAACCTATTATCAGCAGGTCAAGTACATTACAGATTTGCATCCCCAGGAAAATTTCCATGAAGAGCCGTTTTTGCTCTCGCTTCCCAAGGGGTTGCACGGTATACTCTATCAAAAGGGTTCAGAGACTTTGGAATTGCGACAAGTATAGTCGCAGGGTGGTGCAGATAGGATGCGTATTCAAGAGGGAGAGAATTTCCGAACTATTTAAAAAAACTTGTATATTGTTTTCCCTAAACACGGCAAGCATTGTCTTCTCCTTTTAATTGGGAGCTTGTTTTGACAGGAAAGCTTGCTTCTGCTTTGGTATTCCCCAAGCAATGCCTCATAGAAGAAACACAGTATAATTTCTTTTGATTATACTGGCTTAATATTTGAGTACTACGTTTAAAACAGGTTAATTACTAACATGCGACACGTTTTGATCTTATTGTGCTTGCCGATCCTTGCGATGGCAGCGCCTCCCAAAAAATTTACTAAGTATTATGACCAGGCCGTAAAAGCATATGGTCGCGGGCGGTTTTCGGAAGCGCTGGATCTTTTTCAGAAAGCAGAAAAAGAAAAAGGTTCTTACTCCGATACGCTTATAAACAGGATGTATTTCCAGATGGCGGATGCATATGAAATGGAGCGTAAGAATGACCAGGCCGCCAGCTATTATCAAAAATCGCTCGAAGGAGTTCCATTGTCACCCTTGCGAACACAGGCAGCTTATCGTCAGGGTAATTTTCTATTGAAACAAAGCAGACTAGCGGAAGCGGAAAGGAGTTTTCGGACTGCCTTGGAAAGCGCGGAAGCTACGAAAGCCCAATTCCCTCGTATTTATGCACTGATAGTGCAAAACCTTGGAATCTTGAAAATGAGTCAGGGAGAAATAACTTCCGCAGAACCTTATTTTCTCCAGGCTATTCAAGCCTGGAAAAACCAGAATGCACAACAGTCGCATGATTATGCCAACGCTTGTAATAACCTGGCCATACTATACTCTAAGATTGGTGAGCTTGCCTTGGCAGAATCGTATTTTGCTGAATATTTAAATCTGAAAGAAAAATTAGGAGGTAAAAATAATGAATATGCCACTGGGTTAAATAATCTTGCTGTGATGCATTTTCAGAATGAATCCTTGGGGAAAGCGGAAAAAGAATTTCAGGAGACCTTGAGCGTGCTGGAAAAAAACGGAGGAAAAGAAACACCTATGTATGCGACGACGCTCAATAATTTAGGCTTGTTGTATTGGCAATGGAGACAGGCTCACGCGGAGAAATATTTTGCAGAGGCAGTGGCTTTGAGGGAAAAAATTTCCGGCAAACAACATCCTGCTTATGCCACCCATCTTTCTAACCTGGGTGCATGGATGGCCGAGCAAGGATCGGTGGCGCAAGGTTCCGAGATAATCGCACAAGCGAAAGAAATCAGAAAATCGATCTACGGGACGCAACATCCGGATTATATCGCCTCTCTGCTGGAAACAGGAACGGCTTATATGTATGCCGGGCAGTGGAGCAATGCCAAAGCTCCTTTTGTGGAAGCCTGTGACAAAACCATGGAATATATACGTGCGAACTTTCCTGGATTGACGGAACGTGAAAAAATCGCATTTGCCAATAGTTATGCCAGGTATTTTGACCGGTTTTCACAATTTGCCATTTCCAGTGCCGGATACCGTGGAAAGAATGTGCCCCTGGCCGCTCCCTCGCCCGATAAATCCATTCTCGAAAAGTGGTTAAACATACGCTTGGCCTCTAAGGGTATGGTGTTGCAGTCGATGCAGCGCATGCGCAAAGAAATTATGCAAGGAAATAATGCAGACTTAGTTCAGAAGTATCAATCCTGGGAAAAGTTAAGCAATGATATTGTTTCGGCCTACAATCTTACGGTAGAAGAACGCAAACAAAAGAATATTGATTTGGCAGCCTTGGAAACTCAGGCGCGGCAATTAGAAAAAGAATTGTCGGCAGCTTCTGCATCCTTTGCGCAGGTCATGCCCGATCGTTTGCCGACCTGGATCGATATTCGAAAAAAATTAAAAATGGGAGAAGCAGCCGTGGAGATCGTGCGCATTCGAATGAAAAATGATACGGCGTATGCCGCGCTTCTGGTTACCGCCGCCTCCGAATTTCCGGATGTGGTGTTTATTCCCAATGGCAAAGCCTTAGAAACGCGGTATATTCATTATTATCGCAACTCCATTCAGTTCAAAACTCCTGATCAGTACAGTTACTCGTTTTTCTGGAAGCCAGTAGGAGAGCGTCTTGCTCAAATGAAAGTGAAAAGAGTGTTTTGCTCGCCGGATGGTGTGTATCATTTGATAAATCTAAATACGCTTCAAAATACTACTACCGGGAAATATGTACAAGATGAATTGGAGCTGTATTATCTATCGAATTTAAAAGAATTGATGAATACTTCTGGAACTTCCTCCGTAAACAAAGCCTTGTTGATTGGGAATCCGGATTACAATTTAAATGAAAATAAAATTGAATCTTTAGGCGAGCGTGCGATTACCATTGATGAGGATTTTAAAGGTCTGCGCAGTGTTTCGTTCAGCGATTTGCCAGGAACGGATAAAGAAGTGAAGAACATTGGGACTGCTTTGAAAGGTAAATCCTGGGATGTTCAAATGTATAGTGAAAAAGAAGCAACGGAAGAAAGAATAAAAGAGATCAATGATTTAAAAGTATTGCATATTGCTACCCACGGTTTTTTTATTCCGGCCAATAAAAGTAACTCGGCCCAGGCGATGATGAATTCAGGGGTTGTCCTGGCAGGAGTAAGCGCGGATCCTTCGATACAACGTAAAGAAGATGGGATCTTAACCGCTGCCGAAGCATCCAATTTGCATTTGGAAAATACGGACCTGGTAGTTCTTTCGGCCTGTGAATCTGGTTTGGGAAATGTATCGAGCGGTGAGGGGGTATTCGGAATTCAGCGCGGATTGCGCGTAGCAGGCGCCAGAGCGCTTATTATGTCCTTGTGGAAAGTAAACGATGAGGCTACTCAAGAGTTAATGTCGGCCTTTTATGCACAATGGACAAAGACCAATGACAAAGCCCTTGCGTTTCGATTAGCGCAGCAGCAAGTCCGGAAAAAATTCAAAGACCCATACTATTGGGGCGCGTTTGTAATGGTCGGTATTTAACCATACCAGCACAAACGTTTTACAGGAAATAAAAACAAGTATAACTACTATAAAAATGGCAAACACAAAACGCTTCTCATTCCGCTGCCCGGTTAAATTCGCGATGGTTGCTTGCATGTCTGTATTGGTTTTGGCTACCAGTTCCTGTTACAAGGATTATGACTGCCGTATTCCTGCAGGCACAGTGATTACTAACTCGGATGGGTCGCAGACGACGCTCACCGCTGATGAAAACAGAAATTGCAGCAAGTGCAGTAAAGAGGATGTGAAAAGTTTGGAAGACAAAGGTTATTCCTGTTCGGTCGAATAACACGAACTTAAATTGGAGCTAGGTTTATTGCTAGTCTGTGTGGACTCCAGCGCTTGCTATTAGCGCTTAGGTGAGTCGACAAGCTAATACATAACTAGCTTAATTGTGGTGGTTATCTGAAAGACTCGCCTTCATGCCTGTGGTATCCTCGATATAGGTCTGGTTGAAAATGGATAGGGTTTGGATGTCATCATTTTTCAAAACATTCCTATTTCATTTTTTTCCTTCCATTTACAGAAGGAGCTGAAGCTAAGTCCTATCCGAAAGCCGACATGGGTTTGTAAAAACAGACCGTGTTACGTGCAATATGGCCGCTGCATTTATTGAGTATTATTATTTTTCGTTTCGAATCAATTTTATTGCTTTCTCCGGGCATACTTGTACACATATTCCACAAGCATGGCATAGATCGGGGGCTACTACGTAAGCCTTTTGCGAGTTAAAAAAAGTTTTTAGTTTCCCCTTTACATTTAAAGAAGTTCGATCTTCGTTAGAAATGGTTCGCATTTCTAAAACATCGTATGGACATGCTGGGATACAATCTTCTTTTCCACCGCAGTTGTTCATGTTAATGCGTGGTACTAGTTTACCTCCTTCCGGATCGCAAGGAGCAGTGGAATCGTTCATATGAGTCAACGTGATTTAAAGTTTAATTCATCAGAGTATAAACGACTGCATGGTTACAGCCAGATAACAATTGCATAAAGCCGGTTGACCGGAATGATTCCACAAGATCTTACCATTGATTTAACCATTTGACAAACGCCTCCAGCTGTTTGGAAGTGATGGAATGGCCAACCGCATCTTCTGCATACGTAACTGAAATACCCAGGCGTTGAAGCGCCTGCCGATTTTCATCGGCATAAGATATTGGTAACATTTGATCCTTATTGCCATGGGCAAGGAAACATTTCAGGGAGTGTAAGGAATCAGAGGTGCTTATGTAAGGTTTTATTTCATTGACAAAGCGCCCACTAAATACCGCGAAGCCTGCAATCTTCTCCGGGCTTGTTAAGCTTACTGTCGCGGCCATGTTGGCTCCCTGGCTAAATCCAGCTACAATGATTTTGCGACTATTTACCTGGTACTTTTTTTTGATTTCATCCAATAGTTGTAAAATTAGTTTTCTGCTCTTGACTTCTTCCTCTGTATTAATTGTGATTTTATTTTGTACCATCATTACTTCATACCAGCGGTAACTTCCCTGTTGTAGTTTGTACGGAGCACGAACAGAAACTACGATCCATGTTTCCGGAATTTGTGAGTGCCATGAAAACAAATCGTGTTCATGGCTGCCGTGTCCATGTAAGAGAATTAATAAGGGTGCGCTTGCTTGCTTATCTTTATTTTCTCTCAGCACATAATGCAATGGGATGTCTGTTTCCATGGAGGTAGCGTTGATTTGAGCCAGGCAACTTAGAGAATTTAAAAGTAGCCATACACATAGCAGGATGGTTTTTTTTAGCATTTGTAATTTTTGTTAGTGCGTATGAGTAAGTAAAATAGTAATTCCTGTGGGATCTTTTGTCCAGAAATTCCCATCTTTTTCTTTTTTTAAATCCATGGTAGTTATCGCTTTTTGAAGTTCTTCATTAGATTTGAAAACGATGTGGTAATGCCGCAAGCCTGCGTGTGTTGAAGGTGCCAGAGGCTTGTTTTTTCCATGCCAGGAGTTCATGGCAACACGATGCTGGTAGGCGCCACCGGCACCTAAATCCGCATATTTAAATTGAGGAAAAAAATTGAACTGAGTAAAACCAAGCTTTTGGTAGAAGGCATTATTCAGGGCGACATCTTGTGCATAAAAATGTATGTGACCGATTTTGGCTTCCTTACTGATTTGCGATGAATGATCTTTGCTTGTAAGCGTTTGCAGAAACTCCTCCGTATCCAGAGGAGCGGATGCAGACCGGATAGTTCCATTGGTGTCTTCAATGAATAACCCACCTTCTGTAATTACGCGTTTAAAGCGTTCGGGAGTTTCCAATGTCAATTCTACCATCACATTGTCAAAGTCGGTCAGATAAAGTGATTGTGACATCGTATGGTCAATTGGAGAAAAAGAATACTTGTTTTCAAGCAGGCGCTGTATGGCCTTAGCAAATTCTCGTTGGTTGGGAAGATGAATAGCAAAATGATACAATCCACTGTAGCCTTCCCTAAAGGCAGTACTAGCGGTTTGGTGCACCACCACAAGCGTTTTGTTTTCGGTTCCGAACTCTGCAATGGAATTGGTTTGATTTCTCAACGTCATTCCAATTACTTTCGTCCAGAAAGAAATTGCCTTTTCAATGGAAGTATTGTTCAAATGAATAGCCCCGAATGAGGCTATTTCATCTGAATGCGAAGCATTATTGGCATGTTGCATAGTGATAGCATTAGCGAACGTTGATATACCGTCCATAGACATTAATAGGGTTGACCCAAGTATACTTTTTATAAAATGCTTACGTTTCATGGGTTTACGATTTAGGTATTATAGGAGCTTTTTTACTTCTACCCCAAGCAACCAAAACCGCAAGCAAGAGGAAGAAAATATTCATACCGATCAGTGATCCTTCACCTCTTGAGATATGAAATACCGCGGCTGAAATCATTAGGGCAATGATGCCATAAGCAGCCATAATACTGAGGTTGGGTTGTATTCTCAAGGCGGAAGGCAGGATAATTCCCAAGGCTCCAATCAATTCGACGAAACCCGTAAATACAAGCAAGCCAGGGTTGTCTTTGGCCCATGGTAACATTTTAGCCGTTTCTTCTATGGGTTGTATCAGCTTGGTGTAGGCTGCCCAGATAAAAGTTAACGCCAGTAACGCTTGTGCAACCCATAAGGCTATATGCATGGCGTTGGATGATTTAGTTGTTGTGGTCATGACTGATAGAAGTAAAGAATGGTAAAACAGATAACATAGATAAAACAGGAAAGAAATGAGTTGGAATAATCATTCCCGGGAATAACTCTGGAGATTCAGTTTCCAACGGTAAATTGAATCCTAAAACCCCAGCGATGGTGGCGAAGCTAACGATGCTAAACGCAATGTTTAACCAGCCAATAATTTTTATTCCCTTCCATTGTATGGCCAATTTGTAGCAAATGGTCATAAGAAAACATCCGATAGAACAAGCAACGATAATATTTAAATTTCCAACCACATTACTAAAGTCTACCAAAAAGGTTTCTTGATAAATCGTTAGAAAAATGATGCTTGCTAAGGAAGATAGCAGGCTGCCTGCTATCCCCATTATACATGTTAGTTTCCAGTTCATTTTACTACAGGAATGGTAAGTTGAAAGTCTAATACTTCCGGAGTTCCGCTTTTGGTTACCTTGTATTCCGCCGGTTTTACGGAAAAGGTACCTGCAAATACACCACCTTCAGCATTTTTAGTAAAGGTAAATGGAATTTTAATTGCCTTCGTAACATCCTTAATGGTAAGATTGCCTGTGGCTTCATACCCATTATCGGTTTTGGTGATTGAGGTGGAGGCGAATTTTACGGTAGGAAAAGTAGTCGCATCCAATCCCTGCATGGCGTGTTTATTGCGCATACCATTGCCCGTGTTGACTGTTTTCGTTTCAATGGTGGCTACTATCGTTGATGCTGCTAAATTGTTTTCGTCAAAATTCAATTCGCTTTGCAAGCCTTTAAAATTTCCTTCAAATTTACTGCTGGTAAATTTTACCGAATAGGCATCTTCTTTTACTTTCCATAAGGACGCATTTTTAACTAATGTGAATGCAGAAGTTGCAATAGCGAAGGCAATCAAAGCCGGATACATTAACTTTTTCATATTGGATTTTGTTTAAGGGTTTTTGTTTTTAAGACCAATTATTTTATTGTAGTGAATCGTGAACAATTATTATTTATGATAGAAAAGTTCATGTATAATCAATCCGTTTTCCCAGGTTTGAACAGCTACTTGTTGCATTTTAATTCTGTAGTTGTTCACAAAGGTTACATCCATCCAACTTTCTACCATGGTTTTATTATTGTCAATGTCTTCGGAAAAGCTTAGAATGTCGCCCCCGTGCATTTCTTTGATGCTTTGTAAGAAATTTATTTCGTGTGCACGGTTTGCGTTTTTGCCGATTCTTGGCTCTTCGCCTAATTCCTGCATGACTACATTTTCAGCATAGTACTTTTCAAATCCTTCCAGGAGCTTTCCTGTATTTACGTAGTTTTGATGAAGGTCTTTGACATTTTTTAAGTTTGACATATCGTTTTCGTTTTGAAGTTTATGATACAAATATGCTTTGTTTCCCCTTCGCTGAACGATGAGCTAAGGCAAAAAAAAACGTTGACATAGGTCAACGTTTTCTTATCGTATAAATGATGGTAGGCTTTATTTCCTCGTGGAGGCCTTTCGGATGCGGCTAAGGGTTTCTTTTGTCATTCCTAAATAGGATGCTATAATGTGTTGTGGAAATCGTTGAAAAAATTCAGGATAGGTATCTTGCAGTTGCTCTAGTTTTTGCTCTGCAGTAAGGGTTTGAGAAGAATGCAATCGTTTCATAAGCTGAAAGGATTGTCTTTCTGTCAATACATTATTTAGTTCAGTAATGAAGGGGAGTTTCGTTAATTTGTTAGTAAAGTCTTCTTTGGTGATGATAAGGATTTCGGTGTCATCGTAGGCGTCAATATAGTAGGGGGTTGGTGTGCCAATCATAAAACTTTCTTTGTCGCCCGCCCACCAATTTTCTATATATAATTCGAGAATGTTTTCTTTGCCGGTTTGGTCAATGGTGTATTTTTTTAATGCTCCTTTTACTACAAAAGCCGCGTGTTTACATACATCTCCACTTTGTATAAGGTATTGGTGTTTGCGTAGTTTTTTAGGTTGGAAGATTTCGGAAAGTAATTGAATCTCATTTTCCGTCAATGGTTTGCTTATTTTACTATTGATATGTTCAATTAATGTATCGATCATTTTTTATGCTTTTTCTTCACCAATGTTATTCGAAATGGTTTGTTACAGATGCACAAAATTAATAATACGTTATATGCTGCATCGAAATTAAATTTAATATTTTTTTTTGAATATTATATTCTTAAGAATGCTTAGATGCTTTACCTGCTCAACGATATGTTGCATTTTGATTAATTGATTTGGGTTGCCCATGAGTTGTTTTGGTGAAGATACTTGATTTTAGCATTAAGAGAGGAGATCCACATGTGCTCCGGATAGAGCGAAAAACCCAGGTCTATTTAAGCTTGGACTTACGGTGTTGGTCTGCAAAGCCCCTACTTTTTATGTTATAAACGCTTTTTAGGGTGGGCAATGGCCAAGGCTTTGTTGAGTAGTTTTTTGATTTTGTTAATTGGTAAATCTTGTTCCGGTTCCAGCAATAAAATTTTCATGCGGGATCTGTTTTCACTCAGCAATTCCATATCATCGAGTAAATTACCATCTACCCAACCGATATAAGGTTTCTTTAATTTTTGATGGTACCATAAGTAACATATGCGTTTTTCTTTATGTAGAAAAAAGGGCATTCCATATTGGGTGCGCAGTTCTAACTGATAGGGTTCGCGCTGCAAAAAGGCAGACAGGGCGATAAGACAAGAACGATGAGGTTCTTCGAAACGTTCCCAGTTACTGTGGTGTTCCATTGGTGTGTTGGTTATACAAGTGTAGGGTGGCATGCAGGCTGGATAAAATCATATCTCGCAATGAAGCGGGTTGAATCACTCGAGCATGCACTCCCAGCGACATAAGCCAGGATGCAAAATAAGGAAGGGAGGGAATGGCATATACCTGAAGGATTCCTTCTTCCTGCCTGGTTTCAGAAAGCATGCCCATGTTGTATTTACTGGCTTGAATAAAGGGTTGTATCGTATCGGACATAAGGACTTGCACTTCTGTCAATTCAAATTTTTCGAGTAAGCCGGCCAGATAGGTTTGAAGGGAAGGGTGTTTGAATTTTTGAAAACGTTCGGTACGAAGATTAAGTTCCTGTATACGATCGAGGCGAAAGTCGCGGTAGTCCTTTCGCATTCTGCAATAGGCAATGAGATGCCAGCGCTGGTATTGAAAGGTAATGCCCAGAGGCTCTACCTCGCGTTGGGTTATTTCTCCCTGGTTGGATTGGTACTGGATATGCAGAACTTTACTTTCGGATAGGGCCTGGTTGATGGGACTCAGGAAAAGATTTTTTTCAGTTGAAACGGGAGAGGGAGAGCAAATTAAAATCTGTTGTTCTACTTTTTCCCATTGATCTTTTTTTTCTTCATCGAGAACAGATTTGATTTTGGTAACGGCACGTTCAAACGCTTTGGAGCTGCTAAAATCTGATCGCACCTCCATGAGTTTTCCTGCCAATAGCATGGCCATCGCTTCTTCCTGCGTAAATCGCACGGGAGGAATAAAGTAGTCAGGATCAATGAAGTAGCCGATGCCCGCTTCAGCGCCGATGGGTATACCTGCTTCTTCAAGGGAGCGAATGTCGCGGTAAATGGTGCGTACCGTAACTTCAAAGCGGGTGGCCAACTCTTCCGCTTTGACCACCCGTTTGCTTTTTAATACAGTTAAGATTGCCTGCAGGCGTTCTAGTTTGTTCATTCGTGAATACCGATCTGAATTTCGGTGATGTTCTGCGTGGAGTCCATGCCATACCAGGTAGCATATACCTCACGAATCTGATCGCCGGTTTTTACACTGTTGTTCCAAAGGTCCGTAAAAATTTTATCATATACAGAGGCCAGTTCGGAAATGGCTCCATGATGCGTGACGGAGATGCAGGGAAACGGTTCACTTTTTTTGAACTGATAGCCTTCTGCTAAAAGGGCTGGCACTTCTTCAATGGGCATGGCGATTTCCAACAAAAATTCTTTATCCATGTCTTTGGTTGCACCAGTATAAATAAATTCCAGGGGGCCAGTAGGTTGTAATTGGAGTTCACCGGCTTTGGCATAGAGTTTATTTACCTCTTTTTCGACCATCTCGTTCATGGTATGCAGTGTAGTGGTGGCGCTGAAAATCATAAAGTTTTTGGAGGGAACGGTTTTCTTTTCCATATAACGTTTTGTTTAAGTGTGAATTAAGTATGACACAAAACTAGGTAGGGCTTGTGACAGCATAGTGTCAGTAGACTTTTGAAATGCTACAAAAATGGTATCTGAGCTTACATGAGGCTGTTAGAGCTCATAACCTGGAGGAAGGAAGTTCCTGGCTGCAAGAGGCCCTTATCAGCACCTTGGGAGGCAATATGTAAGGAAATTCAGGCTATTTTTTTGCGTTGCAAAATCACTTTGCAAGGTATGGAGGAGGTTACATGCACGTAATGCATGCGATGTAAAGGTATTTCGAAAAAGTCTCCCGCCTGTAGGCTTGTTGCCTGGTTTTCTACCCATATTTCACAAGTTCCTTCCACAATGAAGAAGGATTCCAGTTCGTGAGTATGCACTTCCTGCGGGGTATTTTTTTTAATCCACACCAACATGGTACTGGTAATGCCGTCGTACGCCAGTATTCGGGCTACCACCTCTTCGCTTGGCTCGGGCAGTTGGTTTTCGGGCAATTCCAACCAGGGTTCCAATTGTTGAATATGAATGTTTTTGTGCAAGGGGGGAAAGGGCTTAGGGCGTTCTCCTTGCTGGATTCTTGATTTGAAATCGATGGTGGCCATTAGCGAAGCTTTGCTAACAGGATGAAGGGGCTTTGAATAACCCGTTATCCATTGCTCCAGGGTATCTTGGAGTTCCTGTAGCTGCGATTGAACCGCTGGACTGTCGGCAGCTTGCGAGGCAAGCCATAAGGATTCTTCGTCGCTTAGAAGGCCAAGCACGTATAATTCCAATATCCCCGATTCTATCAATTGCCGATCCTGCATATCGCTAATCTCCTGTAAATATACGAAAGCTAGGGCGCTGCCGGATTTTTAAAGACTAAGTTTTTTTTAATACTTGCACAAGTCTACCACAAGGGGGCTGCTCCGGCTACCAGGGCTCCATAAATGTTCCGCTATTGGATTTCAACAAACCCATGCGCCACAATACAACTAAGGCAATGATATAGACGATAGTGACGGTGTAAAAAATGATTTTAAAGCGTTTGGCTTTTTTTAATGCCTGCTTGTCGTGGATTTTTTTTTCAATATTCCTGATAACATGCTTCATGCGTATGTACTGATAATCGTTGATTACCAGATAATCGAATGCACCGTGCCGCAGCGCCGCCTGAGCAAGCTCTATGCTTTCTCTTCCAGAGAAGAACACTACTTCTGTATGGTGCTCAAGACGTTTGATTTTATCCAGTATGGATAAGGCATCCATTTCATTTGAATCCAGCATTCTCAAATCGTAATCAATGAAGACAGCCATCGGATGACGATGCAATTGATCCAAACAGTCTTGAGAATGTTCAAAGTAAACAAATTCATGATGGGTATCCTTGTCAAAGTTCTGATGGATCAATTCTTCGTGAAAATGATCGTTTTCTACTATGAAAATGAGTTTCTTCCGGAGGGCCATAGGAGTAACGCTTTTGGTTGAGCCTAAGCTAGTTGAATGCATATTGCCAAACCTTGATAAATCTCAGTGCTACGATTGCATTTTTTCATTTCAGTAAGATTCCTTAGGTTAGTGGTTTAGTTTGTTCACTTAAAAACAAAAAAAGGATGAAAGCATATGTTTTTCCTGGTCAAGGATCGCAATTTCCTGGTATGGGTAAGGAGTTGTATAACGGAAGTGCGAAGGCCAAAGAACTGTTTGAAGAAGCCAATCAGATACTTGGTTTTGAAATAACCAAGGTGATGTTTGAAGGAACAGAAGAAGAATTAAAGCAAACAAAGGTAACACAGCCGGCTATTTTTCTTCATTCGGTAGTATTGGCATTAACGAGTGATATTAAACCGGATATGGTTGCTGGACATTCCTTGGGTGAATTTTCAGCCTTAGTAGCCAACGGTACCTTGTCTTTTCAGGATGCCTTGTTGCTGGTTTCCAAGCGTGCTGCAGCGATGCAAAAAGCGTGTGAATTGCAAGCGTCTACCATGGCTGCCATTCTCGGACTGGACGACAGAAAAGTAGAAGAAGTGTGTGCGTCTATTCAAGATGATATTGTGGTGGCAGCGAATTATAACTGTCCGGGTCAATTGGTGATTTCAGGTTCTGTAAGCGGCATTGAACTGGCTTGTGTAAAAATGAAAGAAGCTGGTGCCAAGCGTGCATTGCCATTGTCGGTGAGCGGAGCATTTCACTCTCCTTTTATGGAGCCTGCCCGTTTGGAGTTGGCCGCTGCTATTGAGGCTACGAAATTCAATGTACCTCATTGTCCGGTTTATCAAAACGTAAATGCCTTGCCTTCCAAAGAGGTATCGGTGATTAAGAAAAATCTTATTGACCAATTGACAGCGCCAGTTCGCTGGACTCAAACCGTACAAAATATGGTGCAAGATGGCGCCACTAACTTTGTAGAATGTGGACCAGGCAAAGTATTGCAAGGTCTGGTGAAAAAAATCAATGCTACGGCAGAAGTAGCAGGCGTATAGTATAAATTTTCAATAAATGAAAAAGCATCCATTTTCTTTTACAAGGAAAGGATGCTTTTTGTATTTTTATACCTCTAGTTATTCTAAACTAAAGAATGGCAGGACGTTTATTCCAACGGTGCTGAATAAAAATAGATTTGTAAAATCATGATAGAAGATTATTTCCATCGGTGGGTGGTAAGAAAAAATGCCCCCTACTGGTATCTTGTTTTATTTGCCTGCTTGTTGATTTCAAATTCTTTTTTTCAGTTGTGGGATCAGGATGAATCAGCTTATGCTGGAATGGCCAGAACCATGCTGGAATCGGGCAATTGGGTGTATCCGGAATTTGTGTGGTCGGATGTACACAGAAAACCGCCGTTCCATTTGTGGCACATTGCAAGTTGCTTTTATGTATTCGGCATCCATGAATTTAGTGTTCGTCTGAGCAGTATATTATATATCACAGGCTGTTTATGGCTGTTGTATTTGATTTCAAAAGATTTGTTCGATGCCAAAATAGGTGTTGTCTCAATGGTTATTATCTCTACTACCATTTTTATACCCATGTTAGGGAGGGTGGCAGTAACCGATGGTACATTATTGTTTTATTCTACTTTATGTGTTTTTGCCCTTCACAAACATTTAAGAGCTTATTCTATTCGCTGGGTTGTATTGTTTTGGTTTTCTTTCTCTTTAGCCTTGCTGACGAAAGGTCCTCCGGTAATAGTATTTTCTGGAATATTAGGAACCCTATTATTGATTTTTTATCCGGACAGGAAAAGAGTACTTTCCTTGCATCCCTGGTTTTTCTTTCCGCTGGCCATTTTGCCAGTAGTGGGTTGGGCCATGTTGGCCAATCAGCAGGATGGTGGTAAACTTATTGATTGGATGATTTATCATTATGTATGGAAACGGATTGATAATTCAGTATTTGGACAAACAGGACCTCCGGGGACTCATGTGGTTTTTATTTTAATTTCGTTTTTACCCTTTTTATGGTATTTAACTTCATCCATTAAAAATGGATACAAAGAATTTAGGAAAAAAAACAAGGTGTTTATTTTCCTCCTATGTTGGTTCGTTGCAGCCTGGCTCATTTATGAGTTTTCACCTAGTAAGCTTCCGTCTTATACAGCACTTGCTCATTTGCCTTTAGCCATTTTAATCGCATGGGTGGCTTGCACACAACGCGTAACGTTTACATTACTACCATGGCTGCTATTACTCCTTTTTGGTATTTTATTTCTTGCATTGCCTTTTATTTTATCGTTTAGTCTATTAGTGCAAATTGTTTGGGTATCCGCAGGAATGTTTATACTTCTGTATTATATCTTTATTTTTTTAAAATTCAGAAACTCTACTATTCTACTTTCATATGTGTTATCAGGAGCATTGCTAATGCAACTTCTTTTTACCTGTCTGATTATTCCATCGTTTGAATGGCTTAAGCTTTCTACAGCCAAGGTGGCGATAATGGCCTCAGCCACGGCTAAGAATGGTACCGTATACATTGGAAACGATACTGGCTTGCCACCAAGTTTACCCTATTACCTTTTGAAACAAGGTGCTGCTTATAAAACCACCTATTTTTTATCTGATTGGCTGAAGGCCTGGTATGATGAAGAGCAATCTACGTTTGTCCTGAGTGAGGATCAGTGGATGATCATGAAAGGTTTTATTCAAGCTCCGATGCCGCATACCATTGAATCGTATTGGTTAGAAAAAAATAAATATTTCAATTATTATCTCATTCATGATTCAATTGAAATAAATACGACTTCTGCAGTTCCCGTTGTGATTCCTGAATGCCCCAAATCTTCAGCATACTACGAACGATCCATTCGTGACAGTGAGGAGTATATGAAGTTAATGGAAGAAAAGGCAAAACAAAAGCAACAACCTATCGATTCGGTTATTAAAGACGATGCTGCTTATTTATATAACCTGGATTCTAATGTGTATGAAATAAAATCGCATATGTTAAAATCATCTTCCTGGATGCGATTTTTGAATGCAAAAGCCGAGGAGAGGCAAATACCGTTACTAAGTCTTATGGATGAACAAGCCAAAGCCATTCTGAACCATCGAGATATTCATCCAAAATAAGCTGCATTCCAGATTGGATTACCCGTTTGATATCTTTGGTGTTTATTTCCATTTATGATTCGGAGGAATTACCGTACCTCGTAGAATTCTTTCTGTTTTTTGGTGTAAAGACCTCATCCTCTATTTTTTACCATACTTTATAACGCATTCAGCCTTCTTTAGGATCTTCCACGAGGATTCATTTATTGAAGGACACTTTGCAATCTTACCCAAACAATGAATCCTCTCACAACCCTTGGCTTAAAAAATACGTAGTGTATAGAAATTAGGGCTTTTTTTAATTTTTTTTGATGGAAATGGGAATTAGGAATTTTCAGACAAGCTATTTAAGCGTGGCGTGGAAGCTCCTGGTTGCATTTTTTATAATAGTGACTTTCTCGCTTCAAGCACAGTCCAAAAAGGCCAAGGATCGCAAAACAGCGCCTCTCATAAAAATGGCGGACACGTATTTCAATAGAAATGAATTTTACGAAGCCAGTCAATTGTACGGTCGAGCGCTGAGGATTGATAGCACTAACACGTATGCGATGAACAATATGGCAGAGAGTTGCCGTATGTTTTTTGATTATAAAACGGCAGAACGACTGTATAAAAAACTTGCCGACCATTATCATAATGAATATCCTTTTGCTCGATTCTGGTACGCCACCATGCTAAAGGATAATGATAATTGTGTTAAATCTATACAAGAATTTGAGCGCTTCAGAAACGAAGCTACTGCCACCGATCTCGAAACCGAATTGTACCGGGAGAAAGCTTTGCAAGAAAAGCAAGGCTGCGAAGATTTACTCAATGAACCTGAAACAAAGTTTTATGATAAGCATAAGTACAATTTCCGCAATTTACCTTTGCCCGTAAACAGTACCGAAGGAGAATTCGCTCCGGTAATTTTTGAAAACGATACTTTTTTATTGGTAACTTCTTCAAGACGCGGAGCGGTTGGGCACGTGAAGGATAAATCCTACGGAGGGGCCTTAAGTGATATTTATTTGCTGAACAAAGGTCTCGACACCACCTGGACACAGTTGAATAATACCAAAGACGATCTGTTGAAATTAAATACTCAATTCAGTGAAAGTTCTGGTTCCCTTACTGCCGATGGGTTACGATTTTATTTTACCCGTTGCGATGAAGCCATAAAAATCGATAATTACCAGGAATTCAATTGCGCGATCTACGTTAGTAAAAAAGTAAATGGCAAGTGGCAAAAAGGTGAACGCCTAAACGAAAACATCAACGCACCTGGCCAATGGAACAGCCAGCCCAGTGTGTCGCCAGATGGGAATATTTTGTTTTTCGTTTCCAAACGTCCGGGTGGATTGGGCATGCACGACATCTGGTATTCCACTTGCAATGGCGACGATAACTGGGGGCCACCACTTAATTTGGGAGATCGCATCAATACGCTCTTCATCGACATGACGCCTCGCTACTACAGCGATCAGAAGGTATTGTTCTTCTCTTCCAACGGGCACCGTGGTCGCGGAGGTCTCGATATATTTATGGCGAGGGAGGAAGATGGATTTGAAAAGATTATCAATCTTGGAGTTCCTTTTAATTCCAACCGCGATGATTTTTACTTTATATTAGGTCAAACCAAAGGATACCTGTCTTCGAACCGGGAAGGAGGGACCGGTTATGATGATATATATACGTTCAACATACAAAGCCCCAAAGTACTTGAGGAGACCATAGAAATCGAAAACAGGGATACCTCTTCGGCGGTTGCACAAATTGAATTGCCAGAAAATAAACTATCGGAGGTGACGGCTTCCAAAGATCCGGCGCACACTTCCATGGAAATTTCAGGAACGATTACCGACTCCATTACTGGTAAACCGATGTGGAATCAGCCGGTGGTGATTCGCGATCGCAATGGAAATGAAATAGCCAAAACCAATACAGATAAAGATGGGAAATATTCGGTGCATGTTCCGAATGGGAATTATGTAGTGAATACGAAAGGTTCCTTGGTTTCCTCCAGCAAGCCTGTGAGCACTCCACCGGAAAAGAAATTTTTAACTAAGTCGAACGAAGTAAAACTTGGGGAGCTGAAGTCTTCGCCAAATGCCGCGCATACAGGCATGGAAATAAGTGGTGTACTGCGCGATTCCAGTTCCGGGAAGCCCCTGGCGAATCAGGAAATTATTATTCGCGATAAAGCCGGCAAAGAGATTTCCAGAGCACTTACCGATGAATCGGGAAATTATGCGCTTGAGGTTCCCAATGGAAATTATACCGTCAATACAAGTTCTAAGGCAAGCAAGCCGGTTGCCAAAAGCAACGATCCCCGGTATTTTGTAAAATCCAACGAAGTGCGTATCGACCGGATTGCCCGGCACGAGGACTCGAATTACGATCGTTTGGAGGTCTCTGGCACGCTGAAAGATTCGCTGACAGGAAAACCCCTCGCCAACAGAACCCTGATCGTTCGCGATCTTAATGGAAAAGAAAAGGCTCGCATGACAACGGATGCTCAAGGCAATTACAAAACCACCTTGCCAAACGGAACCTATACCTTGCATATCCCTTCCAAAACCGGCAGTAAGCCTTTAGCCGCCAATAGCAATAAGCGCCCCATTGCCAAGCCTGCAATTGAAAAATCGGTGGAAGAAATATCTCTCATCGATTCTATTGCTGCCGATCAATATCCCAAAGGAACCAAGAGCGTGGATGTAAGCGGATCGGTGCGCTATGCCGATAATAAAAAACCTGCTTCCGGCGCGGTAATTATGTTGTACGACGATCAGAACCAGGTAGTCAAAACAGCCAAGACAGATGCCCAGGGGAACTATAAATTTCTGAATTTACCTTCGGACCGGAAATACAAAATTGTGTTGCAGCAAAATAAATTGCGGAAGCAAAACGAAGGCGTGGAGGCAGGAAAAATTCGCATCAACCCTTCTACCGATGTAAGTACCCGAACCTTATTTGAAAATATTTATTTTGATTTCGACAAGTACGACCTTCGTCCGGAGGCCCGGAAAACATTGGAAAGTGTCGCTACTTACTGTGAGCAAAATCCAGCGGTGCAAATAGAATTGTCTTCGTATACCGATAGCTACGGCGATGCTACTTACAATAAAGTTCTCTCAGGAAAACGTGGATTGGCAGCGCAGGAGTACCTCGTAAAAAAGGGAGTGCCTCAGTCTTCGCTGGTGGTAAATGCCCAGGGCGAAGGCAAAGCCGCTGCAAGCAATAATTCCGAAATTGGAAGACAACTCAATCGCAGAATTGAATTTTATGTATTGGGCGGCAGTGGCTATGAGTCGCCGTTTATGACCGAAATTATTCCACCTCGCAAAACCTTGTATTCCCTGGCCAAGCAATACAACATGACCGTGGAGGAATTAAGAGAAGCCAACGGCCTAACGGGTAATGAATTAAAAGCCTACGCGCCACTGCGTGTAAAACGAGGTACCACCGATCATGGATTGTTCGCTCCTTCTACCCGGGAAATGATGCGTAACATCGTGTCCGATGAAAGCAAGTTTACCGATGAGCAGCGTGCCACCTTTGAACGAAATAAATTTAAGAATGCCAACCTGAGCCGCAACAAAGAATATTTGCAATTGATAGACAGTCTGAGCCGCTCCACAACGAATGAGAAGCCTGGTGCATACGAGCGCTATACCACTCAACTCAACAATACCCTGTTCTCCATTGCCAAATTGTATGGAGTGAGCGTGCAAGACCTCATGGACTTGAATGCCTTGACGAGCGATACTATTTATGTAAATCAAACCTTGCGCATCGATATCTCAAAGCGCGAAGCATCGCCCAAAGGGTATGTGGTAAAAGAAGGGGATACCTTGGAAAGTATTGCCGAACGCTTCAGCATCAGCGTGGCAGAGCTTAAAGAGATCAATCCACTGGAAGGCTATATACTGCGCAGAAATATGATTTTGCGCTTGCGCAAAGAATAAGTAACATTCGCGCTTTCTATTTTTCTGTATTTCAATCCCTCAATTCCAGCAACACTACATTTTCACAGTGATGAGTATGTGGGAACATATCGACCGGTTGTACTTCCTTAACAGTATATTTTTCATCCAGCAAAGCGAGGTCCCGGGCCTGGGTAGCGGGATTGCAGCTGATGTATACGATGCGTGGCGTGCCGGAATCCAACAGCGTGCGCACCACCGATTCGTGCATGCCGGCTCTCGGAGGATCGGTAATGACAACATCCGGTTTTCCATGCTGGGCGATAAACGCAGGGGTGAATATGTCTTTCATGTCTGCCACCAGGAATTCGGTATTCTGTATTCCGTTTACCTGGCTGTTCAACTTGGCGTCTTCTATGGCCATAGGAACCGATTCAATTCCGATTACTTTTCGTGCCTGACGGGCAATAAAATTAGCAATGGTGCCGGTACCTGTATATAAATCGAAAACCAGTTCATCACCTTTCAATCCAGCCATGGTGCGGGCTACCCGATATAAGATTTCTGCTTGTGCGGTATTGGTCTGAAAAAATGATTTTGGTTGAATGCGAAATTGTAACCCTTCTAATTCTTCCACGATGTAGGGGAGGCCTTTGTGTACAACCACTTCCTGGTCGTATAGGCTGTCGTTCAGCTTTTGGTTGACCACATACAACAAGGAGGTGAGGATGGGGAATTTTTCATGCAGAAAATCCATAACCATGGAAATTTCTTCGTCGTTTGCTTGCCCGAATTGCACCAGTGCCATCCATTCTCCTTTGCTCGTATTGCGCAGCATAAAACTCCGCAGGCACCCTTGCTGGATTTTCTGATCAAAAAAAATCAAGCCTTTGGATTCGGCGAAAGCATACAACGCATTGCGTATTTCATTGGCGGTATGGTCTTGCAGATAACAATGTTGAATATGCACGATGCGGTCAAACATGCCAGGAACGTGGAATCCCAGGGCATTGCGGCTTAGTTGCTCCCGGGAGGCAATGTCGGAAGCTTCCAACCAGCGTCGGCTGGAAAACGAATATTCCATTTTATTCCGGTAATATTCCGTGCGGGCAGAGCCCAGAATCGGATTTATTTCAGGCAATGCAATTTTACCGATGCGCTCTAAGGCATCTTTTACCTGATTGAATTTGTACTCCAGTTGGTACGTATACTGAATATGCTGCAGTCGGCATCCACCGCAGGTGCCATAATGTTTGCAAAATGGATCCTGGCGGTGACTGGAAAAGGAATGGAACTGTGTTACTTTGGCTTCAGCAAAGGATGATTTAGACTTTCGTATCTCTACATCTACCACATCGCCGGGAGCGGTATATTCAGTAAAGATCACCTTACCACCTTCGGGTTTTGAAATAAACTTTCCTTCGGAGGCCGCTTCGTCGATGCGCAAGCGTTCAATGACCTTGGGAGTGCGCTGTTTCATAAATCAGTTAGGGTGGGAAAGGTATTGCGAGTGAATTCGTACTTAATCGTGGTGAATGATTTCCTGTACATTGCGCTGAATATTGGCGGCAATGTCGTCCATGGGAAGGTCGTTCAAATCGTGACCGAAAGGATCTTCGATCTCTTCGGCTGTCAGTACAATGCTCATCATGATGTAATACAGCACAATTACTAAAGGTACCGCTCCCCAGCCCAGGTCGTCGAGGAGTCCGAAAGGAAGTATCATAACATAGAGCACGATAAAAAATTTCAGCAAGAATGCATACGCTACCGGTATGGGCGTATTTTTAATGCGTTCGCATTTGCCTAGAATATCAACCATGCCGGTAATTTTAATTACCAGTGTTTGTTGTTGAAGATCGCTGATCAGTTTTTCCTTCCAGATCTTTTCAACCCTAGCCATCATGATGTTGGCAATAACATTGGGTTTGTGTTTGGCATTGGCTACCAGCTTCAGATCTTCCGGGTCGAGGTCTTTCATTTCAGAAATATCGACGTTATTGCGCAAGTGGCCTTTCAATACAAACACAAATGTACTTATGAGGCTTCCGATTTTATGTTTGTCTTCGTTGTGGTTCGGAAGGAATCCATTCAGGCAAATGGCAAAATTCCGGGCCGTATTTACCAAGGCCCCGAGTTCTTTGCGTGCTTCCCACCATTTATCGTAGGCGGTATTGTTCCGGAACACCAGCAGCAAGCCCAGGGCGGCTCCCATATAGCCAGGGAGGGCATTGCTCACTTTTAAAAAACTGAATTGATGTTCCAGGTGCAAATAACATAGTATGACCGTAATGATGGTGATGAGCATCATGCCCGGGAAGAGCTTCTGCAGGAGAGCCCCTTTCACCGTTAACAGCATGCCAAGTTGTTTAGCACTTTTTTTCATGCGTACTTATATTTTGGTTTCGTGCATGATGGTAGCTTCGCCCACACAATTTACTTTACCGGTTACTTTGTCGGTAATTTTAGTTTCCAGAATGGCGGTGTGGCGATCTCTGTTGATTTCTTTTACCACGGCAGAAACTTCGTATTCCTGATCCGGGAAAATGGGTCGCTTGAAGCTGATTTCCTGCTTCAGGTATACGGTACCCTCGCCGGGGAAACGCATGCCCAGAATGTTTGAAAATACGCTCATCGCGAAAATACCGTGTACGATGGGTTTTTTAAACTGGGTTTTGGCTGCGTATTCGGCATCGATGTGAATCGGATTTTTATCTCCGGTAACTTCGGCGAATGCGTTTACTTTCTCCTGAGGAAAAGTTACCGTTTCCACATGCGAATGACCGATCTCCATTTTCATACTTGCAGAGGTTGTTGGGTTAAGCATAATGTTTTTGTAAAGCTTGGATTAGTGACTCGGTATCTTGAATACTGATGGCCGGGAAATTAGCAATGCGAATTTGCTTTTCTTTGTACGAACTGTAGCCACTGCCCGGAACCAAACCTTCAGCTTCCAGCTTTTTGATTACTTCTCCCGAGGGAACACTGGTATTGGCCACTATGGTAGTATCGGAGCGTAAGGCGGCATCGGTAACTCCATATGTGAATACCGAACTTTTTCCTAAGAAATCATACAGCATTTTCGCTTTGGTATCGGTTTCTTTCCGGATAACTTCTATGCCTTTTTTATTAAAATCTTCAACCACTTTACCCAATAGGAAAATGTTCCAAACGTTAGGTGTTTCCGGAGTCTGGAAATCTTTCGCTTTTGATAGGAGAGAAGGTATGGTATGGTAAGTGCCCGTTTTAATTCCTTTAGCCAGCATGGCCTCCGCCTTGGCAATTACGCGTTTGTTCAAAATCCAAACACCAAGCCCTGCCGGCAAGCCAAAACATTTTTGAACGGAAAAGAAAACGGAATCTATTACAGAAAAGTCAAATTGAGGATATGGTATAGAAGAAACCGCATCCACAAAAATCAACGCTTCCGAATGTTTACTTTTTACTTTATTAATTTCTGAAACTGGCATTTTAACACCACTGCTGGTTTCATTCTGAGTCAGACAAATGATTTCAGTTTGGGAAGGGATTTGCAAGTCTGCTGCATAAAATCCAGATCCGAATTCTGCTTTTGCCTGCACGGCCGTTTTTCCTAATTCTACCGAAAACTCATAAAAGCGTTTGGAAAAGGAACCATTCACACAATGAAAACTATGCTGTTCCACACAGTTTTCAATGATACGTTCCCAGATTTCGGTAGCCGAAGACAAAAACAGAATTTCAAAGTCTTCCGGAATCGACAGAAGTGTTCGCAGGCCATCGGTAGCATGTTTATAAATGGATTGAAACTGCTTTCCACGGTGAGAGATTGTACCAATCTGCTTATCCAGGGCTTCCTGTATGTGTTGTGGTAAAGTAGGATACAGCTGTGAAGGTCCTACGGTGAAAAATGTTTTGCTCATAAGGCGCATGTCGTAAAAAAGAATTCCTGCATCTTCTCGGTGTGTGAGGTAGATGCAGGAATTTTTCTTCTAGTATAAAATCCGGAACTTAATGGTATGCTGAATATTTTTCAATTCGTTGATCAGCTCCTTATCGTACTTTTTATCAATGTCGGTGATTACATAACCAACCTGTTCGTTGGTTTTCAGGTATTGACCAAGAATATTGATGTTATTGGCCGCCAATACATTGTTAATTTTGGCCATGATGCCAGGAACATTCTCATGCAGGTGCATCAACCGATGTGCATCTTTTAATTCAGGCAATTGAATGTTAGGGAAATTAACACTTTGGAAGGTGTTTCCTGTGTTGATGTATTCTATGATACGGTTTGGCACGAACTGACCAATGTTGAATTGTGCTTCTTCTGTAGATCCTCCAATATGAGGGGTAAGAATAACAGGCAATCCGCGAAGCACGTTCACAAATTCTTCATCGTTGTTTTTAGGTTCGTAAGGGAATACGTCAACAGCGGCGCCTAAAATTTTTCCACTCTTCAGATTGGCCGCTAACGCATCGATGTCCACTACGTGGCCACGAGCCAGGTTGATGAAAATGACATTCTTTTTCATCATGTCAAATTCTTTTGCGCCAATAATATTCTTATTCGATGGACGTCCGTCTACGTGAAGCGATACTACATCGGCAATATTTAAGAGTTCTTTGAGGGTGCTGCACTTTTTTGCGTTACCCAACTGAAGTTTTTCTACGATATCGTAATAGTAAACTTCCATGCCCATGGCTTCCGCCAACACAGACAACTGAGAGCCGATATTACCATAGCCTACGATGCCGAGTTTTTTACCGCGGATTTCATAACTATTTTTAGCGGATTTGTCCCACTTGCCTTCGTGCATGGCATTGCTTTTGGGAATGGTGCCACGCATTAACATGATGGTTTGTCCGATGACAAGCTCCACCACTGAACGAGTATTGCTGTAAGGAGCGTTGAACACCGCCACACCTTTAGCCACCGCGGCTTTCAGATCGATTTGGTTGGTTCCGATGCAGAAAGCACCAATCGTGAGTAATTTATCTGCAGCATCCAGCACTTTTTTGGTTACCATCGTTTTGGAACGGATACCGAGTATGGATACATCTTTAATTTTCTCACACAATTCATCTTCTTCCAGCGCACCTGCAATAATTTCCACGGTATAGCCTTCTTCTTTAAAAAGCTTTACCGCCGCCGGATGTATGTTTTCCAACAGCAATACCTTGATCCTGTTTTTAGGATAAGAGATCACCATCGGTAAATTATTCTGATATAAAAATTCGTCGAACGAAGGAGCGATGAATTCCGCTTTTTCTAAGACTGCATTGCGAGCAATGTTCTCAGTAAACGCATAAAATTTGTCGGCTAATCCGGCTTCTTTGATTTCGTAGTCGGTATACCCATCTCCAATCACATAGACTTCTCCATCGAGCTTCATTTTTTTCAACTGCTCAATTTTCCCTTTGTCTTGTGACAATACATTTTTTGTATCAAAGCCTACGATGTTGCCGTGCTGATCGTATTCAAAGGTATTGGCATAAATGTTTTCCTTGCGAACACCGAAATCCGTTACAATGGGTTCAATGAATTCACGGAATCCACTGGAAACAATAAATACCTGAGAAGCAAATTCAGGGAAGAAATGAGAATTGCGTTTGATAGAATCAGAGACCTTGGTTCTAAGTCTGCCGATAAGCGGATCCAGATGACGCTTGTTGGCTTGAAGCAGGTCTATGCGTTTGCGAAGATTTTCCGAAAAGCTGCTTTTGCCTTCCATGCCAAGATTGGTAAGGTCTGCGATTTGCTTTAGAATCTGGTCTTTTTCAGGATGATCTTTCAGGGAAATTTCTCCCAATTCATCCAATGCTTCCACCTTGGTAAAGGTGCTATCAAAGTCGATAATGAAATACTTTGTTTTTTCCTGCGTAGTAGCCATTTCTTGTGCTTCTTGTGAATAGGGCGCAAAGTTCTTTAATTTTATGTAAAAAGGAAACTTTATTCCTATTTGTATATGCACATTGCTTCATCTGTTAGGAACACAAAGGCTTTACAATCAGACAGGCGTTGCTTGGAAGTAGGTAGAAAAGTGGCCTTGTTACAACCAAATTGTACAATTGCACCCAATTAAAATAAAATAGTAATATACTTATGCGATTATGTTTCCGGTCTGCTGAAAGCCCTTGAAAAGCCCGAGGATACTTGGCTTGCAGGAAGCTGATTTAAACTTCATGTCTACTATCCACATACTTATTCACATCTTTTTTGAATTGTCCACGTAATATGTGTGTACTATTATGTATCTTATTCACACATTACCGACATGATTTCCACGGTTCATTTTTAATGTTAATTTATTTTGATTTTAAATTAATCGTTTAACCTCCTGTGCTTCAATACTTTTTTTTAGTAAATCGGTTGGCCGCTAAACTGAAAGAAGGATTTGAAGGTATTTAGTGGTATCTTTAGAATTCGAAATGTATCAAAATAAATAAAAATAAACGTGGTTGCTTGTTTAATTTTCTTCTTCGCTCACTGGTACTTGTCTTTGTTTAGTCAGACAATTTTTTTACACCGGTATGCAGCACACAAAATGTTTGATATGAGCCCCATTATGGAGCGCATATTTTATTTTTTGACATGGGTCACCCAAGGGTCTTCCTACTTATCCCCCAGGGCCTATGCCATCTTACATCGTATGCATCACGCTTACAGCGACACAGAGAAAGATCCACACTCTCCGCATCACTCCTCAAACGTTTTTACCATGATGTGGCAGACTGCTAAAATTTACAATTCATTTGTTTATGCAGATAGCAGCAAAGTAGAAGAGCGCTGGGTGAAGGATACACCGTATTGGGGATTTATGGAGCGCCTTGGCGATAATTGGATATCTCGCATTGGTTGGGGTGTTGGTTATTCGCTGTTCTATATTTTCTTCAACGATAACCATTGGTGGTTATTCTTGTTATTGCCAGTACACTTCCTGATGGGGCCGGTACATGGAGCCATTGTAAACTGGTTTGGTCACAAGCTTGGCTATTCCAACTTTGATAATAACGACAAGTCTAAAAACACGCTTATCATTGACGTAGTGGCCGGTGGTGAACTGTTCCAAAACAATCATCACAAACATGCCGATGCTCCTAACTTTGCCATGAAGTGGTACGAGTTTGATCCTTCGTATCAACTCTTGAGACTTATGAATTTTCTACGCATCATCAAGTTACATCCTGCTCCTCAGATTTAACTTGCACAGTAAAAATAAAATTGTAAAATGGCCTTCGGGCCATTTTTTTTGATTATGCTTCGAATTTTGCGTACTTCATTGATTGCTCTCGGTTGCATTGCCCTGGTATTTTTGCTGCTTGGCTTTACCGATATTCCCTACTATGCATATCATTCCCTGGGTACTTCCCATGCGACCCTGAAAGAAAGTCCTCGTGCAATTGTATTGTTGGGTGGCAGCGGCATGCCAAGTCCGGAGGGGTTGATGCGGTGCTACCATGCATACGCAAATGCCAGGCTATATCCCAAGGCTCGAATCATCATTGCACATCCCAGGCATCCCGTCGATTCCATAGGCTTGTATCAATCTTACCTGATGGCGCATGAACTTATAATTCGTGGCGTAGACTCCCTGCGAATATCGTATGAGGCGGAAGGGAATTCTACCCATACACAAGCCTAGGGAGTAGCAGGGATGCTGGAAAATAAAAATGCACCAGTGCTGCTGGTCACTTCTCCTGAACATATGTTTCGGGCTATTCGCACGTTTGAAAAGGCTGGATGCAAGCAGGTAAGCGGTGAGGCTGCCTTTGCAGAAGTAATCGACCCGCAGGCCTTGGAAAAAGAATTACCAGAATCTTCCGGCAAAACCATCTGGCGCTATAATCTTTGGAATTATTGGATATATGAAATTATAGTGCTCCGTGAATATGCGGCCATTGTTTATTATTATTGTAAAGGATGGATATAATTGTTTCCGGATCGGCCCATGCCTGAATGTTTTGGCAAGGTGCAGAAGGAAAAATCAAACGCTATCCGGTGGCAATATCCTGTATGCACCTCATTCATTCCAACACAATTCTTTGTAACTTGCCGTATGAAAATTGGAGAATTAAATATTTTAAAGGCAGTCCGTGACTCGGATTATGGTGTTTATTTATCGGACGAAGCAGGCAAAGAAGTGTTGCTTCCCAATAAATATGTGCCGGCAGGCATACGTCCTGATCAGGCCTTGGAAGTTTTTGTATATACAGACTCTGAAGATAGATTAGTAGCCACAACCCGACAACCACTTTTAATGCTCCATCAATTCGGGTTTTTAAAAGTAATCGATACCACTTCCTATGGAGCTTTCCTGGATTGGGGCTTGGAGAAAGATTTGTTGGTTCCATTCCGCGAGCAAAAGCAAAAAATGGAAACGGGAAAAAAATACCTTGTTTTTCTTTATCTCGATGAACTGACCGGCCGTTTAGCAGCAACGGCCAAGATCGAACGATTTATAGAAAAAGAAGAGATACTGCTAGCGCCGGGGGAAGAGGTAGAGGTTTTGGCAACGCACCGATCCGACATGGGGATGAATGTCATCATTAATCATTTATATCGTGGTTTAATAGCTTCGCAGGATTTGCTTCGCGAGTTGTATCCTGGAGATACCTTGCCGGCTTATATTAAAGATATAAAAGAAGACGGTAAAGTGGATGTAATGCTTCGCCAGCCTGGATTTGCGTTGTCGGAAGAGTCAGGGTCAATCATTCTTGATCGCCTGAAACACGCCGGAGGCTTTTTGCCTTTATCAGACCGGAGTTCACCTCAGGAAATTACCGAACAACTGGAGATGAGTAAAAAGGCCTTTAAAAAAGCGATAGGAATTTTATATAAGCAGCGAAAAATTTCTATTGAAGAAAATGGAATCCGCCTGGTACAGAAATCCTAAGAATAAGATTCGTTGAGGGTTGTTTGTATTAACGAAACGTATTGTTGACATAAGCGTTTTTTTTCAAATTCCGTTTCTGCCAGATTCCTTGCGTTGTCGCACATGTGTTGATACATGGTAGGGTTTTGAAGCACTGAAAGAAGCCATGATGCTAATGCCTCGGGTTCTTCTTTCTTAAAATAAAAACCAATTTCTTTCGATGTCAAAATATCCGCAATCCATCCTGAAACATTGATCAGACAAGGGCGTCCGGCGGCCAGGGCATCAAAAAATTTATTAGGACTGTTCGTACTTAATATGGGGAGTTCTTTAAAATGAATTAAAACCAAATCATGTGCTTCGAGTTCTTTTCGAATGGCCGCTTTGGAAAGATGTCCTACAAATGTTACCGGATTCAAGGGTAGCTCCTGACAAATTTTTTTTAGGGTCTGCATTTCAGATCCTTTGCCAGCAACGGTCAATTTCAAGGGAACGCCCAACGTTTGCAGTTTGGGAAGTAGGCCAATAAAAGGTTCCAGGGCATTGGACTTCCCTAACGCACCAGCATAAAGAATCCGGATGGATTCGGAAGGTATTCGCTTTACATAAGTAAAATAATCTACATCCGACAAGTTAGGAATCAACTGTATGGTTTTCCCAGGAACCCATCGCTGCATGCCGTCTTTCATGCCCGGGGAAAGAGCAACCAGTGCAACCGCTTGTTGGTAAAGAATCCGTTCCAAACGGCGCAAAAGAAATATGATGCCTTTTGATTTTAAAAATCCCATTTGAATGGCTGCTTCTGGCCATAAATCCCGCACCTCAAAGATAAAAGGAATGCGATGAAACCATTTTAACCATAAACATGGAATGCCAATGGTCAGTGGGGTAGAGGTGCCAAGTACCAAATCAATTTTAGACGTACGATGAATGCGACGCGCATGGCGTATGCACTTCAGCATAAACTTTATAAAGGAAATAATGCGCCCCGAGGCACTTAAATTGTTCTCATAAAATACAGGCAAATACCATACGTGTATTCCATCTATTTCCTTTTCTTCCGCATGCGCATGATTGTGCGCGGTTAGCACCGACACCTGATGGCCAGCTTCCTGCAAAGCTTTGGCAACATGGTACGAACGAATGGCTCCACCCTCTTCGGGTGTTTTAAAATACTGATGCACGTACAGTATATGCGCCATTACCGATTGCTGCGATTTTGGTTAAATTTTACCCGAGTGATATCGGGTACACTTCGTTTTTCAATTTTACTTTCCAGCCACGAAATAATGTCGAAGTAAATGAAGGCGCGTTTTTCGTAGGTGGAATTTACCAATGGCAGTAAGTTGAGTTTTAATTTGGTGAATCGTTCAATCAGATCTTTATTACTGATTTCAAATTTTAAGTTCTTTAGAAAACTCATGATTAATTGCTGAAATTCATGCAAATCATCTTTTTTGAGTAAAAAGCGATAGGTAGAAATGATGTAATACTTGATTACATCAAAGTTCCCTAATTCATAATGACAAACCAAGTTAAGAATCCGGGCAAAGCAATGCAGATCTTCCCGGAAATCTACATCAGAACTATTGATGATTTTATTCAGGTAACGTATGGATAGATTGAATTGTCCTGCTCCAAAATATAAACATGCTACCTTATAATTCATAATCATGGTGGAATGTTTATCGAGCATATTGATCAGGTTGTTAAACTCCTCACCACGTTTTTGCATAATTTCCATACATCCCTCCTGGAATTCACCAGTCATGAAGTAATGGTTTATTTCATGAATGTAATAGTATTTCAGCAGGCGTATGCGCAAACTTTCATTCATGGCCACGTAAGGGTGCATGTTCACGGATTGAAGCTCCTGGTTGGTTTTTCTGAAATTATCGTAAAGGAATAATTTGTATTGAGCGATTAATAAGTTGTTGAGTGCTTTGATGTAATCATCGGTATTTGAAACAATCAGCTCCGGATATTGATCAAACAATTGTTTCAGCTTTTCAGAATATGCATACCCGTTTTCATAGTCTTGTAAAAAATAGTAATACGAAGAAAATAGTTTGTATAAATGTATTTTTTCCAAGGTCGACAATTGCTTTTCGTCGTACGTTGGCAACAGACTGTGAAAATATTGGGTGATTTCCTTGTAGTCATGTTCACTGCGAATATGACCTATGCGCGTATAATAGGAGTTAAGCTTAAGTGCTAGAATGGAGAACGTATTTACGTTGGTGATCTGTGTATTGATTTTTTTTACCTCCGTAATAATTTCATCGGCCCTGTGCAATCCATCTTCCGAATGCATCAGTACGCTTTTTTCCAACTTAATGATTTCTAGTTGAAGTTCCAGGTTATTTTTTTCCTGGGCCAGTTTTTTAGCTTTTCTCAAACACGTTTTCCCTTGTTCGTATAAACGCCGGTCAATAAGCAATTGAGCAAAGTCTATCTGTTCCCGGATTTCAATGTCGGTGATTTTATGCACATGCAAATGGCGAAGCGTCTCCATGATTTTTTCATAGAGGTAGGCTTTCAAATTGGAAAGCTGAATGGCTTTTATCTCCGGATTTTTAGATACTATCTTATCTTCATCAAATTCATCCTGCTTGTTTATTTCATCGAAAAGAATCAATACCTTTTTGTCGTCAGGATTTCCATTTTGGGCAAGCAGAAGTTTCAGGTGGCGTTTTTCCACCTTAGTCATCGATTTAATTAAATCATACAAACTTCTGGACTTGATGCGTGGCATATGCTTTAGTTAAATTGTAAGCCGGCTGTTTGATAACCGCGTAAAAACTCTTCCACACTCATTCTCTTTTTACCTTCCGGTTGCATTTCTTCAATGCTCAGAAAACCATCGCCCGTTGCTACATCCAGGAATTTTTTTCCATCGCTCACCACTTGGCCGCAACCTGAAGCTGCATGTATTCTTCCCGTAACACTGGTTTTATAAATTTTAAACTGCTTATCGTTGGCCAGGCTCCAGGCTGCCGGAATAGGAGAGAGGCCTCGCACAAAATTATTTATCGCTTGGGCCGATTTATTCCAATCAATTCTGCAGGTTTCTTTATGAATCTTAGGCGCCGCATGCCGGGCGAGCGTTTCGTCCTGTGGGATAGGTGAAATTTTTTCGTCGCGAATGGCGCGCACGGTTTTGCAAACCAGCTGTGCCCCTTTGTGCATCAAGCGTTCATACAATTGGGCTACGGTATCCTCCGCGTATATGGGTTCTTTTTCCTGAAATAAGATATTACCGGTATCAATTTCGTGTTTCAGGAAAAATGTAGTACAACCCGTTTCTGTTTCTCCGTTCATAATGGCCCAGTTGATGGGAGCGGCCCCTCTATAATTAGGAAGCAAGGAAGCGTGCAGGTTGAACGTTCCTTCGGCAGGATAGGACCAGATCGATTCGGGAAGCATGCGGAATGCCACCACTACTTGCAGGTTGGCTTCGTAAGAAAGTAAGGTGCTCAAAAACTCCGGATCTTTCAGGTTGGTGGGTTGTAACACCGGAAGATGATGCGCTAAAGCGCATTCCTTTACTGCCGATGCTTTCAGTTGTAAGCCCCTGCCGGCAGGTTTGTCGGGTGCCGTTACTACCGCTACCACCTGGTGACCATCTTGCAGTAAGGCTTCCAGGCTGGGAACAGCAAATTCCGGAGTTCCCATAAATACGATGCGGATATCTTTAGGCATAATATAAATTATTCGAAGTCTGGATAGAGTAAATATTTTTTTCTCAATTTTTTATAAGCTTCCAATGATGGTTTCCACGAGTTTATAATTTCGGATTCCGAAGCATTGGCTTTTATTTGTGCCTGTAAGCTTGAGTTACCAGCCAGTTTGTTGAAAAACGAATTGAAGAACTTTTCTTTCTCCGGGCAGTTGCGGTACATTTCCAGTAGGTAACGCAGTTGAAAACCTTGTTCCGGGTATCGTTTGCGTAAGTCAATGCCATAGCACTGGGTATTTTCATACATCGGTTTTTTGGCCCCGGCAAGAGACACGGGTGTAAATCGATCTTTACCATACGCCGTATTTGGCGCTCCGATTTGCTGAAAAGGCGCCTCGGTGCCTCTGCCCACGCTGATGATCGTGCCTTCAAACAAACATAAGTACGGGTAAAACTGTATCGACAAATCATTCGGAAGATTTGGTGATGGCTTGATTGAAAGGGACCAGGCATCTTTATGCGAATACCTGGTAACAGGAATTACTTTCAAGTGACAGGTGCCTGAACTATCCAGCCATTTTTCTCCGTTAATCATGCCAGCCAATTCACCTACCGTAAGTCCGTGCACAATGGGAATGGGGTGCATACCCACAAAGGATTTGAATTTTTTTTCCAACACAGGACCAGCCACATAATGTCCATTTGGGTTGGGTCGATCCAACACCAACATCGTTTTTTTATAGCGAGCGCAAGCTTGCATGCAGTAATGCATGGTACTGATGTAGGTGTAAAAGCGCACGCCAACATCCTGAATGTCGAATACAACTACATCCACATCTGCAAGGTCCGCAGATGAAGGTTCCTTTTTGTCCCCAAAAAGTGAAATAACCGGCAGCCCGGTTTTCGAATCTTTTTGGTTGGCAACATGCTCACCAGCATCCGCTTCGCCACGAAATCCATGCTCCGGAGCAAATACTTTTTTTACTGATATACCGAGGGCCAGCAAGGTATCGGCCAAATGGGTGGTGCCAACCACTGAGGTTTGGTTAACCACCAAGGCTACCCGCTTGTCTTTCAGCAGGGGCAAATAGGCTTCCGTTTGAAAAGCGCCTGGCAGTGGCGTTTGGGCAAGCGAGTGGCAATACACCAGCCAGGAAAGTAAAAGAATACTCATGATGCGCATGTCTTATTCTGATTTAATAACCCAAATATACAGATTGTACCGGATTCAGGACCAAATAAAACCATTTGTATGCCAGACTTTTAAATATGCGAAAGTAAGTGTAATTTTTGGGCTCAAATAAAGTTGGCAACACGGTGAATTTGTATTTTTTAATTTCTTCACGCTTAAACTCCGGAGATAAAAAATCATTCTCGGCCACCGTGCGCATTATCTCTACGGTTGTAATAGCTCTTGGCATGGCGGTCATTCTTGTGAGTTTCGCCGTGTTGGGTGGCTTTAAACGCGCCATTAAAGAAAAAATATTCTCCCTGGGTGGACATATACAAGTGGTAATGGCCGATACCCGAGAATCGTATGAAGAATTGCCTTTTGCAAGTCCCACTTTGTTCTACCTCAAAGCCGATACCCTCGCCGGCATTGCCCATGTACAATCCTTCATCAATAAAACCGGATTGTTACAAACCAAATCCGAAGTGCAAGGAGTAGTGTTGAAAGGAATCGGTTCAGATTTTTTATTCGAGAATTTGAAAAAAAATTTATTGGAAGGAAGCCTGGTTTCGTTAGCCGATACCCCATACTCCAGAAAGGTAGTGCTAAGCAGAGAAATAGCCGACAAGCTTAGCCTCCGCTTGAACGATTCCGTGTGGATGTATTTTTTGCAGAATCCTCCCAGGTATAGAAAGCTCGTGGTTTGTGGCATCTACGAAACCGGTTTGGAAGAATTTGACGATAAAGTCATTTTCGGTGATATAAGACTGCTGAGAAGTTTGCAGCAATACAACGATAGCATCGTGGGTGGATATGATGTTTTTTTACACGATCCCGAAGCCTTGGAAGAAGGATTTATGAATGTGTTTAACGAAATGGATTATTTCCTGGCAGCCATAAAAATCACCGATAAGTTTCCGCAGGTTTTTGACTGGCTTTCCCTGGTAGACAGAAATGTTTTGATATTTTTAATTTTGATAATTTTAGTAAGTTGCTTTATCATGGTCTCAGCAGTTTTTATTATGATCGTGGAACGAACCAATATGATAGGATTGTTAAAGGCATTAGGAGCAAGAAATACTCAAATTGCAGGTATTTTTTTGTTAAATGGCATGGGTATCATCTTGAAAGGCATGCTTATTGGTAATATATTAGCTATGTTGGTTTGTGGCATACAGTACTATTTTCCGGTAATTCCTTTGGATAAGACCAATTATTACATGGAAACGGTACCCATCCATTGGAATTGGTATTACTGGCTGGCACTCAACAGTGTTACCTTAATGATGGTAGGAATGGTACTTATTTTGCCAGTAATGGCTGTATCGTATTTGAAACCGATACGTAGTATCAAATTTAATTAACCTGTTAAAAATAAGTTTTTACAAATATGAACAAGAAGTCTTTTGTTGGTTTAGTGACAATCTTACTGTTTGCACAACAAGCTTTTGCCTATTCCATAAAAGTGAAAGTGAATGGGGTAAAAAACGACACGTGTTTTTTAGGACACTATTTCGGGCAAAAGCAATATACCCCAGTAGATACAGCCGTGGCCGATGCCTTGGGGAATTTTCAGTTTGCTAAGAAAAAAGATCTCAAGCAAGGAGTTTACCTGGTAATTATTCCCAATACCTACTTCGAACTTATCATTTCTGCCGAGCAGGATATTAAAATTGAAACGGATACTGCCAATTTGATTTCCTTCATGAAAACAAAAGGATCGGTTGAAAACGACCAGTTTTATGCCTTTCAGAAATTCATGATGGAAGCTTCCAAAGAGGCCAAAGACTTTAAAGATCCGGAAGCAATAAAGGCATTTCAGAAAAAAGTAGAGCAATACAAAAGCACTATGTTTGCAACGTATCCCAGCTCTTTTACCTCCAAAATCTTAAGAGCTGCCGATGAACCCAAAATGCCTGATTTCAAGCGCGAAGATTCCTTGCAATCGTTTTATTATTACCGCTCACATTTTTTCGACAACTATGATTTTACGGATGAACGTATGTTGCGCACCCCCATATTCATACCCCGCATCGAACGCTTTATGAACGACCTTACCGCGCAGGCGCCTGATTCCATTATTCGATCCCTAAAAATGCTCTTTGATAAGGCCGAAGCTGGCAACAAGGAAATTTTTAAATACTGCGTTTCCACCTATGCCAACAAGTATGAAACCTCCAACATTATGTGCATGGATAAAGTATTTGTATGGGTAGGAAAGAACTACTATATGAAAGGAAAATGCTTTTGGGCCGATACTGCCGTGGTAAGAAAAATTACCGAACGCGTAACCATTCTCGAACCGCTTACATGCGATAAAGTGATACCCAATACTTTTAACGCCGACACGGCAGGCACCTATCTTCCTTTGCATGGAGTTACCGGAAAGTACATTGTTGCTATTTTCTGGGATGCCGATTGCGGACATTGTCAGAAAGAAGTACCCAAATTGTTCGAAATCTATAAAACCAAACTAAAAGCCAGAGGTGTTAAAATTTATGCCGTTACCATCGAACGCGACGATAAAAGTTGGTTGAAGTTTTTGAAAGAGAAAAAACTTTTCACCGATGGTTGGTACAACGTACGCGACAAATACAACCATACCGATTTTCATAAAACCTTTGATGTGTATTCAACTCCTGTTATCTATCTGGTAGACGATAAAAAACGAATCATCGCCAAACGATTAGGTGTAGAGCAAATAGAAGACTTCTTGAATAATTACGAAAAGATTAAAAAGAAATAATGGCTTGTAAGCCTACCGGTAAAAATAAAAGCCTTGTCCTGTAGAGTGACAAGGCTTTTATTTTTACTGATCTACTGTATCTACAATACCACAAACCTTTTCCTATAGAAGCGAATCAAAGTAAAGGGCTGAGTGGTGTAGATTTAATTTTTGGGCGTGCCCCGGGCGGCCTAAAGGCCGCTCCGGGTCGGGCTATACGCTTAAGCGCCTTCGGCGCACGCTGCTATCCCTCACGCAGACTGGTGCTACGCACCATTTATAAATCGATTCAATCATTCATTCATTCATTCATTCATTCACTCATTCATTCATTCACTCACTCACTCACTCACTCACTCACTCACTCACTCAATCAATCAATCAATCAATCACTCCTCATTCACCTTTTTGAGTATCACTTTAATAAATTCTTTTTCTGACTGATACAGTTCATGTACCTGTCTGGGATTAAGAATCAGTAAAAAACGCTGCAAATATTCTTTTTCAAGCAAAGATTCTTTTTCCCTCCATTGAGCTATCTGAATTAAATTCGATTTAAGTTTCTCATTGCTGATGCTGAGCGAAGCGTTTTCTGAATTATATACACGAATTTGTTTTCTGATTTCTGTTTTTTTAGACCAATATTCATTATACACAGGCCAGAATTTTTGTGCTTCCGCGGGGTTCAAGTGCAAGCGTTCGCTTATAAAAGCAACGCGGGCACTGTGAATTTGGTCTTGTTTGTCTTGCGCATATACTCCTATCCACAAGCTGGGCATCAGCAAGCAAAAAAACAGTGTACCTACTATTTTATTCCAGTTCCAGTTCATCTAGATTTTCTAATTCTAATTCATCTTTCCACAACTCTTTTTCAGCCTCCAACGGCTTCGCATCTCCAAACCCAGGCAGTGAAATTTCTTTTTCCTCCGCTAAATCGTAAATGACATGTTGCTCTGGTGAGCCATGCTGCTCCAGGTAACGGATCAATTCTTCACGATCCAATGAAGCCAAAATTTCCTGGCTGGATGGAGCGGCATCGGGTTTCTCTACCATGAGTCCTTGCAGCAGCGTAACCACCAGTGCCAAGGCCGCGGCCATTCCTAGCCAGGCCCATTCCTGTCGGGGTGAAATTTCAGGTACAACCTTCGATTTAGAAGCCAGAAGGCACACGTTCAATTGAGTGAAATAGTCCTCCTCCACCGTAAATGGCAAAGACTTGGGGAGCGCTTCTGTTCGCTTGAGTATTGAATCCGGAAGCACTTCAAAATACTTTTCAGGAAGTTGAAACGGAAGACTTGAAAAATGATGCGTACGCAAGGATATACGCTTCGCCAGCTCCGGAAAATAATTAGCCGGCACTTGCCAGGGTTTTTCTGGCGGCATGGGAAGTTGATATCGTTTTTCCTTATGCTTCATCTGTTTCTTGGACTATCCTTCTGCAATAAAGTTTAATGCTTTTCCATGTAATCTTCGATTTTTTTCACTGCCAGGTGGTAAGTAGCTTTCAAAGCACCCACCGAGGTTCCCAGAATCTCCGAAATTTCTTCGTATTTCATATCATCAAAATACTTCATGTGAAATACCAAACGCTGCTTTTCTGGTAGTTTTAATATTGCTTTTTGTAATTTCAATTGAATTTCGTCCCCGGAAATAAAATGTCCGGATTCCAGTTTGTGCTCCAGCTCTTGTTCCACATTGTGTATAGGGAGAAAAAATCGCGTTCGTTTCTTTTTTAAGAACGTCAGGCATTCATTCGTGGCAATGCGGTATATCCAGGTAAATAGCCTGGAATCTTCCCTGAAGTCTTCCAGATGATGCCAGATTTTTAAAAAAATCTCTTGTGTTAAATCGTCCGCATCGTCGTGGTCAATCACCATTTTGCGGGCATGCCAATATACCCGTTTCTGATATTTCAATACCAGTTGGTGAAACGCCACAGAACGGTTTTCCGGCTGCCTAAACAGTCGCAATAATTCGCTATCTTCCGGATGGTGCTCCAAATACCAAGATTTCTAAAGGTCAGTTACAATTGCCTGATGACTATCAAAAAATAATACGCATATAGGCTTTTGTAATGGTAATTTTTTTCTATTGGACGGTTCTGCTTTAAAAAGGTTTAATCGGCTTTTTACAATAAACCTAGGTGCTTACGATATCCATGGCTGGGAACCTAGTGCTACGGGTGTTTCTCAATCTAAAGGTAAATATAAGGTGCAATTAGGTGAAAAAAGCATGATTATTTCATAAAGAGACGAGGGTTTATAATTTTATTTATGTAAGAAAAAATATTATTTTTTTTATTTTATTTTCAACCTCTCGAAACGAAAATCGTATAGATGATTAGGATTTGAATACCCATAAAAATAAAAAAAGGGCCGAAGCCCTTTCAGTGCGCATGTCTTCAAAACACTAAACGCGAACGTTTTGTGTTTTGTTAGTGTCTTTCTTCATGTACGTAGGGCAAGTATGCTGAGCCATACAAGACGCCAGAAACATGGCCGCGGCAGTTAAAATGTACGCAAGTGCTTTCATGTTGATTTTGTTTATCCTCTGTTTTCCTTACAAATTTAGTGCTAAAGATAATAAAAATCCTACATATTTTACAAAATTTGTTCTGCATCTTTTTTATTATTTTCGCATTCTAGACTTTTTAGAATGACCATCGACTTTGAAAAACAGGGGGGACTTATTCCTGCTATTATTCAGGACCTCCAAACCAACAAAATTCTGATGTTGGGGTACATGAATCAGGAGGCTTTGACCAAGACACAGGAAGAAAAAAAAGTAACATTTTTCAGCCGCTCCAAAAACAGACTCTGGACCAAAGGGGAAACCACCGGACATTTTCTTATTCCTCACGAAATTCTTCTGGATTGCGATCAGGATACACTTTTGATTAAAGTAAGCCCTATTGGGCCCACTTGCCATACCGGAACCGATACCTGCTGGTCGGAAGTAAACGAAGGTCGGTTTGGTTTTATTGAGCGTCTTCGCAAAGTGATCAAACAACGCAAACAGCAACCCGACGAAAAATCCTATACCTCCAGTTTGTTTGCTAAAGGAATAAATAAAATTGCTCAAAAAGTAGGAGAGGAAGCCGTTGAATTGGTGATCGAAGCCAAAGATTCCAATAAGGAATTATTTTTGGGCGAAGCTGCCGATTTATTTTTTCATTACCTGGTGCTTCTCGAAGAAAAAAATATTCATGTCGACGAAGTAATCAACGTGTTGGAAAGCCGGCATAAAGCCTGATGCAATTTCCCAGTACCATACCCGCTTCGCATCAATACATAGTGCAGCAGGTGCTGCACTATTTTCAATCTCATTTCAGTCCATTAGGTATGTATGCCAATGGTTCCATAGCTACTAATACCATGGATCGCTGGAGTGATTTGGACCTTACTCTGGTTTTTGAAAAGGAGGAAGCATTGTTGGCATGCTGGAATCAACGCGATAGCTGGGAACTCCCCATTTTGCATAGCTACGAAGCTGATCATCGGAAACCATTTTTCAAAGTGATGATCATGGAAGGATTTATAAAAACCGATGTTTATATAACACTTCCTGATAGAATATTTCCATTTGAAAAGCCTCCGTTTGTGCGATTGTACGACCCTACCAAGGCCCTGGAGAAAGTACTCGATTACTCCTGGTCCTATCAGGCTCCTTCGCAGGAGTTGATCAACCAAATCGCCATGGAGGAACGTAAATTCTGGGGATGGATGATTTTCGATTACCATCACTTTCACCGAAACGATTTCTATTTGCTGGCCGACGACTTTTACACGTTTCGTAAGATGTTGCAGGCATGGCTGGGCGTTTGGGCCGAGGGTAAAGTACTTACCGGTAGGGAGTTTCACGATCATCCTTCCTTACAGGAATGGAAAATGCGATTTTCTCGTGAACTATACCCCTCCGTATCCGCGGCCAGTCTGCGAAATAGCCATATGGCTGCCATGGAGGCTGCTCTGGAAATCAAAGAGCTCCTGCAATCCAATTACCCATTGATTCCATGGGCCACTACCTCTTCCTTTCAGCAAGCCACACAAGCGCTATGGAAAGGTCTAAGCTGTTGAATGGGAATGCGTTGTCTTGGAAGTAATTTAGTCCCCATTCATTAGAAAAATCAAAATTAAGGTTGTACTTTTGCAGTCCGTTTAAGGTAAGCGGCGTGCTTCCGAGTGGCAGCATGAATGTATCACTCCAAACAAGCATCCAGAAAGTGCCCATTCTGTATGTTTTAAATCAAGGGCAAAAAATAATATGGCAAATCCCGTAGATAATTTTGACTGGGACCTAATCACCGATAAAAAGGGGATGGGTGGTAGCTACTCACAAAAAGAGCGTGAGCAACTTGAAAAAATGTATGAAAATACATTGACTCAGGTAGAAGAGAAAAAAGTTGTTCAAGGTGTTGTGGTAGGTATCACTGACCGCGATGTAATCGTGAACATTGGATTCAAATCAGACGGATTGATTCCGTTGAGCGAATTCCGTGATCAGGATGTGCAATTGAAAGTGGGCGACGAAGTAGAAGTTTTTGTGGAAGATCAAGAAGACAAAAACGGACAATTGATCCTTTCCCGCAAGAAAGCGAAAATCGTAAAAGCCTGGGATATGATTCAGGAAGCTCTTGACAAAGACCTTGTTATTGACGGCTTTGTGAAGAGAAGAACCAAAGGTGGATTGATCGTTGATATCTTCAGCATCGAAGCCTTCTTACCAGGTTCGCAAATCGATGTGAAACCAATTCGTGACTTCGACATTTTCGTAGGTAAGAAAATGGAAGTGAAAGTGGTGAAAATTAACAACACCAACGATAACGTGGTTGTTTCGCACAAAGTGTTGATCGAGAAAGATCTCGAAAAACAAAAAGCAGAAATCCTCAACAACCTGGAGAAAGGTCAAGTGTTGGAAGGCGTTATCAAAAACATGACCAACTTCGGTGTGTTCATCGACTTGGGTGGTGTAGACGGATTACTTCATATCACCGACATTTCTTGGGGTCGTATCAACCATCCAGAAGAAGTGCTTAAACTGGATCAGAAAGTAAATGTTGTAGTGTTGGATTTCGACGAAGAGAAAAAACGTATTTCTCTTGGTATGAAACAACTTACGGCTCATCCTTGGGATTCCTTACCAGCCGACATCACCGTTGGTTCTAAAGTAAAAGGAAAAATTGTTAACGTGGCCGATTACGGTGCGTTCCTTGAAATCCTTCCAGGAATCGAAGGATTGATTCACGTATCTGAAATGTCTTGGTCTCAGCACTTACGCAATCCTCAGGACTTCCTCAAAGTGGGTGATGAGTTGGAAGCGGTAACGCTTACCCTTGACCGCGATGAGCGCAAAATGTCCTTAGGTATTAAACAACTTACCGAAGATCCTTGGACGAAGTCTGATGTGCTTACCAAGTATGGTGTGGGTACCAAACATACCGGTTTGGTTCGTAACCTTACCAACTTCGGTTTATTCCTTGAACTGGAAGAAGGCATCGACGGTTTGGTACACGTATCTGATCTTTCTTGGACTAAGAAAATCAAACACCCTTCGGAGTTTGTTAAAGTAAATGAAAAATTAGACGTAGTTGTGTTGGAGTTGGATGCTGAAAACCGCAAACTGGCTCTAGGACATAAGCAACTCGAAGAGAACCCATGGAATACGTTCGAAGATATCTTCACCATCGGTTCTATCCACAAAGGTACTATCATCAGCAAAAATGATAAAGGTGCCGTAGTGGAACTTCAGTACGGTATTGAAGGTTTCTGCGCTACTAAAAATCTGGTAAAACTGGATGGCAAACTTGCTGAAGTTGGCGAAAACCTGGAGTTCCGTGTTACAGAGTTCTCTAAAGACGATCGTAAGATTACCCTTACTCACAGTCGCTTGAACGAGTCAGGAGAAGATAAAAAAGATTCTTCTAACAAGAAGCCTAAGCAGAAGTCTGTGAAAGATGTAAACAAAGAAGTAGAGAAATCTACACTTGGAGACATCGAAGCGCTTTCAAACTTGAAAGATCAAATGAACAAAGGGAAATAATTTTCCTAGCCTTATAAAAAATCCCGCTTCGGCGGGATTTTTTTTTATGGACTGTTTCCTTAGTTTAAAAATTCATGTAAGTTTGCACCGTCCAACCATGGAACATGGTCGCGTGGCCGAGTGGTCAGGCAGAGGTCTGCAAAACCTTGTACAGCGGTTCGAATCCGCTCGCGACCTCCCAAGCTCTTCAGCAATGAAGAGCTTTTTTTATGTGAAACTATCCAGTTCCGACTTTTGGGCTCCTTGTAAAGGGTGACTATAGGTAAACTCTTAATTTCTACAATTTTACTGGCAGAATTTATTTAAACAATTTACTTTTGAAGTTGTTCTTTATAGGATTTCAATAACTTCAAAATACCTTGTCTACCTATTCTATTAAAGATTTGGAAAGGCTTACAGGAATTAAAGCGCATACGATCCGCATTTGGGAGCAGCGTTATAATTTACTTTCGCCGAATCGATCCGAAACCAACATTCGGTCTTACAGCAACGAGGAGTTGAAGCATTTGCTTAATGTCAGCTTATTGAACAAATATGGGGTGAAAATTTCGAAAATAGCCGAAATGGATCCCCAACACATTGCCCATGAAGCAGCTACGATTCTGGTGGCTGAAACAGATCACGAAGACCTCATCAACGGAATGATCAATGCCATGATCGACCTGGATGAAAATCTATTTGATTCAGTGATGGATAATGCCACCAATCGATTTGGTTTTGCAGAAGCGGTTATACATGTCGTATACCCGTTTATGAACCGCATTGGAATCATGTGGCAAACGGGCACAATCAATCCAGCCCAGGAACACTTCGTGTCAAATCTTATCCGACAAAAATTTATTGTTGCCATCAATTCTATTCGTGTCGAAAAGCAACGTATTCCGCATTCATACATACTTTTTCTCCCGGAAAACGAATTGCATGAACTGGTATTATTATTTTATCATTTCATGATCAAACATGCCGGTGCCAAAGCTTTTTACCTGGGTCAGTCTGTTCCGTTTGATGACCTCAGCAGAGTGGTGGAGATCTCCCAAGCCGATCGAATTATCACCTGCATCACCAACAGACCAATGTATACGGCCAAAGAATACCTGACCAATCTTTCCAATGCCTTTCCGCATCTTACTATTTACGCTTTTGGAGGCGTTATTGTAGAAGAAAAAATCACCTCATTTGCCAATGTGGTAATACCGGATGCTCCCGATCAACTTATTCGAATTATCAACGATCCAACGAATTAAATCACTGTGATATGAAACGTATACTTTGCATGATTCTGTTTGCACTGCAAGGCATTGCTTACGCTCAGGAGCTGCGATTTGAAGTATTAAGCGGGCCCGTTTATAATTTTCCTTCACCATTAAAACTGGTATTAGATGGTCAGGATCCTATGGTATTTAGAGCCCGCTACCGTTCGGAGCCCTTCAAGCTTCCACCGTACTATGACTTCAGACTAACTCGTTGGAAAGATAAATGGGGATTCGGCCTTAAATTCACCCACCACAAACTCATTCTGGATAATCCTCAGGATCCCATTCAGTTTTTTGAAATTACCCACGGCTACAATATTTTATCTTTTACCGGTATTCGGTCGTTTAAATATTTTAATGCCAATGCGGCCCTTGGTGTCGTGATAGCTCATCCGCAAAGCACGATCAATGGCATCCGTTATCGCCGTCCGGGTTTCTGGGGAGGAGGATATCTCATTTCAGGTGCGGTGGCTGAGTTGGCCATTTCCAAATCCATAACCTTGTACAAAGGGTTGTACGCCACTGCCGAATTCCGGGGTACCACCGCCTGGGCGCGAGTGCCCGTGGCCAATGGATATGCCGATGCTCCCAATACTGCTCTGCATGCTTTAATCGGAGTAGGGTATACTTTTTGGAAAAGAAAACAGTAGCGGACAGATTGATTGATTGATTGATTGATTGATTGATTGATTGATTGATTGATTGCGCCATAATTCCGTCACATTACTCTACCACTCCATCACTCCATCACTCCATCACTCTATCATTCCATCACTCTATCATTCCATCACTCTATCACTCTATCACTCCATCATTCCATCATTCCATCACTCCATCATCCAATTTTTAACTTATTGATTAGTAGTTATTTGCCTATTTTGTTTAATGTTTAAATAAAAATATTAAACAAAATTTGCTTTTAATCCCCCTGTGCTACATATTTGTTTAAACTTTAATCATAAAGGCTAAACAAATATGAGCACTTCCGAATTTCAGAACCTGGTTTTAAAGGAAACCTCCTTGCTAAAAAGCTTCGCGATGAAGCTAACCATGAACAGAGAAGATGCTAAGGATCTTCTCCAGGACACCTTGTTAAAGGCCCTCCGTTACCGCGAAAAGTTCGCAGATTCAACGAATCTGAAGGCTTGGCTTTGCGTGATCATGAAAAATACTTTCATCAATAATTACCGTCGTCAGACCAAAGCCAATAAGTTTTTAACCGTGGTAGAAGATGTTCGTACCGTTCGTCCGGAGCGTAGATTCCACAATAATAACGTAGAGTCAGAAATGTTCCAGGCCGAAATCATGAAGTCCATCAATAAGCTGAAAGACGAATTCCGGATTCCATTTGAACGTTACAGAGCCGGCTTTCAGTACCAGGAAATAGCCGACGAGTTGGAGATTCCGTTAGGAACTGTGAAAAGCCGCATTTTCCTCGCTCGCCAAGAGATTATGAAAAACCTTAAAATGTATCAGAACTAATGGGGGTGCAACGATTTGAATTTGTTCAACGGCTGCCGGTAAGCTTGGATCAGGCCTGGGATTTTTTCTCTTCTCCGGCTAATCTCTCCAAGATTACGCCCTCTTACATGAACTTTAAAATTTTATCACCAGACGCTTCCGAAAAAATGTTTGCGGGTAAAATTATTGAGTACCATGTGCACCCTTTACTCAACATTCCGATGTATTGGGTGACGGAGATTACTCACGTAAAAGAGAGGGAATACTTTGTAGACGAACAACGCTTCGGCCCCTATGCCATGTGGCACCACTTGCATCAATTCAAAGAAATTGATGGAGGTATTGAGATGAAAGACATCTTGCATTATAAAGTTCCAATGGGATTTTTGGGAAGCATCGCCAATGTCTTGTTCATTAAAAAACAAGTAAAGCAAATTTTCGATTATCGTTATCAGGTTCTTGAATCGATGTTTGGCCGCTACTAATTAATTGTTGCAATTATTCCGATCATTGGCTTACTTGTGTCGCATGGGTAAGCTTTTTTTGTTTTCAATAATTTCCTTCCTGGTTTTTATTTCTTCTTGTAGTGACTCCCCCAAAATAGTACCTGTTTCTACTGGATGGTATTTTTGGAAAACGACACTCGATACTCAACAAACCGATTTTCTGCAAGCTCAGGCGCTGAAAGGTCCCGTATACATCCGGGTAATGGATGTAGCCTGGGACGATGTCAAACAAAAAACACATCCGGTGGCTCCCTTGCGTGCCCAGCGTTTTCCAAGCTCCTGGATGCCGGTGGTATATATTAAAAACGAGGTGTTTTACCACCTCGACTCAACCGGTGTAGACTCTCTCAGTACTCAGTTGCTGCAGTATTTAAGTGCCCTGGTTCCATACCATGGATGGCATACTTTGCAAATTGATTGTGATTGGACTGTACGTACCCGAGACCGGTATTTTTGGTTTTTATCCTGCGTGCGTTTGCAGTTGCCCAAACAATTAAGTGTAACAATACGACTCCATCAATTAAAACAAAAAACCAATATAGGAATTCCACCGGTAGGACATGGCGTTTTGATGTGCTACAACATGCAGTTGCCTTCCAATTTGCAAACGCCCAATTCTATTTATCAATTATCCATTCTTAAGTCCTATGGTGCATACATCGATCAATATCCCCTGGATTTGGATATTGCTTTTCCCTTGTATTCCTGGGCGGTAGTTTTTCGGAATAAGAAATTTTACAGCCTGGTAAATGAGCTGGAAGAAGAAGCTTGTTGCCAGGATTGCCTGCAGCCCATGGAAGGAAATTGGCGAAAGGTAATAAAAGGATTTACTTGTAAAGGCTTTCGATTTCAGGAGAACGATGAGCTAAGAATCGAAACACCTTCGGAAGAAGACTTGAGCGAAGGTATTCAATTTCTTCTTGCCAAATCAAAACGACCTACCCATTTAATTTGGTTTCATGCTGACGAACCGTTGATGGCTAAAAGGAAAAAATTGCTGGATATGTATGAAGTAAAAAAATAAAGCCCATACTTCTTAAAATGGAAACCAGGTGCTATGCAGCTAAATCACCAAGCACTACGTTTCTTTTCTTTTGGGCGTGTCCCTTGTGGCGAGGCTTCGTGGCGC
>JALONM010000086.1 GCA_025454925.1 Cytophagaceae bacterium
TGACGAACGCCTTGCGGCCCGGATAGAGCGAAAAGCCCGCAGTGGTGGTGGCGCTATAAGCGTCGCCACCACGAGGACTTGCAGCGATAGCCGGATCAGCCGCCCAACCCAAAAATGATATAGCAATGGATTACTGTATGAGTTATTGCTTACTGAAACCTTTGGTAAATATTCCGTTTTCGCTCTTTACTAAAATGTAGTAATAGCCTGGCACCAATTGTTGAAGGGCAATGTCGGCTTGGTTGATAAAAGTGCCGGAATGCACCGATGCGCCGTTTCCATTGATGATTTCCCAGGTGCTTGTGTGAGGTTCATGGAACCGCAGGTGTAGCATGTCGGTAGCAGGATTTGGAAATACCTGAATGCTGGAAACTTCCGAAGTGCTATATACACCTGTGGTAGCGGGATCTATGTGCACCAGCGTTTCGAGGTAAATGGTTTGGGTGTTGCTGATGTTGGAATTGGAGAGCAGGGTCATTTGCACGGACAAATCGATGGCGATATAAAAATTGCCAGAGGTGGCAGGAGTACCGGAGAGTATGGCACAGATATAGCCTCCATGGGGTTGTGCAACGGTAGTACTTACTTGATTGGATATGTTAGGCGCAGGATTAAATTGCAACGACAATCCGGAAGGAATTCCCGTGACTTGATTGTTTGCTTGAAACAGCGCACCGGTAACCAAATAGGAAGCATAGGCAGTAAGGGAATACGGAATGGCAATTTGAATGGTATCACGGTAAAATTGTCCCACTTGTCCACTTTGCAAAGGAGAGTTGATGGTAACCGTGCCGGTAGGCACAGGGGAGGCTGGCAACAGGCATTGCGCCTGCAAGGAGCACCAAAGGCTGACAAGCAGCAGGATCGATATGCGTAGAAAAGCGTTCATAGGTTTGGTTAGGTCGTTGTAGTAGTTGCTTCAAACCTAGGCAATATCCGCGTGCGAAGCCATCACCCTTTAGGGTGAATTTAGCATGAATTTATTCATCGAGGGAGTGTGTAAGAAGCAATCGGATTATTTTACTCATTCGCATAATGGGAAGGATGCTTGCTCGAAGCCTGCAATTTTAGCATCTTGATATAAGCATTAGTCACCATGTTGCCGTAGTTTTTGTAAACCAAGACACCTATGAACACTTCCTATCAGTCGTTTTTACGGAAAATAAAAATCAAAGATTCGGAAATAGAAAATGTGGAAGCCTTGCAGAAATACTCTTCCTTTTCTGTACTACCAACCTTTGATGCGTTCATGGAAACCATGCCCTGCGCGCCCGCCATCATCAACTACCAAAAGCCAGGGTTTGAATTTATGGGCAACAACATCGAAAAAATTCTGGGTTACTCAGCTTCGGAATTTTTAAGTCCGAATGGAAGTTCTCTTTTTATTTCTTGCATAATACCCGAACACCGGGATTTCTTTTTAACAATTGTTACGCCCACCATCATTCGTCTATGCCAATTGCATAAAAAGAATTTCAAAAAATTAAAGGTCATTTCTTGTGTTCAATTGCAAAAGAAAAATGGTGAGCGCATTTGGGGCTTATTTCACAATCAGGTGCTGGAAGTAAGTACCGGAGGCGCTCCTTTAATTCTGAGCAGCTTTCTAACCGACATCAGCTTAGTAAAAGAGAGTAACTTTGCCAGTGAATACAGCTTCCTGGAAAAAGATGCCAACGAAAGGTTGATGCTTTCGCATACCGTATTTCATGCTCAACGGGGAATGCATACCCTTACCGAGAAGGAAACACAAGTGCTGGAAGGTATTTACAGAGGTTTTACCAGTCAGGAAATCGCTGCACGCTTGAATATAAGCTTGAATACGGTTAAAACCCACCGCTCCCACATTTTCAAAAAAACGGATTCAAAGAATGTTGTGGAACTGATTAAAAATGCCAGGCAACTGGGCTTGCTGTAAGGGGGCTTTGTAAGACTAGAATTTTTTTATGCGAATGAATTCAGTGGTATCTTTTTGATTATCTCTATCTACTAACAATCCTCTTATTCGAATTTCAGAATTTGTTACATAAAACGTGTCAATAGAATTAATGGGATCTAAATACCTGGAAGGAAATTGAAATCTAACATCCTTAGCTTTTCCAGTCTTTATATTAGTTATGGTAAATATATGATTTTCCCCATCGTAATCACCCGTTAACACGTAGTCAAATAGGGCGGATTCATAAAAATAGACCTTTTGAAATCCCTTTATTTTTTCAAATTTATTCTGAGGTAAATATATCAATCCGTGACAACTTGTTGAGCATCCATGTTCCAACACAATATACTCACTATTATGAGTTAGGTAATATGGCAGAAAATACGAACGCATCAACCTTACCGATTCCATCACAAAAATTCTATCCATAGAATTCCCAGACCATCTTATATAGACATCATCGACACAACACGAATCAGTTGTTTCATAATAATTCAGGGTAAATCCATTCACCAGAGTGGTATCTCTATGAAACCAATGTCCATTGGAGATTAATTTTATCAACCGCTGTGGACGCTGCATTATGGATGAATCAAAATTATAACAAACTTAAATCGTTGGAAAATCCTCAATGGGCTTTATGGAAGTTCTTTTTCTTTCTGCTATGATTTCGCTTAGTGTTGGAAAATCTGTGGTATCAATGGAATTAATTACGAACATTTTTTTTTGCTCGCAACTCAACGAAATCAACAAAATGATTAAATAGAATGGTATCTGTGAATTCATTTTCTATTCATACTAATGTAGTGGCAAGTTGGTACTATGCAATTACCCTGGCCTCGCACCAGGAAAATAGCCTTACGCCTGCTTTCCCTTTCGGATATACCTGCGCTCCAAACCATACCAGGAAACAGCAGATATAAGCAGTAAGGCAAAGATCCAGAGTAAAAACATGGTCCATTCCTGATGCTGCCACCACTGTTGAGACGTAAAGATTTGTACCAAGGGATAATGCCACAAATATATTCCGTAAGAATAATCGTGCTTATCGAGGAAGGCAAAAACAGGTGGAGCGATTAACGCCATCCAGATGAGCAGGCCTGCCAGGGAAAATACACTCAGCCAGTCTACTTGTAAATACCAGGAAGCCGCGACTAAGAAAAAAGATAAGATGCCTATGGTATGTGGATGTTGTTGAAAAAAATTCCAATGTCTGTATGCCAATATACCGCTTATAAAATAGCACAACTTACCTGGAAGTTGCCGATGCAAAAACGAATAGAATTCATTTCCGGTTGTTTGGTAAAGCCATAGGAAAAATTCAGCATATAATAAGGAAAAGGCAAGCAAGCCCAACAATGCCCAGGAACGCTGAGATTCTTTAAGGATAGACAAGGCATGCACCAGCAAAGGCAGGAACAGATAAAATCCAATTTCAATTTTAATCGTCCACAAGGAACCGTTTACGGCTATGTTAAAGGGATTGTGTTGAAACACTCCTGGCAAATCGGATTGCAGAAAATTTAGGGTAAGTAAATTATACAACACATATTTCCACCATTGAGCACTTGCGTAATATTCTAGTATTCCCTTGTCGCTCACCAGCACCAGGGCCAGGGCGGCTACCCCTACAACCAGGATGTAGGCCGGAAGAATTCTACGAAATCGCTTTTTCAGATATTCTTTCCACACAGGCAGATGGTGGTAACTGCGGTAAATCAAAAATCCGCTGATTACAAAAAAGCCGTGTACTGCCATGCTTGCATTGGTCCAATCAGAAAATACAGCAAATGCCTGCACGTCCGAAAGCTGCGCCAAATGGCCCAGTGCTACCATTATGGCCAGCGTATATCGTAAGGCTGTAAAATTATTCCGGGTGGAAATCATGCCACAATATAGCAAATTGTTTCACGTAATGAATGGCCGCCAAGAGGCTGCGCGCCTCCCCTTCCCCGGCTGCATTTCTTCACGTTCTATTTCAAACACCTCCGATGTTGCCAGGAGAAAAAAATGAGGTTACGATTTTCTTGGATTTCTGATTCGCTTCATTCACGAGCAAACGCACATGTGATTGATATTCTACTTAGGAAAATACATAGGTCTTGGAAGAAACGTTATCGTCTTCTTTCCAGCGCCAGGCCAGAATGAAAATACTCAGGCAGGCAGTAATTTCAATGATGCTGAAAAACCAATAATGAAGGGTTACTCCGCCAGCTAAAATGCTCCAAGCCTGAACGAAGGTTAAAAAAGCCGAAACCACCAAGTGAAGAGGGCGACTGGCACGGCGTGGCAGGAACCTGGCTAACAGGACCATCATCATGGGTAATTCCATAATAATGGCAAAGCTGAGTAAAAAAGTCTGATCGAGTAATATTCCATCTACTTCGCCCGTCAGTATGCGTTTCAAATCTTCCGAGTACATCAGTGTAAATACGTCGCAGAAAATAAAATTGAGCACTAAAAATACCCAGAGGGTACTTAACAGGTTCTTCGTATCCATCGTATGAATCCTTTTGTTTTAACAAAGGAATTCATTAGAACGGACAAATCCATTGACTTATGTTAATAAAGGAAAAAAGCTTGAATCCCATCTGGGAGAGTGTAAAAAAGCAGCGCAGAAATAGAATGAATATTTCTGCGCTGCATCTTGAGGTACTTGCTCTGTTACGGTTGCTTGCTGATGCGCTCGTAACGACGTCCGGCTTTGCTTATTATTTCCACTACATAAACACCTGCGCTCAACGTTGCCGGCAGCGAAAGGGTTTGGCCTCCTGGCAAGGATGCTTGCCACAGTAATTTTCCGGTAGGTTCCAACAGGGCAATCTGCACGGTTTCTTCGCCAGCATTTTGTATCCAGGCTTCCTGATCAAAAGGATTCGGGAATACCATAACAGTCCCTTGCGCTTCTGCCATGGCGGCTACCCATTTCCATTCGGAAAGGAAATGTTGACCATCCTGATCTACCTGCTTCAAGGCATAATAAGCCGAGGCAGTTTGATTTTCATCTACAAAAGTATACGCAGAAGGCTGTCCTGGGGCTAGGCAGGAATGTGTATGAATCAGTTCCGCAGCAAGATTATCCCGTTTCCGTAAAACCTGATAGTGCTTACAATCGTGGTCTTCGTTGGCCAGCCATTGTAGTTGCACATGCTGTTGCTGACGTTTGGCGTCCCACTGATTCAGTTGCACGGGCAAAGATACGCTGCACCCCAATACGTGCTGGGCCTGAATATTGGCAACTCCAAAGGTGGAAGCATAACCATTGTTTACGATGAAGGCGGCACAGGCATCTACTTGCACCAGGAAAGAATCTTTCAGCACTGCATTGGCAAGTATAGGGCCGCTACGTGCAGGCCAGGTGATGGTGCGTGTACCGGCATTGTACACCCCTGCGTTGGTAATGGCGCTGGGATTAGAAACTTCTGCAGGAAGAACATCGGAGAGCACCACATCAAAGGCGGAATCAAAATGTGCTTTCCAGGCCGTAAGGGTTTGCTGGGAGTTATTTCCGTATATCCCCGCATATCCAGGATTAAGATTTGTAATGCCTGTTACGGTTTTAAGCGGCACACCACTGAGGTTGTTAACATAAATGCACATGGTATTATCCACCAATTCTACTCTGAATTGAATAGGGTTGGAAGAACCACCGTAGGAAATACCCGTGAGGTTGGCCAGGAGGGCTGCATTGTTGTAAACACGCAGCACCATGGTATTAGCACCCATAGGATTGGGAGTAATTTCTAATCGTACGCCTTGAAAATCAGCCTGGCCGGGCGTTCCGGCGGTATGACGGAAAAAGTACGATACATTGCTGGCGTTGGATGGGGTAAGGGTGGATTCCATCCATCCGTTTACTCCGTGTACTTTGGTATGATAGAAGGCATATCCGATAGCACCAGGATTGGGATTGCCAGAGGCGTTTTGATCGAGGCTTAAAATTGAGCCATTCATCCTGGGCAACAGTCCACTTCCCGCCGATTGCCAATGTGCGGCCAGGGTAGACGTACCATTCCATTGTCCGGTGCTTCCGTCTTTGTTGGTGAAGGTTAAGGTATAGCGCACGTTGCCTCCTGCTTGCGTAGACGCTACGTTGGCTGTTTTCCTGAGTGAAGTCTCGACCAGCGGCGGCGGTGGCAAAGGATTGCACGTGATTAGCAAGGGTACGCGGGAAGAATCCGGAGAATCGGTTTGCGATGAGATCCAGGCCACGTTATCAAAGGCTTTATCGGGCGCCGGACATGGAGGGTCTTTGGCTATTACTTTGTAGATTAAACTATCTTTTTCTCCGGTAAGCATAACAGGCATTAACAAGCGCACGACGCCTGTGTAAGAGGCTCCCGTTGGCGCAGGCGTATACGTAGCGTTTGCGCAAATGCCGGTATTGTCTATAAAGCCGTCCCAGGCCAGTTCCAACGGAATGGTATCGGTAACCAACACCTGATAGGCTTCTTTGCCAGGCAGTGGCCCGTTTCCTGCAATACGGCGCCAGGTATACCCATCAAATTCTTCCACCAATACTTTGCTAAAGCCCGTAACAGGAGCGTCGCATACATCTTTTGTGTAATTGTTAATGACAACATTCGGAGTGGCAACATTCGCCCAGCCGTTGGTCACCGGAGAGAAGCGCGCATTCTGGGAGGCAATTTGTCCAACGTCTACCGAAGCGCTGTACGACCAGTCATCCGCCACGCGTGTAGTCAAGATTGAACTCGGCACCGATTCCAGTTTGGTGCGTATGAACGCAGGACCCCAAACACCTTTATGAATAAGGTAGAGGTTATCCAGTTTATCGAAAATATGAGTCGAAGGAGCGGTCAATACATTGGCAAAGCGTGTCATGATACGCTGGTTCCAGCTACCGTTGGCATCGGAACCTGGAGGTATGGCCTGATAGGAAAAAGTAATGGGGCCGGAAGCTGGATTGTAGCCATATTTATCCAAGTCATTCTGGTTGTCGATGCGGGAATCCCAGCCGGTAGGAGGCGTTGACACACACGGCAGAGGTGCTGCCGCCGGATCGTTCATGTAATACGAAATCCGGTAATTATTCATATTTACATACGCTTCCGGAGCCGCATGCCAGAAGCGGTAAAACTGGTAAAAGGTATAATTGAAAAGGTAATTTCCATAAGAAACTACTACCCGGTCGCGCCCACCATTAAGCCAGGAATTGGGAATGGATTTGTTTTCAAATTTCACTTTAAACGTCACCACATCGCCTGGATTCATTTGCTGACGGCTGGCTGTTTTTTGAATGGTTAGGTTTCGGTTTTCTCCTAATATATCGACACAATTCCGTTCCATGGTGTAGGAAGCATTGTTGGGATATTCGTTGCTCGTCCATTGCACAACATTAGACAAGGAGATGGTGCTTTGCAGGCATACGCGAGCGTTGGGTGGATTTTGTCTGACGCGCACAGTAAAGTTTACATTGCCGGAAGATGCCGCGGCTCCGCCTGCGCTGGTAAAGCCAGGCACACTGGCAATGGTCCATTGAATGGTATGCGTGCCGGCATTATAAATACCTCCGTTGCTGGCCGATACAAATTCATAATCGGCATCCAGGGGTGTTCGGATAACAGCATTGCTGGCATTGAGCGTTCCGTAGTTTCGATAGCTCACCGTGTACCCTACTTGATCACCGGTATACGCATAGGTTTTGTTGACGGCCATGTACACTTTGAGGTTCGTTCCAGCATTCATGTGGCTGGGAGGATGCAAATTGCCGGAAGTGGTAAGCATGCCCAGCACACGGAACCAATCGTGAAAGTAGACGGGCGTACTTCCTATGTAGCGCTCGTAATCGCTGAGCCCATTGGATTTTGCAGATTGATCATCCCACAAAATTTCTGCCTGTCGGTATACTTCAGCAATCAGGTCTAAATCTTCCGATGCCACGGCCGCCGCAGCTCCTGTGCCTACATTAAAATTGGTATTATAGTTTGCAGTAGTAGTTCCGGTAACGGAAAGTCCTTGCTTTAAATGCGCAACACCCCGAAAATTGGGGGAGGCAGGATCGGGAGAGGTACCAAACTTGGCGCATATCTTAGGATTGCCAGGCTCCTTGAGGAAAGCGGCGTGTTGCAGCGCGATGTCGCGTTCGTAGGTGTTAGGGGTATTGACTACCTGATGGGTAACCGGATTCCAACTAGTAGTGGGGTTTCCATGCCACACATAATTCAAAATAGTTCTCCAGGCGGCTCGAAAATCTTCACCACCCGGTTCAATGGGATGTTGTCCGAAGGTAGTCACCGATCCATCGTCGCTGACGGTGCACCTGCCCGAAGAGGCAATATATCCCTTGGCAAACATCTGTCCCATGAGCCAATCGGCAGAGGCCTCTCCTCTTCTAAACTGGCTGATTTGCCAAGGAGTCCCTCCATTAGCCGCCAGGAAGTCGGCAAACTGTTTGAAATAAGAGGGCCCAATGTAATCCGTATACATCATTAAAGGGTTCATGCTGTATACCTCTGGTTTTAAATGTGAGTTAGGAAACAATTGGTTGGCTGCGTTATAACGCCAGTCTGTAAGCTCTCCCCAGGTATTTCCATTTTTGGTGTATCCATCAATCCCCACATCACCGGAAATATAACCCGACAAGGTTCCTGGAGACCCGAGTGGTTCTATACGAACAGTATCCACCAGGGCTTTTATCATTTTAAGTGCTTCATCCCGGTAGCTGATCGGTGCGCCACACGCATCGTTAATGCCCATCAGGTTTCCCCATTGACGATAGGCCATCAGCAATCCCATGGCGATATCATAGTCCCCATCCGTGGCAGAGTCGTTGTCGCCATTTCCTACCCCTGTAGTTTCATCGTTCTTCCAACCTGGCAATCCTTTGCCGTAGCGATAGGTTGGGCGAAGATTACTGCAATCCCAATATTTTCTCACACCACTCAGGCGGTTATCATGGATCCAAAGCCATAGTCCGTCGAAAGTAGGTTTATCGGCAAAATAGGCCGCTGCCAGCAACGCGTAGCCATCCCCTTCCGAAACAAAGGTGCCGTTATTTTTAGGTACACTAGGATGATTATAAACTATGTATCTAACGCCATTTAAGGTTTTCCCAGGCACCCATAGAGAGCGGTGCATCATGATCTGGTAAGCTTCCCGCATCGCCTTTTCCATATCGGCATGCGTAACTCCTTCGGCATTATACCGCGCCAGGGTTTTGCCTTGCTGGTATTCTAAAAACTGAGGAAATGGAAACTTCGGATTTCCCGAATTGATTTGTACTCGAATGGTGTCGGCAGGCCAGGTCTGGGCATAAACGCTTATGCCTAGTACAACCCATAAGAATCGTAGGATCTTAGTCATGGTTTGGGGAAACTTTTTGACTTACATGTTACCGTTTTACCAGCAACTACTTTATTTTCTGAGTAAACTTTAACTGAATCAGTGCTTTAGTATTTTTTTTCTAATAAAAACACCAATGTGACAAACCTTAATCCAATTAAATATTCAAAGTGTTCTATTCAAAAGATCATAAAATTGTAACTCATAATTCAAAAAATAGTAGCTTTGGGTGCGACCCAAAGGTATTAACCCATTGGTATTCAATAGCTTTAAATTTTTACTTTTTTTTAGCACGTGCCTGCTGCTGTACTTTCTTCTACCCTCGCGGTACAGAAAGTATTTGCTGTTGGTGGCCAGCTATTACTTTTACATGAGCTGGAAGCCGGAATACGGATTATTGCTTTTGGCCTCCACCGCATTGCAGTTTACGTGCAGTCTTTACATCGAAAAATACCGGCTTCGCTCGCCTGATACCGCCAAGCGCTGGATGTGGTTCGGCCTTGCCTCCGACCTGGGCTTACTGTTTTTCTTTAAATACCTGGATTTTGCTTTGGTCAACGTACAAACGTTTTCCGATTGGATGGGATGGGAAATGCATACCAGCAGTGTAAACTTGCTGTTGCCCGTGGGAATTTCTTTCTATGTTTTTCAAACCATGAGTTATACCCTGGATGTTTACCGGGGACAGCTTAAGGCAGAGCAGGATTTTTTATACTTTGCGCTCTACGTAAGTTTCTTCCCTCAGCTTGTAGCGGGCCCTATTGAAAGGGCCTCTGCCCTATTGCCTCAATTTAAAAAAGCACCCCTGGTTACCTATCTGCGTATCAGCTCCGGACTGAAATTGATGGCCACAGGCTTATTTAAAAAAATGGTACTCGCCGATAACCTGGCCCCCTTTGTAGAACGCATTTACCATCCTCTGTACGAAGGCAGCGGATTGGAGTATGTATTGGCCACCTGGGCTTTTATGTTTCAGGTGTATGGCGACTTCTCCGGATATTCCGACATCGCCATCGGGTCGGCACGGCTCATGGGCTATGACCTGATGCAAAACTTCAGACAACCATTTATGGCCACGCATGTAGCCGAATTCTGGAATCGCTGGCATATTTCACTCTCCTCCTGGGTGAAAGATTATTTATACATTCCACTGGGCGGAAACCGCAAGGGTGAACTCCGCACCTATGTCAATTTATTCCTCGCCATGTTCATCATTGGCATTTGGCACGGCGCCAAATGGACGGTGGTGGTGTACGCCATCATCAATGGCTTGAGTGTGGCGCTATCCCGATACTGGCAAAAGAATCCCATAGCCTGGAACATTTTGCCTGCCGGAAGTTTACAACGCAATTGGCACCGGTTTCTGACTTTCCAGATTATTTGCCTTCCTCATGTTTTTTTTCGTTCGGAATATGTATCGCAAGCCTGGTCCATTTTGGGTACCATGGCGCAAGATACCGCCCAAGGACGTCTGTTTCACTGGCCTTCCTCCCTGCCCATTATAGGCTCGGCAGCGTTGCTATGGGTATTGCTGCAAGACTATTGGATAGAAAAAAAATATGCCTCGTTTTCTTCGCCTGCGCTGCATTCCTTATACTGGACGCTGGTAGTGCTGGCCATTGTAGTGTTTGGAAATTTTAAAGCGGCCCAATTTATCTACTTCCAGTTTTGACAAGTGATGCATCATATCGTTCTGTTTCTTTTTGGCTGAAAAGACTTTGGCTGCCCCTTCTGGCATGCTCATTCATTTTCGCATATAGTTGGTACAGAAAAAATAAAGAAACCGCTTTCCTTCAACAACGCATACGTGCCTTGCAGCATAAGCCTTTGCTGTTTATGGGCTCATCCCATACCGCTTATGGTATTTGCGACGAAATGCCAGAGGTACATAATGTAGGAGCCTACAACGAACCATTTTTATTTAGCTTAAAAAAAATACAATTGCTAAAACCGCGCAAAATTGTATTGAGTGTCAACCTTCAAAACGTGCAATACAATTACGATGAAATTTTTAAGCGGGGCATTTTGAGCATGGCCCAGTTTGATTATTTGATGCACACATTGAACGAAGAAGAATGGAGGGATGTGGACGCGCGCATGGATTTTGAAACGAGGGCTTTGTATGAATGCAGGAAATTATTCCCGCTGCTGGGACAAAAATGGAAATGGGAAGACACCACCCTGGTATTTGGAAGATGGATCGATGCCGGAGACCGATCGGAGCTTAGCAAAGCCTTGATGCAAAAACGCCTCAAAGAAGAATTTTTACATACCGGATTTAATGAATCCGAATTTCAATGGAAGTATTTACAACGAATTATCGAATACTGCCGGCAAGAGGGTATTACCGTGATCTTGCTTTCGACGCCCTTGCAGCACGATTTTTACCAGCAGATTCCCGCAGTTGAACGCGCTCGCTTTAAAGCACGCTTACAGCCTTTGCTAAGCGATACAACGATCGTGCATTGGGAGTATTCCGCCTGTCCGTTTCCCTCTTCCTACTTTTTAGACAGCGACCATTTAAATGGACCTGGAGCAAGAGCATTTACCCAGCGGCTGTTTGAAGAGCACGGAACGGAGTTGAGATAAACGAATCATTCCTTAATTCCTGTAAGCTCCATTTTCATTCCTCCATTCTTATTCTCTATCGCACATTTTTCTTCCATGGTGCATTGAAACCTAATGATTTTTTTGGGCGTGTCCCTTGTGGCTCGGTGGCGCTTGCAGCGCCGCCGCCACGGCGGGCCGGGCTATCGCTGCAAGCCATGGTGGTGGCGCTACTGGCGCCACCACCATGGCTTTACACTCTATCCCTCACGCAAAACCAAGCATACTTAAACCGGCATTTCTCCATAGAAGCGAAGCGCAGCATAGAGAAAGCTCATAAATCGCAGATCCATAGCCGGTAATCACGACTTCAAAAATCAAGGGCTTCGAAAAAAATTTCTTTTGTTCGATTCCTTCCGAAGCCCTTGATTGTAATTGACATTTCTCCATAGAAGAATTACTATGGAGAAATCAGGGCTTAAATAGAATTCCTCCATAAAATTTCCGTTTAAAAATGTTTAGAGCGTTTGAATTTAAAATCTGGTTTGGTAAATTCCTTTCATTAAAATGTGTACGTTCCACCGGTGTTTCTCCATAGTGGAAATTCTATGGAGAAATTCGGATTCAAAGGAGCTCGGCAGCCTTGAGCTTCAAAATCATCAGCTTCCAGCTGATCCATATCCGTTACACCCTGCAATACCTAACACCCATGAACTATCAGACATTCAAGCCACATAAAGACTTAGAATCCATAGTCAAATTCTATTGGACATTGGTGGTGCCTTTTGATCCCAACCATCAAAAGCAAAAAATCATTCCCGACGGTTGTATCGAAATGACTTTCAACTTTGGCGACAAAATTAAAAGGTATACCTCTGAGAACGACTTTATCCTGCATCCTAACGCAATGATCATGGGACAAAGAACAAAATCATTTGACATTTTACCTACCGGAAATGTAGACTCCTTCGCGGTATGTTTCTACCCCATAGGGTTTGCAAACTTTGTAACCATGCCGCTTAGTAATCTGGTGGACAAGGAAACTCCAATGGCAGAACTTTTTGGACAAATGGAAGCGGACCAATTAGAGCAACAAATGATTCAAGCAAGCAATACCCAACGGAGAATTGAGATAATTGAAATGTTTTTATTACAAATGTTAAATAAAAAAAGCACCATTAGCAGTATCGTAAAATCAACGGTGGATATACTTCTCAAAACAAATGGAACAACCCCCATCCATGCGCTTTTGAAAGATGATCGCACAAAACGCAGACAGCTTGAAAGACATTTTAAAAAACAAATCGGAATCAGTCCAAAGCAATTAAGTAAAGCGATCAGGCTTCAAGCGACCTTGCATGTATTGCTTAACAAGAAAACAGAAACGCTGACCGATATTGCCTACGAGAGCGCCTATTTCGACCAAAACCACTTCATCAAAGATTTTAAAGATCTTATCGGAGTTACACCAAAGGAATTTATTGATAATGAGCACATGGCTCTTTCTGCACTCTTTTACAAATAAATGCTAAAGTGTCGCATTTCTACTATTTTAACCTATGTATTCCGCTTAATTTTGTCCGGTAATTAAAATGTACAAATCAATGACATTCCATAGCATCGTTTTCGCTACGCTCATTTCTGTGATTGGCTTAGTATCCTGCAGTCCTGCCAACAAGACAAATCCGGAAGTACTTGCCAAAGACACCACAACAGACTTAAAAGAAAATACAATGAAAAGCTATATTTCCATGTTTGAAATTCCTGCAAGAGATATCTCTCGGGCAATTCAATTCTATCAAGCCGTATTGGACATTAAAATTGAGAAAATGGAAGTTGATGGTATGAAGATGGGAATACTCCCTTACGAAGGACAATTAGTAACCGGTGTTATCATGCAAGCAGAGGGGTATACACCCTCCGCAGATGGTGTAACCATGTACTTGAACGCTGGTGACAATCTGAAGGTAATGCTTGATAAAGTGGTGAAAAATGGAGGACAAATAGTAGTACCCAAAACAGCGCATGCCGACGGAAATGGATACTTCGCTCTTTTCCTTGACTCGGAAGGTAACAAGATGGCACTTAACTCCCCTCACTAATAAAAGTAAAAAAGTGTTAATGCATAAAGGATAACATTAGTCTTATAGGTCATCATGACTGTCAACTTAAAATAATTTGAATTTGTTTTTTCAATTCTGGTAAAACCATTTGTTCAAACCATTTATTTTTAGCTAACCAAATATTGTTTCTTGGTGATGGATGAGGCAAGGGAAAGTACGTTGGCAGATACGATTCAAAATGGTGAACAGTTTCAGTCAAAGTATCTTTTGCTCTATCGCCCAAATAATAATTTTGAGCATATTGTCCGATTAGTAAAACGATTTTTGCATCAGGCATTAAAGTCAATAATTTTTCGTGCCAAAGTGGTGCACATTCAAGTCTAGGTGGCAAGTCTCCAGTTTTACCAGTGCCAGGGTAACAAAACCCCATTGGCATCAATGCAATTAAGTCGGAATTATAGAAAGTTGGCTTGTCTAAGCCTAACCAGTTGCGTAAGTTGTCTCCGCTTTTATCGTTCCAAGGAATACCAGTATTATGTACAATCCGCCCAGGAGCTTGACCAATGATAATAACTTTACAATTTTGACTTGCTGCAATAACCGGATTCACCCCATCTGTAAGGTATTTTTCGCACTCTTTACAGTTTCTTATTTGTTGTAAAAGGTTGTTCATGATCAATTTGTTAAGTCACCCTCGCAAGCCGTTTCAAATAGCATGAGGCAAATTACTGTCGTAAATTAAACAACTTAATACACAAAGGTACAAGTCCAATTGAAATGGCTATAAATATTGCTACTCTTATGTAGTTAAGTGTCTGCCAAAGGGAAGTTCTATGTATTAAATTCTTTGCAAGAGTGGAGTTTTCTGCAATTTTTTGGAAGTCAATGATGTTTGGCGCAAAATAGGAAAGAGTCCAAATCCTAACTGCAAAATGAACCACAAATAAAATTAGAAGTTCATTCCTTACTGTGTCAATTTTCCAACAAAAAATAATTGCAAGTATAAAAGTGACTTCATGTAACGAATGAAAAACAGTCCAAAACAATTTCAAACTCAGTCCTTGCCCATCTAGTAAAAGTTTAAAATTATCAGGCGGTGAAGTAGTCCATTTTGGAACAAATACAAGTGTTTCAAATAGTTGAGCTCCATTCATTAAAAAATAAATGAGCGTCGTAAGGCAAAGCCAAAATTCAGCCCTTGTTAAGTAAGATGGTGTTATAGTATCCATTTTGTTCATTTATTTATTGTTTAGATGATGAGTTGTTTCGTTCATTATAGTTGTCGCTTCTGTAAAATATCTTTCAATTATTTGAATTTCATTTTCAGTGAACGAAGCAATTAAGTCAGCCGTTTTTTGATGAAGTTCACTGAAAATAGGTTGTAGTAGTTTCATGCTATTTTCAGGATTAGGAACTATTATAACTTTCCGTCTGTCGTCTTTGGTAAACTGCCTTTTTAGCAATTTTTTTTTCTCCAAACGGTCAATTAATCCAGTAACAGCGCCTGTTGTCAATCCTGTAAGTTTTGCAATTTCACCTGCTGTAAGTTCTTTGTATTTGAGAATAAGCCCTAAATACTTGTGATCTGCACCCGATAAACCTGCCTTTCGTGCAATAGCTTCATGCATAAAAATAGAAGCGTCAGAATATTGTCGACTTGCATCTCTGAACTTTTCAAATAAGTAAGTATTTTAAAAAAATTATTCGGAAATTAACTGTCTGCCGGAAATTATCGTGTATCCAGACAAAATTGCATGTGAAGTTCCCAAACTAGGGGTTCTTTTGTTTTCAACAAGTCCCGCTTCTCCCAAAGGTGTTGAAAGAACTTGTTATCTCCATAGGAAAACTAAATGATCCATGTTTTATAATCTTCAACCTTAAAGATTAAAAAAAAGTCGGTTGAACGTTGTTGCTGAAGTTTATTCTTCCTGCATGAATGGATAGCTAAAGTGGGTGGGGGGTGCCAGATTTCGTTTGATGGTTCGTGGTGATACCCAACGCAACAGGTTGTGCATGCTGCCGATACCCAACGCAACAGGTTGTGCATGCTGCCGGCTTTGTCGTTGGTACCGCTGCGTCTGGCGCCGCCGAAGGGCTGCTGATTTACCACGGCTCCGGTAGGCTTGTCGTTGATATAAAAATTGCCTGCGGCGTAGCGCAGTTGTGTGCTGGCTTGCTTTAAAAATATTTCGTCTTCGGCCAACACGGCTCCCGTAAGGGCATAGTCGGAGGTTTGGTTGATGAGCTCAGGAATTTCAGCGAGGCGCGCGTCGTCGTATACATAGATGGATAGGACCGGACCGAAGAGTTCTTCGCGCATGCATACATGTGCCGGGTCGAATACTTCGGCCAACGTAGGCTGAATAAAATAACCCTCTTGTTTATCGCCACTGGCGCCGGTTAAAACGTTGGCGCTGCCATTTTTTAAACTTGCCCAATAGGAACTGATGCGGTCGTAGGCTCTTTCGTCAATGACGGCATTAACAAAATTTCTGAAATCGCGCACATCGCCCATGCGCAATTGCTGCGTGGTATCGACCAACTGCTCGCGCAGGGCGGACCAACGGCTCTTGGGAATGTATGCGCGGGAAGCGGCTGAACATTTTTGTCCCTGGTATTCGAAGGCACCACGCACCAAGGCAGTGGCCGTAACGTCGACGGATGCGGAAGGATGCATCCACACAAAATCTTTGCCTCCCGTTTCACCTACTAGTTTAGGATATTGCCGGTAGGTAGTAAGTTGATTGGAAATTTGTTGCCAGAGTTGTTGAAACACCGCTGTGCTGCCGGTAAAATGCAAGCCTGCAAATTCGGGATGGCTGAAGGCGATTTTTCCCAGGAGCGGACCATCGGCGTATACGAGGTTGAGTACGCCTGGTGGAATACCTGCTTCTTGGAAAATTTCCATGAGCACTTGGGCGGACCGTGCTTGTGTATAGGCCGGTTTCCATACGCATACATTCCCCATAAGCACGGGTGCGGTGGGCAGGTTGGCAGCAATGGCGGTAAAGTTGAATGGAGTGATCGCCACTACAAATCCCTCGAGTGGCCGGTATTCGAGCGCATTGTGAATGCCTTCGGCGGAGGCTGGTTGTATGGCTTGAATTTGCTGTGCGTAGGCAACGTTGAAGCGCAGAAAATCGGCGAGTTCGCAAGCGGAATCTATTTCGGCCTGATAGGCATTTTTGGATTGGCCCAGCATGGTGGCCGCATTCAGCAGATAGCGGTATTTGCCGGCCACGAGATCGGCGGCTCGAAGAAAAATTTCATTGCGCTCTTGCTGGCTGAGCAGTTCCCACTCTTTTTTTGCCAGCAAAGCGGTTTGTATGGCCTGTTGAATTTCGGAAGCTCCTACTTCGTGCAAATGCCCTAGAATAGAGGCATGGGCGTGGGGTTCACGCACGGGTATGCGTTTGCCAGCTATTTGTTTTCCGTGAATGATGGAAAACAGTTCGGGTTGTTGAACGGCCAGCCCTTTCAAGGCTTCTTTCAACAAGCGGCGCTCTTCTGTTCCGGGAGCGTAGCTGTATACAGGCTCATTTTGCATACCAGGGTTATATTTTTATGTTGAACTACAATTTTTCAACCGGCTTTTCTCCATAAAAGCGTACGATTGAGAAAAGTCATGGATCTGCGATCCATGGCGGGTAATCGCGACACAGAAAAGCATGGGCTTCTACAAGAGGATTTTTTTGTATTGGATTCTTTCTGAAGCCCTTGATTTTAGTTGACGTTTCTCCTTGAAGAATTTCTACGTAGAAATCAGGTTTCAGATGCCCTAAAAAGGAAATTCCCGGTGGCTTTTGCAAACCGCCAGGAATCCTGTTGTTAGAATATTGTATTATGACTTCTGTGGTCGGAATGCATCGAGGAAGCCCACCAAAGGGAATACCTTGCGTGTTTGAATCCAAACGCGTCCCTGACCTTCGAATTTACACACCAGCCCTTCGCCCGAGAAGAAGAAGGATTTGTAACCTCCAAGGGTAGTAACGCGGTAAGACAAGCCTTCGGTGAAGGCAACGATGTGTCCGGTGTCGACTACGAGAGAATCGGTCACGTCGATTGGAATAATTCCACCGTAGCTGTTAAACCAAAGGTCTCCCATTCCCGAACATTTCAAGAGGAACAATCCTTCGCCGCTGAAGAACCCTTTAAAACCTTGCCATTTGGAATCCACCGTTACGTCCATGCCA
>JALONM010000026.1 GCA_025454925.1 Cytophagaceae bacterium
CTAAGCCCATGATTTTCTAAGTCGGGATTACCGGCCATGGATCTGCGATCCATGAGCTTTCTCCATAGTGCGCTTCGCTTCTATGGAGAAAAGCCGGTTAAAACTATTTTTTCCTTCTGAGAAAAAGTGCTGCAAAGGAATTCATACTAAAAAAGGCAATCGAATACGATTGCCTTTTTTAAAATCACGACTATCCGGTACATGGTTGCGTTTGCCCAATCCGGCCTACACTTCCACGCTTCGACGCTCTTAATATTTTACGGTGATATATTTTTGGTCAGCCGTTTGAACAAGGAAAGATTTGCTACCTATGCCAATAATCATCCCTTTTTTTATTTGTTCTGTTCCCGAAGTAGCATCTTTGTATTCATAGACATTGCCTACTATAAAGCCCTTATAGCTCCCTGTAGTCTTAAACAAATTATTCTGACTTACGAAGGTAAGTTTCTGTGACTTTTCCAACCACTCAATGTCGGCTACGTTGTTTTCAGCACGATCTACAACACAAGGACTGCGCTTTACTATTCCATTGTAAAAAATGGCGGTATCGCCTGCTGTCCATTTCAATTCTGCAATACGTTCATCTGAAGTTTTAGTCATAATCGCATCGTTGGGTGGAGCAGCAGAGGCCCCACATTCCTTTACCACATCGGCACTTACCGTCACTTTGTAGCGTACATATAATAAAAATCCGGAAGCTTGCATATCCACCGTGAGGTTGGAATACTTCTCTCCTGCATATAATTTGCGACTGTTGAACATGGCTTTACGAGCCTCTTGCACCATTTGATTTTTATTCAATCCTCCAAATCCCAATATATAGGTCGCTTTGGACTCGCCTTTTATTTCCGCAACCACACATTCATCAAAGTCTTGCGGAGTGCCAGCATAATTGCCATGATGCACGGCGCAAGAGGCACACAACGTCAATACAATTACTGCTAAAATTATTTTTTTCATAGAATACTTATACGTTTAATATGTTTGACCAAAAGTTTATTAAAAAGTTTCCGCCAAAAAAAAATACTTATGTCAAGAGTGGGTAGAAAAAAAATGGGCAAGAAAGAATTCTTGCCCATCAACAAAAATAAAAACAGGGTTATGACAATTTCGCCAATGCTTCTTTAATTCTTCTCATAGCTTCTTTCAAGTTCTCGTCAGAAGCAGCAAATGAGATACGGATATTTTGAGGAGCTCCGAAGGCATCACCACCTACAGTGGCCACATGTGCTTCATTCAGCAAATACATGGCAAGATCACTGGCTTTTTCAATTTTTACTCCGTTAAATGATTTTCCTAGATAGGATGTCACTTCCGGGAATATATAGAATGCCCCTTGAGGCTTATTCACTTTCAATCCTGGAATTTCTTTCAGTAAGCCAATTACCAAATCACGACGGCGCTTGTACGCTGTTTCCATTTCTTTGGCAGCATCCATGTTTCCGGTGATGGCAGCATGAGCGGCTTTTTGTGCAATCGAACAAGTACCGGATGTTACCTGGCCTTGAACCTTGTCGCAAGCAGCGGCAATCCACTTGGCAGCAGCAATGTATCCAACGCGCCAGCCAGTCATGGCATATCCTTTAGAGAATCCGTTTACTGTAATTACGCGTTCTTTTACTGCGGGAATACTTCCAATGGAGAAGTGAGAACCTTCGAAATTGATGTATTCATAAATTTCGTCGGCAATCACGTACAAATTCTCATTTTTCTCAACTACACTAGCAATGGAGCTTAGCTCTTCTTTAGTGAAAACCGCTCCGGTAGGATTGCATGGACTGGAGAATAAAATGGCTTTGGTTTTAGGAGTGATGGCGGCCTCCAATTGTTTGGCAGTTACCTTAAAATCGCTTTCAATGCCACCCGAAACAATTACCGGGGTTCCTTCCGCCAGCTTTACCATCTCCACGTAAGACACCCAGAAAGGAGCAAATATAATTACCTCGTCGCCTTTGCTGATTAAGCTCAACAATACGTTTACGATAGATTGTTTGGCACCTGTTGAAACAACAATATTCTCAGCCGTTACATCCAGTCCGTTTTCACGCTTGCATTTGTCGGCAATGGCTGCGCGCAGTTCAGGGTAACCTGGAACCGGCGAATAAAAAGTAAAACCGTCGTCGATGGCTTTTTTTGCAGCATCTTTAATATGCTGAGGCGTTTGAAAATCGGGTTCTCCAACACTCAGGCTAATTACTTTATGACCTTGTGCAGCCAATTCTCTGGCCTTTTTGGTCATCGCCAGGGTTTCGGATTCTGACAATGCGTTAAGTCTGTCTGATAAGGGATTTTTTACCAATACGGTGGACATATTTATCGATTTTAAATTTCTAATGCATGGCCTTCATTTTTAGGCCGGGTGCAAAGATAACTAATTCAACCTTAATTCTTCAATAGAAATCCTTCTTATAAAGAAGTCCAGAAGAAAAACAACCGCTTTAAAACCAAGTACTTAATTTAAAAATCACCCCTTTACTATCCGATTTAGATAGTGCAATGTATATTCAAATGTCCTCAATTCATCTTAAATCATCGTTCTTGACCGAGCTTTGATCCCTGTGCAAAGCCCTTGATCTTCTGTGATGGGACCGCTGACCAAAAGCAGGCTCTCCATGAACTTTTCTAATTGTGGTCGGCACATCAATCGAGAAAAGTCGCTTATAAGGAAAACCCTTACACTCATGGCTTCTTTTCTTCCGGCACAGCCACGGCCTCTTTGCTGGACTCTTCTTTTACCGTGGTAGGTTTTACTTCAGAAATGGGATACACATAAATCAGATAGAGATAAAAAAAGGCCAGAGAAATCACCAAAATGACCACACCCAACACTGAGGAATTGACCTTCACTCCCTTTAGCGACAATTCCACTTCATTCGATTCTTTGGCTGCTTCTGTAGAAGATTTCATGGACTTACGGAATTGTATGGCCGCAAAAAGAATTCCCGTAAACACAATTACAATAACTGTGAAAAATAATATGATGGAAGAAATGTATTGCCAATCGAAGACTTTCCGTGTAGACTGCAAACTATCTTTGTAATATTGGTACCGTGCTGCTTCAAATTCATATTGAGATATTCGGGCCTTCTGAAAACTTTTGTCCACTTCGGCTTCTCGCAACAGAGATGAGTCCATCGACTTGGCAATGGTAGAATCAAACTCTTTCATGGGATCCTGTGCCCATGCCGACTGAAAAATTATCAGTGCAACTATCCAGAAAAAATACTTCATACTTACTCCATTAATTTAGTTTGTAAAAATTTGTAAAAATTTTCCCTGTATTGAACTTGTTGAAAGGGTTTCACAATATTTTTTGACTTTTCATAATCCAGGTATCCACTCAAGGTATATCCCTGTTTCATTAAGATTTCATTTTTTAAAATTTTAGAAAGTTGTTCCAACCAGAACTTATTGTCCTCTTGTATTTTCTTACTGGAAGCGTTTTGATTATTCATTTCCACCGGCTTAAGCGCTGATTCCGGTAAGGTCTGCACATTGATTCCATTCACCAAAACCCTGGCAAATCTTATTAAACCAAGTGCTCTAGCCCTTGCTATTTGCGGATATCGCTGCAACAAACTATCCAACCTGATGTATTCCATATCTTGACGTCTGGATAAGGATAAAACATTTTCTTCTTCAAACCATACATTTAAACATTTAAACTTCAACGAAGTATCCCGAAGTTCAAGCATGTAAACGAATGCCTTCTCCTTATAATTTTCATCGCGGATCTCCGGACGTTCCGCTTTCATTCTGGATACTAATTTGGATATTTTATAATTGGAGGCATTGGCTCCATACAGCGAATCCAGCCAAAAGTATTCCCGTTCCAGTCGGTTCCGCACCGCAGCGTCTACTTCCACATAGAAGGCGTACTGGGAGGAGTCCATGCGATAAAGCCTTTCAAACTCCGTCATCGATACCACAGAAGGTTTGTTTTTACGTTTACCTTTCTGTGCTATACAGGCTGTGCTGAAGCAAAGCAGAAAAATTAGTAAGCAAAATGTAGAAATAGATCTCATAGGAAAAGCAAAAAATAAAAACCGATTCCCAAACACAGACTTATAAAAAAACTAAGCAAAAAAACACTCACCCCTATTCATGAAATTCAAAATAAGCCCTGGACCCTGGTAATTCAGTAAGATTCAATTCTTTTATAAAAAAGATACCTTTTATATTTTCAATACGTGAAACCTTTTCATTAGGTTTCCGTCTCATTTATTTTTATCCTTTCCTGAACTGAATCATGAATTGTATGCGAAATGTACTTTATTGGATGATCCTGCTGCTTTTATCTTCTTCCCGGGCACTCGCAGCAAGCCCTCAGGATGTCATTTCTTCCATTTATAAAACTCTGGAAAAAGCCAGCCATGACCAGCGTATTGGTCCAGAATTGACATGGATACCTGCGGTTTCGGGTAAAAAGAATGCTACTGCGTATTACCACAGCAAGGAAAAAAAAATCTATTTCAGCGAGGATTTGTATACACTGGCAACCTCCTTTGGGAAAGATTCTACCGGAGTTATTGCTTTTGTGCTAGGCCATGAGCTGACGCATTTCTATAAAGGAAACAACCTGACAACTGAATCCAGCTCCAACAACCAGCAATTTCTGATACAACTTCAGGATGAAGAAAGCAGAAAGGCTGAAGAACTGGCAGATTATTACGGAAGTGTGCTTGCTTATATGGCCGGATATGAAGTGTTCCCTGTAGCAGAAAAATTCATTCTTGCCCTGTATCAAAGCAATCGATTGCCCGATCAAACAAAAGGCTATCCGGATAAAAAAGAGCGGATAGATGTATTAAAAAAGGCCGAACGATCCGTGAAAAAATTCCGCACGCTTTTCGAAACCTCCCAGTTGCTGCAGGCAGCCAGGTATTACGAAGAGGCTGCGCTTTGCCTACAGGAAATTGCGAAGGATTATCCTTCCGGAGATGTCTTCAATAATCTGGGAGTATTGTATGCGCAGGAAGCTTTGCTGTATAGCAATCCTCGTATTCATATTTTTCAATATCCATTTACGTTAGATCAGCAATCGCGTTGGAGCAGCACAGGTAAAGGTGCTGCTACTGAAAAGGAAAAAAAATTTAATTGGAATTTACAACAAGCCTTGTTTCATTTTGAGAAAGCACTCTCTATAAGCCGCAGCAATCCTCTTTATCAAATAAATTGGGTATTGGCGAATACCTTAAAAAATGATTCTTCCGAAATAAAACAAAACCAGGAAGAGCTGATGCTTACCATCAAACAGTCTCGCAACACCTCATTAAAGCTGAATGAAAAGACCTTGATGGCCTTGGCAGATATTTGCGAAGGCATCTTAAATTATAGAATCGGCAGGGGGAATGTAGCGTTTCATAATTTTAATTCTGCCAGCAACAGTCTTCCCTGGTTTGCCAACTTTAATAAAAGCGCGCTCAAGGCCCCAGGCTACCTGGAACAGTACGAGCGTCTGCATCCTCCAGTTGAATCAAGCAATGCCATGGAGAAAGTAAACGGCATTGCGTTGGAACAAGTAGAATCCATCATGGACCAATTTGAAGACTCTATTAAGGTTTATGAAATAACTGCGGCAGGAGATGGCCCCTCGCTTAAAATTTATGTGTTAAAAAAAGAGGGCGCCAGCTATTTGTTCAGTTGCCGATCCTGCGAAGATGACAAACGTTTCTTTATAAAAACGAATTCGGACTACAAGGGAAAATCTTTGCTTGGCATGAAAATAAATGACGCAGCCACCAGTGTCATCGGACTCTATGGGAATCCCGACCGGCTGCAGACAGGCAATCGGAACAGTTTACTCATCTACGACAAACGCGGTTTGGGGGTAGGCGTTAATGATAAAGGGCTAGTACAATACTGGATCGTTTTCTGATCTGAGCGTTGATTCAAGGTACTCATTTTTATTGTTCAGTGGACTCGAATATGAAATACATACATCTTTTTGCAGCCTATCTGTTTTTCTTCATCATGCTAGGAAGCAAGAGTATTCATGGGCAATCTGAGCCCTCTCTCCTGATTTCTTCTGGCCACCAAGCTTCTATTAATGCGTTGGATTTTCATCCGAAAGGAACCCTGTTGGCCTCTGGTGGCAGTGACTTTCAAATCCTCCTGTGGAATTTACCAAGGCAATGTCAGGTAAAAACACTTACTGGACATGCCGCTCCCATCCTTGCATTAAAGTTTAATGCTGCCGGAGATGCCCTCATCAGCATGGACCAGAATGGAGAAGTCATATCCTGGGATCTTGCCTCCGGTGCGGTGCTTCAAAAGATCAACATAGGAATGCTGATCACCAATCAACATTTCTTTTTTGATGGATCGCCCGATTATGTATACCTGCCCATGCAGCAACTATTAATCTTTTGGAATTACCGCACAGGGATCATCACCAAACAATTGCCTCTCCACCGCTTCGCCGTGCAGATGTGCGCGACCAGATTCCGGGAATCATACCTTCGCGTTTCAGATTCCCAGCCAGGAGCCCTGGGCATTTTTTCCCTGAGCTCCGGACAAGAGTTGTATTCCATTTCCGTAGGTATTGAAAACTTTGGAGAATTGCGAAAAATCAGAAGCAATACTTCCAATTCCCTGGTCGCTAGCGCCAACGAACGCTTTCTTTTTATTTTTGATTTAGACAAACGAATCCTCTTTCGAAAAATCAAATTGAATGTACCGGTTGACGACCTGGCCTTTTCTGCGGATGGAAACAAAATAATTCTTAGTAGCATTAACCACGAAGGAATTTCGGTGTACGATGCGTATTCAGGAAAAATAGTGACCGAATATTCTTTTCCTCCGGAAGCCCGAGGATTTCATGCCGGGAGCGGAAAAGTATGCCTGGCGGCTCATCCGGTTCAAGCGTACATGGCAAGCTCCAGTAATTATGATGGAAATTTTCGCATCCAAATGTACGCGCTCGATCAAAACCGACTTTTGATCAGTCTGGGAGCGGCCTCCCACCGGGTAATACAAATTCAACCAGCCACATTATCCGATCAGTTGCACACATGCATCGAAGGGGAATACCGTGGTATTCAAACCTGGGACATCCAGGAAGGGAAAATCCTTCATACCTCCTTAAGCTCCGGCAAATCCCCTTGCAGCATCGGAGGCGACACCGGCGCATACATTCGAGCAGACACCTGTTTGCTGCTTCAACTTAGCACTCATGAAACCATAGGAAAAATTCCATTTGAAAAACCTTACCACGTTCGCATTTCCAAGAACGGAAAAACCCTGCTTTTATGGCGGGTTTTACCCAGCCATAGAAGCGATTACTGGGGAGTTAAAAATTTACCTTACTATCAAACGTATGTGTATGACTTGAATGGCTCCCTCACCCGCACGCCTTCACTTTTTACGATGGAAGACGATCCGGGAAGTTTCGGCCATTTGAGTGACGATGGTTTGTTTTTTTGTTGCCTGAGCGAAGACCAACATCTTGCGGTATACGATTTGCGCACTGGTACCCGCCAAAAATATCCTACCCGTTTTGTTTTACAGCGCATTCATGGCTTTGTTCCGGGGAGTCACCAGGTACTACTTTCGGGCATGCCTGAAAGTATTCAGGCCCCCACCGAACTCAGCATCTTCGACGTATCAACGGGTGTGGAAGTTCGAAGATTTAATTCCGGAATCATGCAATCCATACAAATGGCTTGCGTTTCAACAGATGGGGAACAAATCGCCATCAGCGCGGCACATGGCTTGTTTGATACAGGCAAGCAAAATTTCAACATCCATCTTTTCAATTTTAAAACAGGAGCAAAGACAACTGAGCTGAAGGGTTCCGACTCAGAAGTAATTCAATTTTGCTGGCAGAATGAGCGGATCGCATATTCAATTTCTTATAGCGGGAAAATCAGCCGATGGAACCTTTCCAGCGGCCTCCTCGATCTTCAATGCATCTCCATGTCCAATCCCGGAGAATACATCATTACCAACGGCACGTATTATAAATCTTCGCGTGGAAATTTTTCCGGCATAGCGTTTCAATGGGGTTCCCGTATCTTTGATTTTTCGCAATTTGATCTTTACTTCAATCGACCAGACCTGATCGCAGAGCAATTAGGAGCTCCCAGCCTTAGTATTGACTTTTATGTATCCGCGTTGAATAGACGTTGGCAGCGTAATCGGATAGATGGAAAAAATCTTCCTGCCGCGGGTTTTAATGTGCCTCTGGCACGCGCCAAAGAACCCGAAAAAATTCCCGTCTCATCCCTCGACAACTTACTCCATTTACCCTTACAATACGATCATATTAAGCAGGTAATGAAAACAGAAATTTATTCCAACAACATTCTGGTATTCACTTCGGAGGGTGCACCACCTCTGGCTTCTATTCCTTTGTTTCAGGGTAGAAATACAATTGATCTAATCACGTATAATACCGATGGCACAGCAGGTAAAGGAGACCGATATATTGTATATGGAGAAAAAAAACAAGCCGTCAATTTATACCTGGCTTGTGTAGGCATCAATGAATATCAGAATACACGCTATAACTTACAATATGCGGTTAAAGATGGACAGGACATACTCGCTCAATTCAAGCAATCGGGGTATTTCAATCAGGTTATCAGTAAAACCTTGCAAAACGAAAACGTGAGTATCAGCAGCGTATTTGAACTCGCTTCCTTTTTCAATCAAGCGGGGCCCAACGATGTATTGATGTTGCACTACTCTTCGCATGGACTCATTCACCCCAGGCGCAAAGATTCCTGGCTTAGCACGCACCACACACCTTTTGACAGCACGCTGCGCGATTGTTTTCCTTTAGATTCCCTGAATACAATTTTTAACGATTGCCGCTCTGCCAACCGTGTCATTTTAGTGGATGCTTGCAGCACAGGAGATAAGAAAAAGCAAATGGAAAATTATTTATTCTCTGATTTGCAGACTGCGGGTACCACCGTTTTTAGCGCCACTTCCGGCAGCGAGCAAGCCAAAGAATCGAATCGTTTTCAAAATGGAATTTTTACGTATGGGTTGCTGCAGTGTTTAAAGGACTCACAGCACGCAGCCCACCAAGACAACATGGTCCTGCTAAAGGAATGGTATACCTGGACTCAGCCTTGGGTATTCCGGAACAGTGGACGCAAACAAAGACCTGAGTTAAGAGAATGGAATGAATTAAACGATTTCAGAGTCTGGTAGAATCCTTGGGGGCGGATTCCAACAAGGCAAGCAAGCAACATGTATGCTTATCCTTAAAATGGGGAACCGTGTGTTAATCGAATGATTCCGCGGGTAATCTGTGGGGTATGCTTCAATGCACTGACCACCATATTGGTAGTCCAGGTGGAGCCAAACATACCTTGTATGGTTCTTCCCGCCAGCAATCGCCACTTAAATTGCTTTTTCCAGGCCCGGTCATAATGCTTAAAGATCAGTGAGGGATGTTCAATACCTGCCTCCTGAATGGCCTGATGCACCAACATCGCACTGTGCAAGGCCATGCTCATGCCATTGCCGCACAGCGGTGCTATCATTCCCGCCGCATCTCCCAGTTGTAAGCAGGCATTTTCGATTCTTGATTTGGGAGCAAAGGAAATTTCATTGATCACCAAAGGTTGATCCCATACAAATGTGGATGTTTCCCAAATAGATTTCAGAAACGGATTTTGATGCAGGTTTTTCCGTTCGAGAGTCTCCACACTACCCGCTGCTTTCAGCTCCGAACGAGCTACCAAATAACACAAGCAATACAAATCATTTTCGACGGCGGAAAACCCACAATATCCGTTTTTAAAATTATGCAGAGCAATCGTATCCTTTGGAAAATCAGAACGCACGTGGTATTTCACACCTACGTAAGGAGAGCGTTGAGAGAAAAAAGTACGATTCCAATATCGGTCTAGGTTAGACCTTTTACCATGTGCGGAAATAACCAGGCGGGCTGTTGCCTGCGCTTGACCTGCGGCACGCAATTCATATTTCGAAGTCCGGTCGAGTACTTCGTCAATTTGAGTCTCTGTTTGAATGCAAACACCTGCGTTGAGTGCCAATTGGAATAATTGACGATCCAGCTCAAAACGGCTGATGCCAATACCCCCGCTATCCAGCTTCGACCTTAGCAAGGTGCCGTTCGGAGCGCTGATTTGTAACTGAGTGATACGGCTAACCGATTTCAAATCAACACCCAGTGAGGTTAAGAAAGGTTTTGATTCCGTCGAAATATATTCGCCACAAACGCGATGCATGGGATAGTGTTTTTTTTCGGCCAAAAAAACTCGGTAACCCGATCGAGCTAAAAGAATAGACAAACTTAAGCCTGCCAAACCGCCCCCGATGATGGCAATATCAAACGGACTTTCCTTCATACAAGGAAAGATACACAATAGTTTTAAAGCGACGAATTTTTCCTTCTGCTAACATCGTTGGTTGCCAGCAGTACGCTCATCCTGCCTGTTCAGCTAAACTTATACAGGTAATTTCCGTATGGACACCTGGTGCGTACAATGGCGATGCCACTGTGCCTGCCTATTCCAGAGCTTTAATTTGCTTACCTGTCTATTTTTATTCGTACCAACCCAATCTGGCATTCTGCAAACCTTGGCAAAAGCACCGGCTAAACAACACCTCTATGGAGTAATTGGCTGCCTCTCAATCAAGTAAAAAATAAACGGATTTTTTTTAACTGTGAAACACATCGAAATCCGATTCTTTGCGTATATTTAACGCAATGAAAGATTCAAACAGAAAAAAAGTAAGTTACTCCTACGAGCGTCCGGCATTAACCGTAGACTGTGTGGTATTCGGATACCAGGAAGGAGCCTTGCAATTGCTGCTGATTCGGCGCAAGCTGCCGCCCTTCCAAGGAGCCTGGGCATTGCCAGGAGGATATGTGCGGATGCATGAAACCCTCGAAGAGGCTGCCAAAAGAGAATTGCTGGAGGAAACTTCTGTTAAAAATTTATACCTCGAGCAATTGTATACCTTCGGTGCCTTAGACCGCGACCCACGGGAACGGACAGTCACCGTATCGTATTACGCGCTGATCAAACGCGACGATCACGATGCCTTAGGCGGAACAGATGCCGAAGAAGCCCGATGGTTCGATATTCAGCAATTACCCGAATTGGCTTTTGATCATGACAGAATTATTGCCACCGCGCTGAAACGATTGCAGGGGAAAATCACCTATGAACCCATCGGATTTGAATTACTGCCCGAGAAATTCCCGTTCTCCGCGCTGGAAAGCCTTTACATGGCTATCCTTCAGCGAGACTTGGATCGTAGAAATTTCAGAAAAAAAATGTTGAGTTTCGGAATTATAAAACAGCTTAAAGAAAAGCAACAAAACGTGCCACACAAAAGAGGGTTTCTCTATTCTTTTGATTGGAAAAAATACGAACAGCTTCAAAAAAGAGGAATGCACTTTGAGTTGTAAGTATTTCATAGTAATACAAGATCATACAAAAAAAAATTGATACTAATAAACACACAGGAACATGGAACACACAAACGAGGACAAAGATGTTGGAGTGATTGTAGGTCGTTTTCAGGTGCACGATCTGCATGAAGCACATCGGCAAATCATTGAAAGCGTTATGCAACGCCACAAGAAAGTAATCATCTTTTTAGGTGTAACGCCAGCTCAGGTGACTAAAAATAATCCCCTGGACTTTGTAGCACGCAAAGAAATGATTTTGCAAGCTTTTCCTGCCGTTACGGTAATGCCAATTCCCGATACTCCTGACGATCATGAATGGAGCAGAGAACTGGACAGCCGGATCCGAGAGGCATGTCCGGTTAACTCCATCGTGTTGTACGGGGGAAGAGATTCTTTTATCAATTATTACTTTGGTGGATTTGAGACGCGGGAATTAGAACAAACCGTGTTTGTATCGGGTACCGAAGTACGCAAAAATGTTAGCAGAGAAGTAAAGTCATCCGCCGACTTCCGCGCAGGCGTCATCTATGCGGCATACAATCAATACCCCAAAGTTTTCCCTACGGTGGATGTTGCTATTCTGCAAGAGGATAAAGTATTGCTGGGTAAAAAGAGTAATCAGGAAGGCTATCGCTTTTTAGGTGGCTTTACAGATCCTACGGACAACTCCTATGAAGAGGCTGCCAAGCGGGAAGTAATGGAAGAAGCCAACATTGAAATCGGAGATCTCCGGTACCTGGGCAGTGCCAAAATTGACGATTGGCGCTACCGCAAAGAAGAAGATAAAATAATTACACACCTCTTCGCCGCCACATTTGTTTTCGGTGCCATCGAACCTAAAGACGACATCAGTGAATTAAAGTGGTTCTCGTTACATGAACTCAAGCAGGAAGATTTTGTAAAAGAACATCATGTGCTGTTTCAATTATTTCAAAAGAATTATTCCAACAAAAAATCCTGAATGGATAGGCGACCAGAAAAGTAGAACCTTGAACCAATAAGTATTTCATTTAAACTGATACCCATATGATACGAAATAATATTCTATTGCTTTCTGACAGTTATAAAATTTCTCATTACCGTCAGTACCCTCCAGGCACGAGTTCTATCTATTCTTATTTTGAATCGCGGGGAGGCCGATTTAATGAAGTGGTATTTTTTGGACTTCAATATTTAATTCAAAATTATTTGGAAGGAGCGGTAGTTACGAAAGAAAAAATTGAAGAAGCAGCCACACTTTATTCAGGCCATTTCGGTTCTTCCCTGTTCTACCGGGAGGGATGGGAATACATTCTGCACCAACACCAGGGCCGTTTGCCTGTGCGCATCAAAGCAGCACCCGAAGGAGCTGTCATACCAACACACAACGTTATGATGACGATTGAAAACACCGATCCTGCCTGTTACTGGCTCACCAACTTTTTAGAAACGTTGTTGGTACAAGCCTGGTACGGCTGCACGGTCGCTACCCAATCCCGTGAAATTAAAAAAGTCATTCTCCGGTATTTAGAAGAAACCGGGGATCCGGCTGGAATAGATTTCAAACTCCACGACTTTGGCTTCAGGGGAGTATCTTCGGTAGAATCGGCTTCAATTGGAGGAGCAGCCCACTTAATTAACTTCATGGGTACCGATACTGTAGCTGGATTAAGTTTCATTCAAGACCATTACCATACCCAAGGAGTTTATGGATTCAGTATACCTGCGGCAGAACACAGCACCATTACATCCTGGGGAAGAGAAAATGAAGCGAAGGCTTACGCCAACATGCTGGATCAATTTAAAGAAGGATTGGTGGCGGTAGTCAGCGATAGTTATGATGTATATAATGCCTGCGAAAACATTTGGGGCAAAACCTTAAAGGATAAAATACTTCAGCGAAATGGTACTTTGGTCGTACGACCAGATTCCGGAATACCCAAAGAAGTAGTGCTGAAAGTAATAGAATTACTCGGACAGCAATTAGGCTACAGTACCAATGCAAAAGGCTATAAGGTATTGGTGCCCCAGGTGCGTGTAATTCAGGGCGATGGTGTAGACTATGACGCGATTGGAGACATTCTGGAAAATTTAAAAAACCATGGTTGGTCGGCCGATACTATTGCATTTGGCATGGGTGGGGCCTTATTGCAAAAGCTGGACCGCGACACGCAAAAATTTGCATTCAAGTGCAGTGCGGCAGTTGTGCAAGGGGAGTCTCGTGATGTTTACAAAGATCCAATTACCGATAAGGGCAAACGTTCCAAAAGAGGACGATTAAAGCTTATTCAAACAGAAACCGGGTATCAAACCGTTGCGGAATCCGATCTTGGCAAAGACGAATTGGTGGCAGTATTTGAAAACGGAAAAATGCTGAAGCAATATTCATTTGAAGAAGTAAAGAAGAATGCAGCCATTCGATCCTGAATTTACTGCGGTGGTGAGGATGAGAAGCAAGCCCATACGAGGAGGGCGAAGATAAGCACCGCTGTATGGAATGTACTTTCAGACAAAAAAAATCGGAGTTTTGCTCCGATTTTTTTTTACGTAACTTGGACTGCTAAACCCAATAGCATAATGCCTAACCAAAACGATTTTCGCCGATTGGTATCCCTTCGCTGGAGTGTATCCATTGCATTTTCAATACTTATGTTTTCTGCCTATTTCGGATTTATTCTAACAGTGGCATTTCGTAAAGAGTGGTTGGCAACCCCTGTGGCAGGGAACATACCGCTGGGCTTACCGTTGGGGCTGGGAATGATTGCTCTGGCCTGGATTCTTACAGCCGCCTATGTGCGCTGGGCCAATCAGGTATACGACAAAAAAGTGCAGACGCTGAAAAATCAAAAATAAACGACCATGACCTTGATACAAGCCAGCGCTGGCATTGATTGGATTTCTATTGCCATGTTTTTGCTCTTCGTGGGAATTACCATGGGGATCACGTATTGGGCGGCAAAAAAAACGAACACCACTTCAGAATTTTATACCGCTGGCGGAGGAATCTCCGGGTTTCAAAATGGCTTGGCCCTCGCCGGAGATTATATGAGCGCTGCTTCCTTTCTTGGCATCGCAGGCATGGTAGCCTTGCATGGATACGATGGGCTGATTTATTCCATAGGCTTCCTGGTTGGGTGGCCACTCATCATGTTTCTCATTGCTGAGCCTTTGCGTAATCTGGGCAAGTATACATTTGCCGATGTAGTAGCCAGCCGACTCCAGCAAAGGCCCGTGCGCATTGCAGCCTCTGTAGGCTCTCTCACCACGATTCTTTTTTATCTGATTGCTCAAATGGTGGGAGCAGGCGGTTTGATAAAAAATTTATTCGGACTGGAATATCATACTTCCATTATTCTTGTAGGTGCCGTCATGACGGCCTATGTGCTGTTTGGAGGCATGCTGGCAACTACCTGGGTACAAATCATCAAAGCCTTACTGCTCCTGGGAGGTGCCACCATCATGGTGATCTTGACCTTAGCCGCTTTCGATTTTAATCCCCTGACACTTTTTGAAACAGCTTCTGCCCAATATGGACAAAAAGTTTTGTTACCAGGCAAGCTGGTCAGTAATCCCTGGGATGCCGTGTCATTGGGCTTGGCGCTCATGTTGGGCACTGCCGGCCTGCCCCATATCTTAATGCGTTTTTATACTGTCCCCGACGCTCAACAAGCACGCAAATCAGTATTGGTAGCCACAGGCTTCATCGGATACTTTTACATCCTCACGTTCATCATCGGTTTTGGGGCAATGGTATTGGTTGGGCAACAAGTGGTAGAGCAAAGTGGCGACAAAGGAAACATGGCGGCACTATTGTTGGCCGCGCAAGTAGGAGGCACTGCATTCAAAGGTTTCATTGCTGCCGTCGCTTTTGCCACCATCCTTGCGGTCGTAGCAGGGTTAACGTTGTCGGGAGCCTCTACCATTTCGCACGATGTTTATGTGCACGTCTGGAAAAAAGGAATACCTCACGAAGCGTCAGAAGTGCGGGTGGCGAGGTACGCCACGCTTTCCTTGGGAATAATTTCGATACTGTTAGGATTGTTATTTCAAGGACAAAATGTGGCCTTTATGGTTGGGCTCGCCTTTTCCATAGCTGCCAGCGCCAACTTCCCGGCATTACTTCTATCGGTGATCTGGAAAAAATTTACCACGCGTGCCGCTACCCTCAGCATTTGGGCTGGCACACTTCTGTCGCTCTTGTTTATTATAATCAGTCCTGTTATTTGGGTGGATATTCTGCATTTTAAAACCGCTTTGTTCCCTTTAAAAAATCCGGCTATTGTTTCCATACCAGCCTCTTTCCTGGTGGCAATACTAGTTGCTCTCCTTACCAAAGAGACGGAAGCAGAAATCAAATACGAAGAACAAAAAGAAAAATTATACCTGGGTGCATAGCCCTGGTGGAGTAAATTCTGCCACAAACAAACGGACAATGACATGAGTAACTTGCAGGTAATAGAATGGACGGGGGTACTTTTCGGAGTCTTGTCGGTAATATACGCGGTGCTGGGAAATAAACTTACCTGGCCAATTGGAATTATAAGTTGCATTGCCTACTTCTATTTTCATTACGATCAGAAATATTACTTCTCCATGGGATTGCAAGCCTTTTATATCATCACCTGCATTGGGGGTTGGATGGAATGGCATAAAAAAAATCCATCGGAAGAAAAAGGGGTAAGCAACGTTCCGCTCTGGCATTACGGAATCTACATACCTGCAATAGCTATCGGAACCCTCGTCATGGGCTACTTTCTCGACATCAAAACCGATGACCCCAAACCTTACCTGGATACTTTTGCCACAGTGCTTAGCGTATTGGGGCAATGGTTTTTAATTCGTCGATACCTTGAAAACTGGTTGGTTTGGGTCGTAGCAGATTCAGTGTATTGTTATCTCTTTTTTGTACAGGAAAATTTACCTTCCTTGTTGCTGTTTCTTGTGTATCTTGTATTCGCGATAGTTGGATATTTTCAATGGAAAAAAATGCAGCAGGAAGTCCGGTAAGAATTGTTTTATACGGACCAGAAAGCACTGGCAAAACAATGTTGAGCCGTCAGTTGGCGGCGCATTTCAACACATTATGGATTCCGGAATTTGCCAGGCATTACCTGGAAGTAAAAAAAAATAGCTACGATCCTTTTGGAAGAAGTGCAGAAGAAATTTGCCAGCCTCAGGATATTCCCCATATCGTGATAGGTCAGATCGCCAATGAAGATGCCTTCGCCTCGCAAGCCAGTAAGCTGCTGTTTTTAGACACGAATCCCTTGATGACCTATGCTTACAATATATACTATTTCCATCGTCGGGATGCCTGGATCGAAGAGGTGGTGTTAAGCCGTCCCTACCACTTATACCTGCTAATGAATATTGACGTGCCTTGGGTCCCCGATCCTCCTTTCCGCGACCGACCTAATCACCGAGACGAATTGTTTACTTTGTTCCGCGATGAATTGGAACGGCATCAGTTCCCGTATGAAATAATTTCAGGGAGTTACGAACAACGCTTGCAATCAGCCATCACCATCATACAGGAAAAATTTTCCTCGATCTTATCCGAAGCACCCCATGAGCAATAAAAATCAGTTTTTGCCTTATCTGCAATTTCTCAAATTGATACGCCTGCCAAATCTATTGATCCTGGCCGTTTCACAATGGGTGGTCTTTATCTTGTTGCTTTCTTCCGATTGGAAAGCAGGCATGGTGGCCCAGGAAATTTATTTATTGATTTTAGCATCCATGCTGGCCGGTGCCGCAGGCTATATCATAAATGATTATTATGATATAAAAATCGACTGGATCAATAAACCGAGTCGGGTGGTCGTAAGCAGGTTTATAAAAAGAAGATTTGCGATGATCTTTCATTCGGTTTTTAATGTGTTGGCTCTTTTACTAAGCTTGTTCATCGGATGGAAGATCGCCCTGTTGGTGCTGGTGATCGAAGTCTTGCTGTGGTGGTATTCAAACGAACTAAAACGCACTGCCTTTTGGGGTAATTTTGTAGTATCTGTATTATCTGCTTTTTCGCTCCTTTTGCCTGGCATTATGATGAGGGAAATACCCGAGGCGCTTTGGTACTTCGCAGGCTTTGCCTTTATTATTTCGCTCATCCGTGAAATCATTAAAGACGTGGAGGATATGGACGGAGATGCCAAACACGGCTGCGATACACTGGCATTAAAACTCGGCATGGCAGGCATTAAAAAAATCACCTATGGATTACTGGTATTGCTGCTGGTTGGAATTGCAATTTTCACCTGGCGTTATTTCAACACTCCATTGTTATACTATTGCTCCATTGTATTACTGCCTTTGCTCATTGCACTGAGTATTAAAACGTATCAATCAAGAAACACCTCCGACTTTACCCTGTTAAGTCATTTATGCAAAGTCATTATGCTGGCAGGATTGTTTACCTTACTTTGGAAAAGCTAAGGAACTTATCCAACCAGAGTCTTGTTTCATCAATACATCTAGTTTTTTTATGAAAGTACTCATCTTTTTTGCAGCACTCTTAAGTGCTGGCATTTCCATCGCACAAACGTTTACGCTTCCGGCATTGCCATACTCCTACCAGGCACTGGAACCTTTTATTGACGCGCAAACCATGGAGATCCACCACTCCAAGCATCATGCGGCATATGTTAAAAACTTAAATGCTGCCATTGGAAACACGAATAAAGGACTCGAAGAAATTTTACTTTCCATGAGTCAATACTCCGATGCTGTGCGGAATAATGCTGGTGGCCATTATAATCATAGTTTGTTTTGGCAAGTATTAGCTCCTGCCTCTGGCACCCAAGGTATTCCGGAATCCTTGCTTGCCGCTATCCAGAAACAATACGGTTCTTTAGACAGCTTGAAAAAACAATTAAATCAGGCTGCAGCTACCCGGTTTGGTTCTGGCTGGGCTTGGTTGGTGGTTACACCCGAAAAAAGTTTAAAAGTATGTTCCAGTCCCAATCAAGACAACCCTTTAATGGATATTTCCAAAGACAAAGGAATTCCGGTGCTTGGCATCGATGTATGGGAACATGCCTATTACTTGAAATACCAGAATAAACGAGCCGATTATTTGGCAGCACTTTGGTCGGTGATGAACTGGAATGAAGTAGGAAGAAGATACGAAGAGGCCTTAAAAAGTCCATTGCTACAGCAATTGGCATTTGCCGGTTGGCAAGAATTAAAACAACTTGAACGCGACACCAAAGATTTACAACAACTGTGCAAAGACAATAAATGGGAACTCGCCAAAGCCAAAGCACAACAAATCGCAATCAATGGCAAAGCCTTAACTGTTGTGCCCAATGCGTTAACATCCTCGATTCCCCCTGCTGCATTAAAGCCAATCCAATCCAATTGCGAACAACTTGGAAAAGCATCCCTTAAAAAAACATTTTCAAGTGCAGCTCCCGAACTTTGTAATTCCTTGCTGCAAACGATAACAGCCTTGCAGCCCAAATAAGGCAAATCGGCTTTTATGCTAAGAAATTCGGTTGAACCGGCTTTTCTCAATAGAAGCGAAGCGCACTATTGAGAAAGCTTATGGATCGCAGATCCATGGCCGGTAATCCCGACTTAGAAAATCATGGGCTTCAGAAAGAATTTCTTCCATTCCATTCCTTCTGAAGCCCTTGATTTTATTAGTCGTTTGTCAAGAGAAGAATTTCTATTGACAAATTAGGGTTTAAAGAAAATACCCTTTTAGGAAAACAGGGGCCAATAGCCCTTCTACAAAATAAAAACACCTCTCTACGTGGAGAGGTGTTTTTATTTTGTAGAAACCAATTCAGGCAACGTGCAAGGGTAAATACTGGACTTTGATAAAAAACATGGAGGGATATAAAAGACAAAAGCCGCAACGTTTGTTGCGGCTTTTGCTCCCCCTCTTGGGCTTGAACCAAGGACCCCCTGATTAACAGTCAGGTGCTCTAACCAGCTGAGCTAAGGAGGAGTCTCAATTGGACTGCAATATTATGGCAAATATTTTTTCCATGCAACAGTCCAATGAATTTTTTTTAAAAAATTATCCGTTTTTCTTGAAAAGATAGCGTGTAATAAAAATTCCTACGCCACCACCGGTAATTTTTCCTTGCTCATTTCCAGCGTATGCTCCTGTATTTACCTGTACCAGCTCCCAACCTTGATTAGAAAGATCGGTGATTTTATCAGCAATCATCTTATCATTATCACGCACGTTCTGGAAATTAATACCTGCCAAACTGAAGAAGTTTTCCATTTTCACTTCCTGCATGTTTCCAGACGGATCGGTAGTAATCATTCTGGATCTTCCCAATCCACCAGGTACAACCGATTCAACAGTAGTTACCTGAAGGTACGTTACCCCTTTGGAGGCAGACTTATTGTTGGTAAAAGAAAACAAGGCGAAAATGCTCATTACCGCCACACCCAATCCAAAAAATAATAGATTCTTTTTCATATGATTAATTTTTAAGGTTTTTAAATCTTAAACGCAATAATAGTGCTAGAAGATGAAGTAGAAAAGCAATTTTATCAGGTCATTTTCCTTTTTTAACCCAAGTTAATGCCAAATTGACATCAATCCACCTTCGGAAATTAGAATTTAACGCCATTTTGACACAATAAGAGCTTTGGTATATGATTCGATACAGGACTATCGAAACATTAAAACAATTTACTACTATGGCAACTTTAGTTAAAAACACCGACCTGAAAAACTTCTTACCTCGCACCTACAATGATTTATTTGAATCTTTTTTTAAAGAACCATTCCTAGGGGCTCATAAAGAAAATTATCTGCCGTCCGTTGACATTGCAGAAAATGAAACACATTATTTTCTACATCTTTCCCTGGCGGGGGTTCGCAAGGAAGATGTAAAAATCGAATTAGAAGATGGGAAAATAATCATCAGCGGAGAGAAGAAACTTCAGCGGGAAGAAAACGGCAAGAAGTATCACAAGATCGAATCGCACTATGGCTCGTTTACAAGGAGCTTCTACCTGCCAGACAATGTAAACGTGCAGCAAATCGAAGCGAATTTCACCGATGGGGTATTGGATATTAAATTACCGAAAGCTGAAATAAAAACGAATAAAACTTCGATTGAAATACGATAAGCATTCGATGGAAATATTCTGAAATGGAATGTTTAATTCAGGCACAATAGGGTTTTCACCGTATTGTGCCCTTTGTTTATCGGGAATTTGACAGGAATAAAATTTTTGGTGTACTTTGGAAAATCTTAATCCGTTATACCATTCAGTAAAACAAAATCAACAAGTATATGAATAACAAGAAGCTATTTTTCCTGGTGCTTGTATCCTCTTTTGCAGGAGCGGTATTGGCAATTCTTGGCTACCGTTTTGCCTTTACCAATGCGAGGTATGAATCCTATTCAGAAGGAGGGAATTATAAATTATCCAGTTACCTTTTTGAAGATACCAGTTCGATGGTAGTACCCGAAGGGTTAAATTTTGTATATGCCGCTAACGCGGTTACACCTGCCGTGGTGCACATTAAAACCATGTTTGAAGTAAAGGCCGACACCCGCCAGCAGGATCAGATGGAAGATTTGTTCCGCGATTTCTTTGGCGAGCAGGGGCCGAGGTTTCGCTCTCCACAGGGAGGCAAGCAGGAAGCATCCGGTTCGGGGGTAATCCTTTCCTCGGATGGCTATATTGTGACCAATAACCACGTTATTGAAAATGCCGATAAAATAGAAGTGGTACTCAACGACAAACGAAGCTACAATGCCACCCTGATCGGGGCAGATCCGACCACCGATTTGGCACTTTTGAAAATTGAAGAAAGCGGACTGGCTTTTGTTCGCTTCGGAAATTCCGACAAAGTAAAAATCGGCGAATGGGTATTGGCCGTTGGAAATCCCTTTAACCTTACCTCTACCGTTACCGCCGGCATCGTAAGTGCCAAAGCGAGAAACATTAATATTCTCAGAGATAAAGACAACCTGGCCATTGAATCTTTTATTCAAACTGATGCGGCCGTAAATCCAGGTAATAGCGGTGGCGCTCTGGTTAATTTGCGCGGTGAATTAATTGGGATCAATACCGCCATTGCAACCCCATCCGGAACCTTTGCCGGGTATTCTTTTGCAGTGCCTGAAGCGCTGGTAAAAAAAGTTATTGAAGATTTGAAGAAATACGGAACCGTTCAGCGAGCCTTACTGGGCATTCAAATTATGGATGTCACGGCAGAACTTGCCAAAGAGAAAGGTATTGATAAGATCGGTGGCGTATATGTAGGCGCGGTTAACGAAGGCTCCGCGGCAGAAAGCGCCGGTATAAAAGAAGGCGATGTGATTACTCAGATAAACGGCATGGCTGTAAACAGCAGCTCAGAACTGCAAGAGCAGGTAGCCCGCTACCGACCAGGCGATAAAATCGAAGTTCAATACGAACGCAAAGGAGACGTCAAAAAAGCCAATGTATTGCTCAAAAATAAATTAGGAGAAACTTCCATCGTAAAAGCAGACGATGCTGATACCAAAATGGCTTTGGGTGCAGAACTAAAACCTGCTGACAAATCGGAACTTAAAAAACTCGGTCTGGAAAGCGGTGTTAAAGTGGCGAAAATCAAAGATGGAAAATTAAAACAAGTAGGCGTGCGCGAAGGCTTTATCATTACTTCTATCGATAAGAAAAAAGTAACGAGTCCGTCCGAGGTGAGCGCAATCCTTGATAGAGCCAAAAACAGCGGCGTGCTCCTCGAAGGTGTTTACCCTGGTGGAGAAAAAGCTTATTATGGACTGGGCCTTTAAAATGTAACCTCTATTAGTTTTATTGTTTTTTGTATCCGGGGAAGTTCCAATGCTTCTCCGGATTTTTTTTCTCCCCGCGCGAATACCAAGAATTAAACCTCAAACTCAGGATTTGCTACGCTTGGGTGATGTTGCCAAATCTCCAACCTTTACGTTGCCTTTATGTAGTATTACATCTCAGGGTTTTATTTGGGCGTGTCCCTTGTGGTGGCGCCTTCAGCGCCACACGGGCCGGGCTATCGCTGCAAGCCATGGTGGTGGCGCCTGTAGCGCCACCACCATGGGCTTTACACTCTATCCCTCACGCAAAACCAGCCATGTTTTAAATTGATTTTTCAATAGAAATTCTTCCATGGAGAAACCTCAACTAAAATCCAGGGCTTCCAAAGGAATCAAACCGAATAAATGATTTACGAAGTCCATGATTTTCCAGGTCGGGATTACATGCCTTGTGCCATCTCCATCCTACGCTTCACTGCTGTTGAGAAAAGCTGGTTTAACCAGTTAGTTAGCCTTCACCAACAAACAGAAAATAAAAATATTATTTAATTGAATTTGTCCTTACCATTGCCCCAAATTATGTTACTATGGAATACTTGATTGGTGGTACAGGAGAGCCCCTTGTGTTGATTCATGGATTTTGTGAAACCGGTTCCATCTGGAGAAAAATTAGCCCGGAACTCGAATCTCATTTCCAAGTGATACTGCCCGATTTACCAGGCTTTGGAAATTCAGCCTATCAACAAGGCTCCTATACAATGGAGTATTATGCAGAAGCGCTGATACAATTGCTCAATCAGGAAAGAATATTGGAAGCTCATCTGGTAGGCCATTCCATGGGAGGCTATATTTGTTTGGCCCTCGCCGAAGCCTATCCGGACCGCTTCGCCCGCATTACCTTGCTGCATTCAACGGCGGAAGAAGATTCCGAGCAACGGAAAATAAACCGGAACAGAACGATCGATTTCCTGGAAAAGAAAGGTCTGGAGTTATTTGCTAGTTCCTTTGTTCCGCCATTGTTTCGAGTTGAAACCAGGGCACACTTTGCCAGCGACATTAAAACTATTCAGGAGGAATTAAAACAATCTACTCAGGACGCCCTTATCAAAGTAACAGCGTCCATGCGTGACAGACCCAATCGAGTACATCTGCTAAAAGAACACCGGGAACGTTTTCAGGTAATCGCAGGAAAACTTGATACGGCTTTGCCGTTAAATAGCATAGAAAGGCAAACACAAAATGTGGTGCCCCTGCATGTATTGGATGGGTGTGGGCATATGGGAATGTTGGAAGCGCCCAACGAAGTTGCCGGACTAATACTAAAGTTTCATGCGCCTGAACGCATTGCTTAAGTTTTCATACTGATTTAGTTATTTTCAGCATAAAAATTAGATAGAAAAGTATTTTACATTTATATTTTTAGCAAGATTACGTTTTAATTATAAAAGAGGATTGATTGATATAGTAGTAAAGTTATTAAACTAGAAAATAGTAATGCCAGAGTTCTTAGGAATAGTGGCTCGTCATTAAAAAAAATACAACTTAATAACTTTTAATTACAAATAAATTTTTTGCTGGAATTCAAAAGACTTATCTTTGAACGTACACTAAGGGATTTCATCAATTTAATAAAAATAAAAGGTTAATGGGCAGACTTTGTGGGTTGTTCCTTTGCTGGTGTTTACCAATATTCATTTATGCAAATCATACGTTGATATTAAACAACGATATCATTCATTACGAGCTTACCAATGATTATTTTACTACGTTCAAAGACAGCAGCAATCAAATGCACGTTAGCCAGGTGCTGAAGCAACCTTTCCAGCATTCTTCCTCACTCTATTCTTTAGTAAATGACAGTAAGAGCACCTTCTGGTCGAAAATCGAATTCATAGATTCTTCCGCCCAAGCGCGTGATTGGTTTTTTGTGTTTTATAATTATAGCATTGAACAACTCGATTTCTATTTATTAGCGCACGATTCCTTATTGCTACATCGACATTATTCGGTAAACAGCACCAAACTCTCTGACAAGGAATTAAAGCACAAAAACTTTTCTATTGATCTGGAAATTCCCAAAAACACCAAGATTACCATACTCCTGAAATCGAGAAATAGCATTTCATCACAATATGGATATGCAATAAAAGAGCACAAAGACTATTTTTCCTATTCCGTTACCGAATATTTTTATTACGGATTATTTTATGGGTCTCTGCTGCTGATTATAATTTACCATATCAGCTTTCTATTCAGCTTAAAAAATATTGCCTACCTGTTTTATGTTCTTTACACATTATTCCAGGGAATCTATATGACATTCCGAGATGGGATGGTAGTGGCGTATGTATTTCCTGAGCACCCAGCACTGGTCGGACCCGCCTATGCTGTGGTATATATGTGTTCTTCTCTTTTTCTCATGTTGTATGCCAGGTTCTTCCTGGAATTGAATAACAATAAATTTTTTGACCTGATCATTAAAATATATATTCCTTTGCGCATTGCCGCATGGATTATTGCACCTAAGCACAACAATTTTCACGTGCTGTTGGATTACATTCCTGTCATTGTAGTTTTTGCATTTTCGCTTCAGGCCACCTTCCAGAAAATAAAAACTTCATATCTGCTGTGTGCAGGCTTTGGAGCATTGCTGATCAGCCACACCATCAATGCTCTCTGGCAGAATAATATTATTCCATGTACCACACAAATTTTTTATTCCATGTACTATGGTATACTCATTGAATCTACCTTGCTGGCATTTGCGAATGCGTATCGGCTGCATACGCTGAGACAAGAGGCCATCCAGAAATTAAAACTGGAAAACCAGGTAATGAAAGACGAACTAAAAATCAATCAACAAAAAAATATCATTCAGGAACAAAAGGATCAAATTGAAAATTTTCTTTACAGGGCTTCTCATGACATAAAAGGTCCTTTAAAATCCATTGATGGGCTGGCGCGACTTGGCTTAATTGATCAGCAATACGGCCCGGAATATTTTTCCAGAATACAACGCATGACGATTCGCCTTCAAAAGATCGTTGACAATTTCCTTTCTCTGGTAAAAAACAACAATAGTCCCATCACGGTGGAAGAAGTGCGCTTAAAGGAAATAGTACAGCAATGTCTGGAAGATCAATTTCTGGAGTACCCGGGACGAAACGAAATTACCATTGAAAATCTGGTGGATGAAACTGTAATTGTAGAAACAGAGTATTTCTCCCTGTACTCAATTCTTCAAAACATCCTTGAAAATGCGATCAAATACAGGGATCCTCAAAAGCCAAATAAATACATCCGCATACAGGCTAAACGTTATGAATTCCATTTAAAACTGGAGGTAGAGGACAATGGCCAGGGAATACATCCTTCCTTTAAAGAAAAAGTATTTTCGATGTTTTATCGCGCCAATATTGAAAATACAGAGGGCGTTGGTATGGGATTATATATCGTAAAACAGTCGTTGGAAAGAATACAAGGCAAAGTAAGGTTCGAATCGGAAGAAGGCAAATTCACGAAGTTTATTATTCAATTGCCCTTGAAGATTTAAATGGAAAACAGGACTTAAGGCAAAGCTATTTACCTCCATGCGTTTTCACATAGTTCTTCTTTTTACGTGCGGTATCCTTTTTAACTTTATTTAATCGTTTGCGTGCAATTTTATCGGCACGTTTGCGGGTGATCTCGTCCTTTTTTCGTTTGGCGGCAAGGGATTTCTTTTTCTTCTTCAGGTTCTTTTTATCCTGCTTGCTCATGCCTCTCTCCTGGCCTTCTTTCATATCGGCATCTACATCTTCCTGGCTGCCCATACCCTTTTTTCCCTTGGCTTTTTTTACTTTCACCTTAGGAGGTTTGGTTTCTGAGCTGCCATCGTCTTGAGCCAAGGCAACACCGCTGCCCAACAATACAAAAAGAAAACATAAAAGAAACGTAGCTCTCATGACGGCTGATCCTCCTTCTTCCCTTTGTCTAAATCTATGCCAAAGCGTTTCAGCATTTTCTTTTCCATATTCCAGAAGAATGGAAATTGAAAGGCCACAAATCCAAAGAATAACAACAGAACCTGATAGATGGGAGTAATGATGAGGATGCGCAATGGCCAAAAAATATACCAAGCCATTTTATCGGAAACAACTCCAAGCATTTCCAGCAAAGGGGCACTCACTTTTACCGAAGTAGAGCCAGTAACTCCAAACACAATAAAGATTAAGAGTGCCTGCCAATCACTGCTGATCCCCCAGCGTTGCTTCAGCTTTACATACCAATTCATAGGCGATTAATGTTGTCGCTGCATGAGTCCCAGCAGCAAATCTTTAATAATCCTTTTTTTCATGAGAGGTGCTTCAATCAGAGCAAATTTTTTGAGTGCCAATTCAAAGTACTCCTCGATCTTTGCTTCCGTCATTTCTTTTACTTTCAATGCATCGTAAAGAGCGCGCACGGCTTTTACCTTTTCCTCCGGCTTGGCATTCTTGTTTTCGATCCAAGACTTTAGTTCTTGGAGCTCTTTACCTTGTGCATGTTGCAGAGCAGAAAGTAACAAAAATGTTTTTTTATTGGCTACAATATCACCGCCCACCGATTTCCCGAACTTCGATTGATCGCCATATACATCAAGCAAATCATCCATCAATTGAAATCCGATTCCGGCTGCAACACCCATCTCATACAGGTCTTTCGCAATCGTTTCATTCTGTCCGGCCAAACGAGCGCCGAGCTCCAGGCTAAAGCCTAGCAACACCGCTGTTTTAAGGCGAATCATGTCGAGGTATTCAGGTATGCTTACATCCGATCGTGTTTCGAAGTTCATATCCAACTGCTGGCCTTCGCATACTTCGCAAGCAGTAGTATTAAAACGGCCTAAAACATCCGCCAGAATTTCCTTATCGATCTGTAGAAATTGTTGGTAGGCTTTCACCATCATTACATCACCAGAAAGAATGGCTGTGTTCTCATTCCATTTCTCATGCACGGTTTGATTGCCTCTTCGCAAAGGCGCCTTGTCCATAATGTCGTCGTGTACCAGGGTAAAATTATGAAACAGTTCTATACCCAATGCTGGTGCCACCGCGCGTTCTACTGCTTCATCAAACAATTGATACGCAAGCAACGTCAACACAGGGCGCATGCGTTTGCCTCCCAGAGACATAATGTAACGGATAGGCTCGTACAACTCTACCGGTTTTCCCTCCAAGGGCAAATGCGGAATTTCTGCTTGTAATAAAGATACCGCCCTTTCGGCATTCAACATCAATGTCGTTTGCATGTTGCTTAATTTTTTTGTTCGTCTATACGGATTGTTTTTTTCTTCACCAATTCCAGGTCGATGGTTCTTCTTTCCAGATCGGTTTTACGCACTTTCACCACTACCAAATCGCCCAAATGATATACCTTTTGTGTGCGTTTTCCTACAATCCGGTAATTATCTAGATCCACTTCGTAGTAGTCGTCGTTCATTTCACTGAAGCGCACCATTCCTTCGCATTTGGTTTCACTTACCTCCACAAACATTCCCGTTTCAATCATGCCCGTAATCACACCGTCCATTTCGCCTTCGCGGTGCTGCATAAATTCCACCTGCTTGTATTTGATGGAAGCACGTTCTGCTTCGGCAGCAAGTTTCTCCATTTCCGAAGAATGTTCACACTTCTTCTCATACATTTCACGGTCTACCGATTTCCCTTCGTTCAAATAATGGAATAACAATCGGTGGGCCATCATATCTGGATAACGGCGTATGGGTGAAGTGAAATGCGAATAGTGTGGGAAAGCCAAACCAAAATGTCCATTTTCTTCGGTAGTATATTTGGCTTTGGCCATGCAGCGGATGGCCAGGGATTGAATGACATTTTGTTCAGGTTTACCCTCTACTGCATCCGACAATTTATTTAAGGTTTCGGCAATTTTTCCTTCCTGCAAAAAATTAATTTTATGTCCGAAGCGCACCGAGAAGTTCGCCAGGGTACTTAATTTTTGGGGATCCGGATCGTCGTGAGTCCGGTAGACCATCACGTCTTTGGTCTCCGATTTTGACCGGTTGTAAACGAATTCAGCCACGCGCTTGTTCGCCAGCAGCATGTACTCTTCTATCAGTTTATGAGCATCCTTGCGGACTTTGGGGTAAACGCCCAACGGCTTTCCCTTCTCATCCAGTTTAAATTTGATCTCAACAGTTTCAAAACTGATGGATCCCTTTTTGAAACGATCGGTTCGCATTTTCTTTGCGATGTCGTTCATCAGCACCAATTCCTTACAATATTCGCCTGTTCCTGCCTCAAGGATTTCCTGCACCTCTTCGTAGGTAAACCGACGGTCGGAAAAGATGATGGTTTTACCAAACCAATCCTTTACAACCTTTCCATCGGTAGTCATTTCGAATACAGCCGAAAAGGTCAGCTTTTCCTCTTTGGGTCGAAGCGAACACAATCCATTGGAAAGTTTTTCGGGAAGCATTGGTATGCAACGGTCCACCAGGTAAACGCTGGTAGCCCGGCGGTAGGCTTCTTTTTCAAGAAGGGTATTGGGTCTTATGTAATGAGTTACATCGGCAATGTGCACTCCGATCTCTACATTTCCGTTCGGCAAATACTGAATAGACAGGGCATCGTCAAAATCCTTGGCATCGTAAGGGTCAATGGTAAAGGTGAGAATATTCCTGAAATCGCGGCGGCTGGCGATTTCTTCGGGCGTAATCGCTTCGTCAATTTTTTCGGCAGCACGTTCCACCTCTTCCGAAAATTCAAACGGCAAGCCGTATTCGGCCATGATGGCGTGCATTTCTACTTCATTTTCTCCGGCGTTCCCCAATACCTCCAGCACTTTTCCTACCGGATTGCGGTCGCCGGGGCCAGGCCATTCCTCCACTTCTACTACAACCTTCTGATTCTCCAGAGCACCATTCAAGACTTCGGAAGGCACAAAAATATCAAAGTAGATTTTTTTACTATCTGGAATTACAAAGGCAAAACGTTTGGAAAGCTGCACTTTCCCAACAAACTGAAAGCGTCTGCGTTCAACGATTTCGATTACTTCTCCTTCGTCGTGAACGCCCATTTTTTTCTGCTTGTCGAACACACTAACCCGCACAATATCGCCGTCGATAGCGCCGTTAAGGTAACGATTATCAATCCAGATATCTTCCCCTTCCCCACTCTCCGGAATTACATAAGCAAATCGAGGACTTACATGATCGAGCCTGCCGGTAAGAATTTTCACCTGCATGCCCGCAGCACTTTTAAACAATCCGTTTTTTGATTGAATTATTTTCCCTTGACCGATCAATTCGCGCAGAGCCTGCACCAATCCTTCTTTGCTATCTTTACGCTTGAGGTCTAATTTCTTAATTAGGTCTTTTGCCGAAAAAGCATTTTTCTTACTGTTATTAAAAAACTTCAACAACCTTTCCAGTAAGAGTTCATTTCCCTTCTGCTTTTCTTTTTTCATAATCTCTGTATTTTGGGACCGAACCTATGGAGCACACCATTCTGTTAACTAAAAATCTACCATGGATAAATAAAAAGACAGGCATCTTATGTTGTGCAGGTGAGGCGAACCTCGTAAGGCACCTTTCTAAAGTTTGAAATCCCTAAGGTTATCCCTTTTGTAAAAGTACGTATTGTTTTGCCTACAACCAAACCGACTCTATTACTGCTGACTCTTAATAAGCTTTTTTAGATGGCGCTGCAACTGAGCCTTCCGAATATCCTCCAAATCTCCTTTAGGGATCGATTTGATCAGTCGGGAGGTATATTCCGTTTTAGGATTGTCATAAATTTCCGCCGCGTATCCAATTTCTTCTATCTTTCCTTTATTCATCACAATGATGCGATCCGACATAAATTTCACTACGGATAAATCGTGGCTGATGAAAATGTACGTGAAGTTAAAATCTTTCTTTAGCTCATTGAGTAAATTCAGCACCTGTGCCTGCACAGAAACATCGAGGGCAGAAACCGACTCATCACAAATAATAAACTTGGGATTGAGTGCCAAGGCCCGGGCAATACAAATGCGTTGACGCTGGCCGCCTGAAAATTCGTGGGGATACCTCTCAAAATGTCTCTTGGTAAGATTTACCCGTTCTAGTAATTCTATGGTATATTTTTTCCGGTGAAAATCAGTATCAAAAATTTTATTGACGCGCATCGGCTCCAATATTGCCTCTCCAATGGTCATCCTGGGGTTCAAGGAAGAGTAAGGATCCTGGAAGATAATCTGGATGTCCTTGCGCATCTTCCTCAGTTCATCTTTATTTAATTTCGTGATATCTTTTCCTTCAAAAATAATTTGTCCATCGGTAGGTTCTATAAGTCGCAAAATAGCCCTGCCCAAAGTGGTCTTTCCACAGCCCGACTCTCCTACCAAACCTACGGTTTCGCCTGGATATACGGTAAACGAAACATCGTCTACGGCTTTCACAAATTCTTTGGATCTCCCGAATATGCCTTTGTTGATCGGGAAATACATCTTGAGATTTTTTACTTCCAACTGAGGAGGTTGGGTAAGAAGAAACTGATTGCGTTCTTCGATTTCATCGTCGTCGGTAAAGTTCAATAAAATTGCCTCCCCTACCGAACCATATTTATGATTTACCTTTTCGGAAATAACGCCATGATCGTTTACATCCATAAAATCGGAAACGACTGGCAACACTTTCATTTTGATATCCAACCGTGGCCTGCAAGCCAATAAGCTTTTGGTATAGGGGTGTTGAGGGTTCGAGAATATATCCCAAACAGAACCCTGTTCAACGATTTTACCGTGGAACATTACCGCCACTTTATCTGCAATTTCTGCTACCACTCCCAAATCGTGGGTAATGAAAATAATGGACATATCATTTTCATCGCGCAGTTGCCTCATCAAATCCAATATCCTCGATTGCACCGTCACGTCGAGTGCCGTAGTAGGCTCGTCGGCAATGAGTAAGGATGGATTGCAACACATGGCCATGGCAATCATGACCCGTTGTTTTTGACCGCCTGAAATTTCGTGTGGATATGCGTTAAAAATTTGTTCAGGTCTAGGCAGCTCAACTTTTTTAAATAATTCAAGCGCCAGTTCCTTCGCTTCTTTTGAACTTACTTTGCGATGAATCAGAATGGTTTCCACCACTTGATCGCCGCAGGTAAATACCGGATTGAGCGAAGTCATGGGCTCCTGAAAGATCATGGAAATTTCATTGCCCCGTTCAAACAGCATTTCTTTTTCGGAAAGCAGGCGCAAATCTACTACTCCTTTGGTGGGTGAGTTAAAAAAGATATTACCGTTCTCAATGCGCCCCGGATGTTGAATCAACTTCATTATGGAAAGTGCCGACACAGATTTACCTGAGCCCGACTCTCCTACGATCCCCAGCGTCTCTCCCCTTCGAAGGTTAAAACTGATATTGTCGACCGCCTTCACTTCCGCTTCTTCTGTTTGAAAAACAGTAGTAAGATTTCTTACCTCTAAGAGGAAGTCCGGATCAATATGTTTGCTATCTTTCAACTTTGAAACTATCCTTGGATTAACCAAAAATAAGGATTTTTTTCATTTGTAAAAGTTTAATTTTGAGGCGATAAAATGCAACCTATCGAGTTGTTTTTCGTATTAGCGCTGGTCGGTCTGACGGGGGGATTAATTGCTGGGTTGATTGGAATAGGCGGTGGAACACTGTATGTTTTCGTACTTCCCAGCATCTTAGCAAGCCTTCACTTTCCGGAAAGTCATATGGCACAGTTCACCATCGCAAATTCCTTCACGGCTATTTTCTTCGCATCGGGCGCGGCGGTGTATTCGCTTTGGAAAAAAAACTTCTTTTTCCTTCGCCCGGTATTGCTGATCGGCCTGAGCGCAATACTCAGTTCCTTCATCACGAATTATTACCTGGTACTACGCCCCTTCTATTCTAAAGCCGCTTTCAACGTGGTCGTGATAAGTTTACTCTTCTTTTCGGCGGTGTACACATTAAAAAGCGCACGAAAAGAGGGCCATTCGGACTTCGACGAAATAAATTCCTGGAAATTGATGGGCACAGGCCTACTCAGCGGATTCATGGCAGCCCTCTCTGGTTTAGGGGGTGGTATTGTCATCATTCCGATTCTCAATACGATACTAAAAATAGATATCAAACGAGCCTCTTCGGTTTCCTCAGGAGCCATATTGTTGAGTGCGGGTCTTATAGTCATTCAAAATTTATTTCAATCCCAAGCGCCCCAAGGCGCTGTCAGCTCTCTGGGATATGTGGTTCTGCCGGTAAGTCTCTTTTTGGCGTTGGGGGTAGTAATAGGCTCGCCCTATGGTGTAAGCCTTTCCCGGCGGCTTGCGCCGGCTACCATCAGTTATATTTATGTGGCAGTACTTGCCCTTGTGATGATCCGAAAAATATCCGAATTAGTTTAAGTCATGGCCTTACTTCTTAGTATTGAAACCTCCACCTCCGTTTGCTCAGTAGCCTTGCACCAAGACGCTCACCTATTGGCGCATACGGAATTACACGCAGAAAAAGCACATGCCCGCTTTCTTACGCATCTTATTGGTGAATGCTGCGCCAATTCAGGCATTTCGCTTTCCATGATCGATGCCGTAGCTGTTTCCAAAGGTCCTGGCTCCTACACGGGTCTACGCATTGGTGTTTCTTCCGCCAAAGGCTTATGCTTTGCCCTGGAAAAACCTTTAATTGCCATCGACACACTCGAGGCCATGGCTTATGGTGCAAGACAACATCAGTGGAAATCTTGCCTGCTTGCACCCATGATCGATGCAAGACGCATGGAAGTGTATACCTCCGTTTTCGACTTTTCGCTTGCCTGCCTGAAACCCACACATGCTTGTGTAGTGGACGATAAAACCTTCTCGGAACTGGACGGCGATGTGCTCTTATTTGGCAATGGTGCTGCCAAATGCAAGGAGGTTTTTTCTGACAGAAAAAACATCTTCTTTCTCGATTCTGTAGTGCCCAGTGCCAAATGGATTGGAGCATTAGCTGCAGAAAAATGTAAAGAACAAATTTTTGAAGATGTGGCGTATTTTGAACCTTTCTATTTGAAGGACTTTGTACGATTTGGAAAATAATTTTTTATAATCCTAACCGGAGATGCATGTCGATCCGCTGACGTATGTCGCGCATAGAATTCCTATCTCTGTGTGGAACGGAACCATGCAGCAATTTGTCCGACACGTTCATTTAAAACTTCGCTACCGTTTTTATTTTTTCGATCACACCAAAATGTCACCTCTGGTATTCCTGCTCATGGGTACGATGATGGCATTTTTTTAACCGGCATTTCTCTATAGAAGCGAAGCGCACTATGGAGAAAGCTCATGGATCGCAGATCCATGGCCGGTAATCCAGACTTAGAAAATCAGAGGCTTAGAAAAGAATTTCTTTTAGTCGATTCCTTCTCAAGCCCTTGATTTTATCAGTCGTTTGTCAATAGAAGAATTTCTATTGACAAATTAGGGTTACATTTTTGTTGAAGTCGAAGTCTAAGATTTACCAACGGTCAGTCATGCAGCCACATCTCCTGCTACTACCTTGTCTACCCTAAGTATTCCGATTCAATACTTTTTTTTGGGCGTGTCCCTTCGTGTTGGCGCCATAGGCGCCACGCCACTCGGGCCGGGCTATCGCTGCAAGCCATGGTGGTGGCGCCTGTAGCGCCACCACCATGGGCTTTACACTCTATCCCTCACGCAAAACCAGCCCTGTTTTAAATGGAATTTCTCCATAGTAAAATTTCTTTGGAGAAACGGCAACTAACCCAAGGGCTTCAGAACGAATCGAACAGAAGGAATGCTTTTCAAAGCCCATGAGTTTATACAAAAGTTTAACCAAGGTGTTTACGCCCGCAAAATAATAGGTGTTAGGAGGATAGTTCAATAAAACTTAACCCAACACTCTATGAAAAAATGTTTATCACTTATAAAAAAGATTATCTGCCTGGGATTATTTGCCTGCGCTGCCCAGTTGAGTGCGCAAAGTTTATATACGCAGTCTGGCACTGACCTAAGTTGGGAGACTATTATCAGAAACGGTATGATTCCCAGGGGAACCAACTCAACCGCAGGCATCCGAGGCTCAACCATTGATGTAAACAATGCCGTTGTGGAACAAGGCCCTTATGGCAACTGGCCATTTGTAAAAGCCATCAACATACACACGGTGGGTAATAGCGTGGTGCCACGCAACGACTTTGCGAAATGGAGTCGCTGGTACCAGGAGGATGGCAATACACAAGTATTCCGGTTATTCAAAGGAGAATACAACGTGCGCAACGATCGTGAGAATGCTGCCAGAATTGAATCCTTCAGTCAACATAGCTGGAATTACGGCGATGGATGGCAGGAATGGGTAGGTACTTACACGATTGTGAAGCCGATTGGATGTGCCATCTTCCAGGCAAAAAATCCAGTAAACGATTGGTCGGTTATGATCACCCTCAGCGAGAACGGCACCATTACCTATCAACCTCGTCATGGTACCAATAAAACCATTGCTACCAATATGGCAGGAAAGAGCTTTAACCTGCGCGTGCGCGACAATGGATTACATTATGAAGTATACATGAATGGTTCCTTGGTAGGCACCGGCAGTTTTAGCAGACCCACGGAGAACACCAGTTTTCGTTGGGGCATGTATGTAGGCAATTCCATACCAAGCCGCGATGGCATGATCTTCGTAACAGGCGCTACGATCAATCCACGCAGCAGCACCAATCCCTGCGACAACAATCCTCTTCCTACTGTAACACTAAGCAGCAACCTCGCAACTGGCAATCTGCAGCAAGGCACCTCACTTACCTTTACCGCCAATGCCAGCGACAACGGCACCATTAGTAAAGTAGAATTTTTCGATGGTACCACCTTATTGGGAACCGATCTAAGCGCTCCCTATACCTTTGCTACCAGTTCGTTGGCAGTGGGTTCGCACAGCATTACAGCGAAGGCAACCGATAATTGTGGAGGCATAAAAATTTCCAATGCCTTATCGTATACCGTACAAGGAATGCGCATCAATACACCACCGGTAGTTGCATTCAGCAGTCCGGCGGCCAATGCCCGGTTGACGGCCCCTGCATCTTTGGGTGTAATAGTAGCAGCATCGGATCCGGATGCTGGCGATCGCGCTACGGTGGCCCTTTACCTCAATAATACCTTTATCCGCGAAGACCTGGTGGCACCTCATGAATTCAATACCAGCGGCACCGAAAGTGCATTGCAAAACCTTGCTGCCGGATCGTATGTATTGAAAGCCATAGCCAAAGATACCCACGGAGATACAGCTATGGCATTCCGGACAATTATTGTGGAAAATGCAAACGACCCATGTGCTGGAAACACAGCCCCAAGCATTCGTTTGAACAACCCTGCTAGTGCCAGCATCAGCGAAGGCAACAGCATTACCTTGGCCGCTAGCGCCAGTGACAATGGCTCTATTAGTAAAGTAGAATTTTTTGATGGCAATACCTTGATAGCTTCTGATCTTGTTGCACCGTATGAATTTACCACCAACGCGCTGTCGGCTGGCACACACATCATTTCAGCCAAGGCTACTGATCATTGCGGCGCAAGCTCTAGTTCCGAAACTGTGCAAGTAACCGTAGTTGCCATTTCCACCAACCATCCACCGGTAATATCCTTTAGCAGTCCGGCGGCGAATACCCGTTTAACCGCTCCGGCCTCACTGGGTGTTGTGGTAGCAGCCTCCGATGTGGATGCAGGCGATAGAGCCACTGTGGCCCTTTATCTCAACAATACCTTTATCCGAGAAGACCTGGTGGCACCTCATGAATTTAACACCAACGGTACCGAGAGTGCATTACAGAACCTTGCTGCCGGAACGTATGTATTGAAAGCCATTGCCAAAGATACCCGCGGAGATACAGCCATGGCATTCCGCACCGTGGTGGTAGAAAACCCTGCAGATCCTTGCGCTGCCGCTGCGGCACCTCTGGTGCGCATAGCAAGCAGCAACGGACAAAGCAGTTTGCAAACCGGACAAAGTCTTACCCTGGTAGCTAGCATTTCGGGTGGCCTGACAATTTCGAAAGTAGAATTTTACAATGGCAGCACACTGATAGAAGTACAAACCGCAAGTCCTTACCAAGCCAATGTTACTAACCTTAGCGCTGGCACCTATACATTCCAGGCACGTGCCTACGAAGCATGTGGACGTATTACCAACTCGGCGGAATGGAGTGTACAAGTAACTACACCAAGTTCCCCTATTCTGGGGCCATCGTGTGCCAGGCCAAACCAAACCCTAAGTTTTGAATTATCTTCTGCTGTCATGAGCAGCGCCAAAGGTGTTTCCTGGTGGTTTAGCGGATCCTCGCAGCGCGTAACACCTTCTGCCAGCGGAAACAGTTGCGTAGTAGTGACTAGTCAGTACTATACAAACGGAGAAATATGCGCCGGTGTAAAGATTGCCCAAGCTCCTTACTTCGTAAAATATTGCAAAGCACTGAGCAGCTGTGCGCGCGAAGGTTATGAAGTAACTCCTGAGGAGTATTCCTCCGATATGGTATATCCCAATCCTAGTGCCGATGGCATTTTTCATCTGTCGATGAAGGATGATGGCACGATCCCTTACAACATCGATTTGTTAGATGCCAGAGGCATTTGGATGAAACAAATTGAATGGAATAAAAGCACATCGGAAATTTCATTACAATCCTTGGCACCAGGACATTATTTCTTGAAAATTGCGGGCAGCGATGGCATTCGCGTGGTGCCGGTTTCCGTTGTACGATAAGTGGCACCTCGGATTAACCCCATTTCTCCGTAGAAATTCTTCTGTGGAAAAATGACACATACAACCAGGGGCTTCGAAAAAAATATCTTGTTTGCGAATCCCCTGATTTTCTAGGTCTGGAAACCGGCCATGAATCTTCGATCCATGGCCGGTTGAATGAATCAACGAATACATTTCATTAGCTCAAGTTGTTTATCCGTGGAGTAAATCCCTTGAGTTTTTTTACCCAAGCCTACCGACTGAAAATTATTGTATTGAGAAACGACTGCTCCATTCTTAGGCTCTTGAAGGATCGGATCATTGCCTGTTTGCATTCAAAGCCCTCGATTTGTGTGTCAGGGTAGCGGCAAAGCCCAACCGAACCCTGAAATCATCTTCTCGCTTATTTTTTCCTAGGATCCAATCCGGTTACAAAAAAAAAATTACGCAACGTGTAACCTTTTGATGGACTTTCTGATCTAAATACAAGAAAGTAAACCCAAACAAAAATGTTACGCTGTGCAATGGCAACAGTCGTGTGTAGTGCGTTGTTGCTCAATTCATTTTCATTAATAGGTCAATGCAACCCCTCGAATTTATTTTTTAATCCTGAGTTTGATCTAGGGATCAATGGATTTTATACCGACTATGCTACCCCCGCAGCTCCATGTCCATCGAGCGATTGCTTGAGAGGTGGCTATATGGTGTGTACCAAAGAAGTTTCGGATTACCACAGCATACTCTATGGTTCTGCCCCGGATGGGGGAAATTTTTTAGCTGTCAACGGTTCTTCTATTTATAAGGATAATCATCCTTTTATAGTGTTCGCCCAGGTGGTTTCTGTAAAACAACATCGATTTTATTATCTGGAAGGAATGGTGATGAGCCTGTATCCGGTTAATCCTGCCCAACTTCAGATTCAAATCAATAATGCACCCATTTACACGTTCGAAGCACCATCTGAATCACATGCCTGGGTACCGTTTGGTACGTTTTGGTACTCAGGAAATGAATCCTATATATTAATTTCTGTTTATGATTTAAACCTGGCTGGATTCGGAAATGATTTTGCGCTAGACAAAATCTCATTCTCGGAATTGTGTCCGCTTTCGCTGGGTAGCACCCCTGGCGTGGCCGTTGCAAGCACGGAAACAATTTCTATCGCTCAACTCCTATTTGGAAACGAAGAACTTGCTGAAACGGAAATCACGGTAATGGATGTGCAAGGCAAAATCGTATCGGCACTATCGGGCGGCAGTGCTGCGCTTCCGCATGGATTGGCGCCTGGGATGTATGTGGCGCAAGGAAGAAACCGTGAGGCCTGGAAACAGGTAAAAATAATCGTTTACTAATGTGGCCTTTCTTTACAGAAACGGTTGATGTACGGGCAAGGAAATGAAATGCCTGACTGTTTTCGCGGCCCTGATAGAGCGGAAAGCCCGTGGCGCTGCAGGCGCCGCGGCCTTGCAGCGATAGCAGGATAAGCCGCCCAAAATAATAGTAACCTGAGATTTATTATTTTCATTTTTAACGAATTACTCGTAATTTTTGCCAAATAGTAAAACATGGCAAAATCCATTGAGTTTAAAAGCGGTACCTTTTCGTTTTCTGCGGAGATAGAAAAAGTTGACCGTGAAAAGGTTTATGGTTGGACTGAAACCAAGGTATACGATTCGAAGGGGAAACTATGCCAGGTGGCAAATTTGTTGGAGGATGGGCGCACCATTTTGCCGGCAGGAAGTTTTGCCCTGAAGGTAATGACGGAGAGTGGCCAGGAAGTAAGCCGGGCTTCGCTGAAAGCCGTTGACGAAGAAGGGAAAGAAATGGCCTTGCACCCTTCGGTCTTTGAACAAGCGGTGCAACTGGAAGCTTCCACCATAGAGGAGTATTTATCGATGAACGTAAAAACGGTTTATCAACTGCACGTATCCGAAACTTCTGAACATTTACAACAGGAATTAAAAAGCGGCAAGCTGTATCGATTTAAATACAACTATCGTGCAGGATATGAAAGCGACGATGCCTTTTTGGTTGCCAACGACCAGGCGATTTTTATGGTAACCGGAAAATGTGTGCGCTTTGAAATGCTGGGCTTACAACTACAGGCTCCGGACCTGAGCCTGGATGAGCAGGAGGAAGATGACCTGTTGGATTTCAGTTTACTTTAATTTAAAAAAAAATTACCATGCGTGGCATAGATATAGCCGATAGTAAGAACAGGAATACGGAGGTATTGTATTTCAGTCCGGCGGAAAAAAAGAAAATTCGTTTTATATCCGAGCATGGAGAAGAAACGAAAACGCAGAAGTTAATTAAAACCGGAAAAAGTTTGTCGCAGCTGTTGAGCGCTGTAGAAGGCGACACGGCTGCATTGGCGGAGGCGCTTATCGAGGGCGATCCGGAGATTGACCTGGAGCTGGTAGGCAAATATGCGGGCACCGTAAACAAGGTGTACATCAACAGTGACCTGGAGGTGGTGCATCGCGTTGAAAAAAAAGAATGGGTATATTCTCCCAAAGGCGAATTGATAGAGGAGCGAAAGCCCAAGCATTTGGTAGCCAATGTAAAGGAATCTACCTTTCCGGTAAAGGGTGCCAAGTATTTTCCTAAGAAAGAAATATTCAACAAGTTTATTTTTACCCGCAAATATCAGTTGCGGCATACCGATGGCTTAAGTTTTGATTTTTTGTTTGGCATCGCCAAGGAGTTGCATGAAAAAGACAGCATGCTGCTGATGGGCGCGGGCGCCAAAGGAAATGAGCCCCTGGTATTTGACGACGGAGGAAAACCTTACCGAGCCTTTCTGGAAGGCAAAATTGAAGAGGATCGCTACTTGCTGGTAATGCACCTCTCGAACCTGGAATTAAAAGCGCTTCCCAACGATTGATCGTACGTACATGAATCAGGTAATCTATTATAAGAACAAAGTGGCATCGCGCTATATTCCGCTAACGAAGGAATTTATTACGATGCGTATTCGGGAATCGGGAAACTATTGGGTATCCGAAAAAATAGACGGGCATTTTGCAGCGTTGCACGTAGCCAATGGCCAGGCCGCGCTGTACAGCCGGAATGGAAAAAAACTGGAGGCAACGCTGCTATTGAAAGAAGCGGCGAATGTGCTGGCGGGAAAAAATCTGCTGGTGGCGGGTGAGTTGTATGCCGACAATGGAAAACAGCGGATGCGCAGCTATGAGGTAAGCTCTGCCTTAAGTGAGAACAGCGAGCAGTTGCGCTTTGCCCCTTTCGATATCATTGAAGAAGATGCGAAGCCTTACCAGGCGGATACACAAACAACACTGGAAAAAATAAAAGCGTTATTCTCTGCTTCCAAACTGTTGGCGCCGGTGCCTCAGCATCCGGTAAAAGAAGCTCCGGAAATTGTAAAATGGTACAACGAGCTGGTAGAGGAAAAAGGTGCCGAAGGCATTGTCGTGCGCTCGGATGGTTTTACGGCCAAAATTAAAACCAAACATCACCTGGATGTGGTGGTGCTAGGCTATACAGAAGGGGAAGATCACCGCGCAGGAATGCTGCGTGATGTGCTGGTAGGCGTGCGCAACAGCGAAGACACCTGGCAGGTACTTGGAAAAGTAGGCGGTGGCTTTAGCGAGGAAATGCGTGTGAAGTTGCTGGCGCGCTTTGCTACTATGCATGTGGAATCGGAGTACATTGAAATTGCTGAAGGATCGATTGCCTTTCAAATGATACGTCCGGAAGTAGTGATGGAAATTTCCTGTTTGGATATGGTGTCGGAATTTTCGGGTAAAACAGTTCGGAAAATGGAACTCCGGTATGCTTCGCCCCAGGGCTACACCCCTGTATCGCTGAATGCCTGGGTGAGCTTGATTAGTCCGAATTTTGAAAGCTTGCGGGAAGATAAGTCGGCGAACCAGGACGATGCGGGAAGGTCTCAGATTACACGTGAGGTAGAAATTTCAACAGAAGAGAAAACCGCTAACCTGGGCAAAAGCGAAGTGCTGCGGCGAGAGGTATATGTAAAAATTACAAAAGGCGCCAAAGCTGTTCGGAAATTTGTTGCCTGGAAAACGAACAAAGAAGATTCGGGTCAATATCCTCCCTATGTAATTTTATTTACCGACTTCAGCGCCAACCGCAAGGAAATGTTGGAGCAGGAAATAAAAACGGCCCTTACTGAAAAAGAACTCATGGATACCTTTGACCAATGGACCATTGAGAACGCCAAAACGGGTTGGAATAAAGTTTAAACAAACACAGCATGTGCGGAATTACGGGAATATTTGCCCACAACGAAGTTGGAAGTTTTTACATGGTAAATCTTGCCAAGGCCATCGACAGCATGGCCCAGCGAGGTCCGGACGCACGTGGCTATTTCCTGCATGATTTCGTAGGACTGGGGCACCGCAGGCTTTCCATCATTGATACCTCCAGTGCCGCCAACCAACCTTTTAAAGACGATACCGGCCGGTACGTGCTGGTGTTTAATGGAGAAATTTTTAATTACAGGGAATTAAAAGCGCAACTCGAGCAACGTGGGCATGTGTTCAAAACCACTTCGGATACCGAAGTGCTGATGGAGATCCTAATCCGCGAAGGCACTTCGGGCATACAAAAATTAATTGGTTTTTTTGCGTTCGCTTTTTATGATCGTAAGAAGGATGAATTGCTTATTGTCCGCGATCGCTTTGGGGTAAAACCCTTGTACTATTATCAAGACGACGACAAGCTGGTTTTTGCTTCGGAACTAAAATCCTTGTATGCGTACAACATTCCGCGCAAGCTCAACCGGAATTCCTTGTATTTATATTTACAACTCAACTATGTGCCTCATCCGGAAGGCATGGTAGAGGGAGTAAAAAAATTAAATCCCGGAAGTATGCTGCTGGTTCGAAGAAAAAAAGTGGAAGAGCAAGCATACTACCAATTGCCCCGCCCCAATAGCAGTCCGGAAATACACCAACACGATTATGGCAAACTAAAAACTGCCTTTCAGGAATTACTGGAAGACAGTATTCAACGCAGGTTGATAGCGGATGTACCACTGGGAGCTTTCCTGAGTGGTGGCATTGACTCCTCGGTATTGGTGGCCCTAGCCTCGCGGCATACCAAGCACCTCAATACCTTCACCATCGGCTTTCCCGATGAACCGTTTTTTGACGAAAGTGCCTACGCGGCCATGGTGGCAAAAAAATACAATACCCACCATACGGTTTTTGAAGTGCGCACGCGCGATATTTTTGAAGAGGTATACCATGTGCTGAATTACCTGGATGAACCCTTTGCTGACCCTTCGGCCATTCCGTTTTACATATTGAGCAAACATACTTCCAAGCATGTAAAGGTGGCGCTTTCGGGTGATGGAGCGGATGAATTGCTTGGTGGATACAACCGGCATGCTGCCGAAGTAAAAGCAAGGAATGAAATTGCGTTTAATAGCCTGGTACGTTTGGCGCAACCTCTTTTGCAATACCTCCCAGCCAATCGTCATTCGGCTTTCGGAAATAAAGTGCGGCAACTAAACCGCTATGCCGAAGGCTATCGACTGTCAGCGAAAGAACGCTACTGGCACTGGACTGCCCTAAGCTCTGATAAAAGCGCCTGGCAATTGCTATCGAACTCGTTGCAGCAAAACCACCTGTTGCAGCAATTCGACAAACGCAAGGATTTTTTAACACGTTTTATTCGCGAAAAGGGGTCGCTGTCGGATATCCTGTACAACGATATGCATTTGGTATTGCCGGATGATATGTTGGTAAAATCCGACATGATGTCGATGGCCTGCAGCCTGGAAGTACGGGAGCCCTTCCTCGATCACCGCTTGGTTGAATTTGCCTTTCAGTTGCCCGATGCCGCTAAAATTGACAGCAAAGGCAGAAAGAAAATACTTCGCGACATTGCCAGAGAGCTTTTGCCTCCTGCGCTTTTCCAACGGCCTAAGCACGGCTTTGATGTACCTTTGCAAGCATTTTACCAGCGTGAATTCAGAAATGAAATTGAAAAAAATCTCTTCCATCCGGATTTTTTAAAAGAACAGGGAATTTTTAATAGTGAAAAAATGGCCCAACTGAAAAAGAAAATCTTAGGCGGCGGAAACTATGACCAGGAACAAGCCTGGGGGCTTATTTGTTTCCAATTCTGGTGGAAAAAATGGATGATGAAATAATTTTCCCATCTCTAAAAAAAAATAGCGCTTCCCAAAATCCAGACCAGTACTTCTTTCCGTAGATATAGTCAGAATTAAAAAGGGAAGAAGGATATGAAAGGGAAGACCATTCAAGTAAACGTAAGTGCTCCCACATTTCAACTCAAGGACATTTACGACCGCCAAATCAATTTAAATCTGTATCAAGGGAGAAAGGTTTTTATAGGCTTTTTTCGCCATGCCGGATGCCCATTCTGTAACCTTCGAGTACATGCTCTCACGAAACGCTACGAGGAATTAAAGGCCAAAAACCTGGATATGATTTTCTTTTTTGAGTCTACAGAAAAGTTATTGCTACAGAGCATCTTTCACAAAGAGGTATCGCCCATCCCATTGATCGCGGATCCTGAACGGGTGATGTATACTACGTATGGTATTGAACAATCGGTGCTGAAATCTACGGCGAGTCATCTTACCTCGTTTATTCAAACTGCCATCAAGGCCAGCCAGGTAGGGGTTCCCATGCACTTAATGGCAAGCGGAGAATCGTTTAGCACGATGCCTGCCGAATTTTTGTTGGACGAAAATCTTATTATCCGCAAGATACATTACTCTTCTTCACTCAACGACCGGCTTTCATTTCAGCATTTGTACGATTTTGCCGATGGCAAAAAGGAATAAGTGCGAAAGTAATTGCCACAGCAGTTTTCGGGTTTTTACTCCGCAAGCTGCCGTCGCATGCGGCTAAGGCTCTGCGGTGTAACGCCCAGGAAGGACGCTAACCATTTCTGCGGTATGCGCTGGATGAGTGCAGGCTGAAACTGCAAGAGTTCCAGGTAGCGCTGCTCGGCGGTTTTGGTGAGTAAATCGATTTGCTGTTGTTGCTTAGCCATGTAAGAAGATTCTGCGGCCGCCCGCGTCAGTATCATACCCATTTCGGTGCTCCCCAACTGCATATACTCTTCTCTGCTCATGCGCAGTAATCGGCTGGCTTCGATGCACCTCGTCTGGAGCGGACTGGGTGCGCCTTGCAACAAGGACATATAATCGGCGAAAAAACTGTTTTCCATCACCAAATCCAGACACACTAACTGATCTTCTTTCTCCAGCAGAATGGCAGCGCTGCCTTCAAGAATAAAATAAAAATATTTTTCCCGGGTGCCAGCTTCCTTCAACACAGTGTTTTTGGAAACGGTTATTACGCTGCCTGCGGCAGCAAAGTCCTGCCAGGTCTCTATGGGCGCATTAAAAAAAGGATCAAAAGCAGTTTTCAACCGCATTGTCAATTCGCTTAGCAATGCCTTTGTGTCGACTGGATGGGTGTTTTTTTTCATGCCGTTTTGATTTACTTACCCGCCATACGCTTGCGAATGCGACTGAGCGACTCGGGTTGTATGCCCAGGTAACTGGCGATTAGGTGTTGAGGCAGGCGTTGCAACAGATCTGGCCGATGTTCTATCAGATATACGTAACGCTCTTCAGGTCCTGCACTCAAATGTCGCTGGTACTCTTTCTGTTGGGAGAAAAATTCCTCTTCAACAATCTGACGGGCATACTTGCCTATCCTTGGAAAGCGCTCAGACAAAGACAGCTCTTTGGAGGCATCACCGCTGAGGAGTACACAATCTTCTTCGCACACCAGAAAAGAAGTGGCTGCCCCTGTCTCCATAGACAACACCCATTGCTCCTCGGTAAAGAAATGTAAAGTACGCAGGTTGCCGTCGGTGCTTAGGTATTGTCGCAGGCAGCCTTGCAATACAAGGTAACTTTGCCGAAATACATCGCCTGGTTGTTGCAGCAACGTTCCTTTAGGATGTTCCTTAAATTCCGAACTATCCAAGATAGCGTCCAGTTCCTCGCCGGTGAACTCAAACCGCTTTGTAAAATAATTCCTGACCTTGTCTTTTAGTAAGTCGGTAGGCAGGTTTCCGTGTTGATGCATGCGCGATAATTTGCCAATGTTACCAGCTAAAATACGATAGGAAGACCTAGGACGATGCAGGTAAACCCGTTTTTTTTTAAAGAGAAACAACACGCAGGAAGGAGAACGATGGTCAGACAGGAATTGATAGAGGATGGAAGCATAGCATTAAGAACCACCAAGGGTTTTTCTGTAAGCCCTAATAAAGATCAGGACTGTTCCTACAACAGAAATAGTTAGAGTTGGGGAGTGAGGGGAACTCAACTAGATCTCGACATTATGACGCCCTTTCTGATAATTTCTACTCTGTTAATACCAAAGGAATCGTAATGGTTTTATTTTCGGAAACTATAGAAATAAAGTAAATTCCCGGCGGCTGGTCTAACGAGACAGTGGAATTGATGTCCAATACCTTTATGAAATTCCCATAAGCATCATATAGTATTTGAGAAGTAATTCTATCCGAGGTTGAATTCTTTACTGTTACAAAACCTGAAGATGGATTGGGATAGATACTGAACGCAGAGTAATTGGTTGCCGATTTTGTGCTAGCAATGTTATATCCAATGATTCGGGCTAGGCCATCAAGTTCCAAAAGAATATTTCCATCCGAATCACTAGTAATATAATTGCTTGATCTACCGCTAAATTCAACTTCTCCGTTCTCACCAAAACTAACATCAGGGGTTCCAGATGTATTGAAGCGTGACAACTTAATAATACTTCTAAACACTTCGTAATATGCAGATTGAACAATTACTTTTTGCATAGAATCAACATGAATGCTGATTAAAGAATCATAATTCATATGTTGAAGGATAGGAATGAATCCATTCACTCCGAATTCTGTATCCAAGGTACCGTTATTATTAAATCGAATTAAATAGGAGTCATCGTTTAAAATTGAATTTTTTTCTATGAAGGAAATAAATTTACCATCTTTAAAAAAGCAATATGATTTGAGTTTACTGTATTATTTACCGAACCCTCAACTGAAGTTGTCCCAGAGTTTCCCATTGTGTCAACGAGCATTCCAGATGCAGCACTATAAAAATTATATTCAATACTAGCGTCCTGATTGTGATATACACGAGAACTGGTATATAATATATTATTATGTAATTTGAGGCTTATTATTTCATGTGAGCAATCAATACTACCTGAGGTTCCAAAAGATTCATTATAATTTCCTGTGCTGTTGAGGCAATAAATTTTACCCGAATGATAAAAATAAATATTGTTGTTATCATCAATTTGTACACTGTATGCTCCGTTCAAAAAGTTATAATAACCATCCGTTATCATTGTGATGCGACCAGTACCATTAAAGCCAGCATCTAGACTGCCATCAGGATTCAGTATATAAATATCAAGTTGAGTTTTCCCATTATATTCACTTGTCGATTTATATGTTCTTGTTCTTACTGCAATTTTACCAGAAGCATTTATATCAATATACACTATCTCTGATATTTCTGCCAAGGTTACCACCCCTTCAACACCAAAAGATAGATCAAAATTTCCATCGCTATCTACTCTGTACAATTTATGGTAACTACCAGAAATGATTTTCCCATCCGGTCCAATGCAAGTCGCATTAGCGTATGCTTGGCGATTTATTCCAGCATCAGCAAAATCAGGATCAAGCATGCCAGGTGTCTGCGCCAAAACAATACCATACAATAAAGACAAAGTAGTGACGAATGACTTGGTTTTAAGTAGAAATGAAAATAAACTTTTCATATGGTGAGACTTTGGAAAAATAGCCCTAAAAACAATACTGCAATATATCAAATCTTTTTTAGTGTTCTATCTATAATGATTACTCATCAAGCTGAAAACCCAGCTGAAAATGAAGGTTCGATTTCTTTTTATGAACTCATTTGCTTGAACATCATTCTTTTACATTAAGTCACTTCGATGAAGAGCCACCTAAAGCTAAACTAGATCCATAACGATGATTAGTTGTCGATTTTAAAACTGATTTCAGTTATAATGTATAATATACTTGTGAAGTTCGAGAAAGGGCAAGTGAAAATAATCAACGAAGAATAAATTTGGTTTAATTTTATTGTGTTCAAAATGACCGACTTCCAATTATGCAATCAACACGCGGATGTTGATTTGAAATTTTAACGTCACTATTGCCTAATTAGGCTTTAGCTGGTTTGCCGCTTCCAAACGTTGTATCATTGCAAAAAGCATTTGGGAAAGCTCTTTTGCTTGTTTATAGAAATATTCTTTCTGATCGATCGAGATTAATTTCTCAGAAAAAAGTATATCCAATATAGATACACATTCAAATACCGATCCTCTTTCGCTTACGTAAAAGTTTTTCTGATCCGTTTTAGTATTGCGGCCAAAGCCTTCTGCAATATTTATGGGAATGCTCAGTGCCGCTCGCTTTAATTGATTGGCAACAATTTTATCAAATGAAGATTTAGATATCACCAGTAAAAAGTTGGAGTTTGGGTCTTGAGAGAGGAGAGGGTCTTGAGTGCGGGCAAACTCCGCACTCAAACTCCAGACTGCAGGAAAACAAAAAAAGCCGCTTGTGGCGGCTTTTGTCATTTTGTACACGCACTGAAGCTAAAGGCGAACCAATTACTGGAACTTAGCCCTCATGAAATGGAGAAATTAGAAAACTATAACGCCCCAGAAACCTTGTAATCAATGCCTTGTAACATTACCATAAAAATAATTTCACTTACACGTGGATGTTGATTTCAAAGTATAGAGCGGTATAGGTTCATCTAATTGGAATAACCGGAAGGGAAACCTTTGGCTATTTTCGTTTTGTAACTAGACTGGAGGCAACATGGTATCATTGATTCACAATGATGGATAAGGTCAATACGAGTTGATCTAAAGAATTTGATTTAAGAACATCATAGAGAAAC
>JALONM010000125.1 GCA_025454925.1 Cytophagaceae bacterium
AAAATCATGGGCTTAGAAAAGAATTTCTTTTATTCGATTCCTTATCAAGCCCTTGATTTTAGTAGTCGTTTTTCAATAGAAGAATTTCTATTGAAAAATTAGGGTTAAACCGCGCAAGAGAGAGAGAGAGAGAGAGAGAGAGAGAGAGTGTGTGTGTGTGAAAGCGTATGGTTCTATTATCTGTGGCTGGCAATGCCGGCGCAAAAAAATCATCGGCTTCGAACAAAATTTCTAAGCATTCGATGCCATCTGAAGCCCTTTACTTTTTTCACCTTTTCCATACATGGATTTTTACTGAGAAATTCGGTTTACTCTACCTGGTGGGTTTTGCGTGAGGGATAGAGCGTAAAGCCCATGGTGGTGGCGCCAGTAGCGCCACCACCATGGCTTGCAGCGATAGCCCGGCCCGCAGTGACACAAGGGACACGCCCAACATAACACGCAGAAAAAAGAAAGCTTATGAATCTATTACCTCCTAAAAAATCATGGGCTTGGAATAAAATTTCTTCGTGTTCGATTCCTTCTGAAGTCCTTAATTTTTTTCGCTTTTCCAAAGAAGAATGCATATGGAGCCATTAGGGGTAAGGGAAACCTTCACATTTCAGGCTTGCTGTTCTCTGAGCAAGGCTTGGGGAGAGAGCGTTGGAGTAAGCGTTGAAGTCTTGAGTTGGAGGAAGAAGGGGCAGGAGTCTTGAGAAGGCGTTAAGAGTAAGTAGTTAGGGCGTTGCGGGAATGCGCAAGGTAAAAACAGTGCCTTCTGCCAGGGTGCTGCTCACATGAATGGAGCCACCCATTTTTTCGGCGGCCAGTTTTACAATGTACAATCCCAATCCTGTGTCTTCGCGGCTTTCTTCGCTGGCGCGATAAAACATGTTGAATATTTTGCTCAGGTGATCTTTGGCAATTCCTTTTCCATTGTCTTCAAAATTTATGGTTAGCATCCCGTTTTTCTCTTCAATTTGAATAAATAAAAATGAGCGTTTGGAGGTATCTCTGTATTTGATGGCATTTTCTACAATGTTTTGATAGATGCAACGAAAGGCAAACGCATCCAGGCGATACGACTTATACGACTTTACTTGCAGCTTGATAAGCATCTCCCGGTAACCAGGGTAATTTTCAAAGCGCTCGGTAATTTCCTGGTGCAATTGATAAAAATCCAATTGTTTTAATCCGTCCTGGTAATACTTAAGTTTGGTTACAGCATTCAAATCTGCAATGTTAAGTTCCAGGCGTTTCAACCGGCTTTTAATCATTTCAAACAGTTTGGGAAAATCCGCCTCCGGATCCATGAGCGCTACGTTGCACAATCCTTCTATCGATTTCAGGGGACCTTTTAAATCATGGGAGGCACTGTACAGAAACAAATTCAATTCATTGGATTGAGCTTCCAGCAGGTTGTTTTGCAATTGCACGGTCTTGGTGCGTTGGTCTACCAATTGTTCCAGCTCTTTGTTCATTTGTTGTTGTCTGAACTGTTCTACCCGTATGCGTTTAAAACGCTCGGTAATGGCCAGGGTAAAGAAAATATTTTCGAAAGCGATGCCCACGTACAAGCTCCAGAATACAATAGCGCCATCGATATGTATAAAACCCATGATGGCAAAATAGTACAGCATATACACGGTACTCAAAATACCCAAGCCGATGGCCAGGTAGCGCGCTTCCTTATCGACCCGGTTATAGGATAAAAATCCGAGCAAGGTACAAAAGAGGATAATCAGAAATTCCACATGAAACGTAAACTTGATGGTATCGCCCAACATAAAAATACCATAGCCAATGCGGCCGACCATCAATACGAGCAAGGCATAAAACTTCCAGTTCCGAACGGGTATTTTTAAAAACAAACCGGTGTAAAGCATCAAACTCACCGACATGAAGGTGCGGGAAATATTTTTAATAAGGTCGGCATGCTCCGGACTGTCGGGAAAAATATACAAGCCATTACCATCGCGAAAGAGCATGTGCACCGCCTGGGAGGCAATGCAAAATAAGTACACCAACACCAGTGGGTCTTTAAAAAAGAAAAAGTTGATGAAGCAATAAAATACCACAAAAAGCAAAAACCCGTAAAACAAGCCAAAAATGAGGTATTCAATAAAATAAGCGGAATAAAACTCTTCCGGATCGAATAATTCAAAGGCATATTCAAAAGCGCTTTCATTTTTTACCCGGATGTGCAAGGCCGACAAAGACGAGGCTGGGAGCTGAATGGAAAAGGAGGGGTGTTTATGGCGAATGCTTCGTTGGTATATGCTGGTAGTATCACGAAAAACAAAGGATTTGATCTCCTGTCCAGAGAGAACCTGCAAATCGAGTTCATCGAGGGCGTAAAAATGAGAGAGAAAAATAAGCGTCCGGGGAGTATCGGAGGGGTTATAAATCAAAACCCGGGCATAAGCGCTTTGTTCTGGATCGCGGTTGTATAAAAACTTGCTCGTAGAGGGAATCGGACTGAAGGAAGAATCGGTAGGCACCAGATAGGCAGAATCCAGAAGCACCGAACGTACCTTGGTGGAGAGCCGCAAGGTGTCCTCGGCCCTGGCTGGGAGGAACAAAAAAAATAATCCCGCCTCGATAAGAAGCAGGAATAAGGATATTTTTTTAAATACGTTCAATACGTGTTATCATTCTTTGTAATCGAAAGGCACCAAAATGAACTCATAATGAGAAGACACCGTGCGCTGCCCGTACCGGAGTCGATTAGGGCCTAACTCATATATTTTGTGAATGTTTTCAGGAGAACCGTTTTCGAAGGTAATTTCGGAACCATCGCTGGATATTTGAAAAGGAAGAATGGCCGACTCGTTTCCACTTTTCACCCATTTGTACGTTCCGTTTTTGTATAATACCAGGCGTCGTTCATCATTTTTACTGTTATCCATCACCAACTTTCCGTTTTGGTAGGATTTAAGTATTTTCCAGGTATTGTAAATATGAGTGATATCCTTAGTTTTGGGATTCGAAGGAATGCTGTGAATAAAATAGTAGGAGCTTCCGAAAACAAATGAGAGAAACACCGTGATGAATAGGGTGAAACGGTACCGGAAAACAAAACTTTTTCTGAATTTGATTAACGCTCTTCTGTCCATCGCTTGTCTGTAACCTCTAAACAACAATTGTACTTACGTAGTATGCAACTACTTACTCCACAGAATTTTACCGATTACGAACTTATTGATTCCGGTAACTACATGAAGCTGGAACGATTTGGCACCGTTGTGTTATCGCGTCCCGAACCTCAGGCCGTATGGAATACTTCGTTAAACGAGAACGAATGGAAAAAGTTACTCCATGCAGAATTTAAAAAAAATCCGGACAACCCTGAAAAGGGGAAATGGATAGAGCATAAAAAAATTCCTAGTCAATGGCAGGTTCAATATCCGCTGGGCGATCAGTCCATTACCCTCAAATTGGCGATGACAAGTTTTAAACACGTGGGAATTTTTCCGGAGCAGGCGCCCAACTGGAACTTCATATACGACACCATAAAATCCAGAAAATCAGGAAGTAAAGTATTAAATCTTTTTGCTTATACAGGCGGGGCCAGCCTGGCTGCCCGAGCAGCAGGGGCCGAGGTTACCCATCTCGATGCGGTGAAACAAGTAGTCACCTGGTCCAAAGAAAACATGGAATTATCACATCTTTCCAACATACGCTGGATGGTGGAAGATGCCCTTAAATTTGTACTTAGAGAAGTTCGAAGAGGCCATAAGTACGATGGAATACTGCTTGATCCGCCTGCCTACGGACGCGGTCCGGAAGGAGAAAAATGGGTCATCGACGAGCATTTGCTCCCTATTCTAGAAGCTTGCAAATCCTTATTAAAAGACGATAGTCATTTTTTACTACTAAACTTATATTCAATAGGATTTTCCCCACTTATCATTGAAACCCTGCTGACGCAGTTGCTCAGCAAGGAAAACTCCCTGCAAACAGGTGAACTTTTCCTTCAGGACAACTATGGTAAAAAGCTGCCATTGAGCATCTTCGGAAGATCCATTCGTTCGTAAT
>JALONM010000027.1 GCA_025454925.1 Cytophagaceae bacterium
TAGAAAATCATGGGCTTAGAAAAGAATTTCTTTTATTCGATTCCTTCTGAAGCCCTTGATTTTAGTAGTCGTTTTTCAATAGAAGAATTTCTATGGAGAAATTAGGGTTTAATGAAGTTTATACTTGCCTGACTTGTAAAAGCAAAGATGAACTCGATAGCACGTTCATTGGAAGGTAATGGCTGTGTTGAAAATCTACTGAATCCCCAGGCGGGTATTCTTTCTGAAGTTATAAAATAAAAAAAGCCACAATTTGTGGCTTTTTTTATTTTTGAGCCCCCTGTCGGAATCGAACCAACGACCTACTGATTACAAGTCAGTTGCTCTACCAGCTGAGCTAAGGAGGCTTCTTTTAAATTGTGGTGCAAATATAAAAGTTATTTCTCAATATTTCCAAATTCTGTTTCAACTAAATGTAAATTTTTAATTGAAAAAATAAATCTACTGAGTAGCTTCTGCTTTGTACACGATGTAAGGCGTATCTCCACGCCAAGGCAGGGTAACAAATTTTTCTTTATAAAATAACTGCACACGTTTGCCGTTGCCAACAAATGATTCCAGCTTTTTCATTAATTCCGGATCCGATTTATCTACCGAAAACGCCCACGTGTTCGTGGCTCCCGAGGCGGCGGCCTGTTCGCCAATAAACATCGACATATACAGTTCTCCTTCGTTCGTTTTAAAAAGGATTCCCTTATTGCTAAGCTTCGACAAGGTTCCGGCCCTCGACCCGTCGCTTTTATCTGCATTCCAATACAACCACAAGCCTGCAAATATCAGAATGATGACTCCTAAAATGATAAACTTTGCTTTTTTCATACGATCAAAGTAAGCAAATTTTATTTGGATGCACCAAATACTTTCTGAAGAATACTTGTAGTGCGAGCCAATGGATCTTTACGGATTTTTAATTCCTCGTCTGCTACCATCATAAATAATCCTTTCAAGGCTTTATGTGTAGTAAATCCAACCAGGTCGGTATTCACTTTCTTAGTCATTGGTATTTTATTGTAAGCCGTGGTCAAATCTTTCCATTTGGCGGTTACAGCGCGTGCTTGCAGCGCTTTGTTGATATGAGGAGAAAAAGCTGAAAACAAATTGGAGTAGGTTGTTTTGCGCAAATAGCCCGTGGCAGCTGTATCAGGGCCAGTAAGGATGTTTTTAGCATCTTTAAAAGTCATATTGGTAACGGCACTTTTAAAAATGGGAGCCGCTTCTTTAGCGGCATCTTCTGCAGCCCGGTTAAGCAACATTTCAAATTCATCTACTTGCTTGCCAAGTCCTGCATTCCGCAATGTTGTGGCCACACGAACGGCATCTTCCGGAAAAGGTATTTTCACTTTAGGATTTTTAAAATATCCATCCTGCTTGTTTAAGGCTTGCGAGGCAATTCCTGAGCCTTGTGTTAACGCTTCTTTAAGGCCTTGTATGATTTCACTCTCCGATAAACTACTTACCGAACTGGTAGTGCCAACTTTTTTGGCTGCATCCTTAATCTTGTTCAGATTAATCTGTGCTTGCAAGGAATACAATAGTACCAGAGTGGTTCCAAATAATATCTTTTTCATATACATTTCCTCTAATTCTTGAAAACCTGTTTTGGGAATAGGTAAAACGAAAACTATGCCGGATTTTCGGTAAAGGTATCTTTGGTTCTTAGTATGGCCGACAATACCACCGAAATACATAGCATTACAATAATGGAGTATACGATTGCACCCATAATTGCGTTGGGTACAGAATATCCTTCATCCAATAATTTTAATTCCTGGTTGATTTTATCTGAGCTGGCTTTGTCTGCTTTCATAGCTGTTTCTATGACTGGCCTCACCAGTTCTTTAAAATCCGGACGAATAATTTGAAAATAAACAAAGGCCAGTACAGCGATAAGCACAACAGAAAGAAGGCTCAGCACTATGCCAGATAAAAACATTTGTCCGAAATTAGCTTCTCCTTTATAAAACTCATGGCGGTATGTTTTCATTCCGTAAAACAATAACACCATCCAACACGCAAAGCTCAATACCGTAACAATGGATTTGCCTGTTCCGTTTGAACTTAATACAAATTCGTTGGTAAGCATGTTTAAGCCACCGATGATTCCTCCAATTAGTCCGGCAAAAATCAAAGCAGTTTTATTGATCATGAAAATTAATGTTATGAGTCGTTTGATGTTTTCCGGGTATGGTTTGCTGTCAATAAAAAAGCATAACTTCCGGAGTTAGCGCGAAGATAAACAAGCGTTTTGAATCAATCAATGAGATCGGTCTCCTTCCCGCAATGCGGGCAAATGCGGGCTTTCTTTTGTTTTCGCTCTTCATGCTTTTGCGTTTTTTTCTGCTTTTGAATCATCCGGGTAAATCCGGATGAGATAAGACCCGCAGGAAGTGCAAACATGGCAATACCCAAAATAGCAACGATGGCTCCGAAAAATTTACCGAGTGGAGTTATAGGATACATATCTCCGTATCCAACGGTTGTAAGCGTAGCAATACCCCACCACATGGTTGCCGGAATACTGGAAAAGGTGTCGGGTTGAACTTTATTCTCGATCAGATACATGATGGACGAAGAAAGAATAAGCAATAACAAAATGGTAAAGAAAATAATTACCAATTCTTCTTTTTTATCTTTTATTACATAAATCAATGTATCGATGGCATGTGAATAGCGGCGAAGTTTAAAAATACGAAGTAAGCGCGCGTACCGCATAAGCGACACAAATCGTAAATCAATAACGGTAAATATGGTTAGGAAAAAAGGCATGATGGCGATCAGATCGATGATGGCCATGCCCGAAGTCATATAGGCTACCCGCCCCCAGGTACCATTGGCATATTTAGGATTAAGGGTACATACCCACACCCTCAGTAAATATTCGACACAAAAAATGATGACGGAAAAAATTTCAAAAATATCAAACCAGTGTCCGTATTCATCGTTGATGGATTTCACGGTGTGTAAAATCACCGTTATAACATTGGCAAAAATGAGGAATATCAGAAAGGAATTGATGCGCTTTGCCCAAGGGTTCTGGTATCCTTCTTTTTCAAGTGTATAATATATAGATTCCTTGAGGGTCAACGCGATTTTCTATTTTGATTTTTGAAGTGCATTTTCAATTTCCGACACAATGTCTTCAATATGTTCCAAACCAACAGAAACGCGAATCAAGCCGGGTAATATTCCCACTGAAAGGCGATCTTCTTCGCTAAGCTTAGAGTGGGTGGTAGAAGCCGGATGGGTAGCGATAGTTCTGCAATCGCCCAGATTGGCGGTATGAGAAGCCATTTCCAAAGCATTTAAAAACTTTCGTCCTCGTTCCACGCCGCCTTTTACTAAAAATGTCACAATGGCTCCCCCCTGTTTCATTTGTTTTTTAGCCAATGCATAATTCGGATGTGATTCCAGGAATGGGTATTTTACCAATTCCACTTCTGGATTTTTTTGCAGCCTTTTGGCCAATTCCATGGCATTGCTGCAATGGCGGTCCATGCGAACGGCAAGCGTTTCTAAACTTTTAGACAACATCCAGGCATTAAAAGGAGACATGGCAGGTCCGGAATGACGGGCAAAAAAGCGAACTTCTTTAATCAGCTCTTTGCTACCTACAATCATCCCGCCCAAGGTACGCCCCTGACCATCCATAAATTTGGTAGCGGAATGTGTTACTATGTGGGCTCCCCATTTCAATGGATTCTGCAGGTAAGGTGTGGCAAAACAATTGTCAACGTTTAAAAGTACACCATGGCGATTTGCCAACGCTCCCAACCATTCCAGATCTATCAGATCAAGAGCCGGGTTAGAAGGCGTTTCCACCATGATCATTTTGGTATTCTTACGAATGAGGGATTCCCAGGTTTCAGGTTTAGCTACATCTGCCAAGGAATATTCAATGCCCCAACGAGGTAAAATATTCGTAACAACCTGCAAGGTGGAACCAAACACAGATTTGGAAACAAGAATATGGTCTCCTGACCGAAGGAAAGAAGCCAAGGAAGTAAATACGGCAGACATGCCCGTGGCCACTGCAAATCCGTCTTCGGCGCCTTCCATCCAGGCTATTTTATCAATGAGTTCATTGGTATTCGGATTGGAAAACCGAGTATATATATTTCCTCCTACCTCATCCGCAAACAAAGCCCTGGCGTGCTCTGCATCGTCAAACACAAAACTGGAAGTCATGAAGATGGGAGCCGTATGTTCATGATACTGCGTATGCTCCATCTGCCGGCGAATGGCTTCCGTTTCAAAATAATTCTTCTTTTCCATGGTATTCTATTTAATTCCCCCTCTTCCGGGCCACTATTCCTCGATTGTAAAATCGTAGCTAATCTTAGCGCTTTTCTCCAATGTTTTGGCGGCTGAGCAATACTTATCCAAGGACAAATCAATGGCTCGTTTGGCTTTATCCGGATCTACCTGACCTTTAAATTTAAACGTCAGATGGATGTCGGTAAATAAAGAAGGCGTAACGTCTTTTTCTCTTTCTGCTTTGATGGAGATGTTGAACTCTCTGGGTTCGATGCGTTGCTTGCGCAAAATTGAAAGCACATCTATTCCACTGCAACCACCCAGGCCCATGATCAATAATTCCATCGGACGGGCTCCTTTTCCTTGTCCGCCAATGGCGGGGGATGCATCGATATCTACCGTATTTCCACTTTCGTTGGAGGCCACAAAATGGTAGGCGTTATTCTTTAAATCTACTTGTATTTCCATGTTGTAAAGGTAGAATATATTTTTTACTCCTGAAAAAGTCTTACCCGGAACTAATCCCTGGGAGGCTCATTGGCATCTTGTTCGGGTAATTCCAGTGTGTCGGAAACCAGACTATCGGCATTCATCATTCCATCTGGTTTTTTAAACAAGAATTGCTTGTCTTCAATAGTCGGATCGTTCAATACCTTTTTCAAGTACCCACCTACCACGGGCAGTGCCAGTCGTGCTCCCTGCCCAAATTCCATGGTTCGGAACCGGATGCTTCGATCTTCTCCTCCTACCCAGGCCCCGCTGACCAACATGGGTGAGATCCCAATGAACCAACCATCCGCGTTGTTTTGGGTGGTTCCGGTTTTTCCTCCATACTCTCCGGGCAATTGAAATTTGGTTCGCAATGCGGTAGAGGTTCCGCCGCCTTCTTCCACAGAACCTTTCAACAATTCCACCATATAATAAGCGGTTTGCTCATCGATGATAGGGTATTCTTGTTCTTTGAATTCTTCCAACAAATTACCGTACCGGTCTTCAATCCGAAGAACACTCATGGGTTCAGCGCGGAATCCTCCGTTTACAAAAACAGAATACGCATTCACCAACTCCAGCACTGTAACATCACTGGTGCCCAGGCAAAGTGTAGGCACAGGATCTAATGGACTGGTAATTCCCATGCGTTGAGCAAAAGAAACCAAGGAATCGATAGGGCGATTTTTTTCAACTAGTTGCTTCAGCAAAAATGCACTCACTGAGTTGACGGATTTTGCCAGGGCTTGTCTCAGCGTAAGCAATTCATTTGAATAATTCCCATTACTGTTTTTAGGTGTCCAAACTTTACCGTCGGATAATACTACTGAATATTGAATATCGGCCACGTTGTAATCGGGTGTATAGCCCAGTTCCTTCATGGCATAGGAATAGAGCAACGGTTTAAATGTACTACCAGGTTGACGGGCTCCTTGCTTTACGTGATCATATCGGAAATATTTAAAATCGATATCCCCTACCCAGGCTTTGATATGACCATTATACGGATTCATCGACACAAAACCAGTATGCAAAAAGTGCATCATGTATTTTATCGAATCAACCGGACTCATCATGGTGTCACGTTCCCCGTTCCAGGAGAAAACCCTCATCGGTACCGGTGTATTCATTATTTTCATTGCTTCTTCCTCATCGCCATATTCCTCAATGAGTTCCTGATAGTGCGATGAACGTCGAATATACTTTTCTATAAATCCTGAAATTTCATTATGGTCTTCATCGGTCCAAGGCGCCCGCCCTTTCCAGTGTTTGAAGAACGCTGACTGCAAGTAGGACATGTGTTGACGCATCGCCTCTTCTGCAGCGCGTTGCATGCGGGAATCAATTGATACATAAATTTTGAGTCCGTCTTCGTATAATTTCTTTCCATGTTCCCGACACCACTTCTTTAAAAACGGTTTGATATTGGCCCTGAAATGAGCCGCCAATCCTGAGCTTTCGTCATCGTTCGTATATTGCAACACCAAAGGTTTGGCACAAAGAGTATCGTGTGTAGCTTTATCGAGATACTGGTATTTCAGCATCTGCCCAAGCACTGTATTTCTCCGGTTCTTTGCTTTCTCTTTGTTGCGCCTGGGATCGTATACTGAAGGGCCTTTGAGCAAACCAATCAGCATGGCCGCCTCTTCCAGTTTTAACTGGTCAAGAGGTTTATTGAAATACCTCTTTGCCGCACTTTTTATTCCATAGGAACGATGGCCGAAATCCACGGTGTTTAAATACATCAACAAAATTTCATTTTTCGTATAGGCCCGTTCTATGCGGATTGCGACCCACCATTCTTTGATTTTATGAACGAACACATGATCGATTGGACCTTTGTATTCTTCGTCTTGCCTGAGTTGAAATAAATTTTTAGCCAATTGTTGCGTAAGCGTGCTGGATCCTCTTTTCTGCCCCATCAGCAAAGAAGGAACGATGGCAAAAATTCCTTTGGCATCGACACCGGAATGATCATAAAAACGGCTGTCCTCTGTGGCAATCAAAGCATCGATCACATGCTTGGGAAGCTGATCGTAACTTACTGGTGTACGATTAAAATGGTGGTAATATTTCCCCAGCAATATCCCATCTGTACTATACACTTCAGAAGCCAGTTCACTCTTGGGATTTTCCAGTACCTCAAATCCAGGTGTCTCTCCAAACAAGCCAAACCAATTAAAGCCAATGGCAAGAATTACCAGCAATAGGAAAAGGAAGGATAGGATTGCGGTATACCAACCAATTTTAATCCATCGACGAGGTGTCCACATACAAGCATAAAAATATGCGACAAGATACAGTTAAATCCTGCTTTTTTCAACCCAAATTTCTGATCTGATGGATTTTATCGTGTGAACCGGACAAGGTCACGGGTAAGAGGATGGAACTTTTTAGAATTTAAAACGAATCAATGCACTGAATTTTAATCCCGGCATTTCTTCATGTGTTCGCTTAGCAAAAGAGATTCAATAAATGGAACTATATTTGTCATAATGGTTGTTAGCAACCAAAGCGAAAATCCAGTAGTAGTTGGAGCCGCTCGGTTGATTGTATTAAAGATTTTGAAGTATATGAAAAAAATTTGGCTTGTTTGGTTGTTCCTGTGGTTCGGAATTACCTCTCTTCCGGCACAACAGGATACCTTGATGCCCGCCCACCCATTTAAACTAGCCACCCTAAACGGTGACACCATTTCACTGGCTGCGTTGAAAGGAAAAGTAGTATACATTGATTTCTGGGCGTCTTGGTGCGGGCCCTGCATCGCAGAGATGAAGTACAGCAAAAAACTCCATGATAAACTAAAAGAGCATTCAGATATTGTATTTCTTTATATTTCCTGGGATGAAAACAGTGCAGCCTGGAAGCAGGCAATAGAAAAACATAAAATAGAAGGAGTACACGCCAATTCTCCTAATGGCACTCTGGGCGATGTTCGCAAGTACCAGGTTAAAACGATTCCTCGCTATGTTATCCTCGACAAGCAAGGCAATATCGTTTACTGGAATGCCCCAAGGCCTAGTCAAAACATCACCGAAAGTATTTTATTGGATTTGAAAAAGCAGTAATCAACCTGAGTTGATTACTGTCCTTATTTCGAAAATACTTTTACAAAATCTACATACATAGTTCCTGGCTGTATGGTGCTGCTTACCAAGCCAGGGAAATAGTCCCCTCCTACCGCTATATTCAAAGTGATGCGTTGGGACTTGTTGTACATATTAGAAACATAGCCTCCTGTTTTTTCATCTACCAAGCGACCGTCCAAGTAAAACGACAATTTATTTTGAGTCCATATTCCTTCGTACACATGGTAGCAGTCTGTTAAACTTGCGTCGGTATTGATTTTGGTTTCTGCACCACTCACCAGGTTTACGTTGGCTTGTGTTCCGAAAAAATAATTGGTAGCATATTGAAATGAATTGGAACCGCGAGCTTCGAGAATATCGATTTCTCCATTGGTAGGCCAGTTGTTGCCATAAGTCCAAAAGGCTGGCCACATGCCCGTTCCGGATGGAAGCTTAATTCGTGCCACAAAGCGCAAGGAAGGAGAAACACTCGAGGCGCTGAAAAAAGTATCGGATTCAATTCTTCCTGAAGTAAACTGAAACGTTTTAGAGGTATTATTGCCAGGATCTGTTGCGCCGGTAACCGTTTCCTTCTTTGCTCTTATAACCAATGAACCATCTTCCAGACTAAGATTAGGGGAACGGTAATGCTGCAATTCATTATTATAAGCGCCACTGTTCCATACACTCCACTTATCCAGATTGCCTGAAAAATCTTCTTCAAAAACCTTTACCCAACCTTCGTTGGTTAATGCGGCATCTGAAAATGAATAGTTGCAATCGCCTACAGGGACAGGTTTGGGCGACTCAATTTTTTTGAAACAAGCGCTAAACACCATCAGGGCTATACTCCATAAAACAGCTCTTTTTCTCATATTTTTATTCAAGGGTAATAAACTAACAATGATAATATATAAATTTACCTAAATAAATTGCTAAGACAATGCCCCCCAAACACTTATTTTGTCTAGCTTTAGTACTATTTTTTATATCTGCTAAAGCCGATATTGTCATTGACGATTTTAATGACAATACCCTCACTTCCTGGTACAATTCATCCAGTTATCAACTTTCCGAATCCAATGGAGAGTTGTCTGTAGGATCCAACAAAACTGCTTTCCGGGTCTTTCAAAAGGGATTTTCTCGCCTGGATATGAGCAAGCATTGTGTGATTCAAATGCGAATAAAAGTCAAACATCCAATTGCACCAGTTGTACGGATTGACCTGGAAGATGCCAATGGTTTTATCGGAAATACCTTTTCTACCCAGGTAATTACCTTGCCCGACAGCCAGTATGCCACCTATACTTTTAATTTCCGCGGTCGGTTTAGCCAATCGTACAACACGGCAGGCCAATTTGAAAAAAGGATACTCGATTCTACGAAAATTGTTCGTCTGACTTTTCATTTCAATGCGCCGGGCACTTACACAGGTACTGTTTTTTTTGATGATATCATTTTGCTAGGAGCCCAACCCCGTGATATGGTCCCCTTGAAATCTGAATGGAATTATTTTTCAGGCCTCCGGTTACCAGCCCACTGGACCTCCCTTTCTTACGATGATTCGGGCTGGCTTCGCGACACTGCCGCCTGGGGCATGGGCGATGCCCGGGTCCATTCAAGCATTCAAACAGGACCGGATGCCCAGCAAAAATTCATTCAACATTGTTTCCGTAAAAAATTCCAGGTCGTCGATAAATCTCAGATAAAATCTTTGGTACTGGAATGTTTGCACGACGATGGCGTGATACTTTATTTAAATGGAACAGAAGTGTGGAGGCATGGTGTGCCGGCGCAAGAAGATTCCTTTACCTTGGCTTCACAAGAATTAACAGAATCGGAGGAGCGCTGGCATCGCATCCTCTTGGACACGGGTATGCTTTTACCCGGAGAAAATGTTTTATCTGCACAGGTACATTTATCCTCTCCTTCAGACGCCGATGCATTGATTGACTTGCGCTTGTTTACACTTCCTTTTTCCCGGGGAATTATTCGTGGCCCATACCTGCAAGCGACCGGCACGCAGCAGAGTAAAATTCGCTGGCGAACGCTGGAGGAAAGTGGCTCGCACGTGCGCTATGGCCTCCGACCCGATGCCTTGATTTGGCAGGTGGATAGTGCCCGTTCACAAACCGAACATCAGGTGGTGTTAAGCAACCTTCAGGCCAGTACCACCTATTATTACGCCATCCTTAGCGACGTGGGCGATACGCTGGCAGGCGCTGATTCCACTCATTTTGTCCGCACCCATCCAGTTACCGGAAGTGTAGTGCCAATTCGCGCCTGGGTAACAGGGGATGCAGGAAAAGAAAATAACGAACAACGCTCTATGCGCGATAGTTATTACCAGGCTAGTAAAAATAAAAACACAGATTTTTGGTTGTTGCTGGGAGATAATGCCTACAATGAAGGCACGGATGAGGAGTATCAATATGCGATGTTTCAGGATATGTTTGAAAAACAAATGACCAATACTACCATTTTTCCAGCGCCTGGTAATCATGACCTGCGCACGTATGTCAATAATTTGGAACAGGCTCCTTACTACCAAATATTTTCAACTCCAACCGAAGGTGAAAGCGGTGGTTTCGCTTCTCATTCCAAAGCATATTATTCCTTTGATTACGGTAATGCTCATTTTATTTCACTTGATTCCTATGGCACTCCCAGGGATTCAACAGAAGCGATGGCGGCCTGGCTGAAAAACGATTTGGCTCAAACACAAGCGCGATGGAAAATCGCGTTTTGGCATCATCCACCCTTCACGAAAGGATCACACGATTCTGATAACATACTGAATAGTAACGATAATACAAGCAATGGGAAGAGTCGCTTGTTTGAAATGCGTGAACAATTATTACCCATCCTTGAAAAAGCGGGTATTGATTTGGTGCTGTGCGGCCATAGTCATGTTTACGAGCGTTCCTATCTTATTCACGGACATTACGGAGTTTCTTCTACCTTTAACGATGCTCCTCATATTGTTAACGGAGTTACCAGCGGTAGAAAAAGTTTGGGTGAAGCGTATAGAAAAAATCCGGAAGATCCGGAATATCCAAACCTGGGGACTGTTTACGCGGTTGTGGGATGCTCCGGTTTGAAATCACAATCTGTGTTGGGCTGGCCTCTTTGGCAAATCATGCATTTCTCCAGCGCCCAATCCGTAGGTTCGATGGTTCTGGAAATTCATGCAGACACACTCACAGGAAAATTTTTAACTAGCAACGGTTTATATCCTGATGAATTCAGCATAGTAAAAGATGCACAGCAACCCATCAGCCTGGTGACCAGCAGGCAATATGGAAAATCGGAAACCAAAGAATACTTGCATCTGTATCCGAATCCGGCACAAGATAAAATTTCTTTGGATTATCGCATCCCCAGCGCCGGCACCTTGGAAGTAGTAATCCTGGATGCCCAAGGAAGAGAAGTGAAAAAATTATTAAAAGAGACACTTGTTCCAGGCACCTACCATCAGGATTTTTTACGCGGAAGTCTGCGTTCCGGAACCTACCACCTCGTGTTAAAGTTAGATGGAAAAACCCTGGCCGAACAAGGAATTTTATTCATAGATTAACGCTTCCTTGCTTTCCAGGTTTCATTTACAAAATACATGGATGCCGCTGAGTTCAAGAGAATTTGGCGGCATTTTTGTATAAAAGAAAAAACATCAGATTTTCATTTGCTCATTTTTACCACCCCTTCAACATGCCACGAATCCCGATCTTAAGCAAGCTCTTAAGAAACAGCAATCACGATCAACAACGTATTTCCAAACCTATACTACTCCTATTGGTATTGTCATGCGTGTGGAGTGCATGTGCGCGCCGCCAGGCCTTGTTCTTGGAACACAAAGCGAACATACAAATAGGCTTATATCAGTACTACGACGTCAATAGAAAATCAGGTTGGGGCAGCACCGATACCTACGTACATCTTTACAGCGATAGTTTGCTGAGTGCGAGGTTTAACAATGCCTTGGGTTATTATTTACAACAAAAGGGTTTTCAAGTTTTCGATTGGTACGAATGGAAAAACGATTCCACCATTTTGGTGCTTCGAAATTCGCTCTTTCATATTAAACAACGACAGCATAAGGTTCAAGTGGAGGGAGCTCCTGACGGATTTGAAGCACATGCTATTGTTCAATCAATTTCTGTAAAAACGGAATTTGCGTTGGAGAATCCTAAAGGCAAAAGAGAGCGTTCTGATATTACGTATAAAAATTCAGTAGAAGAGGAATTGGAAGAGGGCAAAGAATTTGAAACCTACCGGTCATTGCTGGGTATGCTCAATAAGAGTGGTGATGATAAATGCCGGTACCTGGGAAGCCCTATCCCTTTGCAAGAAGAAGTATTACTGGTCTTGGTAGAAGAAAATGCCCAACGTGTGGCTGAAAAAGTATACCAAAAGATTAAACGAAATTTTGATATCCAGCAACTAAAGTAATAATCCGATTTGATAAGCACCCAATAGTGATAAAAGGTGAGGCAAAAAAAAAAGACAGTATACACTGTCTTTTTTTGGGGTTGTATCTTGCTTTTATACCAAACCTTCCTGCACAGCAATGCGTATAAGGCCTGCGGTATTTTTTACATTAAGTTTTTCCAAAATACGCTGACGGTGAGTGTCCACAGTGCGCTTGCTTAGATTTAACTCCTGGGCAATTTCTTCGTTCGTTTTTTCACTGGCAATCATCCGGATGATTTCAATTTCGCGTTCGCTCAATTCGTGGGTATTCCGTTGACGTGTTTGCGGCTGGTTGTTGACATAATGAATCAATTTTACGGCCACATCATTGCTGTAATAATTTTTTCCGTTACGTACTGTTTCAATAGCGGTAACCAGTTCATCCGGTCCAATATTCTTTAGAACGAATCCTTTAGCACCTGCCTGAATAATGTTTTGAATGTAAGTATACTCGTCGTAGTTTGACAGTGCAAGAATTTTTGTTTCTGGAGCTTTTGCAATGATGCGCTTGGTAGCTTCCAATCCATCGATGTTTGGTAATTGATAATCCATAATCACCACATCGTATTCACCGGATAAAGCCTGATCTACACCATCAAGACCATTATCTGCTTCGTCTACTAAAAAATTATATTTCTTCGTCTGCGATTCCAACATGTACCGTATTCCATCGCGTACCATTTTGTGGTCATCCACAATTAGGATTTTGCAATTCATAATTTTATTTAAACCCAAGAAAAAAGATTCTGTTGCAGGGAGTTGAATGGTATCAAACATAACAAACAGGTTTTAAAGGTAATGAAACTTGTGACCACTTTCAAAAGAACTCAACCAGCTAAAAATTGACTTTACCGGCTAATTAAAGAACGGGATGTCGAATTCGTATACGGTACCGACTCCGACCTCGGAATTATAACGGAATTCACCATCATAAGGTTGGAGTCTGGTCTTAATATTTGTAAGTCCCATACCTCCGGATTTGGCCTTATCGATTTCAAATCCAATTCCATCGTCTTGAAGTCTAAAGGTAAGAATTCTTCCTTTTTTATTATAATAACCTTCTACTAAAATATTTTGGGCTTTACCATGCTTTAAGGAGTTATTAATAAACTCCTGTATAATCCGATAGATGGTTATTTCAAGATTTTTTTCTAAAGAAGGAAGATGCTCATCTATTCGGAGGTCAAATTTGAGCATTTTATCGAATTCAACTTTTTTGCAAAGCTCCACCACGGCAAAATAAAGACCTCTATTTTCGAGCGTTCTGGGCATTAGGTTGAAACAAATATTCCGCAATTCAGAAATTACAGCATTCAATCCATCATTCGATTTGCCAAGTACCTGAAGTATTTGTGCCGGATCTGGATTGGTTTGTTGACGTATGGTATTGATGTAGAATGTAATAGCAGAAAGTTGTTGCCCCAAGGAATCATGAAGGTCTTTGGCAAAACGCTGACGTTCTTTTTCCTGAGTATCAACGATGGTTTTCAACAGCAATTTTTCCGTTTCTTTCTCTTTGGTGATGTTTCGGATAATTCCTTGAATTCCACCTCCCGGAATAATATTGGCGCTGATGGTTGTTTCTAAAATTCTTTCTTCATGATCCATCATACGGATGGAAAGGTTTTGGAAACTCCTGTTTGACTTAAGCAACTCGAAGAAAATGCGCTTATCTTCTACAGAAATAAAAAAATCAGAAATAGAAACTTCAGAAATTTCATCTTCGCGCAAACCAAACAAAGCCATTCCGGCAGCATTGATTTCAACTAACTGTCCATTCGACTTAGCAAGAAAAATGGTATCTCCGGAATCGTCAAATATTCGTTTGTATTTTTCCTGAGAAGCTAAAATCTCCGATTCATACTCTTTGATTTTCGTGAGATCCCTGGCGTTGAGCAGGAATTGTTGCTGCTCCTCCTTTTCAGGGTATAGATTGGTTACGGAAATCAGAACAGGGATTTTTTTCCCCTGAAATCCGAACATAATTTTTTCCGCTTCGTAGAAACCGTTGAGCTTAACAAAATGGATAATGTCGGATATAGTTTTTTGTTTTATTTCCAGCCATTGTGAAATGTCTGAATTAAGTATCTGATGCTGTTCAAGACCTGTTTTTTGAAGGACCGACTGATTATGATTTTGAATGATTCCGTTTTCATCCAAAACAAATAGCATATCGGTCACTGCGTTGAAGATATTGTTGAAGAAGTTTTTAGAAATCGTTACTGATTTCAATTCTTCACCAAGCATACCGATACCAGAGATGATGGTATCTATATCATCAAGATTATCGGACACTTCAATTTCAAAGTCGAAATTACCACGGGAGTAATTGACTAGAAGGTCGTTTAATTTTTCGAAACGTTCTTCCAAGTTATTCTGCTTTAAACTGTTGCAGCCATTCAATGGCGGCTTGTTCAGACGAAAATGCTTTGTTGGGAATTTTGGGTGAAGTGAGTTTTAAAAAAAAATTAATCAACCCAGCAGAAAAATTTGAGTCCATGATAAGAGCACCGGCTAAAACACCTTCTAATGCCTCTGGTTGCGAAAAATATTCTCTGGCCTCTTTTGAAACATATTTAATGCCTTTTGCATATCCCATGCCTGGATAAGATTTTCCATGAGTTATACGTTTTCTATCCTCTACTATCTGTTTAGCTGTTTCTAAATCAATATTCTTGGGTTTGAAGGTGGTAATCAATACTCCATCTACCAATTTAAAAAAAGCATGTCTTGTTTCAACTTCTAAATCAATCATATATGGATAAAAATACTAAGTATTTAAACGTAAAAAATTTCTTAAAAGAAGGATTTTAATACGTTGAAACTTGACCAAAAGTTATTTTCATTTGATAAGGACCAAAATTTAAATTTTATGCAAAAGCAAATTTCAATCTATGACACAATTGATCAGATAATAACTTCTGGAGTAAAAAATGAAATTCTTCATTTAAGTACCGAAGATTCGAATTTAATTGAAAACATAATTACTTTAAACGGAAAATCAATAATTAATTTTGGATCATGCAGTTATCTTGGGCTTGAATTTGAAAATCAGCTCATTGAGTCTTCAATCGATGCTATAAAACGATATGGCACACAATTCTCATCATCAAGAGCATATGTATCATTAGGTTTATACGATGAATTAGAAAGCTTGTTTGAAAGAATATTTGGCTATCCAAGCGTTGTAACTCCAACCACTACTTTAGGGCATTTGTCTGCACTGCCAGTCCTTATCGGATCAAAAGACGCCATTTTAATTGATCATCAAGTACACACCTCTGTTCAAACGGCAGCTAATACTGTAAAAGCAAAAGGAGTTTTTTGCGAACTTATTAGACATAATCGAGTGGACTTGATCGAGGAAAAAATAATTGAATTAAAACAAAAACATAATCAAATCTGGTATTTGGCAGACGGAGTTTATTCGATGTATGGGGATTTTGCACCACTTAAGGAGTTAGAATCACTTATGAACAAATATCCTGAATTCAGAGTTTACATTGATGATGCGCACGGAATGTCCTGGAAAGGAAAAAATGGTAAGGGATACGTTTTAAGCGAAATTGATTTGCACCCACAAATGGTTTTGGCAACTTCTTTAGCCAAAGGTTTTGCCACTGGAGGAGCTGTACTTGTTTTTCCATCTAAAGAAATGGCACGAAAAGTACGAACCTGTGGCTCAACGTTAATTACTTCGGGTCCGATGCAACCCGCAACATTGGGGGCTGCGATTGCAAGCGCCAAGCTTCACTTAAGCCCTGAATTTGAAGATTATCAGCAAGAGTTAGAAGATAATATTAGGTATTGTCATCTTATGCTTAAAAAATATGAATTACCAGATGTCTCAGAAGAGAAAAGTCCAATCTTCTTTGTTGGCGTTAGCTTACCTAAAATAGCAAATACCATTTTAAGGCGGATGTTAAAAAGGGGATACTTATTAAATTTAGGTACATTCCCTGCTGTTCCCATTAAAAATACTGGAATTCGGTTCACCATTACTCGTTTGCATACATTTGAGCAAATTGAATCAATGATTTCGAGTTTGAAACAAGAGTTTACAAAAGCCCTCCAAGAAGAGGATTTCAGTATTGAAAAAATATATTCTGCATTCAAAATTAAATCGGATTTACAAGAACAACTAAAATCGGAAAAAAACTTCTCCGACCTAACTCTAAGACACGCAAAATCTATTCGTGAAATAAATAAAGAAGAATGGGATACAGTTCACGGTCAACAAGGCTCATTTGATTTTAACGGTCTAGCGTTTCTTGAAGATATTTTTAAAAACCAAGAAAGTCTTCCTGAAAACAATTGGGACTTTGATTACATAACAATTCTAGATAAATCCAATCAAGTTGTATTGTCTACATTTTTTACAACAACAATTTCCAAAGAAGATATGTTAAGCCCTGCTTCTGTTTCATTAGAAATTGAAAAACAAAGAATATTAGATCCCTATTTTATGACATCTAAAGTATTAATGATGGGATGCATGATATCTGAAGGAAATCATTTATTCCTTGACAAAAACAATAAGAATTGGCAACAGGCTGTTGAAATGATGTTTGATGTAATAAGTAAATGGCAAACAGAGAGAGGAATTCAAAATACTATTTTACGTGACTTTGCAAAAGGAGATGAAGCGTTTGATAATACTTTTCTGCAAAATGCTTTCATAAGAATTCCAATGCCAAACTTTCATGATATAAAAAACTTTGAATGGAATGGAATTGAAAATTATCTGTCAAAAAAATCAAAAAACACTAAAGATTATTGGAAAAGATATATACTTAGAAATGAATCAAAATTTGAAGCAGATTGGTCTAAACGCAATTCAAAACAAAATTTGAAAAAATATTATGAAATGTATCAGGCCGTTAAAAATAAAAATTTAGAAATAAACACATTTGATCTTCCCTTTGAATTCTTCGAAAAGCTCATAGAAAACCCAAATTGGGATATTTTGGAACTATACTATAAAAATGAAACCAATAATACACTTGAATTAGCTGCTGTTTCGTTTAATTATTTGGGCGAATGTTATTGTCCGATGATTATTGGTATTAATTACGCCTATAAAGATTTAATGCCTTATAGGCAAGCTGCTTATAAAGTACTTCAACGAGCCGGAACCCTAGATAAAAAAACCATTAAGTTTGGTTTCGGAGCAAGCATAGAAAAAAAATATTGGGGTGCAGAGTCCATTGAAACATATGCATATTTCCAATCCAAAGACAATTTTGCGATCGAATATTTAATGAACTACAGTTCAAATAGTTATAAAATAGAAAATAAAAAAATATCCTAAAAGGATTGTTTTTTCACTCTTATAGTTTGTAATTGCATGTATGTGGCACTTGGTCCGGCCATGTACATGCGTTACTCTTGGACTAACAATTCTTATCATACTCACGTATATTTTTTTATTATAAGAATTGTATAGTGTTTAAATAAAATTATTCAAGGGATGAAGCTTAGTATTCAAGAGTTTATTCAATTCCATTTAGGAGGAAGGTGGAAACTTCTAATTTCAAAAGGAGTTTTCTTGTTGAGGAAGGATTTAGGGAGCGACTGGATAGACTTATACTGCATATTCGGTTTTTATGTAGAAGTTTTCTTTGAGAAAAGTTCTGCCAAACCTTTTCGTGTAGAACCTCTTCATTCTTCCCGAATGTTAGAATTTTATCTCCAAGACATTTCATTGAGTTCCATCGAAACACAACTTCAAATTAAATAGTACGATTCGATCGAATAGTTCCGTCTTGTTCTTCTTATTCACTTATTAAACGAGCCCAAAGGGTTAGTAGCATCTTATTGCATAAAAACTAAACGCAGAAATGTTTTTTTGCTTAGGACTGTTTTAAATGGCTTTTCTCCATTGAAGCGAAGCACAGTATTGAGAAAGCTCATAGATCTACGATGCATGACTGGTAATCCCGACTCAGAAAATCATGGGCTTCAAGATTTTCATTTGCACAAAGCATTCTGAAGTCCTTAATTTTAATTGTCGTTGTTCAATAGATAAATTTATATTGAAAAATTTGGGTTTAACACAATCCTATCAACTACAATAGGTAGAAATACAAAAAATCCCGCCAAGGCGGGATTTTGCATTACATTCATATTCTAGTTCAACAGCTTATTCATCCTCCGGCAGCACATATCGGATCGGAATAATAATCGCATTACGCACTGCCTTGCCTTGATAGCGAGCAGGCTTCCATTTAGGCATAATACCTACTACCCTAGTAGCTTCGGCATTACATTCCTCAACCACCATTCCTTTTTTAATTTTGATCCCTGAAATTGAGCCATCTTTTTCCACTACAAACGAAACGTATACAGTCCCCTCTGCGCCCATTTTAATGGCTTTATTGGGATAACGAAGGTGTTTGCTCAGGAAGGAAATAAGGGCATCCTCCCCTCCCACAAATTCCGGATCTTCATCTACAATTTCCAGGATGTCGTTATTTTCTTCACCCAAAGGATCTTTGCCATTTCCATCGGCCGGTGGCAATTCTCCTTCCACGCCGTCTTGAGTATCATTCCCAGGATTGATATTTTTCATATCCTCTTGTTTAGGAGGTAATTCTTCTTTAACTACGTCCTTATCCTTAACAATCTTAGGTGGTACATACTTAATCATTTTCACCTTCGGAGGATCTACTTTCAGTGGTGGTGGCTCCGGCTTTTTAGTATCCAGGGCTACATCTACGATCTGTTCTATTTTCTTTTTCCTTTTAGGAACCTTTACCTCTTCTGCTGGCTTTTTTATGTACCAAGAGAGTAAGAACGACCCTACAACGTATACCACCAAAAGTAGCCCGGCCAAAATAAGCAGGCGAAGCCAATATGTTTCTCTTAACTCGTAGGCACCAAAACTTTTGTTTTTGTTCTCAAAAACAAAATCATCGTATTCAAACTTTTCGTAACTCGTTTCCATGGCTCGTTCTTATGGATTTTGAGGAATAAGACCTTCTTTTTGCCAAACCAATTGCATCTCCTGAGGAGTAATGTCGAGAATAGCAAACCTGGATTCTGTTAGATTTAATTCATCTACCATATCTACCATATTTTTATAACTCGATTTGGGCATTGGCTTTACCACGATGGTAAACTTTCCCGGATGTAATTTATTACCCTCATTAAACAAAGCCCTTGCGCCTTTTGCCCCATAGTTAGTAACAAAAAGCTCCGGTTTTTCTATGCTGGTGTAATAATAAAGTTTATTTTTTTCTCCTATTATCAAAGTCATGGATTCCGACTCTTTTAATTTAGGAGGATCCTGCTTGTTGTTTTTATCAGGCATGTTTAGTTGCATTGCCTGAGGCTTACTCAGGGTGGTAGCCAGCATAAAGAACGTAATCAGCAAAAAAGCTAAATCCACCATCGGTGTCATGTCGACCTTAGTAGAGGCTTTTTTACTGCGGACTTTACCGCCTTTTTTTCCACCGCCCTGACTTGAATCTATTTCTGCCATGGTAGTATCGATTATTGTTCAAGACTGGTAATCAGACTGAACTTATTATACCTTAATTCCTGCAGGCTACGAATCACTTTATTATAATGCTCGTAATCTGTTTTTTGATCTGCTTTGATTCCAAATTTATAATTCGGATTGGTCGATTTCGCATACGTTATCCAATACTGAAGCTCGTTGTTGGCAGAGTCAGCCGGAATTCCTTCCTGCAGAAAATCACCACGCTCTTCAGGACTCAAAGACGCATATTCTTTTAAATCTTCCACAGGCATTCCTATGGTTTCTTCAGAAGCAAGTGCATCTAAGTCATCCGCGCTCAATCCGATTTTTTTGGATTCATTCAATTGCTTTAGCACTTCTTTTCTGTTCGCAAACTCCGACAATCCGAAAAATATTCTTCCGTCAGGAGCCAAAGTAATTCGAATCAGACCTTGCTCCGGAACTTTTTCGGCAGGCTGTGAAGAAGGTATTTCTACTTGCACCGGTTCTGCTGCCTTCATTTTGGCAGTGAGAATGAAAAAGGTGAGAAGTAAAAACGCCATATCGCACATGGCTGTCATGTCCAGCGAAATACTTTTTTTATTGATGCCTTTCTTAGCCATATTCCACAAATTCAGATAAAATTATTTCGCACTGGCTTGCATGCTGTGCTGTATGCTAAGCGCTACTTCGTCGATGCTATAGGTAAGCTCATCAATTTTACTGGTAAAGAAGTTGTATGCAACGATCGCCACAGCGGAAGTACCGATACCCAAAGCGGTATTGATAAGTGCTTCCGAAATACCCATCGCTAAAGCCGAAGGATCCGGTGATCCGTGTGCTGCCAGGGCACCAAACGCTTTGATCATACCAATTACGGTTCCTAACAAACCTACCAATGTAGATACTGAAGCCATGGTAGCAAGAATGGTTAGGTTTTTCTCCATCATGGGAAGTTCCAAGGCGGTAGCTTCTTCTGTTTCTTTTTTCAACAATTCCAATTTGTGATCTTTACTTAAACCACCATCGTTGATAATTGCTTTGTAGCGATTCAACACCTCATAACAAACATTTCCTACTGAACCGCGCTGCTTGGCTGCATGAGTAATGGCATCGTCGATGTTATTACCAGAAAGGGACACTTTCATATTGCGAATAAAAGATACTAATGAACCACTCCCATAAGCCTTGGTGATGGCGATAGCACGTTCTACAGAAAAAATCAATACGATTACGGCAAACGACATTAGAAATGGCACGATTACTCCACCTAAAAACATAGTACCCATCACATCGCCCGGCTCATTAATTTCATAATTGCCTTTGTCGGTAACATGTACATGTGATTTAAATACCGTCCAGAATACCAGGTTGCAAACAACGATGGCTGCAACAATGGCCAGCACGGTGAATAAAGAATTAAACTTGCTTGAAGATGATTTCTGAAGATCCATGACTCTTTATATTATTTGGTTAAAAATTCATTGCAACAAAGTAACGTATACTATTTGAGTTTTATGTTATGACAATGTTAAGATTTTTCGGAAAAAGTACAAAGTTTATTCACAATCTTACTTAAAGAAAATCTAGCATTGTATTGTACTTAGACAAGTCCCCCCTTAATGACCCCTACGACGGAGGCGAAATAATTTAAATAAAAAATATAAATACCTTATAATCAAATATTTAAAATTTAAAATTTAAATTAAATTACTTAATCAACAAGCCAAAAAACATTCTTAGGAAGCCTATTTAGCTCCATTGTATAATAAAAATACCAATGTTAGAACAAGACCTGATTTTCTTGAGACCAATCCTATGACTAAAGACAAATACCTGACTATAATATAATTAACACTAATTAGAATGATTACAAACTAGATGAAACTTGCATTTTTCCCGATGAAACGAAAAAATCCTGTTTTGGGATGAATACCACAAAACAGGATTAATACAATTTATAGAGAATGCTTACAAAGATTTCATACGTATGCTTACCGCATTTTTATGTGCATGCAGCTCCTCGGCTTCCGCCATGGTTTCAATCGTGGTCCCAATAGAGCGCAAGCCTTCCGGCGTAATGGTTTGGAAGGTTATTTTCTTGCAGAATGAATCCAGCGATACACCGGAATACGCGCGGGCATAGCCATTGGTAGGCAAGGTGTGGTTGGTTCCGGAGGCATAATCTCCCGCAGATTCAGGAGTATAATGCCCCATAAACACGGATCCTGCATTGGCAACCATAGCCGCCGCTTTCTCCAGTTCTTTTACCTGCAATATCAGATGCTCAGGGGCATACGCATTTAAAAAAGACATTGCCTTGCTTAACTCAGACATTACCACTATGCGACTATTGCCCAAGGCCTTGGCAGCAGTTTCTTTCCGAGGCAAATCGTTGAGTTGTTTTTCAATTTCCAATTCAATAGATGGAAGCAAGGCATCGCTTAACAAAACCAACATTACTTGTGAATCGGGACCATGCTCGGCTTGCGATAATAAATCGGCTGCAATAAAAGCGGGATTGGCCGATTCGTCGGCTAGCACAGCCACTTCCGATGGGCCTGCTGGCATGTCGATAGCAATCCCCTGGGCTTGCACCCATTGTTTGGCAGCTGTTACATATTGATTGCCGGGTCCATATATTTTGTATACCGGAGCGCAGCCTTCAAGGCCAAAGGCCAATGCTGCAATAGCCTGAGCCCCTCCTGCCTTAAGTATTTTTTTGATGCCCAAGCTTTTTGCCGTATACAAAATGGCGGGGTGAATTTCTCCTTGCTTGTTGGGAGGAGTGGCTAATACCATGTGCTCGCAACCGGCTATGTTGGCTGGAACTCCCAACATGAGCAAGGTAGAAAACAATGGTGCAGATCCGCCGGGAATGTATAATCCAACTCTGTCTATAGGAACACTGCGACGCCAGCACCATACCCCAGGCATGGTTTCCGTTTTTTTTACCTCCTCACGCTGGGTGAGATGAAATTTTTCAATATTGATTCGAGCTTGTGCAATCGCCCTTTTTAAAGCTTCCGGAACCAAGGATTCGGATGCATCCAACTCTTTTTCGGAAACCCATACATCGTTAAGTTTTACACCATCAAACTGTTCCGTAAATCGCTTCAAGGCGACGATCCCTTCTTCCTTTATGGCTTTCATGACCGGTGCTACCTTTTCCAGAATAGAGGTGTAATCCTGCACCGGACGAGTAAGCAACTCAGGCCACAATTCCGGAGCGGGATTTCTATATACTTGCATGGACAATTCTTCTTCGGTACTCATCGTATTGTATTTCTCTCAGCACTCGACTTATATTAGCGAATAATTTTTTCGATTGGAATAACCAAAATGCCTTCCGCTCCTGCTTCGCGTAATTTTCCAATCACATCCCAAAACTGATCTTCTTTCACAACCGAATGCAAGGAACTCCAACCTTCTTCCGCCAAAGGCATTACGGTAGGACTCTTTACTCCTGGCAACAAGGAGGTTATTTTCTCGAGCGATTCATTGGGTGCATTCAGCAATATGTACTTGGTGTTCTTGGCATTTTTAACCGATTGAATCCGGAACAACATTTCATCCAGGATTTTTTTCTTTCCTTCGGAAAGCAATGGATTGGCAATCATGATCGCTTCAGAACGGAATACGACATCTGCCTCTTTGAGGCCATTACTTATCAAAGTGCTACCCGAGCTAACAATATCGCATACCGCATCTGCCAATCCGATACTGGGTGCAATCTCCACCGATCCGCTGATTTCATGGATATACGCCTTGATTTTATGTTCAAACAAAAAATCAGACAAAATGTTGGGATAAGAAGTTGCAATTTTCATCCCATTCAACGTTTGAGGTCCCTGGTAATCGAGGCCTTTAGGAATTCCGATGGATAGTCTGCAACGAGAAAAACCCAATCGATCGACAGTATCTACGTTTTTGCGTTGTTCCACGGCTACGTTTTCTCCAATGATGCCAATGTCGGCAACTCCATCGGCTACATAACCCGGAATATCGTCGTCGCGCAGGTAGAGAATTTCGATGGGGAAATTATAAGCTTGAGATTTCAAGGTGGCCCCGGAGGAACTGAAGTCGATGCTGCATTCTTTGATAAGTCTGATCGAATCTTCACTGAGGCGACCCGATTTTTGGATAGCCAGTCGTACTACTTCACTCATGTAATTGGTATTTAAGGCCAAAAATACATAAGTCTCTGGCTATTGCCAAGTTTCATTTCTATTTAGAAAAAGAAAAATCAATCCTCTGGTTCCTCGGCTTCCGGTAAAAAAGCACCGTCCGAAAATTAATCCAACAGCCCTAACCTCCTTGCTTTTGCTTAGAAGCCTGTACTGTTTATTACTTAAGTTTATCCACAAACTAAAATTAAATCTATTAAAATTGATGCTACTCATTGTCCCATAACGAATTGGGTGGTACATTTACTTCAATGTAAACAGATGTACTTATGAGCAAAATCACTCTAAAGGATAAATTCAGTTACGCTTTTGACAATATTATTGGAAAAGGAACTCCAGTCCTTATCATAGGACTAGGATTTGTTTTCTTTTTTACAGCATTTTTAACTGCCATTGTTGTGTTTATAGGTCAGATTTCCGAAGGCACTGTGACCGAACCGATGGATTTTAAAGAATCTTATTGGCAAAGTCTGATGCACGTCATTGACCAGGGAACGGTAACCGGCGAATCGGGCTGGACCTACCGGATTATCATGTTTCCCGTATCCTTGATTGGAATTTTATTGGTATCTACCCTTGTATCGATTCTTAATGCTGGTTTTCAAACCAAAATTGATGAATTGAAAAAAGGTAAATCAATCGTCATTGAAGAAAACCATACAGTTATATTAGGATGGTCTACCAAAATTTTTCCCATCATCAATGAATTGGTACTTGCGAATTTAAACCAGAAAAAAGCCTGTATTGTGATTCTGGCGGACCGTGATAAAACAGAAATGGAAGATGAACTGAAAGTAAAAGTTCCATTTAAAGGAACCACTAAAATCATCTGCCGAAGTGGAAACCCGAAAGATATCGACGATATAAAAATTGCGAATCTCAACGAAGCCAAATCCATCATTATTCTAGCTCCGGAAGAAGAAAAGTCGGATACGTATGTGATCAAATCAATCATGGCCATCGTTAACAATCCTAATCGTAAAAAGTCGGCCTACAACATTATCGCTGAGATTGACAATGAGGTGAACGTTGAAATTGCCAAAATCGTAGGAAAAAACGAACTCACCATTTTAGCGGGTAACGAAGTTATTTCCAAAATTACCGTACAAAGCAGCCGGCAAGCCGGACTCAGCATAGTATACTCCCAATTGCTTGGGTACGATGACATGGAGATTTATATTTTGCCGGTAGAAAACGCCCTTGGCAAAACCTTTAACGACATGCTTTTTGCCTTTGAAGATATTTGCGCTATCGGTATCCGGAAAAGCAATGGAACGGTAGAATTGAATCCTCCATTGGATACTCAAATGGAAAAGGGCGACCAATTAGTGGTCATTGCAGAAGATGATATTGAATTAAAATATGAAGCCAAAGAAATTTCTTTCGATCCCCTTCCTTACAACCCGAACGCAAGTCATTCGGGCTATGAAACTCATAAAACGTTAATTCTTGGTTGGAATTCGAATACAAAAATTGTCATTAAAGAACTCGACAATTATGTTCGCATGGGTTCTGAATTGTATGTGATGGCGGAATGTGACGAGAGCACTGAAGAAAAAATAAAACAACTAGGCGCTGATCTGAAAAATCAAAAATTCAAGTTCACCCGGGCGGATATTAACGACCGGAATGAATTGAATAAAATAGATTTCAAAAATTACGATCACGTGATCATTGTCAGCTATTCAGACGATTATTCAATTCAAGAAGCGGATGCCATCACGTTGATTACATTGATGCACGTTCGTGATATATTGAAAAAAATCAACCACCGCACCAGTCTGGTTACAGAAATGTTGGATTGGAAAAACAGAGCCCTAGCCGATTTAAACAAAGCCGACGATTTCATTATCAGTGACCGAATCATTAGTCTTATTTTGGCTCAGATCTCCGAAAACAAAGAACTGGCCATTGTGTTTGAAGATTTATTTGATGCGGAAGGAAATGAAATCTACATAAAGAGCTACAAAGAATACATGGCTCCATCCACCAGAACCAATTTCTATTCCGTACTGCACGCTGCCAGTCAACGAAAAGAAGTTGCCTTTGGATACATCAAAAGCAAATTTGCCGACGATCCAGCTAATGGCTACGGCGTGGTGCTGAACCCAATTAAATCGGAATTAATATCGTTTGAAGACGACGACAAAATCATTGTCATATCTGAATCCTAAGGCATCTGAATGCCGCTGGTATTACTAAAAAAGAACCTTGCTAATTGGCAAGGTTTTTTTTATTCTGTTAGCACCAGTTTGGTTTGAAAGACGGGATCTACGCCACTGATTTCCATAAAATACCAACCAGGCACTATGGTATCCGGCAGCTTCCAAATCGTTTCCTGAATCTTTTGTGATTGCTGCCAGATCAATCGTCCCCTGGCATCCCGGATTTTTATATTCACCGTTTGTTCTAAATAACGTTTTGGAAGCCACACCTCTATTTCCGATATTTTACCGGGATGAGAGATCAGCAAAATCGATTCAAAATTCCCCATCAGAATTTTTAAGCGTTGGTAGTTGGGAATTCCGTATCCTATTAAATTATCGGGACTTTGAGAATTTGAAGCGGATTGCTTAATCCAATTCATTAATTGCACAGCGGGGATTTGCTTGTCCAGAGACCATACCGCCGCTGCCAGGCCACTCACCAAAGGACAACTATAGGAAGTTCCGTTATTTGGATATACGCCGTTAAAATCTGCCACATATGTGCCTTGACCTTGTGCTGTCACATCCGGCTTAATTCTTCCATCGGCAGAAGGCCCCTTGGAACTAAATCCTACATAATTGCCTAGTGCATTCACGGCTCCTACGGCCAGCACCGAATCTCCGTCGGCAGGAGCAATAATGTGATACCAGGATGTAAGGCCTTCGTTACCTGCACTGTTTACTACCAACATTCCCTTCGATACAGCTTTGTCGGCTGCCTGGGTTATGAGACTCGTATTCCCATCCATATCCGAGTACTGGTAATTAAACGAAGGGGTGTCGAACGAATAATACCCTACTGAAGAACTGATGATATCCACGCCAGCACTATCCGAATATTCTGCCGCCCGGGCCCAGTTCAGCTCTTCCAAGGGGGATTCGGAACTCACATCTTCGGTAACTAATAAATGATAAGAAGCCTCATAAGCCGGGCCTATCATGAGTCCTGGTTGATAAGCGGCTGCCACGGCGAAACATTGGGTACCATGCTCATGATCGTTGTACACATTACTTTCCTGATGCACAAAATCCCAGGTACTTAGAATTCTGTTTTCCTGAAAGTGACTGGCAAACACATCCATTTCATTAGCCTTGGAAAATCCTCCATCAAAAAATGCCATGACCACTTGTTGTCCTTTTCCACCGTCGGTGTGCAAGTCAGGAATGCCCAACATTTGGTTTTGACGAGAGGCATATCCGTATTGTATGGCTTGTACATGCTGCGATGACTCCAGCCCTCCTTTGCGGGCCTTCATGAGGGCAGCAGATCGCACAAACGAAAATTGTTGTAATTGTTGCCACTGACTTGAATCCGCTTTTACAACAACAGCATTCATCCATTTGAGCGGATATACAACCGTTGCCCCCACGGCCTTGCAGGAATCGATATAAGATGGGTTAACGGGCAAATCTTCTTCTGTAACCGAAATATGCTGCCTGCTCCGGCGATCAAGCGAGGCCTGAGATAAAAACTGTGTAGGCTGAGAAACGGAAAATGGAGAATTGCTTTTATTGGTAAACCGGACTAAAAATACATAGGGTTGAGAAGCTACAGGATAACAGAGTAACCAACACAACCCTATCCAAAGTAATCTACTTGCCATATTCAATCAAGTACTGCTTGTAATACTCTCCAACATTGATGATTCGTTTACCGATGTTACCGGAACTTTGATCGTATTTGTACATAGCCTTTTCTTTATGCACCAAACCAATGTCTTTCGCAAAGACCTCCCAGCGTTTGTCCTTTTGAATGATATCGTCTTCGTCGGCATGCATTACGGTAACGGTAGAAGCAAATGAGTTAGAAACACTCTTGAAGGACCTCCGGACATTCTGATAACGATATATTTCTTCGCCTTTCGTATTCATGGAGTTTCCATTCCACGATTTATCAACTTCAATGGGAAAACTAAGTTTAACAAATCGTTCATTATCCTCGGAGCGCACCAATTGATTTCCCCTTAAAAATACAGTCCAAACCGAATCGGGCTGATCGTCCCAGGCTTCGGTTTCGTTGGATCGGTAGTATCGATAAACTTGGTAGCGTGTTTCGTCATTGACGGTAAGAGGTTCCGTCAATACCTCTTTGAGTTGGTAGGATGAATCTTTTCCTTGAGGTGTTCCCTGGTACTTTGTAACATCCACCTGGTATATATACCAGCTTCCTTGTTGCAAAGGATAAAATTGATAATCGTCGTTCACTACTTCTTCTTTCTTTTTTTTACAGGAAAAAAGAAGTATTGGAATTAAAATCATCCAAAAATACCTCATAGAGAAAACTTTAGTCATACATACGGTTTAAAAGGATTTAGTCACCTTTCTCCAAGGTTTTGAACCATCCGGATGGAAGGATCGGGATCATGCTGAGAAAGGAACGAAATCAGGAACAGAATATTTTGACATCCAGGTATTATTGTTTAAAACTGGACTCTATCCATCCTCCGCCAATGACGTCTTCCCCTTCATAAAAAACCGCTGCTTGTCCGGGAGCGATCGAACTCACTCCTTCGGTAAAAAGAACTTTCATACGGTCTTCCACCTGGGTAATGCTGGCTTCTGTTCCCGGGTCTTTATATCGCACTTTGGTAATGGTCGGAAGTGTTATGTTTTGCAGGTTTTCATATTTCTGTAGGTTGAGTTTGCTTACCCACATTCCGTTTCGGTTGAGCTCGTCCAATTTCCCAAGCACTACCCGGTTTTTATCCTTTTGAATTTCCACCACAAACACGGGATAGCCCAAGGCAATGCCCAGTCCTTTGCGTTGACCCACCGTATAAAACGGATATCCCTCATGCGTGCCTACAACGGTGCCATCTTCAAGCACAAACTCTCCACCCGCTACCATTTCCGATAAACCTGGCACACGGCGCTTGAGAAAACCCCGATAATCGTTATCGGGCACAAAACAAATTTCATAGGATTCGGATTTGGTTACCAAATCATGAAAGCCTTGTTCCGATGCAAATTCCCGAATATACGACTTGCGCAACCCACCCAGAGGTAAAAGAGTTCGGGCTAAACTTTCCTGCGAAATACCCCAAAGCACATAGGATTGATCTTTTAACTCATCAATTCCTTTGGAAATAACATAGCGCTGTTTCTCTTCTCTGATTTTAGCATAATGCCCCGTAGCAATAAACTCACAATCCAGCTTATCGGCCCTTCTCAACAGAGCGTCCCATTTGATGTGGGTATTGCACAATACACATGGATTGGGCGTTCTGCCAGCCAAGTATTCGTCAGTAAAATGATTGATTACAAAATCGCCAAATTCTTCGCGTATGTCCAAGATGTAATGGGGAAACCCAAGACTTACAGCTATGTTTCTGGCATCGTTGATGGAATCCAAACTACAACAACCTGTTTCCTTTTTGCTACCTCCTGAAGATGCATAATCCCAGGTTTTCATGGTCATGCCAATTACTTCGTAGCCCTCGTCGTGCAGCATTACTGCCGCTACCGAACTATCAATACCACCGCTCATGGCCACCAGTACACGTCCATGTTTGCTCATATAATCTGCGCTAAAACCATCTTCAAAGATACGGAATAATATTGTTTCCATCATGATGGAATACTATTTCATACAAACCCATTCCTGTTAAAAAAGTTCCAAGCAAAAACTGGATTGAAGGAAGCGGCAATCCATGCGCGGTCGAAAGATAAAAGTTGGATTGGAAGTAATGGGTTAGAAAAAATTGAAACTTGCTCATCCCTTGGTCAACTCGTATAATCATGCAGAATTCATACACATTTTCCAAACCCCATTCTCCTTCTAAGCCTTGCCGCCACCTTCGGAAACCTGCTGAAATCTGTTCATAGCACACTCCAATACAGTTCCATTTAACGTATCCGCCAAGGTGGATTCAATCGGTTGGTACCGGCTGTATACAAAACCAGGTGATTTTTATCCGGATCCAGGAGATGCGCTTCTCTCCAAAGCCAGGGCTTATCCTGGGGCATTTCTTCAAATATGTATCCTTTATTCAACAGGGTTTGCACCAAAGCATCCAAGGTTTCCGTTTCAAAATACACATGTATGCCTTGGCCAATTGTGTGTTGGTCTGCTTGTTGAATTGAAAAAGTAGAAGTTCCTTGCGGACACTGAAATCTCGCATAGTGAGGCGGCGCATAAACGATTAAGACCAGACCCAAATCCTGGTAAAATCGAATGGATTTTTCAAGATCGAGACAAGGTACAGTCACTTGATTCAAATTCATAGCCTATAAAAATCAACAATATTCAATACGAGATACTGAAAAACCCCTCCTTTTTTTTATACATTCTAAAAATGTATCATTGTTTTTCTCACCTATAAACACCTGCATTTACTGTGCTTGCAAGTGTTTTTTGCTCAGCAGAAATAAAAACAAAGGAATACCTACAAAACTGGTAATGATTCCGACGGGAAATGTATAGAAAAAAACAAACTGTGCCAAGGTATCGCAAAGACATAGAAAAACGCCACCACTCAAGGCCAGTGCTGTTAAAAATTGCTTATGAACATACGGTATAAGTTGTTTGAGAACATGGGGAATAATTAATCCAACAAAGCCAATAGGGCCCGCCAAACTAACCACCGAGGAAACCAATACCGCCAGGATCAGCAGCAGTTGCCAACGAAGTTTACGCACAGGTACCTGGAGATTCCGAGCTCGCTCCCAACCCAGGGCCAGCAAGAGCAATTGAGGATAGGAATATTGCAGATACAGCCAGGCAAGCACAGCCATTCCTAGCACCCAGCAAGCCGACCATAGGCGCGCCTGATCGAGGGATCCGAAATTCCAAATAAGATAGGATTTAACCGCATGATCTCCCTCCAGCCACAGCAATAAGCCAGAAGAAATGGCCACACAAAAAGAAGAGATGGATAAGCCGGCAATCAACAATCGGAACAAGGAAATCTGATTTGCCCGAGCCGACAGTGATAAGGCGGAAAGAGAGGCCCCCATGGATCCGCCAAACGAAGCCAGTAAGTACCCCACATAATGTGCTCCTCCGAAAAGCTGAAACAAAAGATGCCCAAGCGAGGCGCCACCACTGGTGCCCAGCAGGTAAGGATCTGCCATTGGATTCTGCACCAACCATTGCATGGCAAATCCTGCCAAAGCCAAGGCCATGCCTGCGGCAAAGGCCATTAAAAAGCGCGGCAGTCTTAATTCCCACCAAATGACAGCATCCGAAGGACTCAGGCTTATCTGCCACCGGCCTTCGTGCATGCTATACTGCAAGCCTATTAGGATCAGTAATACAAAGATTTGCAAGAATAAAAACCTACCGATGGACATGCGTTGCGTTAGAAGAACCAAAAGTATAAAAAAAAAGAGACACAGCCTCGAACGAGAGCCGTGCCTCAGGAAACAGGGAATCTTGAAATTCGTTGCTGTGTGAGATTTACAAGCCTCTATACATGAGATCTTGTAAAAGTAACCAGTAATTGAAAAAAAAGAATAAAAAAATGCCTTTTTTAAACATTAAAAGCCCAAATCATTCTAAATCAATGGGCTAATCCTGGTGTTAGCATTTTTTTTCGGATCTGTTGACAGAAGCTTTCCACAAAGACTTACAACTTTTCCTGAATAGGAGTATATTTGAAGCCCATTTGGAATTGGCTATGCACGGCAATACAAATGGAGGAATGAAACTATTTTTTATCCCAGTCCAAGATATTCGCGTTTTATAAACCGGGTAGAAAATGTTGCAACATTCAAATGATAGAATGAAGGAATGATAGATTAACGGAAGAAATTATTTCTTCCACCTATAAAAAAAAATTAAACAAGAGGTTTGGCCTCAGTATGCACGTTATAAAAGGAAATTTGTAGTATATGCAATTGTTAAGCGAACAGGAATTACAACGAAGAAAGTACCGCGAAGAATTAATGAAAGTGGGTATCAACCCCTATCCATCCGAATTGTTTGAAGTGAATGTTACCGCGAAGGAAATTCTTCAGAACTACGAAAAAAGAAAGCTTGACTATAAAAATATATCCATCGCCGGACGCCTGATGAGCACGCGCATCATGGGCAGCGCTTCTTTTGGCGAGTTGCAGGATAGCACCGGAAGAATTCAGTTTTATGTGCGTCGCGACGACATTTGTCCCGATGAAAACAAAGATTTGTACAACACGGTTTTTAAAAAACTGTTGGACATTGGCGATATCATTGGCTTAACAGGTTTTGTATTTACCACCCAAACAGGTGAAATTTCCATCCACGTTACAGGCTTCAAGCTATTGAGCAAATCCCTGAAACCTTTACCTATTGTTAAAACGACCGAAGATGCGGATGGAAACGTAACTACTTACGATGCTTTTTCCGATCCGGAGCAGCGCTACCGCCAGCGCTATGTGGATTTGGTGGTAAATCCGGAGGTTCGAAATACGTTCCTTCAGCGTACTAAGATGATTAGTACTATGCGCGATTATCTTTCCAACAAGGGGTATTTGGAAGTGGAAACTCCCATCCTGCAGCCTGTTTACGGAGGAGCCAGCGCACGCCCCTTCAAAACGCATCACAACACGCTGGACATGCCTTTGTACCTGCGCATCGCCAACGAATTATACTTGAAGCGTTTGATTGTGGGTGGATTCGATGGTGTATTTGAATTTGCCAAAGATTTCCGCAACGAAGGAATGTCACGCTTTCACAATCCGGAGTTTACACTCATGGAATTGTATGTTGCCTACAAAGATTATTATTGGATGATGGACCTTTTCGAAGAAATGCTCGAAACGGTATCCATTGCTTTACACGGTCGTGCAGAAGTTCAAGTTGGAGAACACCTGATCAATTTCCAACGTCCCTGGAAACGCTTTACCATGGCCGAATCCATCAAGCATTATACAGGCAAGGACATCGATGGCAAAAACGAACAGGAGTTGCGCAGCCTGGCAGCCGAACTAGGTGTTCATGTTGATGATACCATGGGTAAAGGGAAACTCATCGACGAAATTTTTGGTGCACATGTAGAGCCTAAACTTATACAACCTACTTTTATTATTGATTATCCGGTGGAAATGTCGCCCTTGGCGAAAAAGCACCGCAGCAAAGAAGGTTTGGTAGAACGCTTTGAAGTGATTTGTAATGGTAAAGAAATTTGCAACGCCTTCTCTGAGTTGAACGATCCGATCGATCAACGGCAACGTTTTGAAGAGCAATTAGAACTAGGCCGCCGCGGAGATCCTGAGTCGATGGTATTGGATGAAGACTTTCTGCGTTCGCTGGAATATGGCATGCCGCCGACAGCCGGCATCGGAATTGGTATTGATCGTCTGGCCATGATCATGACAAACGCCCCTTCCATTCAGGATGTTTTGTTTTTCCCTCAGATGCGTCCGGAGAAAAAAGCGGCCAACGATGCCGAAGCTTTCAAAACTTTGGGCATCGCGGAACACTGGATTCCCTTGCTTGCCAAAATGGGGGTGAATACCGTGGAACAATTAAAAGGATCTAATCCCAATAAATTGTTCAACGACTTATGCGGCATGCGTAAGAAAATGAAACTGGAGGTTGCCAATCCGACGATCGATGAGGTTAAGTCCTGGATTGCCTGAGATCAATAAACTATCCATCACAAACGAAGCCTTGCTCCATCTTGGGGCAAGGCTTCGTTCATATATCACCCCCTCTACTCCAAACGAAGTTCTACACCTTTGTTTTCTATTCGGGCTTATGGGCTCTGAAAGCAGGTGATCTTTCTCCTCTAGCTATTCATTCCTAGAAAAATCCTGATAATAAGTTCAGAGGCTGGTAAATAACAAAAAAAGTCCCGACAAGCGGGACTTTTGAATTTCTATTCTCGGGTGAGTGTAATTAATACTTTGTAGTATCTGGACTTGCAGATTGCGTAGTATCCGGAGCTGTAACGCTTGACTTTGGCAAATCCTCATCTTCTACTTCGCCTTCTTCTTCCGCAACAGACTTACTTACCATGCTGGTAGAAAAACTTAAAACAAAGATAGCAACTGCCAATCCCCATGTAGCGTTTTCCAACAAGTCACCTGTCTTTTTTACACCTAAAAACTGGTTAGCAGAAGAAGCTCCCATACCGGCAGCGATTCCACCCCCTTTAGGATTCTGGATCATAACGATCAATATCAAGAGAACGGCCACTAAAATAAGTACGCCTAAAATTATTCCTATCATTCTAAATACTTTTTAACTTTTCAATCTGGGATTCAAAGTAAGGCTTTTTTTCTGGAAATTTCAAACACAATTCCGTATATATCTCTATCGCTTTATCGCGTTTGCCTTGTAATACCAGAATTTTGGCAAAATTTTCCGATACCGGACCTTTTTGTAAGGTGGTACTCCTGGTCGAAAGGTCCTCTGTTTCCGGCGGTAAATCCCGGGCATTTAACTTTGGCATCACCGGTTCCTCGGTGCTGAGTCTATTTATGATTTCCTCTTCCTTCTTTTTATTCTTCCGGAATATTTGTCGTTGCAAATTCAAATGATCCAAGTATTGTATCATAAGACTGGCCTCTTGATCATCTACCGCAAGATATTCATCGGATCGAGAAATACGGATACTATTGGTTGGATAATACTGGTCTAACGAACCTGTATATTTCCAATCGTGTATGTGCAGGGAAGCGGTCCAGTTCGTTTCTGAGTGCAACACCGGGATTGATTCCGAAGGAATAGTATCGGGCATGACAGGCTCTGTCGAAAGGATTTCCTGCTCAGGTATTTCAATCTTTTCTTCTTTTAATTCAGGAATTTCGGTGCTTTGCTCCTGTGTATGTATTTCTATTTCCTGTTGGATTGGAACATCCCTTTCCTCCGCATTGCTTAGCTCTTCTTTCCTGATCTCTGCCTGAGTCTCTGGCTCTCCCCACGTGTCTGGTTCTTTAGCGAGCAAAGGTTCTGGGGAATCAAGAGTTTTTTCCTTTTCCAACGCATTGCGCTTTGCATCGCGGAGCTTCAACAAGCTTTGTCTTAATTCTTCCAGCAACTGATCGTTGGAAGTAGTTTGCAGCTGGGGTTCCTTGGAATCGTGCGTCAAGGCTTCTGGAATTGCAGTAAGTTCCTTTTGCTCGATTTCTTTTTCTTGAGACAACTGTTTTTTATCGCGTTGCTGTTCTTGCCACTGCTGGATTTCCTGTTTTACTTCTGTCTCCGATTTAATAGGCTCCAGCACTGCTTCCTGCTTGGCTTCTTCAGGAATAAATTCGAGCGTTTTTTTTATGAGTAAAGGATTACTCTCATTTTCCGATTCAATAAGAGCTTTCAAATGTTGCCTGTCGGCTGCATACAAAGCTGCCTTTTTTACTTTCAAACCTGCCAGCATATGGCCATTAGAGGCATAATAGCGGGCAATCAACAAATGGGCGCTTTGACAATAGGGATATTGTTGTACAAACGTTTCCAGGTCCCTCAGCTGATCTTCGGTGATCGGTGAGGGTTGCTGCAATAATTGTAAAAACGTTTGTTTATTCATTCTACCAATCCAACGATGAGGTTTTGATAAATATATTCCGTACGATCTGATCCAGTATGATTTCCACCAATTGACCCTCTACCTGCGTAAGGGATTGACTTTGCGAGAAGTCACTGAAAAAAGAAAAGTTTTCGGTAAACTGATGTTTGTCGTTTTTCGCACTCACAAAAACAACATTCACCGTTATTGTAAGACGGTTTCCACCAGCCGTTTCATTTTGTTGCAAGGCAACCGGAGTAACCGTAAATGAGGTGATTTTTCCACTCAGTTGCCAGTCGCCTTCTCCATTTACCTGCTTTAGTTTAGTATTGTTGAGGTAATATGTTTTTAACTTTTCAGTAAAATTTTGTCCCAGGGTTGCCGGCCCCTGCCCTGTTTCATTGACAAAACTTTGGATGTACAAGGTTTTTACATCATCCGGAATGCTGCCTCCGGTGGCGCTGTAATTAACCGAGCAACCCGAATAGAGTAAGGTAAGTATTCCTACCAAGACCAGGTGCCAACTATTCCAAGCCATATTCTTTTATTTTTCGATACAGTGTGCGTTCAGAAATTCCAAGATCCTGTGCCGCATACTTTCGTTTGTTGTTATTTTTCCGGAGCGCTTTCACAATCATTTCTTTTTCCTTTTCATTGAGTGAAAGACTCTCCTGTTCTTCTTCAATTTCAATATCGTGCACTACCTGGTCTTTATCCTCCAGAATAATGGTAGGTGCCGAATTCTTTTCCTGAACGGTACTGGGTAAATATACCGATTCTTCCTCTTTATCCAGATCAAGGTTGCTGAATAATTCCTTGTGCTTGTTCAATACCTGATGGCCATAGTTTTCGTTCTGCAGCACCTCATGCACCAACTTTTTCAATTCATTCATATCCTTTTTCATGTCAAAAAGGATCTTGTATAGAATTTCTCGTTCAGAAATGTCTTCGTTATTTCCTTTATCTTTTAAGACCGCTGGCAGGTTCGACATTTTTGAATCGGGTAAATAATGCGCCAGCGCATCTTTGCTCAACACCCGTTCTTGTTCGAGCACGGAAATTTGTTCTGCCAGGTTTTTCAACTGACGGATATTGCCTGGGAAACGAAACCTCAGCAACAAGTCTCGGGCCTCATCGCTAAGCCTTATGGGCTGTACTTTATACCGATCTGCAAAATCTGCTGCGAATTTCCGGAATAATAAATCTATATCATTCCCCCGCTCGCGCAAGGGTGGCACATAAATAGGCACCGTGTTTAAGCGGTAATATAAATCTTCTCTGAATTTGCCACGCTGCACAGCTTCGTATAAATTGACATTGGTAGCAGCAATCACACGCACATCGGTTTTTTGGACTTTGGACGAACCAACCCGGATAAACTCCTTGTTCTCCAAAACACGAAGCAATCGGGCTTGGGTTCCCAGAGGCATCTCCCCTATTTCATCCAAAAAAATAGTCCCTCCATCGGTTTCCTCGAAATATCCTTTCCTGGATTCATGCGCTCCGGTAAACGATCCTTTTTCATGACCGAATAATTCCGAATCTATGGTACCTTCCGGAATGGCACCGCAGTTAATTGCGATAAACTTACCATGCTTTCTGGCGCTGAGAGAATGAATAATTTTGGAAAATGATTCTTTCCCACTCCCACTTTCTCCGGTAATCAAAACGGTCATGTCCGTCGCTGCAACCTGCATTGCCACCTGTATGGCGTGATTCAGAGCAGGCGCATTGCCAATGATACCAAACCGTTGTTTAATACTTTGTATTTCCTGATTCAAATTTGACATAGTGCCTTGTTGGCTGAAGACCTGTGGTCTCCAGTGTACTCTTTAGTTGCTGCAAGCCTTGTTGTAACGTGGCTTGTTTTTCTTCTTCCTTTTTTTTCAGAACTGCACCACCAAAGGATGGGGCATTAAAACTGAACTATAAAGGACGGTAAATGCATCGTAGCATTCCAATCGAAATTCCGCTCCACCGGGATATTGGCTGAAACGGTAACTTACCAACTTTCATTCCAACATATTGGTTCAAAACAATCGACAAAAGGCGCAAAAAGCCGTTTGAATTTCTTGAGTTTCAACCTCACGGCGATCGACCGGAACCTTATTGACCTACGTCCGATAACAACGCGTATGCTTTTCAAACATTTTAAAAGAAGTAAAACTCAAGCTACTTCAAAAAACCATCAAGCCTATTTATTGCGGTGTTGCACTTACTTCAAATACCATATTGACATTGTTGCTCACTTGTGTCAATACCGTCTCATCTGCCTGGTATCGTATCTTCAGACTAAATTTATCTTTCTTAATAAAACTCATCAGATTCGTACCTTCAGCATCCAAAACCAGCGTGCGACCCGGATTCACCGGCACATTCAATTTACTGGCGATTTTCGTTTCAGATAAACCTTCTGCATTGATGTATAGTTCTACCAATTTCAGAAAGTCATAATCAGCCGTATCGGGCAAAGTAACCTGAAGTTCACAGGATTTCAGGGTGATACTCTTCACCAGGTTGGTGGCTGTTTTTTTCGACTTGAACGTTGCCTCCGAATTGGTTGGCACATCAGGGGTCGTTAACTGCAGCGCGGTATTGGTGGCAATGGCCCCTGGAATGTTGAAGGAGGTACTGTAGTTCATATCAAAAGTCAACAGATCTTTGATTTTTTTACAACCGGCCAGTACCAGCAATGCTGCAAGACTTACAAAAGCTACGTGTGATAATTTCATAGGTAATGTTGTTTAACGTTTATGTATTACCTGCCCTGCCTGTTATTCAGAAACCGGAACACCAAATAAACTGCCTTGGGTGCATCCAGTGATGCGGAGCTGCACATAATCCCCTATCTTCCTGTTTTCACGAGGGAAAATAACGGTGGTATTATTTGAAGTCCTTCCTTTAAAATCTTCTTCTGATTTTTTAGAAGTACCATCTATGAGCACCTCATATACTTTTCCGATCATCAGATTATTGAGTTCCAGCGAATGACTGTTTTGCAGAGCAATAATCTCTTCCAGTCTACGATTTTTCACCTCGGAAGGTACATCATCGGCGTATTTTTTTGCTGCGGGAGTATTCGGACGTTCGCTGTATTCAAACATATACGCATAATGGTACTTTACCTCTTTCATAAGAGCTACGGTTTGCGCATGTTCCTCTTCCGTCTCAGAGCAAAAACCTGTAATGATGTCCGTAGAAATGCCACAATCATCGCCCAGGATGCGGCGTATGGCAGCGATTCGCCCCAGGTACCACTCGCGGGTATAGCCGCGGCTCATGAGCTCCAGAATGCGATTGTTGCCGCTTTGGGCCGGCAGGTGTATATACTTGCAAATATTGTGATAGCGTGCCATGGTGTGCAGCACTTCATCGGTCATATCCTTAGGATGAGAAGTGGTAAACCGTACGCGCAACAAAGGATTAATGAGCGCTACGCGTTCTAGTAACTGGGCAAAGTTCACGGTTTCGGTTCCGTCTTCAGAAGACCATTTGTAGGAATCTACGTTTTGCCCCAACAAGGTTACTTCCCGGTACCCCTGTTCAAACAAGGTTTTGGCTTCATTCAGAATGGAAGCTACATCACGGCTCCGTTCGCGACCACGAGTATACGGAACAACACAAAAAGAGCACATATTGTCGCACCCGCGCATGATGCTGATGTAAGCACTGATGCCGTTTCCACCCAATCGAACCGGGTTAATATCGGCGTAGGTTTCCTCTCGCGAAAGAAAAACGTTCACCGCTTTTTCACCTTCATCAACTTCCGAAATCAAAGACGGCAAATCGCGATAAGCATCGGGCCCCACTACCATGTCCACCAATTTTTCTTCTTCCAATAATTTGGCTTTCAAGCGCTCGGCCATGCACCCCAATATCCCCACCATCATGGAGGGCTTATTGCGCTTGATGTGCGCGAATTGTGCCAATTTGTTCCGAACTTTTTGTTCGGCATTCTCACGAATCGAACAGGTATTCAAAAAGATCACATCTGCCGAATAAGGATCCGAAGTTGTATCGAAACCATTGTCGAACATGATGGAACTTACGATTTCACTGTCGGAAAAATTCATCTGGCAACCGTACGTTTCCAGATATAACTTGCGTTTTTTCCCGGTATTCTGATCCGCACTGATTCTGGGCACTTCACACTGCTCTTTCTCTTCCGCAGTTTTCAGAATTTCTAACGATTCGAATCGTTGTTTCATGAGACTTCTTATCTTCTTATTCTACTATTGCCTTTCTATGCAGAAACCTTAGTATTCTGCCCTGCAAAGGTAATTAGAAAATATGACATTATGTCACTTTAACCTCGATTCCAGATCAAAGGCAAACCTTAAGCTATTATTCACTCAAGCAAAGTAATGAGCAAACCTAGATGCGTATCCATTTTTTCAGTACTATGTTGCATTTAGTTGCAAAACTATATATTTTAGCAAAATACTAAATTATATAGCTTTTATGAATATAAAAGGACGAGGAGCACAATCCAATAGTTTAAATCCATTTGAAAAACATGCGCTCAGTTTTGCTATTCTGGAAGGGATTGACGCGCCCTATTTTGAACGTCCAAACACCAGCATACGCATTGAAACACCCAAAAAAATTATCAATAAGGTAGAAAGCACAGACCTCGGATTTGAATATTCCATGAACCCTTACCAAGGATGTGAACATGGATGTATTTATTGTTATGCCCGAAATACGCATACTTATTGGGGCTATAGTGCTGGCCTTGATTTTGAAACTAAAATTCTGGTAAAACGAAATGCCGGTGCATTGTTGGAAAAAGAACTGATGCATAAAAACTATCAGGTGGCTCCCATCATGTTGAGTGGGAATACGGATTGCTACCAACCCATCGAAAAAAAATTCCAACTTACCCGCAAATTATTAGAGGTAGCATGGAAATACCAGCAACCGCTTAGCATCATTACTAAAAACGCTTTGGTAGAGCGCGATGCAGATATCTTACAACAACTGGCTTCCAAAAACCTGGTACATGTAAGTATTTCCATTACCACCCTGAACGAGGCATTGCGGTTAAAACTGGAGCCCCGCACGGCGCGCGGTGAACGCAGGTTGGAAACGGTGAAAACTCTTAGCACGGCTGGCATTCCGGTGCATGTAATGGTGGCTCCAGTCATTCCAGGGCTCAATGACCACGAAATCCCTGAGATTCTGCGGTGCTCTGCCGAAGCTGGAGCTTTAAGCGCAGCATACACAATGGTAAGGCTTAATGGTGCCGTAGCCGAGCTTTTTACGGAATGGATAGAACAGGCATTTCCCGATTTAAAAAATAAAGTATTGAACCAAATTTCCGAGGCTCATGGAGGACAGTTGAATGATAGCCGGCCAGGTTTGCGCATGAGTGGCGAAGGAGCCATGGCCGATTCTATCCAACAGTTATTTGCTGTAAATAAGGAGAAGTATTTTAAAAACAGAAAACTGCCTCCTCTAAACACCAACCTTTTCACCAAGCCGGGGCAACTTTCCCTTTTTTAAACCGGCTTTTCTAAATACTTCGCTTCTATTGAGAAAGCTCATGAATCGTAGGTCCATGGCCAGCTTTTGTATGCTGGATGCGATGGAGCCTCCCTTTACTAAGGACGCCAACGCTGCTAAAGAATCAAACAGAAAAAACCTTACGGATCCAGAAAAAAAAATGGTGAGAGTTCACTCAGCAGAAGCAGATCCGGGTAATGCTAATTCACCCGGTCCGGGTTAATCATGCGGGTGAGCACAGGCACGCGCTTTTTCTCTATTCGGAAAAAAACTTCCCAGCCAGAGCTGCTACCGAATACATCTTTATTCGCACCCAATACCATATCGTAATTAAAACCCAAGGTCCAGAAATCATTCTTCAATCCTAACATATAGGATACAAAGCCATTGTTCTGATACCAGCATCCAATCATAATCTGATCGGGTTGCAGGAAGAAATCGGTACGATTCATCAGGTAACGAAAATCGGCACCGGTTTGAAAATATACCCGGTCGCCCTGAATGGAGGAAATAATTCCGGGAGATAAATAAAAATACGGAGGCAAGGATTTATTGAGTAACAAAAAACTGCGATGGCTGAATTTGGTTGGACTCTTTACGCCGGAGAAAAACGACTGGTCTGCCCTATTCAAATGATAAACAGCATAACCGGCAGTAAAATCGGTTCCAGGAACGCGTATATCATGACGATGGCCTTTGTAGGAATAAACGATTCCGGAAGATAATTCCGGAATTACTTTCCGGGTATCAATGCCACCGGAAATTGGATCGACCGGGAAAGTCTTATCGTAACCATTGAATCGTTCAAACTGACTGCCCCAGCGCAACGAACTAGGATCAATGCGACGCTGCGTGATTCCTAGTTGCAAACCGAATTGCAAGCTGTTGTCTACATTGTTTCGAATTAAATTATAGGCGCCTGAAAGATTCGCATTGATTAAATTATACCCCGCATCATCAAAACGCTCCTGTATGACGCTTATGCCCATACCGCCAAAGGGTATTTCTGATTGTTCGTCGGAATAGAACGGCTTAATCATGGAAGCATAGCTGAGCGTATAAGGCAAGCCCAAAGCTTTCCATTGAATTTTATGATTGAAATTAAAACTTGTTGAAGTTTCTGAACCGGCAAAGGCTGGATTCAAATACAAATTGGTATTGCTCATCCTGGAATAAACTCCTTCCTGGGCAAACACCGTCGAAACAGGCAGCAAAAAAATGAATACTATTATTCTAAACATGAAAAATTGAACGCCTCTCTCGTTATACGTCTAGCAATAATACAATGTTTCAATCAAAAAATGAATTTCAAAAGGCGAAATTTGACCGGGATTTTACCTGGTGGTTCCGGCGTGGTATCGTCCGATTGATTCCATTCCACTTCTTACCAAGGTAGACCATTATTTTTCACTAGGAACCTACCCCTGTTTTACTTTGTAACCCGAACATTTACGATGGGTGAACCTTGGTTATGCCGCTAAATTTCTAACTACTTCATTGCCTTTATTGAGTATTCAAGACTCTTTTATTTTGGGGCGTGTCCCTTTTGGTGGCGCCTTCGGCGCCACCAGGGCCGGGCTATCGCTGCAAGCCCACGCCTTGGCGTGGGGCTTTACACTCTATCCCTCACGCAAAACCAGCCACGTATATTCAGAAGAATTTTTTTTCGAAACCATGATTTTCTACCTCAGGATTACCGGCCTTACATCGCAGATCCATGAGCGTTTCGCTTCTAAGGAGAAACACCGGTTCAAAATTTTCAATATTTTTTTCGAAGCTGTATGGAATTTCATAAAAGCACTCATCCAATAAGAAAAAAACTTCTTATGAAAACTCGTTGGATTCTATTAGCAGCAGCGCTCCTGGTGGTGGCTACCTCCTGCTCCCAGACTGCCTCAGAAAGCAAGCAAGATACAAGTACAAAAGTATACCAGGCTCCTGCCTTGGGATATGAATATCAACTGGAACGAAAAGCCCTGAGCAGCCCCTCTTATTCCGGCGATGCCGTAAAGGAAGAAGAAATAGCCTATCCACCGCACAACACAGAATCCTATGCTTATACTCCTGAAAATACGTTTCAACATGTCAAAGACCATCCCCTTTCCACCTTTTCGATAGACGTGGACAATGCCAGCTATACCAATACCCGACGCTATCTGGAAGGGGGAAGCCTGCCCCCCGCCGACGCTGTGCGAATAGAAGAATTTATCAATTATTTCCAGTACGATTATCCTCAAACATCCGGTCCCGTTCCCTTTGCCATTCACACGGAATTGGCTGGCTGCCCCTGGAATGCAGAACATCATCTGATGATGGTGACCTTAAAAGGTAAAAGCATTCCTTTTGAATCCATGGCACCCTTGAATGTAACCTTTTTATTAGACGTGTCGGGGTCTATGAGCGATGAAAACAAATTACCGCTGTTAAAAAAATCGCTGGGCTTGCTGGTTGAAAAATTAAGACCCAAAGATAAAATTTCCATTGTGGTATATGCAGGTGCAGCCGGCGTAGTATTAGAACCTAGCAACAACAAAGAAGAAATCCTTTCTGCCTTGAACCGATTGGAAGCAGGAGGCTCAACAGCAGGCGGACAAGGCATACAGTTGGCCTATGAAATCAATAAAAAACACTTTATCGAAAATGGTAACAACCGGATCATCCTCGCCACGGATGGTGATTTTAACATAGGGGCTTCTTCCGATGGAGAAATGACTCGATTAATAGAATCCAAACGCGACCAGGGCATTTACATCACCGTGCTAGGATTTGGAATGGGCAATTACAAAGATTCCAAAATGGAAACTATCGCCGACCATGGAAATGGCAATTACTTTTACATCGATACATATGAAGAAGCCCGCAAAGTGCTCTATACTCAATTGGATGGAACCTTGTACAGCATCGCCAACGACGTTAAGCTGCAATTAGAGTTTAACCCGGCCAAAGTAGCCTCCTATCGTTTAATTGGATATGAAAACAGGATGTTGAAAAGCGAGGATTTTAATAACGACAAAAAAGATGCGGGCGAACTTGGCGCAGGCCATACAGTTACTGCTTTGTACGAACTGGTGCCAGCAGGAAAAAATCAATCCTCCACCGCAGTAGATCCATTGAAATACCAAAAGCAAGTACCTGTTTCAAATAGCCAAGAATGGCTGACGGTAAAATTCAGATATAAAGTACCCAAGGATACCGTAAGCAAATTGCTGGTAAAAACAGAAACCGGAACCCCCAAACCGTTTATGCAAGCCAGCGAAAACATGCGTTTTGCGTCTTCAATAGCAGGCTTTGGAATGCTTTTGAGAGGTTCGGAATTTTTGGGCAACTATCGTTACCCGGAATTGATTCAATTGGCACAATCGTGCAGAGGTAAAGACGAAGATGGATACAGGGCAGAGTTGGTGCAATTGATGAAAACCGCTGAGCAACTTCAATCGGCTTCCCTCCAAAGAAATGAAATACGCTATTGATACACTTCAACCGACTTTTCAACTAGGATTAATTTCCTTTTTAACCGCCATTAGACAGTAGTAAATATACTACTGTCTAATGGCGGTTAAGAAAAGCCAGTTGAAATTGTTCCCACTCACGAGAGCCACAGAAAAGAAATACATCGAGCGCTCTCCAAACTTCTTACATAGTGATATTATTTATAATGAGCAAATAGATCATGAATTTCCATCATGAAATGAGTGTTCACGAGCGTTTATGGTAAAATGAATTTTAAAAAAGGAATTTCTTGCAGAGTCTAGAGTCTAGAAATTTTATGAATTCACCCACGTTACTAAAAACAAGGTTACAAAACAAACAATACCAAGATATGAAATTAATAATAGACGATCAAGGCTTAGACCAAG
>JALONM010000028.1 GCA_025454925.1 Cytophagaceae bacterium
CTTTACATGCAACATTGTGCAGCAAATTCTTTTCAAACTTAAAAATTAACGGCAAAAATTATTTTTATGGAGAAGGCACTAAATTTAAGTATACAACTTTCAAGATGGAGCTTTATTAAATTACTTTTACTTTTATTTTTATTCTACAGCTGCACATCAAAATACTCAGCAAAGGAGGAATACTATCCTAATGGGATAATTAAAGAAAGATATTTTCTTAAAGAAAGCACGCTTGATAGCCTTTACCAAAGTTTTGATAAGGATGGGAAACTAGTGATGATGGGTTATTATTATATGGGTAAAAGAAAAGGAGTATGGATTGAATGGGACTTAAATACTTCGAACAAAGACTCTGCACTTTTATATTATGATAGTATAGGGATACTTCAAAAAAAACACTTTTTTTCAGAGGAGCCTGAGTTGCCCGGTAGACTTGGCTATGAAAGAATAAGCACATATGGTAAAGATACATTTGAACGTTCAATTACATATTACCATAATGGGCAAATGGCAATGGAACACAATACTATAAACAAGGTTCCTAATGGGATATTTATGTACTTTACAGAAGCCGGAATAGTTACAGATTCTTGCAATTATTCGAATGGTTTTGAAAACGGCATATGCAAAGAATGGAATCCTAAAACAGGCAATCTCCTCTCCGAAAAAATGTACGACAACGGCAAGCTACTTTGGGAGAAATCCTACAAGGATGGGAAATTGGTGCGAGAAAAAAAATACTAGAGCCTTCCTTCTTCCAACTATTGAAATAAATTGCAATCCCCCCAAAACTCGAATCTCAATGAGACCAATCGTCGCCTTCATCCTATTTTTGACATTTACTGGCCACAGTCAGTTACTTATTCCGTTTGAAAAAGATTCTCTGTGGGGATATTGTAAACGCGAATCGAAAGTAACGGTTATTAATCCTCAATATGCAAACGCATGGCCCTTTAAAAATGGGAAAGCCATCGTGCAGAAAAACAAGCAGTATTTTATTATCGCCAGCAATAATAAAATACTTTCTTCCCTTCCTTATCCTAATATCGTATTCAAATACGGACTTGCGCCTGTGAAAATTGATGGGAAATACGGTTTTATTGATTACTCGGGGCAGCTTGTAATTCCTGCCTTGTACAATCGGGTAAGCGCATTTAACGATTTGGGAATTTGTGAAGTTCGGACAAACAATCAAATAGTTGAAATTAATCGGAAAGGTGAGATCGTCAAAATACTGAACGCTTCCGACGACGAGGAGCTTAAGCCAACGATGGGAATTCCATATTTTGACAAACCGACTTTTGTTACCAAAGCTTTCAATGGAATTGCAAAATATTCTTACCGAGGATATGTGGGGTATGCGGATACCTCCAATAAAATAATCACTCGACCTAAATATGAAATTGTCTCCGAACTATTCATCGACAGCTTGTGCAACGTAACCTATTTCACAAAGTCTGATAAATGGAACTATTATAGAGATTATCTGAATAGGGAATTTGCTTCTGCCAATAAAGATTCCACCCAGAATAATAAGCCAGAATCAGAAAATACGTTTGAAATTTCAACCGTATACAGCCACGAAGGATATATCGACATGAAAGGCGTTGAATATTTTGAAAGTAGTTTCAATCCAGACAAATTCGTATACGAGGAATTCAGGGCCGATGGAACGCTCTTCAGAAAATGTTCGTTTGTATACGACCTGCTCGAAGGAACCTATACGGAGTACGATGATAAAAATGTGATAAAACTCCAGTATGAATTTAAAAAGGGGGTTCGAATAAAATAAAAAGGTTCAAAAATATCTGGGTAGATATCTTTTTCAAATTTTACTCCCATCTGTATATTTCCCCAAGACCGTGCTTTAAAGATCGAAATCGAATCGGATTATATCCCCAAGTTTCTGATCGAAGGAAATTTCTAGAGAAGTACCACAGGTATCGGATCTCATATTTACTGGTTTCAATAGGCGGGTATTGGAACCTTTTTTTTATGCATTCATCTGTCGGTGATTTTTTGTAAGTTGAATCTTGTATTTTGTAGGTTCGGTAATCATACTCAATGTAAGTCAGCGAATATGCGTATGCTTGGTCACTTTTGGGTTGTTTAATTAAATTGCCTGCTGCGTTTGCATGTGCCATGCTTTTTCATAGGCAGCTTTACTCATAGCCATATACTTACCTTCGTCATTTAGTAATGTCTTGATGCATTCGTACAGTGCTTCAGCATTTCTTGAGTCGATGTGGAAGCCGTTTATTCCTTCGTCGATAAGCTCTGCGATGCCGCCTATCTGCGGCACTATGCATGGCAGTCCATAACTTAATCCTTCTAAAATAGTCATGCCAAATGTTTCTATCCACATCTCCGGATGCGACAAATTTATCACGATGCTGCTCTGCTGATACACTTCGTGGATGTTGGTGCAATTATACCTTACCTCAACGTTGGAAGGAATTTTTTCTTCCAATGTTTTTCTTTCGGAATCATTCAGTACTAATAAAAAATAAAATTCTGAACTTTTCTTAGCAAGTGCCATAAACTCTGGTATGCCTTTGTATCGCTTGTTCGAACAAATCATAGTCACACGTTTTTTACTGAAAGTATCCATGTGATTTTTGCAAGCGTTTGCTGTTTCGAAAAAGTCGTTGGATAGTTTGTTGTAGGTGATTTGAGTCGGTATTCGAGTAAACGCTTCGCGATGTGCCAGGTCCTTGGAAACAAAAAAGACTTCACGACAACAAACAGCAACGCTGAGCCGGAGGAATTTTTTGAAAAAGGCGGGCTGTATAGATGTTTCATGGATATGACAACAACATGGAATATCCAACAGTTTGGCGGCCCACATAGCCCCGGCAGGTAACAGGGTATTTACATATACCTTGTCAATGTTTTTTCTATGTTTGAATATTTGGAATGCAATTAGGCATTGTGCTTTCAACCAGAAAATAAAAGTTAGAATTTTATTTTTCGAAGGTCGATAAGGAAAAGTGAATCTTTTTTCTACGGACACTTCATTCAGAAAGCCATCATCTGAAGAGTGCAGCAACCAGCTCGACTCTGGGTTTTTGCCTGTATTGATCACGTTAGCCAATACTCTTGGACTTCCGCTAAAGTCGTTCAATAAATGAACATAAAGTGTTATTCTATTGTTAGGCATACGATTCTATTAGTTGATGTAAGTATCTACCTTTTTGATTCCATTCGTGTTGTTGTTGTGCTTGCAGGCTTGCCTGTTCAGCCATTTTTTTTCGTTTGTCAGGGTTACTGGCGAGATCTTCCAGGGCTTTGGCGAGTGCTTGAGTGCAGGTGTTAAAATCGCTCATGGGTACTCGAATGGCTGTATGTTCGGAGGTGAGTTCTCCTGGTCCTTCGTTGTTAAGACAAATAATTGGTAAGCCGTGTGCGAGCGCTTCGGGTATTACCATTCCGGCCCCCTCTTGAGAGGGGAATAAAAATACATCCGCCTTGGAATATATCGTATCCATTTCAGAGAATGGAATATCTGAGGTGATGGTTATTTTATTTTCCAATTTCCTTTCACGAATAAAATTCCTTAATGCGTTTTCAAGTGGTCCTTTACCCACCAAGGTGAGATGCGCCTCTAAATTCGGATTCTTATTAATAAAGAGTGAAAATGCTTCTACTGTTAGCATAAATCCCTTTAAAGGAACCAGTCGACCAACCGATAATATTTCAAGAGGTGCAGTGTGGTGGATCGGTATTTTTTCTTTGTTGGGAAGATGGCATCCAACTGCCGGAAACAGTACTGTTTTTTGTTGTTGAAAGTGCGCATGTCGAGCTACCGAAGAATTGACTGCCAAAATGAGGGATGCGGAATTTCGGGCAATACGATGGAAAGGATCCAGGTTCCAGAATAGTTTTTTGGTAAACCATGTAAGCTCATTCAAAATAAAGGATTTCCAATTCATTTCTGGATGTAAGCTTGACTTCATTTTGGGGTGATGCCCTACCGGACCCCATACCCAAGGTTTTCCAACCAGCCAAAGAAATGAAGCAGTCCAATCGCTGTGAAAGTTTAGATTGAACAACAGGGTATAATCGTTTCTATTCTTTCTTATGTGTAGGGCTGTCGCCATTTGCCATAAATAAAAGTAGAGCAAGGCTCCTCTTGATTTTCGTTTCCACCACCGCATCCAGAAAGGCAAGTCTACATAGTATACCTGTATAGGATTTGAAGAGGGATGCATCGAAAAATATCGTTCCAGATCTTCCCTGTTGTTTTTTCGTGTATATAATGTTATCGAATAATAGTTGGCGAGTTGCATGGTTAAATTCCAGGCGGTACCATCTTCCGATCCTTTGAACGGTGATATGGCGTAAGCAGTGACGGCAATGTGCTTCATATATTCCCCCAATTTTTTATGTATTGAATTATTCTACTTCCTTGCTAGATGATGGAATGTTCAGGTATTCTGGCAGGGCTATCATTTTTTTCTTCCTCACGGAGACTTCGCAGGATGCGGGCTGGCACACCCCCAATGACAGAATAAGATGGAAAACTTTTGGTGACGACAGAGCCCGCAGCAATGACGCAGTGTTGTCCAATTTCCACTCCATCCAGGATGGTTACTTTGGCGCCTATCCAACAATTTGGACCGATCGTGATTCCTTTTCTTGTGCATCCTTGAAGCCGGATAGGCACTTTCAGATTTTGATACTCATGATTTTCGGGATGACAACTTAAGTATTGCCCAATGATGCATTCATCGCCGATACTTACTCCACCGGCGCCTCCTATAAAGGCATATTCTCCTATTCCTACGTGTTTTCCAATGCGAATGCCTATGCCCAGGCGTTGGAAATTGCTGGAGCAGATGAGCCTGCTGAATGCTCCAATGCTGGAATGATCTCCAATGCGAAGTCCATCTGTTCCTAATCCTGAAAGAAAGCTGTAATCTCCGATACTTACCATTTTGCCAAGGCGAATTCCAGAGACGTAATTGAATTTTACCGATTCTCCAAGCATGAGCAGAGTGAAGTACTTTCCTCGCAGGAGGAGTTTGGTTCCCCTGAGTAATGCCTGGAATCTTATCAGGAATAATTCGATAAGGATGGAGAATGATATTTTTTCATCGAAATGAAAGCCTGGATTTTTTATCCGTATGATCGTGAGTAAAATCTTTTTCATGTCAGTACGCGCGTTGATGATATTCCATTTGAATTTTATGCAGGGTAGTTTCAAGTTCAATGTTTTGGATACTGCAATAACTTTTGTTTTTGTATGTATCCGAAAGTGTGTCGAATAACTTCAGGTACCGTTGTGTTAGTAGTTCGATCTCACGCTGTGAGAGTTCTTGTTTGCGCTTTAAAATGGTTTCACTCGGTGCATACAACAGGAAGTTCAACGATGAAACATTAAATAGGGGGAGGAATAGTCTCGTAATAGGAGAAGGTAAGGTTACGTTGCTGCGCTCTGGATCGCTGATAAAGTCGAAGTAAAATCGATCGAAGAGTACAATTTCACCTTTTAGAATATGTTTCATCCAAATATATGGCAAGCCAATTATATAGTCGCAGAGGTAATACATAAATCTAAGAAGTGATGAGAGAGTTGATTGGTTATTTCCTGCATGCGGACCAGCATGGCTTGCTATGGCTTCTGCTTTTTTCTTTCCGTGTAACAAAGAACTTAAAATGGGGAATAAGCCAGGTCTGTGTCGGTAAATAACCACTCTTTTTCTATATTTTTGTTGGAGTACTTCACTGAATTTGTAAAGAATGGTTGATTTTCCGGCGCCGTCTACCCCTGAGAACGTAATCATTTTTCCACGGTATGCTCGCAATCGCCGCCAAACGTATAGAACGTAAGTGAGGTATGAGATTGCGCGAGTCCATCCTATTGATTTATTTTTTTTATCACAAAATTGAACTACCAATGCTCTTATCTTTGGATCTGGAGTGAAGATGGAAGAATCAATTGGCAACTGATATTTCTGGTATATATACTCATAGGCATTTTTCTGAACTTCAGCTTGTAGCTGCTCAAAATAATTTTTGTATTTAAGAGGAATAGACGATCTGTTGAGTTGAAAAAATCCAAGCAGATATTCCATGTTGTAGTGTGGTTGAGCTACTTTAATTCCTTCCTCGGTACATCCCGCCGAATCTAGTATTTCAGATATCTCAAGGAATTTCAGGTGTTTATATTTGCACGAAGAAATTAAATCTATTTCTATAAAGTTTCCATCCTGGAAAAATACTTGAATAACCCACATGTGATTTAAATCGTGAACCGTGGTCCGTAAATATCCAGGATATTGATGTATTGCATTGACGATAGTCGAAAATGTAGGACGATGACAAACTATGTCCAAGTCAGAATGTTCCGAGAATTCAGCAATTTTCCATCCGGTGTATTTCAATAATGCGTATTCTTTGTCCTTCATGGCAGCGAAGAAGTAGGATAGAAACTGCCGTCTGGATGGTTGGTGTTGAAGTGTCGGTACTAACTGAGATAGAATAGAATTCCAACATTGTAGTTGCCAGTATACTTGAGTATGCCAAACTTCTTGTTGCTGATAGAGTTCAATTAATCTTGATAAATGTATATAGGTATAAAATTGAAAATACTGAAATATATCAATGCCAAACTTTAACACCAATGATTGTATGTGGGTGTGCGACTGTAATTGATCCAGCCAATCATTTATATTGATACTCTTTTCTTGAAGAATTAAAATTCTGTATTGTATTTCAAAATGGAATAGGTCAAAAAATAATGGAGCTTTTTCCAAAGCATTTTCCCAATCGTATACGTATAAATTAGAATTCTTTATTTTGCAATTCCATGGAGTAAAATCGCCATGTGCAAGTGCCGTTACCACAGCGTGAGTGGGTTTCCACTGGTTTCTTAGTAACTCTATCTGTGTATGCAATTTTATCAATTCGGGTTTTAAGGTATTTCTGTTTTCCAATAATGAAAGATTTCCTTTGATACACTCCTGCAAAGCACTTGATTTTTCAATGGAGAAAATTCCCAACGTCTTACTATACAATTCTTCTACAAAGGAAAAATGAGCCTGCTGCAATTGATTGGTACATGTATATTTTCCTAATGCCTGTAACTGGTGGCTTACACCTGTGGATTTAACCTCCTGTAAAGTAGGCAGCTGGAACGAAACCGGACTTAGCTTCGCTACTTTATGCATGAAGGCGATTTCTTTTTGTAGTTTGTGTTTTGCCACTTGGGAACAAGGGATTTTGTAGAAACGATTGCCTAGTGTTGTTTTTTCTATAAAAATAATTTTTCTACCTGGTCCAGTGGTACCAGCAAATATGGAATAAGTATTTTCCTTTATGCTTTCGATAATGGCATTCCCTTTTTTAGGGAGTAAAACATGGCCATGCGTTATAAACCTTTTCAGTCCTACTAGAAACGCAATTCGAATCATCCAAGCATAGATGTTAGAACGCAGATTGCCTTGATGATAAAAGTGTAAGAATAGTGGTTCTTTTAATTTCTCTGGAAATATCCAGCGTATGCTGCCGTCTCTGTTTCCTATGATGAAATGCCTCGTGTAATTTTCAGTTGTTTCAGTGGTGTTGGTATTTCCTGAGGGAGGAGTTATTCCTGGATATAAAAATTTATAAAGGAATTCAATTTCTTCAGTTTTGATTTTCATATCTATTCTTTTAGAATATATATATCAAAGCAGGGGCCTTGATTCTATTTTTCTGAAAATCAATGAGTAGGATTTTTTAGGATTGGTTTTTTTTCCCAGAATGGGATACTTTTTCCTTTATTGGAAGCGACAATGGAAAATTTTTATCCATCTTGGTCCATTCGGTTTTGCTAAAGCGATTGTCAAAACTACTTGATACGATAACGGTTACTAATTGATATAGAAGGATTGAATAATTGACTTCGCCCCAAATGCCAAATTCTGTAAAAGAATTAATTAAAATAGGAATCATGAGCAATGCTATCATAATTTGGTTGCCATGCAGTCGATGCCTGATCAAGGCATTCGTAAAGGCTGCCATTTGCATAAGTGCAATAAAAAAACCGGCAAAACCCAGATTCATGATAACTTGAATAAACGTGTTGTGAGTCATGGAGGCGGGGTAGGTATTGGCTCCCTGAAAATAAGTGGTGTAATTGATTCTCATAAATCCATATCCAAGCATAGGTTCCCTGGGTAGTCCTTCAGTAAGTAATGCCTTCCAGAATGGTAGCCTGCCTGTCATACTCATAACCTCTTCCATGTCACCGGCTCCTTCCTTCATAAATACTACTTGAAAAGCTATCGGGGCTGCTAGCACCATGGCTACGGGAGTAGCGATTTTTAAGAGTCTGTTTTTCTGGTAAAAAATGTACACCAGTAAGGCTAGTGCGAATCCGATCAGTGAGGAACGTGAACCTGTAAGGTATAATACATACAAGCATGCGAGTAGAGATACGCCATACAATAATTTTTGTTTTCCTTTATACAATTCAAGTAAAAGGATGATGGCTGTTACAGCGCTCAGCATCCCAAGTTCGTTGGGATTCATGATCTGCCCGCCTAATCTTTCTACTTCCCCACCATGTGTTTTTCGCATAAATTTTTCTGGATCTGAAAAAAAACCAATTAGAAAATAGGAAATATTGGCCACCAAAGGCCACACTAAAAGAGAAGACCAGGAAAAATCTTGATTGGGTATTTGGAATTGAATTCGATGTTGCAAAAGAATTGCTAAAACACTGAAAACAAATAGTTCTATTATTCGGACCAATTGAAGCATGGAGACTGAAATGTCGGATGTCCAGAGTAAAGAAAAAATTCCCAATAGCAAATACAACATGTATCCGTATACCGGGAATGGCTCTGAAAAGCGCATCCTGCCGAGGAATCCTTTACGCGCTGCATACATTACGGTGAGCATCATGGAGCCCGTTGTAAGTAATCCAAGTACTGTCTTGATCACTTTAGCCATTCCTGCACTTTCGGATAGGGTAGCAAACCCCAGGAATTTGATGCCAAGTAATACAATCAGAATACATTTGATACGTACAACAGCTCCTTGTTGCTCTTCGTTTAGTGGTCGGGGTATCCAATTCATACGGCTTCTTCACAATAGGCTTCCTGCATTTGTTCTGCGATGACTGACCAATCAAAATATTCTTTGATCATGCGATTGGCATTTTTTCTAAGAATAATTTCATGGGTTGTGTTTTTACAGGCATCCATTTTTAGCATTAATTGACAAATTTCTTCTGGTGTATTGTGGTTCGCTACCCAGCCCGCTTCGGCATCCTGAACTTGTTGTGCGATGTTGGTTTCTTTACTAACAATAAGTGGGATACCAATGTTTGCTGCTTCCAACGGAGCCATTGGAATTCCCTCGTGGCGTGAGGTGTGATAAAATACACTTGCGCTTAATAGTTCTTTCTTTTTTTCTTCACCAAAAAGTGCTCCTTTCCATTCTATAAATTCTGCAATTTCTAAATCTCTGGATAATTTTTTAAGGGCAGATAAGTCTTCACCATCTCCAATCATTTTTAATTTGCCCATACCCTGGTACGTTTTCTTATAGAGGCTGAATGCCTTTAAAAGTAAATCCAGACCTTTGTGATGCTGACTCATGCGCCCGCAATAAACATGGTACATAGTTTCCTCTAAAGGCAGCGATAATTCTATCGATTGATACTGTTGTCCGTTCCGGAGTGTTAAACAATGTGGTAATCCCGGTACTAATTTTTGCAGGTGTTGTACTTCCTCTTCACTTAGGCAGTGAACGAAGGCTGCTGATCGCAGCATGATTTTTTCCAGGCCAATCAAGTACAGTCGTTTTAACCAATGGCTTTTTTTCATAGCCATGGTACTGTAGCATCCGTGTGAAGATAAACAGTATTTTTTTCTACTGATTTTTAAAAGTAGCATAATCCACCAATAGTAAGGGATAAATCCGCCATGTAGATGAAAAAAAGTTGTTTTGGGAGCATTCCATGCGGCTTTTAGAATGGATACTCCTGGCCATATCGACCAGGGTCCATGGTTGAAAAGAAAGGTGGGGAAAGGACGTTGAGGAACTTCCTTGGAACTGGAATTGGTGATTCCCCATATCTCAATGGAATTCCCTTTTTTATGTTCGGCCAAACTTAGCTCGTGTACTACTTTGTTCACGCCATTCATGCGTTCAGGATTTGCTTTTCCTGGAACTACATGCACAATCAGAGTGGGTTTCATAATGCAATTCTTTTAAGGTGAAAACTGTAAATTAACGTGGTTAAACTTTGCATCGAAAGTAAGATCATCCAAATGCTGATTAGGTTCATGTTGGAATTAAAATACATGATTAATGAGATGCAAAGCAGCATTCCCAGCAAGGAGGTTTGGAAGATCGCTTTTATTTGTTGAATCGATTTTAAATACATTTTTAAGAATGCATTGATATAAATGAATACATATAAAGGAATAAACAGTAGTAACAAGCTGAAGAATTGGTGTGTATCGGGAATGCTTATCCAATGAGGAAGGAGAAAACCCATGATGATTAATGCAAACATAAGTGCGGCATAAGGAGCAAGCCAAGCATACGCATTTTTTTTCCATAAAAAATGAAGCGGTTCAGAGTGCAGCTGCTGTTGTTGTTGGATGATGGAGGAAGGTAAGTATCCTTCTAGCGTTTGAAGTAAAACATGCAGAAATCCATATAGTAATTGAATAAGTCTCAGTATTCCGTTGGCGCTTAATCCGGCTAATAATCCTGTACCAATTATGATAAGATGAGAGGTGGACCATTGCAATATAGATGAGTAAATGAGGTACCTGCACTCCTTGATTTCATTCAGCAGGCGCGGTATCAAAATGGCAATTCGTATGGATTTTCTATCAGAATGTTGGATGAGTTGCGGTATGGAAGTGGCTCCGTAAGCCAGTAAAGTGCTATACGCAACGGCATGAATATCAAAATTAAGCCAATACAGAAGCAATAGACTGCTAATTTGAAGGAAACTAGCCAACGTGTCGGAAGCAAGCAACATTGATTTGCGGGCTTCCGTGATGTTCCATTTCCTGAAGAAATCGTGCAGCAATTGCACCTGTAATGACCATCCGAAAATAAGACAGAGAAGAAGTGGGAAATCAAAAACAAAATAAAATGCGATACTTGCTGCGGCCGAGGAAATAACACTCCATAATAAACATCCAGGAATGATGGTTATTCGGTTTTTTTTTCGTTCCAAGGCTTCCATCGCTTGAATTTTATTTTCCAGTGGATAATAAAATAAGGATTGTTGCATGGATAGTAATAACATATATACGGACATGACCAAACTGAATGCCCCCAAGGTTTCAAGCCCCCATAGGCTGGCGATTAGCAGGGTATATATAAAATTGCCACCACTCATGATAAGTTGATCTGCCAGGTATACCAAACCCTCTTGGTGTTTTGACCTAAAAGCTGAAAAGATGTTTTTTAATTCCATACAAGTCTTCGTAGTAAAGGATAGCACTTTCTTTCCAATTTTTTCCACCAGGCTTGAGAGGAAGAGGTGGATGTGGTGGTATTGATAGATTGGTTATAGACAATCCATTTTTTACTGGAGTATTCCGATTCTTCCGTTTGTGCAATGATGTCCAAATCTGATAGTTTACTTTTGTTTTCACGCAATACGTATAGAATAGTGTTCGCAAGGGTATGCAAGGGGAAATGATTGCAAATGGGATGCAAGGAAGGGGCATCCACAATAATGACAGATGCGTATTGATGCCACTGCACGATTTTGTTTTCGAGAAAATTTTTGATCGTATAGAGGTATTCGGGTCCACTGAATTTGCTCGTTAGTTTTACCAGGCCTTTCGGTTGTCCTGGTTCAAAGTCTTCCAGGTGTCCATCATAGGCGGTGAACGGAGTGGTTTCATTCAGGTTGATGTATACCACCTGATGGCCCAGTTGGTTAAAGGTATTGCAAAGTTCTAAAGCAAGTGTAGTTTTTCCTTCGCCTCCTAAAGAGGAAGTAACCGCAATTGAAATTTTCTTATTTTCAGGATTCAGCAAATGACTAAGTTTAAAAAGTGAAGCAGAGAACATCTTGGTATTTTTTTTGTCTGGAATTTGTAAGGCCAGTGGCAGCGCGCTAAGTCTTTCTATTTGATCCGGAAATCGTAGGTATGGATGTAGGAATTCCCTGGCATATATGAGTACCAAAGCCAATATGGTAGCTAAAAAAGCTCCCACCAAAATCAGGAAAGGCTTGTTGGGATATACCGGTGCTTTGCTCACTTGTGGGTCTTGTAAAATTCGGTGAAACGTAGTGGTAGCCGCAGAGGCAATGGATGCCTCGGTTCGTTTTTCAATTAGAAAATTATGCACCTCCTGAAGTAAATAGAAGTTTCTTTCAAGAATGATCATATTCTTTTCTTTTTCAGGAATGCTGGAGTATTCTGAACGTGTATCGTATAAAGTTCTGTCGATTTCTTGTAGTTGAATTCTTATGCTATTCCTTGAGTTGTGAATGTTTTCTTTGATGTAAACGATGAGGTCATTTATTTTTTGATCGATTGATTTAATGCGCTCGTGATCGGAAGTATACTTACTTAATAGATCAAGTTTTTCAGACTGAAGTAATTTTAGTCTTTTCATCATTTCTGAAAATAGTAATCCTCCATGTGCATCAAAGTTGGGAGCTTGTTCCAGAAAATTTGCCTTAGGATGCTGCAAGTATCTGTCTAGTGTATCAAGAGAGGAGGCTGTCATTTGCAAATTTGCCCGTTGAATGCTTAGTTCGGAAAGTTTTTTCAGTCCAGTCTCCACTTCTATTTTGGTATTAAGAATCTGATGTTGGTTTCTGTAATTTTCCAGGTTTATTTCCGCATCTTTTAATTCGTTGGATACCCGATGAAGTTGAGCTTCAATGAACGCAACGGTCTGATTGGCAGCGGAAGTCTTTGATTCCAGATAGTCCTGCAAATATGCCTGCATCAATGCTTTTACAAAATCGCTGGAAAAGCCCGCCACCGGATGTTTGAAAGAAATCCGTATGATGGGAATATCTTTGTCTATTTCATGAATTTCTAAATTTTTCCCTATGATTTCTTTTTGTATCCGTGATTTGGAATTGAATACAATGGTATAAAAGTCTTCGACCTTTAGCGAAGGACGTTCACTTAATAGGGATTCATTTTTTTTTAGGCTGCATGATAGATGAGGGGTAAGGATTTTTTTATTCCAGGCGGTATGGTATTCGTATTTTTTATCCTTTATTTCATAATGCAAATGGATTTGTTCCTTCGATACTTCCAATTGAATGGGGATATCTACAATTTCTTCACCCAGTAATTGGTATTCCATAGTAAATGGACAATCTTTATATAGTTCCGTATTTTTTATTAATCCATTTCTAAAAAACGATACTTGCATGCCCAGATTTTTGGATGCTTTTTCTAGTAAAATGGGAGATTTAAGTACTTCGATTTCGGTTAAAATTTTATTCGTAGAAGAGAACACATCAAAATCTTTGTATAGGTTGGAGGACGTAAAATTTTGTGAGATGTCATCTAGTTTAAGTTTCGCAGTGCTTTCGTAAGCGGGTGTGGTATATAGTAGGGTTTTAGAAAGCAATAAGATGGCTCCTATGTTGAACAATACAATCAGGGGCAAGCCTTTGATGGCTGGCATTAATCCTCGTTTCAGAAGTTCAGCTTGTGTCATAAGGTTCCGGTTAAAAATTTTAAAAGTAAAATAGTAGCCGTTACTACACTGGCGAGTGGAATTAAGGTTTGTGTTTTCTTGTCAATTTTTTTGGAGGATGTTGGCGGAATATAAAGAATGTCTCCATTTTGAATAAGGCAATTGTTATTATCCAATGAACGTAGTTGGGTTAAATCAATGGTTTTACGGCAGGTGATGCCATTAACGGTTCGGATAATTGTTATTTTCTTTTTATTCGCGTAATAATCAAAGCCACCCGCTTCGGCAATGATTTCCACCAGGTTGTGATTATCTTTTTCTAATAAATAGTTACCGGGTTTAATTACTTCCCCTACCACGGAAATTTTTTTATTAAGTACGCGTAAAGTGAGTATAGGATTTTTAATTACACGTTGATAGGTTTTTTTTAAAGAATCTTCAGCTTCCTGAATGCTTAAGCCTTGTAAGGAAAGGGAGCCGATAAGCGGAAATTCACCGGCTCCTTTTTCGTTCAGCAAAATCCATTTTCCATATACTTCGTTGGAGTTGTAAATTCCATAAATAGACCCAACGCTTATATCTTCATGGTTCCAAACACTGATGGAAAGTTTGTCAAATGCTTGCAATCGGTATACATATCCAGAATCAGTAGATACCATTGTTCTTTCGAAGTGGTCTTCACCGGATTGAAAAAGGATATTTCGTTGGCAGGAAATAATCGCAGGCAAGGCCAAGAAAAGGATTGTGAATATTCTCATGACCATTATTTTAGTAATGTGTAAATGCCAGAGAAGAATAGTAGAGTAGAGGTAATGACCAATCCAGCTGTTTTTAAATCATTCACCAAATCTCTTTTTCTGATTAATTTTTTAAGCTTGTCAATATTTAAAATTTGCAAGGATACTTTCTCCATGGCAACATCGTTTTTGATGATGTAATCAAATGCCCCATATCGCAAGGAGTTTACTGCTATTTCAATTGATTCTTGTCCGGATAATAGAATAACTTCAATGTCGCTGTGGAAAGATTTTATTTGTTGCAAAGCTTCCATGCCATTGGTGCCTTTCATGTTGTAATCCATAAATACGACATCAGGCATTTTATACAAATTATCCATGCATTCTTCGGCGGAAGCATACTCTTGAATGTTTTTGTAACCATTTTCATAAAGATGAAAATGAAGCATTTCTCTGTAGAATGTATCGTCTTCTACTAAGAAGATCAGTATATTTTTTGACATAGGCGTGTTGTTTTACTACTCCTCATGCCATTGCTGTACCATCTTTTCAGGGGCTTGTGTTTCAATGTGATACCTTGGTGGTACGCTTGATTTTTTCCCACTTATAGAGGTCCTTTCCCGTTCTGGGAATGGTAGTGTGCGTTGAACCCTAATTTTTCAATAGAAATTCTTCTATTGAAAAACGACTACTAAAATCAAGGGCTTCTGAAGGAATCGAATAGAAGAAATTCTTTTCTAAGCCCATGATTTTCTAAGTCGAAATTACCGGCCATGGATCTACAATCCATGAGCTTTCTCCATATTGCGCTTCGCTTCTATTGAGAAAAGCCGGTTGAAGGTGCCTGATGCGCGAGGATTAGGAGGCAAGTCAAAGATCCATTGCTTTGTTAAGACCTTGTCTGGAGTCTCACGGGCTTGTATCGAGGTGATAAAATAATGATTCAGGACGGAATTGGAAATGCTGAAAAATACATATTCAGAAGTAAATGTCAATCCGTGTAATATCAACAAGGGAATGGTGAATCAATGGTTGTTGACTTATAAAAAGAAATGAAACGGATGTATTTGTAAAACACCGTTTTTGATGGGAGTAGCAAAAACGGTGTCGGTATCCTCAAGCGGCGTATGCGGGATCTAATTTAAGGCAGTCGACACAAAGGTCAATGTTTTTTCGAATTTGCTGAATGGTGATGGCCAGTGCTTCGTGCTCTGGGTTGTTGAGTGCAAGGTGTTCTATTTCTCGGATCCACTTTCCTTCCTGACTTAATCCCATAGTATCGATTCCTGGCTTAATAGAATGAGCGATGTCTTTAACGGATTTGAAATCGCCTGCGGTATAGGCAGCCTCCATTTTATCGATTTCTTTAGGTGTATTATCAATAAATAGTTGAATCATTTTTTTTACGAAATCTCTATTTCCTTTTGAGATTTCCTGAAGTTTTCTCAAGTCGTACATATCGGGTCTGCTTTTAGAATGTGGGGCATTGGCAATTACTGTCTGAGAGCGGTTTGCGGTTACATGTTTACATAAAATGGATCTCAGTTCTTCTTCTTCAAATGGTTTGGAAATATATCCGCTGGCGCCTGCTTTTAAGTACTGTTCTTCATCTCCCATAATGGCGTTTGCGGTTAATGCTATGATGGGAGTATGTATTTGAAGTTTATTTCTGATAATGTCAATCGCTTCTAATCCACCCATTACGGGCATTTGAATATCCATCAATACGATATCGATTATTTTTTTCTGAATCATTTCGATGGCTTCTTTTCCATGATTACAGATGTGAACTATCATTTCAAAACTTTCCAATATCGTTTTTGCCAGGTATTGGTTGATCTCATTGTCTTCTACCAGCATTACAGAAATTCCACGCAGCAAGGGCTCTGGTGTTTGAGAAGTTGGTGTTTGTGCAGGGAGATCTTCTGATGTTCCCACGGGGAAAATTATATCAAAATGAAAGTCTGTTCCTTTATGCTTAATGCTTTTTACTTTGATGCAGCTGCCATACAATGAGGCTAATTGCTGACTGATACTTAAACCAAGTCCTGTTCCCCCGTAGCGCCGAGTAATAGACGAGTCTTCCTGGGTAAAACTATCAAAGATTTGTTCCAACTTGTCTTCACTGATACCAATGCCTGTGTCGGAAACAGTAAATCGTATTTGATTGATGAGTGCACTTTTCTGGATCAAATTAATCTGAAGTTGCACCTTTCCAGAATCTGTAAATTTTATAGCATTATTAATGAGGTTGAGAAGGATTTGATTTAAGCGAACAGGATCTCCGATCAGTATTTCGTCTATGGAAGGATCTAGATGTACTTCCAAATCGATGCATTTTTCCTTGGCCTTTGGAAGCATGGATTGTCGCTGGAGTTTTACGATCTCAGCAATACTGAAACCAATTTTTTCTAATTCAATTTTGTTCGATTCTACCTTGCTAAAATCTAATATATCGTTGATGATGGTTAATAAATTTTTGGAAGATGTTTGAATAGCCGAAAGAAATTCTGATTGCTTTTCATCAAGGGTAGTTTTTTCCAATAATTTGGATATTCCTACGATAGCATTCATGGGAGTTCTTATTTCATGGCTCATATTGGCCAGGAATTGTTCTTTTATTTTTACACTTTGTTCTGCTTTGGCTTTAGCTTCCTGCAAGTGAATCTCCAATTCTTTTTGTTTAGTAATGTCCAGGTGAATGCCGAGTGAACCGATAATTCTTTTGTTGTCATCGTAAAGGGGGGCACCACTTATTCTCATCCAAATGATTCTTCCGCTTTTACTTTTTATTTTTAATTCATAAACACTTTCTTTACCCTCCATTCTTAATTGTGTGTGTGTATTAATAATTTCAAGTTGTGATGCATCGGCCAATAAAAATTCTGCATTCTGATTCAATAAATCTTCTGGTTGGTATTCTGTCATTTCACAAAAGCGATCGTAAACTTTGGTTACGATTCCTTGTGTATCCACTTCGATGAGCCCCAGGCGCATGTTTTCAATGACATTTCTATATTTTTCTTCACTTTTTCTAACCTGCTCTTCAATGTTTTTTTGAGATGTAACGTCTCTGTATTGCCATAAGTGACCTGCGTATTCTCCATTCAGAAATAAGGGTATATAATCTCGTTCCAGAATTCTTCCATCAGACATTTCACACAATTCTCCGATAACATTTTTTTGATCGCGAAGAATTTTATGAATTCTAAGTACAAAGTGATCCGGGTTTTTAAATAAAAGTTTATTTTGTTCAGCAGAATCCCTGCAGTCAGCACCAATCAATTGCTCTGGTTGCAAAGGGATCATAAAAAGATTGCAAAACTCTTGATTTATAAGTCGTATGTGTCGATTGGAATCCTCTACCAGAATACCATAGTTAAGTTGTTCAATGAGTGATTTAAGTCGAAGATGACTGTGCTCTAATTCTTGTTCCGTAATTTTTCTTAGGGTAATGTTTCGAGCATATATCTGGAGTCCAGAGACCTGATTGTTTTCAAAACATACTCTTGATTTTTGAGCAATCCATAATTTATCGCCCTTTGATGTAATGATGGGGTATTCCAGGTATTCCTCTTCCAGGGATCCACTAAAAAGTTGCTTTCTATAAAATTCTAAAATTGCTGCTTTTTCGCTTTTATCCATGAATAACAAGGTAGAATACTTTGTTATTTCAGAGGCTTTAATTCCCAATAAATCGCAAACTGCCTGATTGGCGTATATAAAACGACCTTGTAAATCTGTTTTGTAGATTAAGTCGCTTGTTTCTTCTACCAACTTCCGGTATTGTAATTCACTTTTTTTGATTTCTTCCTGATGGTATTTGATGGAAGTAATTTCCATTCCATAAATAGCAACATGATTTTCTCTTGCGGAAGGAACGAGTGTTAATTGAAATAATTGATGTTGTGTTTTTTCCTCATAATAGATTTTCCTGTTCTCCGTCATGCAAGTTTGAACGGCAAATTTGATCCGGGTTGGAACAAATTCCGTGATACCTGTTTTCCATTTTTCCAGGATAGGTTTTGCTGAAGGATTGAATGAGATAAGTTTTCCTACACCATCTATCAGGATAACAGGGTGAGGATTGTTTAACCATAGGTCGTTTGGAAAGCCCTGCATGTTATTTGGTATGTGAGTTCCTGGTGTCATTCTCCTTTCGACTTAATTTCCTTAAATCAATTCCTGGTTTTGAATCATTCTGTATATAGTGGATTTGCCAACGTCCAGTTTTTCGGCCACCAACAGCACATTGTGCTGATATTTTTCCAGATAGTATTGAAGGATCTTTTGAGTATATTCTTTTAAAGTTAATTCCTGTAATAGCATGCCTTCCATGGTATTTCCACTCGATAATTGAAGAGCACCGGCCTGAATAATTCCATCTTCGGCCATTACGCAGGCCAGTTCCATTATGGCTTTCAACTCCCTGATATTTCCGGGGAACGAATATTTTAGTAAGGCGGCTTTGGCTTCGTCGCTCAGTTTTAATTTTTCCCACCGGTTTTCTTTGCAGAATTGATCCATGAAGTATTTGGCTAAAATAATTACGTCTTCTCCACGATTTCGAAGGGGCGGCAATTCAATAGGCAATCCAAGTAATCGATAATATAAATCTTCTCTAAAGTTTCCTTTTTTTACTTCCTCCAAGAGATTTCTGTGCGTTGCTACTACAATTCTCAGGTCAAGTTTTATTAACTGATTTCCTCCAATGCGACACACTTCTCTTTCCTGCAATACCCGCAGTAATTTTGCCTGCATGGCCAAGGGTATCTCAGCGATTTCATCAAGGAAAATGGTGCCACCGTTGGCCTCTTCAAATTTTCCGGATTTTCTATTTAATGCACCGGTAAATGCTCCTTTTTCATATCCAAATAATTCACTCTCTAATAATTCATTTGGTATGGCAGCCATGTTGACAGCTACAAAGGGTTTACTTTTTCTAAGACCATTATAATGTATGGCCTTGGCTACTAATTCCTTTCCGGTGCCTGTTTCTCCGCAAATGGAAACGGTGATGGAATTGGTGCATGCTTTTTCCATAATGGAAAATATATTTTTGATGGAATTTGAATTGCCTTTTAGAATTGAACCAAAGTCATATTTAGTGGCTACTTCTTTTCGCAATACTTCTACTTCCTTTTCCAGTACTACTTTTTCGTGGATGTTGTGAATGGTATGCCAGATGCGGTCTTTCGTTTCATCGTTTTTAATGATGTAGTCATAGGCTCCATTTTTGAGGATGTCTACCGCTGTCGATACATCTTCCTGACCTGAAATTACAATCACTGGAATTCCGGGGTGAAACTGAGTGATTTTTTTCAGTACCTCTATGCCTGTCATGTCAGGCAGGGAATAGTCCAGCGTAATTACATCGGGTTTACGATGCAAATTATTTAAACACGCCTGACCGCTGGTATAAATTTCAATTTCATTTTCGGGATTGAGAGACAGCTGGTATTCGAGTAACTTCGAATAAAACGAATCATCTTCAACAATAAATATTCTCATAGCACACACGTTTGATGGATTCAACGGTCTAGTCAATCTACTTGTTTCAAATTTGGAATAATTCTCATTTTGGGAAAATGGATCATTGTGTAAGTGCCTATTGGAGCCTGTTTCAGGCCTTCATTCCCATGTTGGGAATAATATTTTCAAATTGGGAAAAATGAGAAGGACTGGATTTTGTTAATGCTTGATAACTAGTGGATTGGAAATGTGGAAGGATATATGTGCAAGTCTCAGTAAAAAAAAATGTTATGTACGGAATTGTAAATAAAGCAATAGAAGGCTTGGTTACCGAAAATTTCGGTGTCGAAAAATGGATAGAGATCAAAGCGCTGTCCAATATTCAAGAAGAACGTTTTCTAAGTCATGAACAATATGATGATTCAGTAACCTTTGGCTTGGCGACAGCAGCGGCTGAGGTATTGCACCTTCCGATAGCTAAGGTGCTGGTAGCTTTCGGTAAGTATTGGGTGCTGAAAACCGCAAAAAAACATTATGGTTCTTTAATGGATTCCGGAGGAAATGATTTTGATAATTTTTTACTCAACCTTCCTAATTTTCATAGCCGGGTTATGTTGTTATATCCAAACATACAGCCCCCGGAGTTTAAAGTTCACAAGGAAGAGGATGACGTATTTCATGTGCATTATTATTCTACCAGGCCTGGCTTAACTCATTTTGTAGAAGGCTTATTGCTTGGGTTAGGAGAAGCTTTTGGTAAAAATGTAAAAGTACTCCTGGTTCGCTCCAGAGAACAGGGATTTGATCACGATGAGTTTGAAATTGCCTGTTGAGTAAAGTGTAAACCGAATCAGGTATTGATTTACTCAATAATATAAAGGGTATGGAATTTCAACACGATAGGGATGTATTGGATCTGAATCTTCTTGCACCATTTTATTTTCGCATTGATGATGCGTTGAAAATAAAAGAGGCTGGAAAAAGTTTGCGGAAGATATTTCCTGCGCTTCCGGGTAGCGATTTTCAGGAAGTGCTGGAGTTGGTTCGTCCCTGGAATATAGATTTATCATTTCAGTCTTTGAAAGATTTCAGCCAGGTAATTTTTATATTAAAATTTAAGTCGACGGGTATGATGTTCCGTGGGCAGGTAATTTATCTGAAAACATCAAATTCTATTTTGTTTTTGGGATCGCCTTGGTTAAGTAATACCGATCAATTAAGTACGTATAAAATTTCCATTACTGATTTTTCTCTGAGTGACCCGACCACAGATTTAATTCAATTGATTAAGCAGAATGAAATCTCTATGATGGAAACCCGGGAGTTAAATGAATTATTAACGGAGCAGAAACGGAATTTAGAGAAAAAGGAACAGCTTTACCGAAGCTTGGTAGAGAATGCTTCCGATATCATCATTCGTTGCGACCAAGAAGGGTACTTGTCGTTTGTAAACCAGGCGACCATGGACATAACAGGTTACGACATGAAGGAGTTATTGGGAAGGAAATTATTCGATCTGGTGGAGTTCTCGAAACGCTCGTCGGTAGAAGAAATTTTTCGTAGCAACCAACAATCGAAAGATGGTAAATTACATCTTGAATTTCCTATCGTTTCACGTCAGCATAAAGAAATATGGCTTTCTATGAGTTTGATCGCCTGGTATGAGCACGGTCGAATTCTAGGCTATAGTGCCATTGCCGTAGATATCTCTTCGCGCAAGGAGATCGAACTTTCCATGGAATTTGCCAGAAAGAAAGCAGAAGAATCCTCTCGTTTAAAAGAGCAGTTTTTAGCGAATACCAGCCATGAAATACGTACGCCCATGAATGCGATTGTTGGGCTTTCTAAATTGTTACAGAAAACATCGTTGCAACCCAAGCAGCAGGAGTATTTAAATGCGATTATGACTTCTGCGGAAAATTTGCTGGTGGTTATAAATGACATTCTTGATTTTTCGAAGATTGAGTCCGAGAAAATTGAGTTGGAACATATTCCCTTTTCTATTCGTGAACTATGGACCACCTTATATAAATCGATACAAATAAAAGCGGTCGAAAAGAATTTACATTTGTTGTATTCGATTGCACCTGAAGTAGAAAATGTATTGTGTGGAGACCCCTTTCGATACAATCAGATTTTAATGAATATTACCAGTAATGCCATTAAGTTTACCGAGCAGGGAAACGTAGAGATTGAGGTATATGTAAAGGAACAAACCGACGAGTATCAATGGATCGCTTGTCGAATCAAAGATACCGGTATTGGCATTCCTGCGGATAAACTGGAAAGTATATTTGATGAATTTTCACAAGCCGATTCTTCCACCAGTCGAAAATTCGGTGGCACAGGTTTGGGGCTTAGCATCAGCCGCAAACTTGCCGAATTGATGAAAGGAGAGATCAGTATTCAAAGTACTCCAGGAAAGGGAACTGAATTCTGCATCTTGTTACCTTTTCAGCGACCTCTGCATGAGCTTCCTGCTTCGCCTGTTTTACAACCTGACGCTGCGTCATTAAAAGATAAGCAAGTGTTATTGGTTGAGGATAATGAGTTTAATCAAATGCTCGCAATCAGTATTTTGGAGGGTTGGAACATGAAAGTGAGTACGGCTTCTAATGGCAGGGAAGCCATTTCGAAATTGGCATCAGGGAATGCCTATGATTTTATTTTGATGGATATTCAGATGCCTGAGATGGGGGGGATAGAGGCCACCCGTGTTATACGCCAACAATTACAGATACAGTCGCCGGTCATAGCGCTTACTGCCAATGCCATGAAATCGGAAGTTGATTCCTATTTCAAAGAAGGCATGGATGCTTGCGTTACCAAGCCGTTCAATACAGAGGATTTGCTCCGTGTATTAGTAGATTGTTTGGTACGAGCTTAGTAGGCTCGTACCGTTTTTCCTTCCATAAAGAAGATGAAGGCTTTGTTCACTACTCTGTTTCCTCCAGGCGTAGGGTAATCTCCTGAGAAATACCAGTCGCCGCTGTGCTTAGGACATGCGTTATGAAGATTGTCAATGGTTTGGTAAATTACTTGCACTTCAGCCTGACAGCCTTTAGGCGTAACAATTTCAGAAATTTTAGCGGAAATTTGTTCGTAGCTGAAAGGGGCATATAATTCTTTTACATGGTTTACCATGTTGCCACTTAAATCGTTGATGGCTGCTTTACATTTTTCCAGCACACTGTCGAGTAAATTTTCTTGTTTCGTATCTTTTAGTAATTCCAATACCGCCCTGAAGGCCACGAATTCTCTAATTTTCGACATGTCGATACCGTAACAGTCGGGGTAACGAATTTGTGGAGCGGAAGAAACGATTACGATTTTTTTAGGACCGAGTTTATCCAACATTCTCAAGATGGATTTCTCCAAGGTAGTACCACGAACGATGGAGTCGTCAAAAATGACCAGGTTATCTACTCCCTTTTTGATGACTTCATACGTTGTATCGTACAAGTTGGAAACGAAACTGTCGCGCTGGTCGTCTGAGGTAATAAATGATCTTAGTTTATTATCCTTGATGACCATTTTTTCAATGCGGGGTTTCAAGGTTAGGGCACGTTCCAGGGCTGCACCGGAAACTCCATCCTGTACTTGTTTCAGGCGGTATTTGCCCAGGTATTCCTGTATTCCTTCCATCATGCCCATAAAGGCAGTTTCAGCAGTATTGGGTACGTAGGAGAAAACCGTATTTTCAACATCGTACTGTATTGACTCTAGTATTTGAGGGTAAAGTGCGTATCCTAGTTTTTTTCTTTCTGAATAAATATCCGGATCAGAGGCACGGGAGAAGTATATCCGTTCAAACGAACATGATTTTTTCTCCATTTGATCGATGAATTGCTTTTCAGAATAAGAACCGTCTTTTTCAATGATCAGTGCGTGGCCTGCTTGTATTTCTTTAATCTGGCTGTAATCTACCTGGAAGGCTATTTTAATAGCAGGTTTTTCGCTGGCAGCCACCACCACTTCGTCGTCGGCATAGTAATATGCCGGGCGTATTCCGGCTGGATCACGCGCCACAAAAGAGGCGCCGTACCCCGTCATGCCGACCATGGCGTATCCACCATCAAAATCCTTGCAGGCACGCATTAGTACACGTTGCAAGTCAAGTTCTTTTTCGATAAGATCAGATATTTCGCGGTTGGTATATTGGTCTTTGTATTTATCAAAAATGGCTTGGTTTTCTTCATCAAGGAAGTGTCCCATTTTTTCCAGAACCGTTACGGTGTCGGTTTTTTCTTTTGGATGTTGGCCAATATCAATGAGTTTTTGGAATAATTCGTCGACGTTGGTCATATTGAAATTTCCGGCCACCACTAGGTTTCGGCTTCTCCAGTTATTCTGGCGCAAAAAAGGATGGCAGTTTTCGATTTCATTTTTTCCGTGCGTGCCATACCGCAAGTGTCCCAGCAGTACTTCTCCGGTAAAGGCTACGTGGTCGAGCAACCAGCTGGGGTTGTACATTTTGTCTTTGTTATCGCGCAGTGCCTTACGGAATTTTTTGTTAATTTTTTGAAAGATTTCCGTCACTGGCTGAGGATCTACCGAGCGGTACCGGCTGATGTAGCGGCTTCCTTCCGGCACCTCGATTTTAATGGTTGCCACTCCAGCTCCATCCTGGCCTCTGTTATTTTGTTTTTCCATCATCATATACAGTTTCTGTATACCGAAGAGTGGGCCATATTTCTCTACATAGTAGGCATATGGTTTCCGAAGACGGATCAAAACAATTCCACATTCGTGTTTTATAGGCTCGCTCATATCTCTCTTTTGCTATCGCAACAAATTCATTAACCAATCCGGATTTAAAAAAAATACCAGTACCGGCAAGGCAAAAGCCGCCGACCAGCCCAGTGTTTTATGATACGGAAATTTTTCCTGGTCGTATTCCCTGTGTTTGAAATACAGATAATAGGGACCTTTTAAATAAAAGAACAACGAAAACAAGGTGCCTGCAGCCCCTGTTAATAGTAATATCAGAAATTCCATTTCCTGATATTTTATGAATGCAGAAGCTAGACCAGCAAATACAAAAACTTTACCATAAAATATGGCTGTCGGAGGCAATCCGGTGAGGGCGATCATCAAAAAGACCAGAAGCGCAGAAGCGAGGGGCATTTGGTTCCATTTGCCAGCCATCGATCGAACATCGCAATTGCCAAGATTTTTTTCCATATAGTCGATCAGCATCAAAGCAGCTATCAAGGCGAATAAGTAGATCCAGAAATAAAATAGTAATTGGTAAGGATCCAAATACGGAACAGCGATCAAGCCAGCCAGGAACAAGCCTGAATGTGCCACGGAGGAGTAAGCCAGCATGCGTTTCATGTTGTTCTGGCGCAAAGCCGAAAGACTTCCCCACAGAATGGCCAATATGGCAAGTCCCGACAATACCATACGTAAAATAGGATAGGAGGGGTACGATTCCTGAGCTTGAAATATTTTCCAGATGACCAGCAGCCCGGTCATTTTGGGAGCGGTGCTCAAGTAAAACACAACGGGTGAAGGACTTACCTGATAAGAATCGGGAATCCAGAAGTGGAAAGGCGGTGCTGCGATTTTAAATAATAATCCACTCAAGACAAGCGTCCAAAGCAACATGCCTGGCAGAATCGGCAGGTTGCTCTGGCAACCAAGTTGCATGTGACCTTGCATACCATATAACAGCGATACGCCAAACAGCATTACTGCCGAGGCACTAACGCCCACCAGCAGGTATTTAACAGAAGCTTCGGTATTCTCTTTTCGCAGAGCTCCAGCTACCAGCAGGTAGGAACATATGGATAACGTTTCTAATCCCGTAATGAGTAATATCCAATGCGTGGAGATTAATAAAAGATCTGCGCCCACGGCGCATCCAATGAGGCAATAAAACAAGAACGGTTCTACATGATGTTCTGAAAACATCATATGCAGCCAACAACCTAACAGGCTGGTCCACACAAGGAGCCTAACTAAAGGAATCCAAGCGCTGGATTCAAACAAGAAAGAACTATGCTGAGCCCATGGAAGCACGCAGGTAACTGCCGCGAAAAAGGTGAAGAGCAGGAGAATGAAAAAAGCAAGCGGAGTTGAAAAGGATTTGGAAAACAGATCCATTAAGAATATACCGGCCATCCCTACCAATATCCAGATTACTGGCATTAAGGTTAGAAAATCATGTATACTGAAGATACTCCCAGGCACTTGAAGCACGAATCCCATTTTGAATAGATTCTATGTACAAATTTAACACAATTACCGGATTGTTACAGGATATTATGAGTCGGTTATCAACATTCTTATTACATAGAATATGGAGCGCCTGAGGCCATTAAAGATGGCCTTTGTCTAAAACTCAGGTTTGATAGTCAATAGGTTGTAGCTATTACCGGGCGTCCAGAAAGGTGATATGGACAGGGCTTTCGAATTCCATTCCCAGCAATTGAGAGGCATTGCCCTCCCGGATGGCGATTTCCAGAAATCCGTTGCTGTTGAACAAAGCCAGGCATTCGCCGGGGTCGACCTCGTGGTAGTGTTGAGAAACTTCATCCAATTGCTCGCGTGAGAAATGAATGCTGTACGCACGTTCGAGTTTTGACTGCACAAATGCATCTTTGTGAATGTTGGTGATCAGGTTGCCAAAATTGTCAACATGCATAACAACACCCGACAACTGATTTTTGGAGGTCCTCAGCAAACGCTGATTCATATTGATTTCCGGAGTGTATTGAGGTCCCAGGTTGTAAATGTTCGCTCCGTTAGCCAGCATAGAAGCGGCAACCGCCATGGTTGTTTTTTCGGGAAAGCTAGGATCAAAATTCTGATTGTTGATGTCTTTTTTCAATTCCACAATAGCCATTGGCTTTTGTGCACTAATAAGGGAGAAAAGTCCGTTGTCGGATCCTACAAAATAATGGTCTTCCAATTTCATGGCAAGTAATTTATCCTGCAGATGCGTAGAGGTATTGACCGATACGAGGTGAACGGTCCCTTTGGGGAAATCTTTGAATACGGAACGGATGACGTAAGCTGCATGAAATAAGTTATGAGGTTCTATTTCATGCGTGATGTCTACAATTTTTAAATTGACAGAGACCGACAAAATCTTGGCTTTAACAGCAGCCACATAATGATCGCGGAGACCGAAATCAGAGGTGAATGTAATTAAAGCCATTTGGTCTTTTTTTGTATATTTGTGTAGACTCCGAAGTGTCGGTAAAGTTAAAATTTTATTGTATTAAATTCTGATTGGGTGGCGGAAAAAATAATAAACCTGGAAGATATTTCTTTGATAGATTTTTGGGGAGCAGAAAATACCAACCTGAAGGAAGTGGTAACGGCATTTCCGAAGAGCCGGATCATCTCCAGGGGTAGCGAAATTAAAATTATTGGCAATGATCCGGAGATCACAAAGATTGCTGACGTGCTGGAGTCGCTGATTGTGCACTACAATCGGTATGGCAGTGTTTCCAAAGACAAGGTTAAAAGTATATTGGAGCAGGATCCGGAATCAGAACTGAGTCCGGTGGAGCTGGATGATGAAGTCGTTTTGTATGGCGACAAAGGATTGATCATTAAGCCGAAAACTGAAAATCAAAAAAAGTTAGTCGCTGCGGTCCGCAAGAACGATTTGGTGTTTGCCGTTGGCCCCGCGGGAACCGGTAAAACCTATATTTCGGTTGCCTTGGCGGTACGTGCACTAAAAAATAAAGAAGTAAAGAAGATTATCATCACACGGCCTGCGGTGGAGGCGGGGGAGAACCTGGGATTTTTGCCGGGAGATTTGAAAGAAAAAGTAGATCCGTACCTGCGACCGATTTACGATGCCTTGGATGACATGGTGTCTCCGGATAAACTCAAATTTTATTTTGAGAATCGAGTAATAGAAATTGCGCCCTTGGCGTTTATGAGAGGTAGAACGCTTCACAATGCCTATATATTGTTGGATGAGGCGCAAAATACGACACCTTTGCAAATGAAAATGTTTTTAACCCGAATGGGACCCAGTTCAAAAATGATTGTAACAGGTGACCGTTCTCAGATCGATTTACCTGGCAAGCAACTTTCCGGATTGATTAATGCATTGGATTTACTAAAAAATGTTCCTGGTATAGACATGGTAGAGCTCAGCTCTAAAGATGTTTTGCGGCATAAGCTCGTGGAACGTATCATTAATGCCTATGATCAAAAGAAGCCCATGTAAATCGAAACACCAGCTATGCGTAGAAATTTACTTTCAGTTTTTTTTATTATTTTTTTGAGTTCGTGTTTGTTTGCCCAACAACAGGAACCTAAGCGATGCGGCCATCATGAATACATGGAAAATTATTTCCGCAAACATCCGGAAGCCAGGCAGCAGGCAAATGATTTTCAGCACCAGGTAAACGACCGTATCGAATTGCTCCGTAAATCTAGGCTAACGGTTTTGGAGGATACAGTGGTTATTCCGGTAGTGGTTCATATTATTGGTAATGGTTCCAATGGGGCCATTAATGGCTATGTGGTTTCAGATGCACAGGTGTATTCTCAAATTGATGCATTGAATAAAGATTTTAGCAGACAAAATTCAGATACGGCGAACACAAGGGCTATTTTTAAATCTTCGGCGGCGGATATTAAAATTAAATTCTGTTTGGCGTCCACGGCTCCTGATGGTAGCAAAACTAATGGAATCATCCGAATGAAAGCTTCCAAATCATCGTATTCCCTAAACGATGAGGTCGTTCTGAAGTCAATTTCCAAATGGCCTTCCAATTTGTATTTGAATATTTGGGTATGTCGCTTGATTGACCCTGTTAATGGTGAGTTGTTAGGATATTCCTCTTTTCCCGGACAAACAGGTTTACCAGGAATGCCAAGTTCTGCGCCGGAATCCTTGGATGGGGTAGTGGTCAATTACAGGGCGTTTGGAACCGTTGGAACTATTTATTCCAATTACGCATTGGGACGCACGGCTACTCACGAAGTTGGTCATTGGCTAGGTTTATTCCACACCTGGGGGGATGAATACCTTAATTGTTCAGGGGAAGATTATTGTGATGATGTACCTGCCTGTGTGGATCAGTATACACAAGTAGATTGTTCCATACCTTCTAACTTTTGTGATGTAAATCCTCGTATGATCGAAAACTACATGGATTATTCGGGGGATGTCTGCATGAATTTATTTACCAAAGATCAGAAAACGCGCATGCGCACTACCCTCGATGTGAGTCCGATAAAGAATTCATTACGCGGAAGTTTTGGATGTTGTGAAATAAATGAGGCAGGGCGGGTACCAGCCGTGGAAGATTTTTTTGATGGAGTTATTTCCAATCGCATGTGGAGCGTTCAAAGTCCGGATGGTACTACGGCCCCTGCGCGTTATTGGAAATGGTCGGATATACAACATACCAACGAGCGGGGTGTAATGATGATTGAGCACGACAGTGTTTACACAACTTCAGGTAATGGCTCAAAGTTTAAGGATGTATTAGAGAGTGGTTATTTCGCATTGGACGGAAGAAAAAGTATGCAATTGGATGTTGACTTAGCATATTCCAGAGAGTCTGCCGGCGGCCCTTCCGATGCCCTGGTGATTTACATGAACGGGGGATGTCAGGAAGAAAGTTGGGTGCGCATTGACTCCTTGTATGGCGATCGCTTGCAGACAAGCACCAATTATGCTATGCAATTTTCTCCTGGCTCGGATCTGGATTGGAAAACATTTTCTTATGAGCTTACCAATTTGCCTAATGCTCATTATGTAAAGTTCAGATTTGTGTCGTATTCAAAAGGGGTAAATCCTCTTTATCTTGATAATATTAACTTGTATTATTATGCAGATCAAATCAGTTTGTTGGCATATCCGAATCCATCGGATGGAAATTTTAAATTAGAAGTAGTACTGCCAAGTCAAGGAGACGTGACCCTTGAATTGTTTGATGTGCTTGGTCGCAGGGTTTGGATAAAAGAGTATATGCAAACTACCTCTTTCATGGAAACACTTGATTTGATAAGCCTACCCAAGGGAGTGTATACTTTTCGTGTAATGTCTGGGAAAAAGAAAGCGATAAAGAAAATTATCATTCAGCATTAGTAGCATATTCAAAAGAGAATTATTGATTCATGGATGTTATAAGAAAGCTCTGCAATTCATGCAGGGCTTTTTTTATCATGAACCCTGCATTCTGAGGAAATGCAGGGTTCATTTTCTGTAATCGTTTGATTGCTTTCCGACTTCTTTTTATATTTGAGTTCTCTCAATAATTAAAATGCTATGGTCTCTTTTTGGAAAGGTACTCCCTTCTTCAGGATTTTTTTATTTTTCGTACTTGGGATATGTTTCACTTCTTTTGTTGAGTTGGAGTTACAATGGCTATTGATAGGTAGCGTTGCACTTACCTTGGGGCTTGGATGGAATCTTACCTTGCGGTCGTATCTGCCGTGGGTATGGTTGTTTATAGCAGGCATGGTAGTGAATAGAAACATTGAAACACCTGTGGTTTCGGAGCATTCAGGACACGTTCGTTTGGTGTGTCAGGAGCGATTTGCTTCTGGGCGTAGCCTGGCTCGTATGGAACATTTGCCGGGTAAGCCCCTGGTGTTTGTTGGCGATACACTGCCGTGGGGACCGGGTATGCAAATGCTTGCGGTGGCTACTGTGAAAAAAAATCCCTCTTCCGCCTCTAATTCGTTTTATGTTTTCTTACAAAGCAGAAAGGTATATTATAAAGTAACTTCCATACAAGCGAATTCCATTTCAATATCAGAAAATTGGGTAGATCGATATCGTTGGGTATGTTTTGTATTAAAAAACAAGTTGCATACTTTTTTGATTGAAAGCCTGGGAGATGGACCCGAGGCTGATCTCACACTTTCCTTGCTGATGGGAGGTACTGCTCATTTAAATAAAGAATTAAAAGAACAATTTAAAGGCGCAGGTGTCATGCACATTATTGCTGTTTCGGGAATGCACTTGGCCTTGATTTTTACCCTGTTGGCTCAGGTATTATTTTTTATCAAGCAAAATAAAAGAATTGATTTGCCAACACTCGTTCTGTGTTTGGTGGTGATCTGGTTGTATGCTGGCCTCACAGGATTTTCTGCTTCAGTACTTAGGGCGGCATTGATGTTTAGTACTTTTGTGCTGAGTCATTATGTGCGACGTGGCTACCACCCCTGGAATGCATTGTTTTCATCTGCCTTTCTGCTGTTGTTGTGGAAACCTTCGTATCTTTTCGATTTAGGTTTTCAGCTTTCTTACCTGGCTGTTGCAGGGATTTTTTTGGCGAATCCAATCTTGCAAAAGCTGGAACGGATTCCCTCGAAGGTACTACGCTATTCCGCGAGTGCCCTGGTATTAAATCTTGCAGCACAAGCCATGGTGAGTCCCTTGCTCATTTACACGTTTAGCACCTTCCCGGCTTGGTTTTTACTTTCCAATTTTATCATGGTTCCGTTGAGCACCCTGGCGATATATGGAGGTGTGCTGCATGTAAGCCTTGGCTGGATGGTATCGTTGCGGTCAATTACTGCATGGGGATGTTTATGGCCTGCTTCGGCCTTGATTTATCTTTCAGAGGTATTTAATTACAGCTTGTATTTCCGAATGGATGTTTTTGAATGCCTGGGAATATATGCCTGGATGTTGTGTTTGATGCTTTTTGCTTTGCGTAAACGCTTGGGTTATTTGGTCCTTGCGTTTGGCTTATCGACCTTCCTTATGGCTTATCATTCTTGGCCATTTGCTGAGCAAGCGTTGAAATGATTTTTTTATAATCGATTGATAACGTGTTAAAATTGTTAACCTGCTTTTCTCAATAGAATTATATCAGTGAAGAAATCAAATGGAATAGGATACCTTTTCTTTGATTACGAATAAGCGTCGATGTAATAATTTGGCTTTGTTCCCAGGGTTGGTTGATCAATCCGTGGAGCTTAAACAACCCTCCGTGATGGATAAAAATCTATCGAGGCATCAGGAAGCAAGATCAACTAGTGCCCGTGGATTCGTTCTTTTTGTTTTCGGCTGTCGAGGTGGGTGTAAAAAATGGCTAGGCTGTAGAGAAGAATAAAAATACTGTGGAGGATGATATCGGGATAGGGATTACCAATGAGCCACTCTTCTCCCATGTCTCTGAGTTTTATTATTCCTTCAAGAAAATGCCTGAGAATCATGAGCAGGCTAAGCCACCGCTGTGTGGGATGTGTGGCTTTGATCCCGATCAGACAAGTAATTCCTATGAGCATATAGGATAGTGATAAACAGGAAAGTATTGATAAGAATACGGAGGAATCTGATTCAGGAATTGCAAGGATAGATCCAAAAGAATGGAGTGGGTAAATCCAGGAAAATAGGCCAAATCCAATGGCTAACAATGCGTCTAAGAGGAGCGCAAGGATAGTAAGTTTTTTTGCTAAACGTTTCATTTTTCTCAATTGAAGTTCCTGGGGAGAAGGATGCAAATTACTATAATCAATAGCCGATATTTCATAGTGTTCATGCTTACGAAGCGTAAATCACCGATTAGGAATAGGTTTTTCTTGTTAAGTCTTCTGGATCTTAATAAAAATATCGGTTGCATGTATATCTGAAACCATTGACTTTTCGTAGGAATGGAGAGTGCGTCCAATTGCATGGACAGCTTAGGGGCTATCCTGTTCTAAATCAAGGGATAGAGGTGATAGCTGTTCATTTTCTATTTTAATATATTGTATTTATATTGTTCCGGCTTTGTCTGGATTACTTTTAGAGAATACTAAAATAATTTTGAAATAAGACAAGCAGGGAATAGTCTGGTTTTGATTGCAGAATACTATGAAGAACAAAAGGATACTACTTACTTCGGGATTGTTGGTGTTGGCTTTGCTTTTAGGAGTGGCTGCTCCTTCGTGTCGTTGGTTAAGAGAGAAACGTGCGGAGCATCATCAGCCCTTTAAGCCACACAAAGAGGGGCGCATGAAAAAGGGTAAAAATTACAATCGATAAGTGTAAGAACGGATGAAGTTGTTGTGCTTGCTTGGATGCCTGCTTTTGCTTGCGTTTCAGACGGATTCATTTAAAGCACAGCAGCGCAATTATCCACGGGTGCGTGAGGCCTATACAACATCGGAAGCAACCTGTAAGCAGCAGGTCCTTGCGGCGGGTTTAAGCTGGCCACTTACTTCGCTGTATATGCGAGTATTTAAAGAAGAGAAACAGTTGGAGTTGTGGGGCAAGTCGGCAGGTCGCGGCACGTATAAAAAAATCAATACGTATGCCATTTGTGCTGCTTCGGGCGACCCTGGGCCTAAGCGCAAAGAGGGCGATAACCAGGTGCCGGAAGGATTTTACCTGGTGGATCGTTTTAATCCCAACAGCAGTTTTTATTTATCGCTTGGATTGAATTATCCGAATGCATCCGACCGCATATTGTCGGATAAAACCTCTCCGGGAGGTAATATATTTATTCATGGCTCCTGTGTATCCATTGGCTGTATGGCCATGCAGGACGAAAAGATAAAGGAGTTGTATGTGATGGCGGTGGAAGCCAGGAATGCAGGTAGCAGTATTCCCGTGCATATTTTCCCCAGCCGCTTTTCTACGGAAGTGTATTCCGCTTTGCAGAAACGATTTCCGGAGCATGTTCCTTTTTGGAAATCCCTGGAACCTGCTTATACACATTTCGAAAAGCAAAAAACCTTGCCCATTATGAAGGCAAATTCTAAAGGTCAGTATTACCAAGTATTATGAGTTTACACGAGCATTTTCGCGATATTTTTTGGGATGCCTTTCATAGGCCGAAGTTTTTATCTGAAAGGTTCCGGATACGTTGGGAAGATTTGGAGTCGGTTAACGAATTGCTATCTGGTCCTTTGTTTGCGATGTATGAATGTGGGCACTGCGATTATGTATTTGAAGACAAAACCAGGTTTTCGTTTGTAAAAGAGCCTGAGGATTTTATTGCCTGGTTGCGAAGATTGTGCCTGCAATACCGGGCCGCGATTGAAGAATTGTCGCCGCAGGATGTGCGCGAGGAGCACGATGCTACGTTGCTTCGATACCAGTGCGATATGAAAGAAGAGTTGTGTTTGCTGCTGGAGGAACATTATGTTCTTGCGGGCTTGTTGAAGAAAGATTTGTAGAGGGATATGAAAGCATTTAGAATATTTTATACCCTGCTGGCGGCGGTCGCTTTTTTTCTTTTTTTCTTTCTCATTTTCCCCTTCTTTTGGTTATTCATTCAAAAAGAATCCTGGAAGCCCTATGGACATTTTCTTAATAAGCTTTGGGCATACCTGGTATTCGGCGTTTGTTTTTTGCCTACGCAAGTGGTGCATCAATTTCGTCCATCGAGGCGAAAGTCATACGTGTATTGCGCCAACCATAGTTCGTACCTAGACATACCTTCCTTGGCGTATGCCTTGCCCGGGTATTTTATGTTTATAGGAAAGGCATCGTTGGCCAAGTTGCCGATGTTTGGGTACATGTTTCGCAATCTGTATATTCCGGTAAACCGGGAGAGTTCCAAGAGTAAACACGAAACGCTGAAGCGATCCATGGAAGCCATACGGAAGGGGAGGAGCGTGGCTTATTTTCCAGAGGGTACCATTCCCAAACATGCTAATCCGACGATGATTCCTTTCAAGGATGGCGCTTTCCGGGTGGCAATAGAAACACAAGTACCTATTGTACCGGTTACTATTTGTTATAATTGGATTATTTTTCCTGACAAGTCGCCACGCCTGATAACACGGCATTTGATGAAAGTAGTGATCCATAAGCCAATTTCTACGGAAGGGCTGAGTTTGGATGATGTGGAATCGTTGAAAGCCCAAACCTACCGGGTAATAGAGGAGGAGCTTACTAAACACCAGGTTCGGTAAGGAGCTTGCCGGCATGGCTGGGTAATGCTAGCAGCGCCCCGGATAGAGCATAAAGCCCACGCGATTTACGCGTGGCTTGCCGCGATAGCCGGAACAGGCGCCCAACACCTTCCTATTGAATTTTTGGAATTGACAATTTTGGTTTACCTTTGGGCTATGAAAATAGATGAAGCTACCATTCATAAAATTGCCCATCTGGCTCGTTTGGAGTTTGATGAAAAAGGAGCCGCGCTGATGACTCAAAAAGTTTCGCAGATATTGGAATGGATGGATAAATTGAACGAAGTCAATACCGACAATGTTCAACCTCTGATTCATATGAGCGAAGAAGTGAATGTGTTTCGTGATGATACGGCATTCAATGGTATTACACATCAGGAGGCTTTGCACAATGCTCCAAAAAAAGATTCTGATTATTTCCGGGTACCTAAGTTTTTAGGCTAGTCCTCTCCGGACTTCTTCAACAGGATCTTACCGGGCTAGCAGGCGGTATCTCATCCCCATCGTTTTTATTTGGTTGAAGTGTGTTTGGGAAAATCTATCCTAAGCCGGATAATGTAGTATGAATGCCGGTGAAGCGGGAATCCATGGCATAATCGGCGGTAGATTTCGCTTCCTGAACCTCTTTCCTTAATACGTCGTTTATGAATCAGCTCATGTTTTGGAATCAGTGGAATAAACCCTATCGTCAGCTTTACTGGTTTTTATTGATCGTATTTCTGACAGCCCTTGCATTGTGGATGTCGGCATGGTTTATTGGTCGCGCTCAAACAATTTCCTGGACTACCAATACCAATCTGGAGCCTACTCCTGTAGGCATTTATGAATTCAGCAGAAATTTATTTTCGTTCTCCGTTCCGGTGGATGTGTATTCGGCCAGCGATTTTTTTACACCTGATTTAATTTCCTATCATGCCTGGCATAGTTATGCCTATTTGCTCTTGTTTTCGATTGGAATGATTTACTTTCTTTCGGTGCATTCGTTCATGGAAATGTATGGCTACATGGCAGGTATGTTGGGCTTGTTGGGTATTTTCAGCCTTTTTCACTTGGATATTTTGCTGATAGCCGGCAGAACGGACAAGATGCCTCTTATTGTGCTATTTGTGGTAACAGGAGGTTTGAGTTATTATTTCAACTCGATTGGTAAATCGCATACTCTCTTAACACGATTGTTGGTGTTTGCTTTGTATTGGACGCTGGCAGCCATAGGCATAGGATCTTTATCAAAGGTCGAACATCCTTTTTTATACCTCGCTGCTTATAGTTCCGAACTGCCTTTATACATGGCTGCGTGGGTGGTTTTGTGGCATGGCACCTACTTGCAAAAACTCTTGTTTAAGTTACTGGAAGGAAATGGCGTATCGGGTGCGCCAAATAGTAACTTGTTACATTTTTTTCTAGTGTCTTTGTTGTATGTAATCTCCTTGGTTTTACTCTTGCTCAAAAAACTTTATGTTCTGGATTTGCCGCTGGTATATGTACATCCGTTTATAGTGTTTTTGTTATGCTCAGTTTCGGGTATATGGTTGTTTCGTAAGCACTCCGAATTGTTTGGTTCGTCGCTTCCCTTCGTTCCCGCTGGCGCCTTGCTTTATCTGGCCATTAGTCTGATGGCGGTATCGGGGATGATGTATGCTTGCTTTACAGATAACTATGGGTTGATAGAAGCGTACGAACGGTTTCTGTTGTATGGGTATCTTGGTACTGGTCTAGTGTTTACCATTTACGTCATTGTAAATTTTGGAAAGCAATTTGGAAAGCAAGGTTCCATGTATCATTTTTTATATCAGCCTGTACGCATGACGTATTGGGCGATTCCGGCTATTACCATAACGATCACGACGGTTTTTTTTATTTACCAGAAAAAATATCCGCTGCACTTAGCCAAGGCTGGGTACTATACACACATCGGGGATTTGCATGCTTACGTTGGCGAAAATACTTTAGCCTTGCAATATTATCAGCGGGCCTTGACATTTGATTATCCTAATCCAAGGGTGAATTATGCGATTGCTTCCTTGTCGGCAGCGCTGGGTGATAAAGCCAATGCTCTTGGTTACTATGAGAACGGTTTGTACCGGAATCCAAGTCCGGAGGCTTTTGCCGGCATGGCGAATACCTACCTTGACAATGGCGAATATTTTAAAGCGGTGTTTACGTTGCAGGAAGGAATTCAGAAATTTCCTTCCAATGGATATTTGCTGAATAATTTGGGCATGGCCTATAGTAAAACCAATTTACTAGATTCGACTATTTTTTATTTGCGCAAGTCGGCGGAAGTTTTGGAAGACGCTTCCATTCCGCATTCCAATTTATTATATGTACTGAACAAACGAGGCTACGGAGATTTGGCTGATTCGCTGAGCAGAACCTACCAGCACGCACATGTATCGTTTGAAATTAACCGGCTATCCACGGCCTTGATGCATGGAAGAACGGAGGCCTTTGCCTTACAACCGGATTGGTTGCAGGGAGGAAAATTGCAGGAGCGGCCTTTTGCCTACGTTTGGAATTACGCCATGCAGCATCCTGGCGATACGTTGATGCCTTTGGAGAAATGGCAGGCGGATAGCAGTAATCAGGAATTCCGGGAAGGATTGCAATATTTGATGGCCTGGAGGTTGCACAGGAATGGCAATGCCATGAAAGCGATAGAACAATTGGAAAATCTGGTGGCGGGTGGTACATCGTCGTTGTCCTATTCGCGCACACTGGGATATTGGATGTTGGAGCAGGATGCTTATGAAAAGGCGTCGCTGCATTTCAAACAAACCTATCAAGCGTTGCAGTTTGATGATTTGTTTAATCTGGCTTTGGCGCAGTTGCGCGTGGCTCCTGAGGAGGCTACAGAAACCTTAAAGCTGTTGCGGGTACATCCGGATAGTACCAAACGCCCGTTGGCACAAGCTTTTCTTTCAATGCTGGAGTCGAAGCCTGAGGCAGTACCGGCTATGGCTTCTGGCATGCAAGTATATTATGCGGCCTTGCATCCTAGGGAGCTTTCGGATGATCAGGTAAAAAACTGGATACTGCAGTTGGATCCTCTGGCAGGTGCAACTATGTGGGCCGACCGCCTGGAGTATTTATCGATGAACGAACCGGCAAGATCCATTGAATGGTATAAGTTGCAACCTCAGCAACTGAATGAAGCCTGTTATACGGCGATGGCAGTATTCTCCTTCTTTCAGGCTCAACCTGATGTGATGAGTACCCTGCTAGAGAAGGATTGGTCCAAGCCCAGGTTAAAGCCTTTGCTGAGAGCCTGGTGGCTGTCTAAGCAAGGAAAGGAAAAAGAGGCTGCGGATGCTTATGAATTGGCCTGGCAATATGGTCCATTGTATTATCCGTTTTTGCGAGAGGCCTGTAAGGTCTTGAACAATGAAGGGCGCAAGGAACTGGTGTATCAGTATTTGCTGGATGCTCTCAAGCATTTTCCTGATAAGGTAATGTTGAAAGAGTTGTATGTGCAACAATGCCTGGATTTGGGTTATACCAATTATGCTCAAACCACCCTGACTGAGCTGAAGGGGGCATTGCCAGAAAGCAGCCTGAAACGCTACCAGATGGCTATTGACAGTATTTTGTATTCCGGCTATTAAAGAGCCCCGGAATGCATATAGACGAATAATCTGAGGGCAGGAAGGGGATCCTTTTGGAAGAAGATTTTGTAAGGAAGTTGGTTTAGCCGCCGTTTGCGCTGTCCCTGGATCATTTCTTTGGAAATGTTGAGTATCTCCTAAATGGCGAGCTTGCCAGCGGTGATTGGGATAGCTGAAGGGGGAAATACGCCAGAACCGTTTGATTTTTAGGTGTTTTTTTGCGGTTTCCTGGCCACATACGTTGACGGGTCAAACTTTAATTACGTAGTTTCGTAAGTACTCCCATGCGAATAGCTCATTTTTTATGCGTATACCATTTTTAGAAGTTCGTTCATTAAGCGCTAAAACCCGGGTTGGGTTTGTTTTGATGCCCGTTTTGCTGGCTTTAATCTTGATCCTGTTTTCTGTATTTCAGCTGATTTCGTACCAAAATCATACGCTGGAAGGAATCGCGCAGAATACAGCGTATAGTTATTCTGACAAAGTAGATCGAAACTTTTACGAACGCTTTGGAGACGTGCAAGCATTCTCCAACAATAGTCTGGTGCAGGAAGCCATTGTAAATGCTTCCAAGCTGAAAGGGTTGGAAGATTATATGAACGGTTTAATGCGTTCGTATGTGATGTACGACCTGATGATTGTATGTGATTCGGCAGGACGTGTGGTGACCGCCAGCAGGGCCGACAAAGGCGGGGTGGCGATGCAAACGGGCCACATTCGAAAAGGAAATTATGCTTCGGCCCGTTGGTTTCGGAGAGCCATAGAATCAATGGGGCCAAGCTACTTGGATTTTTCTATTGAAGAAGATATTATCAAAATTGATCCTTCTAAATACGATGGCCATTCCATGGCTTTTTCTTGTCCGATCGTAGATTCTACAGGCAGGTTATTGGGTGTTTGGGTGAATTTTGCCAATTGGAAATTGGTGACATCCAAAATTCGCATGGAATTGGAAGACGATTTGGTGATTCAACATCCGAATTCTTTTTTAATCATGACGGATACGCTGGGAAGGATTATTGATGCCGGGGATCAGCGCTTGATAGAAAAGCAGGACTCTTTGTTTGCATCGCATTTAAGCGGTGAGACGCGATTGACATTTAAAAAGGCCGAAACGGATTTGTCGGACTTCGTGCAAGGCAAAGCCACCGGTAAAGGTGCATACACGTACGAAGGCAGACATTGGAACGCATATTCCTTTATTCCCAAGAAAAGATTCTCTTTCGGAGTATTATTCAGCAAAGATTTAACCGGATTGTATATATCCATATTCGTTTTAATTGTGTTTGTGTCCTGGTTGGCCAATAAATTTACAATTTCCATCGCCCGGCGTTTGCAATATATCAAAGATGGAATCGTGAAATTATCCAATGGTGAAATTGTGACCCTCAAGGAAAATGGAAACGATGAACTGACCGAGATGTCTAAATTGATCAATACCTTATCTTCTCATCTCAAACAAAAAGTGGTTTTTTCCGAAGAGATTGGTCAGGGGAAATTAGAAACCGAATTCGAATTGCATAATGAAAACGACGAGTTAGGGAAATCCTTGATCACCATGCGCGATAGCTTGTTGTCGTTTAACAGATTGGAGGAAAAGCGCAAATGGGTAACAGAGGGGATGGCTCAGTTTGGAGAAATTTTGCGTCAGAATGATTCATTTGAAAAACTTTGCGATAATATTCTTAGTCGTTTGGTAAAGTATGTGAATGCTAATCAGGCGGGGATATTCGTGGTTCGTCCTAGCGAAGAACAACCGAAGTTATTGGATCTTATTTCATGCTATGCTTACAACCGTAAGAAGTACCTCGAACGCACCATTAAAGAGGGGCAAGGCTTGGTTGGGCAATGCTATATAGAGAAAAATTATATTTACCTGGATGATATTCCACAGGATTATTTAGTCATTACCTCGGGATTGGGTGAGGCCACACCGAATATTTTATTGTTGATGCCCCTGGCCATAAATGGCGAAGTACATGGGGTACTGGAAATAGCTTCCTTTAATCCGATTGAGGATTACCAGTTAGATTTTTTACAGAAGTTATCTGAAAGTATTGCCTCTTCCATCAATTTAGCACGATCGAATGAAACCACACGGAGGTTGTATGAAGAAAGTAAGATGATGACCGAAGAATTGCGTGCCCAGGAGGAGGAAATGCGCCAGAACATGGAAGAATTGATGGCCACGCAAGAAGAGATAGAACGCAAGGAGCAAGAGTATCTGCAACGTATCGAAGAGCTGGAAAAGGCGCTCTACGAGCGGGATGAGAATAAGAATTAAGAAATTTTTACTACTGTGAAGAAGGTTTTTCTGATGGTTTTTCCGGAAGAAAAACCTTTTTTATTTTCCTTGCCTGCTTGTGTATTTTATTGGTGAGACTTTCGACAATCTGTTGGGTGCGGGCGCTGCGCGCCCGCATGCGTGAGGGATAGCAGCGTGGCGCCGCAGGCGACAGCGTATAGCCCGACCCTAAGCGGCCGACAGGCCGCGTGGGGCACGCCCAAGTCAGGAATAAGAAAAAAGTTGTAGGAATGTAAACAATGAGTTTCGTTAATTAAACTCCCAGATTAAGTTTATTTCGGCCTGATTCAACTGGATCAGGTTTTTTAATCCTAAAGGAACCGAATAGCTTCCCATGATTTTGAAACGGTTGCTTCCCCGTTCTTTGGTGGTAATGCCGAGCTGGTATTGAATTTCGGGTAAATTGGTTCGAAGGGCGATACCCGTGATCAGTACCTGATTCCAGTGAAAAGAAGTACCCGTATACGCATACGAGTAATCGTAACCACGCCAGCAGTACCAAGCGCTGATTTCCTGACTGATCCAGGGAGTCCAGGGGATGCGTTGTATAAAGATGGCATTGAATAGCCGACTAAGTCTGGCGTTTGCAAAATCTGAAACGCTAGAGTTGAAAACGTGATTGGAGGATAAGGAAACACGGGTTAAGGGTGACCAGAGGCTTACACCAGCCGATCCATCGGCGGCAAAGGCAGATTTGCTTCCCGTGGAAGGAGTAGAGGCTACGTAGTAATTAAAGAATCCCATGGACATGCCCAAGGCGAGCTTCCATTGAGAGGAAAGGGGCAAACCCAAGGAGTAATTGCCATACATGCGTGTGCGGCCGAGGTATTTCCCTTCCTGCTCGCTGTGTACTAGCAGACCTGCCTGATGCCTGTAGAACGAATATTGCGTGTCTTTTTTTATTCCTATGATTGCTTGCGCGTAATAATTGGCCAGGTTGGCGCCATTGCTGGCATTGGTGATTTGGCTGTGATTTCCGACTTTCATCTGATAACGGTGTTGATGATGGCCGGCGGGGTTAAGGAACGATTCCAAGGTGGTGTATTGATCAATTTCAGGAAAATAAAAGCGCTGCGCCGATTGAGCGAAAACACCAATTCCTGTCATTAAACAAATTAATTTATACCACATCATGAACCTCCAAGATTCAAATAAAAAAAGTCATCCGTTTATAATCAAATTAGTTGTTACTTTTTTTATTTTCACTGGTCATATTATTGAATTTGAATACTACAGGGAAACAAATACAAGACTTAATCTTGGCCGGAAAAGATGATGAGGTTCTTAAACGGCTGTATAGTAGTATTTTCCCCAAAACTAAATCGTACATCCTCAAACACGGCGGATCCCGGGAAGAAGCGGAAGACTTATTCCAGGATTGTGTGCTGATGGTATATACGAAATGTAAGTCTGGACAACTATCCCTGGTGGACAATATTGGTGGTTTTATGATGCAGATTGTAAAAAACCGCTGGATTAACCGGACGAAGCAGTTGCACCGGCAGCAGTCCATGCCAGATCTGCCGGAGATGCCGGAAGAATATGGCATTATTGAATGGATGCAGGATGCAGAAAAAGCCTCCACCTTGCAATGGATGATGGACCAGATCGGCGAAAAATGCCGGGAGTTGTTGTGGCTTTCCGTCTTTCAGAAATTATCGATGGAAGAAATTGCCCAGAAATTGGGATTTACCAATGCCAATGCAGCCAAAACGAATAATTATCGCTGCAAGGAGAAATTGATACAATTACTGGATAAAAAACCTGGATTGAGAAGTATATTAAAAAGTTAGTGCTTGGAAGATACATTCAAACGATATGAACAAATAGACGCTTACCTCGAAGGGTCTCTTTCCGAGCAGGAGCGGCGCGCATTCGAGCAAACGATGGCTACGGATGATTCGCTGAGAGCCTTGGTTGACAAACAGCGGGAAGCTCACGAATGGCTGTTTGCCATGAAACTGAGTGCTGTAAAATCTAAAATGAAGGAAGATTTTCAGCAGGGAGTTCCTGATCGCGTGGCGCGTTGGCAACAAGTTAAAAAACTGGGCATGCTCACGCTGGCCTTGCTCGTGCTGTCGGGAACGGTGTATTACTTCTTTCCTAAGAAAAACAAAACGGTTTCCATTTCATCTTCTGAAATAAGCACTCAGGTATCTTCGCCTGCACCTGTTTCGGAGGGAGAAGAATCGCCTTTACCAGATCAACACAAACGAAGTGTAGTTAAGAGTTCTGCGATGCCTTTGGCCTCGGAGCTTAATACCGCAACCACGGAGAAGGATTCTGGTAATTCTGCTACGACCATCACACGTCCGCCGGATTCTGCCGCAAAAACGGATGTAGCTAATGAGTCTCCTGATTCCGATAAGCTTCCAGTAACACCAGCATGTTTACGCAAAAATATTTTGCAACAGGTAGATGTATTTCAGGGATGTGCGGGCAAAACGGAAAGTTATATTCGTTTGTCGGAAGCCTGGGAACCTACTTCAGAGTTTCGTCTGAACCAAGGCAGGTATACTGCCCAGCGTTCATTCTATCGGGTGCCTGAAGGTCAGCATATCCTTGTAGTGCGCGATAGCAAAGGATGCCTTGATTCGGCAACGGTTTGGGTGCGTGAGAAAAAATGTGAAGCTCCTGTTCAGACGTATGCATTCCGACCTGCAACAGAAATGCTGGAACTGCCTATTCAAGACGGACAACACTACAGGGTACTCACCAAGAATGGAAAGGAAGTCGCTAAGGGAACGTTGATACAAGGTCAACTGCAATGGAATGGACAAGATTTCTCCGGGCAAATACTGGAAGCAGGCTTATACATCGTTCAGGTATTTGGTGAAAATTCCAACCAAGTAATTTCGACCTATCACGTTACCATAGTACCTTAAGATTGTACATATCATACGGAAGATTTCATTACTCTATTCCCTTGGTGCATTTACATGGCTTGGGCTGATTGAATCGAGTTTCTTCGAAAAGCAAGGTGTCAGGACTTTTAAATGGATCAATACTTCCAGGATGTATTTGTGCAGAAGTTGGGAGTGGGGTAAGGATGGAAGATTGCTTTAGAATGCGTATGAAGCACAAAGAATTTAAGCTCGCTGAGCGTTTGCAGACAAAAGATCAAACTCCCTCAGAGGAGCGATTAACAGCCATTTCCATTCATGCTTCGGTTCCTGCCAAATCTTTTGAAAGGGATCGGCTAAAAGAGCGGAATTTTATAACAATTCCATCGGTCAGTTGGTGGCTCGTACAAGTTTTCGTGGTTTTTCAAGTACTGGAAAGTTTTCGATTGTACGGGGTTTAAGTGTAAAAGAAGTACAAGTGTTAAATAGTCCAACATATTCTCCCTATTTATTATCTTTGAGAAGGTGAAGTATGTATAAACGAATACCCATATTGTTTTTGTGGTTGCTGATGAATCACTTATCGGCATGGACCCAGTCTGTGGTAATTCCTGATCCTAATTTCAGGGCGTACCTGGTCAGCACCCATCCAACCTTGATGAATGGTTCGCAGCAATTAATTTTGAGTGCCGCCAATGCGTTTACTGGCACCGTCAATTGTTCCAACCGTTCGATTTCCAACCTGAGTGGCATCGAACATTTTCACAGCATGCTTACGTTGGATTGCAGCAATAATCAGATCAGCGCATTTCCAAGTCTTGCTTCGTTGAGTGCTTTGCAAACGCTTACCTGCAATAATAATCAGCTCAGCACCATCAATGGTTTGGGATCGCTCACTGCCTTGCGGTTTTTAACTTGCAGTCACAATCAAATAACCAGTTTGCCTGGGCTTGGAAACTTAACTCAATTGGAAATTTTGAATTTGCCCGGCACCACAACTCCTGGGCGTCCGCGCACTTCAACGGTCAATGGCTTGCCCAAGAGCGCTATCAACATCACGATTGATGGCATCAATGCGCAAGACAACTTACTGAAATCAACCGACGGCTTTTTTACTTACGTTCGTCCGCGTACTGACGCGATTGAAGAAGTAACGCTTTCCACTGCCAATCCGGGCGCTGAAAGCTCCGCCGAAGGTGCCGTGCAAATCAAATTTGTGACGCGTGGCGGCACCAACGAATACCACGGCGGCCTTTATGAATATCACCGCAATCCTTCGTTACAAGCCAATTACTGGTTTAACAACCGCGACTTGCGTGCTCCGGCAGGA
>JALONM010000087.1 GCA_025454925.1 Cytophagaceae bacterium
CAAAATTCCCGAAAAAGAATCGGAAAGGCCCTCGGTAACGATTTCATTATGCAAGAGCTCACAATGCAAAATATTCATTCGTAAGAGTTCTCCCAAAAAGGTCCTGGCGCATTCTGGGTCCTCCACCAAATATTTGAAAGAGGCATCGTACATAGGATTTACAATTTCCATAGAAGATGATTATAGCTTCTACAGGAAGACTCGATAAATGAAAATAGTTTCAACCAGGAATCCCAAAAGTTGCTGACGTAGGGTTGTCAAGTCTAACGTTCGCCGTGGCAATATCTGCCCTACGGAATGCGGTAATAATGTCAAACTATTTAGATATAGGGCTGTCAAGGTGGTGTTAAATGGAATTAAATGATAGGCTTTGTTGTGTGTGACCAAAGCTCAAAAGATACTGAGTTCTTGCATGCATTAGCCGGAAGAAAGGGAGCCTGTTTTGATAAAGAAAATCAAGGAAGCTCTTGAGTTGGAAGAGATTTGGCCTCGCAGTATATTTTGTATTGCATAAGTAGGATTTAAATCGTGAGTTTTTTATTATGCGGAACTAATGGCTCTAGCTAAATTTTACTAGGAATGGATTTAGAACAATTAAAGTTTCCTATTGGAAAGTTTGTAAAACCAGATCGAATATCTTCTGCTCATCGGGATTCCTGGATGGAGGACATCGCCTCGTTTCCCTCTCGCCTCGAGGCTTCCATCAAAGGCTTGAGCGACGTTCAATGGAATACCACCTATCGTCCTGGTGGATGGACCATACGACAAGTGATCCATCATTGCGCCGACAGTCACATGAATAGTTTGATCCGGTTTAAACTGACACTTACTGAAGATGAGCCAACCATCAAGCCTTACTTCGAAGAACGTTGGGCTGAGCTTCCGGATTCATTGATTATGCCCATAGAACCATCTCTGAAATTATTAGAAGGAATTCATGAACGCTGGACCATGTTGTTAAAAAATCTGAGGGAGCAAGATTTCAGCCGAACATTTATTCACCCGGAGCATGGAAAAAAAATTCGACTTGATGAAAACATAGGAATTTATGCTTGGCATGGTAATCATCATCTGGCGCATATTGAATTAGCTAAAAAGAAAGTATAAAATATGAAAATGGATTTTTCTTTATAAGAAATCTTAATGGCTCTAATTTCCAATCTGCTTGCACTTCTTTAAACCGCCAGGTATTGGACTATTAAACTTCTTCTACGATACAAAGTTTTAATCATCTGTGGTTTAACAACCCAAAAGGGAAATAGGCTCCTCTTAATTTTTTACCGTAAAGGAAATTTATTTATTTTTGCGGCTCACTCAACCGCTTAGATCAAATGAAGAAAAGTATTTTTTTGCTATTCTCGCTATTGGCGTGGATGGCAACAGCCCAAGTTTCAAAATCCTTAAGGATTCAGTTGGAACTGGATGATTCCGATGACAAAGATTACCAGGTAGTATCGATCTCCAACAAAAGAGCTTTGATGTATGGTATACAAACAAAAGATAAAGCTGACTACCTTTTACTTCGAGTGTACAACGAATCGCTGAAGATGATTAATGAAAAGTCGTATGCATTCACCTCCAAGGAGTACCCGAAGTATGAAGTCAATTATATAGACAATCTGTTTATAGCCATGTTGTTCCATTCCAAATCGGGTAGGTTTAAACTCTTCACGGTGGATTTATCGACTTTAGTAGAAACTGTTTCGGAAGGGATATTAATGCCTAATTGTCATGTTGATTCCATTACACAAATAGGTCAATCTTTTTTTGTAGAGGCTGATGCCAAAGCAGGAAAACATCTTTTCGTAATTAGAGGACATAATGCTAAACCCACCAAGTATGTATTATCTAATTTAATTTCCAGGAAAATTTCCGATTCCAGGTCTTTGATTGCAAGATCTAAATCTGGAAACGAATATTTGATCTTGGCAGAATCGATGGAGAAACGGTTTCCAAATCATTACTTAATTCGCTTTGATAGCCTTGGAAACAAAATAGGAGAGGCGATACAGGTTCCACAGCCAGAGGAAGGAAAAAAAATTCTAGATATTTCAGTGTCTAAAATTGGTGCGAATGATTTTATTCTGACTGGTACTTATAGCACAGATAAAATGTCGCGATCGAATGGGATCTATTTTTCGAGATGTATCAATGGAAAATTTGAATATACCAAAACGTATAATTTTCTTGACTTAGATAATTTCACTAACTTCTTGTCTGATGAAAAAAAAATAGAGCGGAAAAAGAATAAGAAAGAAAGCGATGGAGAAGAGTTAAACATTAACTACCGTGTGGTGGTTCATGATATAATTACGCTCAACGACGAATATTTATTTTTGGGGGAATTTTATTACCCCACCTATCGTTCCGAAAAAAATGTGACCTATGTGGATGGAAGGAGAGTTACCAGCTACGAGAAAGTGTTTGATGGGTACCGCTATACGCATGCTACTTTGGCTTCGTTCGATAATTCCGGAAATTTAAAATGGAGTAATTGTTTTGATATGTACTTGTTTGACAAGCCGCTTTATGTAAAGAAATGTATTCAGCATGAATTGCAAAATAATAAGCTTCAGTTGATATATGTCAACGATTTTACTGTAAAATCGATAACGTTTGAAGGTAACAAGATGGTAAAAACGACTTCAAGCGGCTTTATAAGTCCAGATAGCACTGACGATGATATCAAGTTCACCTATTCCAATCATTTGGGATTTTGGTATTCCAATGCATTTTTAGGATACGGCTATCAAATAATTAAGAATGAGGAAAAAGAACGAGGTGAGCGAAAAAGAAGTGTTTTCTTTATTAGCAAAATTTCGTACTAAGGCCTTTCTCACTTGCTGTTATGGTCGGGTAACTCTTTTATACGGAAGTGGCTCGGCCATAATTGCGTTATACATTTCTCTTACCACTTTTATGATCACTCCTTTTTTCTTGCTTTTTGATTATTGTTATTACTCTAATTATTTCCTAGATTTCGTTTCTGGGAATCCTTTATGAATGTATTAGATCAACAAATACAACAATCCACCGATTGGTTAATCAAAGCAAGTAAAACGTTAAATCTTAAACTGGATTTTTCGCTGCACAGCATGCGTTACCTCGACAACTTGATCGATGCTCAGTTTGAAGGTGGTCAGCCTATTGTTGGAGGATTAATGGAACATGAAACTGGTCCAAAACTATTTGCTATCGCTTCTTATTTGGGGCAGGTAGTACTGCAGCATACTCCTGGTACACGTTGGGTTACCAACGACGAGGATCCGGAAGGAGAACGCAATATAAAGATTGTATCGGCCCGAGGCGTAGAAATGTTCCCGTTTCAGCGCGTACTCAAACGAATTTACAGCACACCGGAAGAGGAAGGCTTATACGAATATGTACTTAAAGCCGTACAATCGGAAATGAAGCAAACTTCTGGCGAGAATACGCAGGCTCAGAAGTCTGCCTCCTGGTGGAAAACATTACTGGGTAAGCGCTAATGCCTGCATTTTTCTTTCTCTGAAAAAGAAGAACAAGGGTACTACACATGCTCCAGGAATGGCGCAAGCAGCCAACACCCATAACCATGGCATCTTCATTCCTAGTCTTATGGCTTCAGCTACCATGAATACTGTAATGGCCAGGCCCATACCCAACAAGTCAGCAAGCAGCACCTGAGCGCTGTATGAATGACTCAAAGTCGTCAAAAACTCATCCAACCCGGTTGTTTTAACACCTGGAACTACCACTATTAATAAACCTATTGCAGCACACAACAGCCACCATGCTTGCATGATGCCAAAGGAACCTTCACTTTTTTTCATACTCTATTTCCGTTTGTTGAAGATAAAAAACAGTTGACTCCCATGCTAGTTGTTTATAAAAGATGCACTTAAAATCATTTTTTTAAGCAACACATTCTCAATTATATTCAACCGGTTATTCAAATTCAAAAGGGATGAGCCATTGAAATAGTACCGCATGGTAAGAAAAGATCAGGAAATCCCGGCCTGAACAATCAATTGTTGCATTGATAAATGTTTATGCGACTATTGCTTTGATTGCGGTGCATTGGATTTGTCCTTTTTGAAGGAAATAATTTCTGTGGAGAAATATGGGTGCTGGGATTTCTGATACTAATTCATTTTATTTTCAAGGGCATCATTCGAAGCTTGAATCAGCGCTTTCTTGGAAAGTCAAGTAAGGATGCAATTTTATCCATACTTCTGTATCAAATAAGTATGCCTGTTTCCATGCTTCCTCAGAAAGCGCATTACCGTGTTGCTTTCGGAATTGTACAATGCGTTTAGCAAGTTTCCAGCCTAGATAAGGATGCTGCGCTAATTTGCTAAGGCTGTCGTGGTTAAATGATAATTTTTCAGGAGCAATAGTTTTATCAAGGAAGGTTTTTTCTTTTAGTTCCTTCAATGCTTCTCCATGCAACCCATAAACTTCTTTGTATTGTGCGGTATCAACAAATCCTCCTAATTTCTTTCTGTATTTGACGATACGTCCAGCGAGTACAGGCCCTATGCCGCGCAATGCTTCCAGCGCTGCCGAGTCGCAGTGATGAATGGAAATAAGCGTGGGGTATATTTTTTTTGGCCGTGCTTTAATTTCTTTTCTTGTGGGATCTTCAAACGAAATATACGATTGCAGTTCGGCGAGGCGGATGGTGTCAATATGATAAATCTTGCCTACTTGTTTTATGGAAGTAAACCGGCCTCCTTTTTGCCTAAATTTTATCCAACGCTGTGCCACCGAAGGGGTGAAGCCCAGGGCAATAAGTTCCGATTCGCGCACGGTATTAGCATTAAAGCGGAAAGGAGGTTGCCATGAATCTCCGTTCAAGACCTTGGTGGAGGCATCTAGCTGCGCGGCTTCTGCAGGCTGGTAATAGCAAAGGTCCAGGATAGGGGGAATGACAATGGTGATCGCCATCAGGGGCATCAGGATGAAAAATCCCTGAAGCTCACGTTTGGAAAAATGGAAGAAATGTTGAATAAAAAAAACGATAGAAGACATACAATTTCCTTTCATAAGCATAGACCTGATATGGTAAAAAACGTTTCGATGCATGGTGCGGGAAAATTGTCGAATTAATCATGTACCTTAGAGAAACAAAAGTGGGTGGTATACTTTAAGATGGAAAATATTTTTGCAAGGAATAGCCTTAATAAGCTAAAAACGTATGGTAAAAATTACGCATAAAAAAGTACCCTTTAAAATCAGTCGTTCGCTAAGGAATTACCTTATTGAATACCAACGCGAGCAAAAAATGCCATTGTCCTATTTTGATTTAACAAGATATCAATCTTCTATTCCACTGTATGACAAAGAAGGGAAAGACACATTTTGGGTAAGTGTTTTTTATTCCAACGACGATATGAACACCATATACGATGGGCTGAAAAAGATTTATGCCATATTGAAAGCCAGTGGAGATATGATGGTGATGAAACATTTACGTGTTGACCGCATAGACCTTTGCTTATATGGCAACAGCAAGCCTTTCCGGGTGCGAATGGTAAATTTACTTAACGATAACTTCGATTATTTTTATATCAAAAATGCCGATTCTTCTAGGGTATATGGATTGGAACTGGAACACATTCTTTCTCCCAACCAAACCAACTATTATACCGATGGCGACACTCTTATTGAAGAGCATATTGTTGGAATTCCCGGTGATTTATTTATTAAGAAATATTTGACTGATCCGGCATTGAACAAAATTCGACTGGCTAAAGAATTTGTAAAGTTCAACGAGCGTTGTTTTATCCGGTTGCTGGGAGATATGCATTCGAGCAATTATGTAGTGGCTATTACCCAGGATTTTGAAGAAGTCGAGTATAGAATTCGTGCCACTGATTTTGACCAGCAAAGTTACGAGGGAAAAAAGATGGTGTATCTTCCTCAGTATTTCAAGCAAAACAATCCTATTGTATCAATTGGGATGGAAGTACTAACACCGGAGACGGTAGCTCAATATCAAAAAGAAGAACGATCTATGATGGCGATCCGGATGAAAACTTCACGGTACCGCATTAAAGGTTTGGGAGAAGCGGTATTAAAGGATCAGATTTCTACCAATGAGCACGTCGATCGTTTGAAACACGAATTGGCAGAGCATTACGAGGACCCTGCATTTTTACGTTGTGGCAGTATGGGTGCCATTATAAGAACCAGCCTTCGCCGTTTGTTGTAAGGATATTATTTTCTTTACTCCTTGCCTCTTCCCATTTTCTTAAAAAAGAAAAAACCTTGATTTGCTAAAACACAAATCAAGGTTCATAGAATCGGTTAACTACCCTTATTGCGCTTTCTGCACCTTAATGGCTGCATTGCGACCTGTAGCATATTGAATTTTGATGGTATACATTCCGTTATTGAAATCTTCACCGAAACTGCGTTCAGCACCCATAGACAAGGCTCCCGATTCCCAAACCAACTGTCCAAGGCTATTCAGGGCCTGAATGGAAATGATATCTTGATCTGCGGTCAAAAGGAATTGCTCATTGGAAGGATTAGGCGCGACTTGCAGAACGGCTGTTTCTACCCATTCTTCATCTTCCATGTCGCGGGCACCGCTGCAGGAAGCTACATTTTTGCAGTAAGAGGTATACCAAGGGGATACATTTAAATTGGTTCCAACGCACATTTGCCCTGCTGTAAAATACACACCTGTGTTCACGGTAGCTCTCCAAGGCATGCCTGCAGGAGAGGTTACGGAAGATGAGTACGAAGAGTACCACCAGGTATAGGAAGTGGCAATGGCTCTTCTATCAGCACTCAACTCGAAAGTCATCGAGGAATTCGGACGACCACAATCCGGACCGATAATTGGTCCGCTGCTAATTGGAGTGGTAGTCGTAGTTGTTGTAGATCCCACCACTACTGTAATAGGTGCCGAGTTGGTTACAGCTCCTTGGTTGTCGGTAGCCCTGGCTGTGATGGTATATGTGCCAGCAGCCACATTACTCCATGTAAACGAATATGGAGCCGTTGCGTCCGTACCTAATAAGGTGGTGCCTCTGAAAAACTGTACTCTGCTTACGCTGCCGTTGGCATCGGAAGCGCCGGCAGAAATAGTTATCCTAGCGGGAGCGGTAAAGCGGGCGTTGTTTGCAGGACCAGTTAGCCAAACGTTAGGAGGAGTATTGGTAGGAGTAGTGGTGGTATTGAATACCGAAGCTTTTGTAGATGCCTTAGTACCCGTTGTTGTGCCAGTGCCATTTATAACGGTGCGTCCCCAATCTGTTAAATCGGTTCCCGACCAGTTTTTGCTTAGGTCAAGATATTCTACCCCATTGCTATTTCCTTTCCAGGACCATGCCAGCCAACCAATTCCGTTGTCATTGGCTGTTTTCATCACTAAAACTTCATCAATATCACAAGTAGAATTATTCTCAGAATGTTGGAATCCAAATTCTCCAACTATAACTGGAATACCAGCATTGCGAATAGCAGGTAAATCAGTGCTGATATTAGAGTTGCCATTGGGTTTCCATTCGCAATAAGTATGTACCGAGAAAAGGCAATTCTTCATTTTGTCATTGGCTTGAATGTCTTTGGCAAACTCCAATAAGCCCAAGCCTTTGTAATCCTGGCCATAACCAGGGGCATCTACCACCAAGGTGGTATTGATGTTGGCACTACGAATAATACCAATAGCCTCTACGTATGCATCTTTCCAGGTTGTTCTGGATATTGGGCCTGTTTTATGGAAACTCATCCACCAATCACTCCACTCATTAGCAATGTTGATTAAGATATAACGGGCGATTTTGGGTTGATTAAGGTAGGAAGCCTTAGATGCCCACCAGCGAGCCATGCGAAGTAAATCTTCTTTGGTATTGCTGCCTGTTACATCGTGCAACTCCACCATGGGGATCATCTCTTTCTCGATGCACTTTTCGACACAAGATTGCCAGGTGGCATCCGGAGTAGAGGTGGTCATGACAATGCGAACGCAATTCGAACCTGAATTGGTGCGGATATTTTCTATGTTCGCATTCACATCGTTTGCAAACCAAGCCAACGGAATATTTACACCTCTCATAATGAAGTTATTACCATTGGCATCCAGAAGCCTGTTGCCTGAAACTTTGAAACCCTGCGCCAGAAGTGAAACCGTTCCACTGAGAAGAGCGCCAAGAAGAAGTACCTTTTTCATCATACAACGTAGCTTTTAAATGGGTGAATATTCTACATTAAAGACAATTAAATAGTCGAATCGTCTTATTGTAATGCTAAGGTGAAGAATAGATTCTTTATTTCAAAAAATAATTGCAAAATTTTATTAAAAAATTTTGCTTTAACCATATTTATTTATTATGAGCGATTTGATTCTTTTATTGTTTTTATCTTATAATAAATTGAATATTACCCATTGTCGTTACGCTTAAATACCTAAGTTTTTATATTTAATTAAATTAAATATTTGATAAGTTATATAAATGAAACGTGTTTGTAGTTTTAAATTCAAGGGCTAAGTTGTTCTTTTTCAAATAGATATTAGAAGTATGCAAAGAAACTTAGTGAACCTATGTAAATGAAAGGGAGGGAGGTGTACCGGGCTTTTCTCAATAGAAGCATAGCGCACAATTAAGAAAAGCCGATTAAACCTTTAAGGATTAGAATTTCGTAAGATTGGGTAAGGTTTTAACCCTCGAAACCTTGGTGGGTTGAAGAAGAATGGCCATTTCAGGGAATAGAGCCATTCTTTTTAATTGAATTTATTTCCAGGAGGAGGAGATCAAAGAGGTCTAGTAAATTTCTTTGATGAGAATTTTTTTGTTAAAATTCTCAAACGAGTCGCCTTTGCGTTTCCCATTCATGGCTTTTCCTATCGGAGAGAAGGTAGAAATAACCATAAACTTTTCCTGGTCTACCTCTACGGGTCCCAGGGAAACTGCCAAATAGAATACTCCTTGTGTAGTTAAAATCAGAGACCCGAGTTGCACCTTGTCTCTTCCATTATCTTTAATGCTTTGTAGAATGGAAAGTTGTTGTTCGGCATCTTTAATTTGTCCGGCCAACTTGTCTATTTCCAACTGGGCCATCGATCTGCCGGTTTCATATTTATCGCCTGCACTGCTTTTGGTTTCCTCATTGGCAGAAGCTTGCAGCTCTTCTTTAGTAGCTTTTAAGCGTTGCAGTCGCATAGTTACCGCATGCAGACAAATTTGATGCAATCGTTTTTTATCTTCGGAGTAGTCTACGGTTGCAGGTTTTTGGCTTTTAATTTCTTTTCCCATGTTTCCCAGGTAAGGTTATCAGAATTGGGTGACTAAAAATTCTACCCTTCTGTTTTGCAAACGGTCTTCTTCGGTTTTATTGGAATTAACAGGCATGGTGCCCCCAAATCCTTTAGTCGTAATACGGGAAGCGTCGATCCCTTGTTGTATTAAAAATGTTTTTACTGCGTTGGCCCGATCGAGCGAAAGCAGGTAATTGTCTTTGGGGTTTCCAATATTATCGGTATGGCCGCGGATTTCGATTTTCATCTTTGGGTTTTTATTCATGATTTCCACGATCCCATTCAGTTCAGAAGTAGATTGAGGCATCAGCTCCGCGGTACTTTGTTTGAAATACACGGTATTCATGGTCACTTTGGCGTTTAGCTCCAGTGGAAATAAAAGAATATCGACCTTATGTTCGGTATATCGGTTGTTTTTGGCGATAGTATACTCTTTGCGAACCGACACATAGCCCTTGGCTTCAGCAAAAATCGCATATTTACCAGGCTTGTCTTCCATCATCAACTGAAAAGCTCCATTGTACTTGTTGGTCGTAAAATCTGCTTCCGTTTCTCCGGTATCCAGGTTTTGAATTCTAACCCGGGCCACCATTTCTTTGCCGGTTTTCCCTTCAAATACGGCTCCGCAAAAGAAATGAACGGGCTTCGGTTTGATGATGGAATTAGCACTTAGGTTAATTCTATATATCTCCATTTGTCCCGATACAGGGTTGCCATAATATCCATACGCGTACGTGCCGTCGGCACTCATTTTAAAACTCAATTCCGATCCGGCTGTGTTGATGCGATAGCCCAGGTTGATCGGTGTGCTCCAATTGGTCCAGGTATCGTCGAGACGCACACTCATGAATACATCCATGCTTCCATAGCCTGGGTGGCCGCTGCTGGCGAAAAACAAAGTACGACCATCCGAAGCCAGGTAGGGGTTGGCTTCGTCGTTGGCCGTGTTGATCACCGGACCCAGGTTAATAGGCGCTCCATACGTACCATCCTCTTTCCGGATCATGGCATACAAATCACCTTCCCCGTAGCATTTCTTATGACCAAACTGACCTACAATAAACTTATTGTCATAACTCACCGTGTAGGATTCATAAATATGGTTATTACTCCAATCTTCGATGATCAGGTTTTCCGGATGCGACCATCCGTTTTTGGTTTTGTATGAAACCGATACGGCCCCGTCCAGGTAGGTGCCATCAGGGTTGTAGCGGTTCACCATGTACAACGTATTGTTGCAGGGCATAATACCAGCCGGGTGGTTGTATTTTTCGTTGTTGATGGGTTTACCCACCGGTTTAAATTTTTCCCATACCATGCCCTGGCCATTGGCTTCGTACAAATCTGTATTGTCTTTGTTTTTATGACAGGTCAGGTACATATGTTTGTTGTCCGAAGTAATTTCGGCACTAGTGTAATCATAGGCTGAATCTACTGTAAGTTTCAGACCTTCGCGCATGCCCGAAAATAATTCACCTGGAGGGAGTGAGGCATTGGGATTATACGTTTTGTCGGTGCTGCTGATGCCAATTGCTTTAATTCCGCTGAAGCCCGGAACCTTGGAGGGCTCGCAAAGGATTTTGATGCGTTTGATTTTGCTTGAAATATTTTTCAATGCCAGGGTAAACATTCGGCCTTGTTGCCCCAGCATATTCTGTGCATCTGCATGGTAAACCGGATACACTTTATTTTCGGTATCCGTCAATTCTATTTTAGTAATCGTGCCGGGCGCCGCAGTTTCAAAAATAAGAAGTTGCTTAGGCACAAGGGCTTCGCAAAATTCAAATTCGGCATGCAGCACACCTCCCTGTTCCGAATAATCGTACTTGCCATTTTTTAGCGAATACCGTAATCCGGGAATCCAGGAATCATTAAAATTATAGAACGGATTTAAAATGTTGTCGGGCCCGCCCAGAGCGTAGTACGGGCCGTTGTAGGCATTTTTGGCGGAGTCGTTGGTGCTGATCAATTTACATGCCCATGAAACTTCAAGCTGCGCCTGGCTGGTGTGTAAGCCTGCTACCAGCAACAGACAAAAAAAAAGCGCTTTCATCTCGTATACCTGTTTACGTTTCGTTTAGCTAATCTATGAAAAATCTTGTGTAAATACCATGCCAGTTGTTTAGTATTCCTGCTTCAATTTTTACTCAGGCCGGCGGCGAGCCTCGTATTTCCTTCATCCCAATGGGGAATTCATTATTTCCTGCCGAATACAAAGCGCTGCCATTGTATGACAACCATGGGGTAGTTATGCAAATACGACCTGCTGTATAAGGAAAATACAGCGCCCAGTTCCAGCCGGCTTTGCGCGTTTACAATAAATTGCAAATACGTTCTTAAGTCCAGGTAAGCATTGCCACTCATGCTTCCATACAAATAAGGATCGGCATCTTTATATACTCGGAAGTCAACTTTTTTGCCCGAATTTTCGACATAAGGATCCTGAAATTGTTTGTACATCAATTCCGCGTAAATATTGATATTCGTTTGGTCGGGATGCTTGATGATGCCCGGGTACAAGCGGAATCCATTGGACACCATGACCATGTAGGTATCCGAATACCGGATGTACACATCCGCAGCAGTATTCGATTCCTGTTGCCGGTAAGCCCTGGGGTATTGGGCTCCCGTCTGAACATTGATGGCCCAGCGATGGTACAGCCGGGTGGCGATCAGTTGCAGGCCATAGCCGCTGTTATCGGTCATCAGGTTGGCTTCCGCCTCGTCGTGCGCATTGAACGACTGCGAAGCCTCCAGCAGTGCGGCAATGCGCCAATGGCTTTTGTATCCGTCGAGGCTGAGTAAACGCAGTTTCAGACTTCCATGCAGCCCTTCTACCGTTACCGGATAATCGGGGAAAAAACGTGCATGATGGTTGAGCAGATAAAAAATATAGTTGCGAGGAATTTCTTTTAAGTGATGATTGGAAACGCCAGCTGTAAGCGCTACCGTAGCGTAGCGGTGCAGCCCATACATCAGGCGAAAGCCCGAATAAAATTTTGTCTTGCTACTTTTGTCCTGAAAAATTTCGTTGGCAATACGGATGCCTGCCATGCGCAGAGGAAGCGTACTGGCCGATTCTCCATACGGATATAATTCCTGTGCCCGAAGCAGGTGACTTAAAAGGACAAAAGCCAATAAGGATAATCCTGTGTAAGGCATGAGCGGTGTTGCGCTAATTTTCTTTTGTATTCTTGGGGTGGCAGCAAATGCCGCCCGATCACTTGTACCGAATCTGTGCCGGAGGCATTCGGTGTAAAACACCATTCATACGTCCAGCCGCTAAGCCGCACGGTAGAGCTTTCCTGCATGCCAGCCGGAAGATAGAAAATAAGTTGGGAAGGATAAAAGCCCGAAGCTCTTACTTTTTCGGCGATGCGAGCAGGCGAAACCTCCGCTTGGTCTTTAAAATATAAATAAAAGCTCGCTTCCTGATAATCCGATTCAATGCGTTGAATAAAGTGCAGGGTTTGAAGCGATTTCTCAACACTCAGTCCGCACATGGTGCACGTAAATCCATTTACGCGCAGTTTAGCTCGTGGAACAGGAAGGGACGTCTGTGCCCATGCACACGTTCCTGAAACAGTCATAATCAGCACGAAGCCATAAACAAGAGCCAAGATCATACGGTAAATTGGGCCACCTGTAATTACGAAAACCTTTGCTGTCAGCATCCGGAAAACTTTCTGACGAAACTCCTTTTTAACAGTTTTCGTTTTCGCTAACATACTGCTCAGACTATTGTAGTGCATTCTAAATCAAAAAATCCCTCACTATATACTAACATTGACGTAGACAAACAATTGCATGCATCACCAAAAAAATCTAATCTACACGAATTAGTTTTACTATCGCGATATTTTAAAAATAAAACGCACTTTTTTCATCCTTCGTTGTTTTATTGTATAATTGAAAATAAACGTCAACCGAAACATGAGACTAATAGTATTGCTATTTACGGTATTCCTTTTGGGTTCCTGCATACGCACGGTGCGTCCGGGCGAAGTGGGTGTAAAACGTAAGTTGGGTAAGCTGAAACCGAACAACTATACCCAGGGAGTTTATTTTATAAACCCATTTATTACGCGCATTTTAAAAGTGCCTACCCGTGTCATCAATCTGGAAGTGAACCTGGATGCTCTTCCCTCTAAAGAAGGATTGAGCATAGCCACCCAGACTTCTATTTTATTCCACATCGTGCCCGATTCGGCGCGCAGCATCATTGCGAACATAGGAGTAGAAAATGGTAAAGACGTTATCATTAACGTGCTTCGCTCTGCCGCTGCCGACGTAACCTCCAACTACTACGCCAAAGACATGCACTCAGGCGGTAAGCGCGAAGAAATTGAGAAAGCCATCGGACGTAAAATGACCGATCACCTAGGGCAATTGGGATTTGTAGTCGATGCTGTGCTGCTCAAAAGCATTCGGCTTCCCATAGGTCTTACACAGGCCATCGAAGAAAAACTGAAAGCCGAACAAGAAGCACAACGCATGGAATTTGTGTTGAACCGCGAACGCAGCGAAGCAGAAAGAAAAAAAATTGAAGCAGAAGGAATAAAACAATACAACAACATTATCTCGGAATCGCTCACCGGAAAGCTGCTGAAATATCAGGCAATTGAAGCGTTCAAACAACTTTCACAATCCAACAATGCCAAAGTAATAATTACCAATGGTTCTACACCACTTATTATTCAGGAAAAAGAAGATTCTCTGCCACCTGCAGAAACTTCGCCAAGTCCAGGGCCATAACCATTGAGTAAACAAACAAAATGAAAGAATACAGCAGAGAAAATAAGGCAACTTGTTTTCTCTGCTGTTTTTGATGGGAAGAGATTTTTTTTCTGATTTGTTGGCCGGCTTATCCGGCTATCGCTGCAAGGCGCCCGTGGCGGTGGCGCCTTGCAGCGCCACCGCCACGGGCGGCTT
>JALONM010000088.1 GCA_025454925.1 Cytophagaceae bacterium
AAGGCCCTCGGTAACGATTTCATTATGCAAGAGCTCACAATGCAAAATATTCATTCGTAAGAGTTCTCCCAAAAATGTCCTGGCGCATTCTGGATCCTCCACCAAATATTTGAAAGAGGCATCGTACATGGGATTTACAATTTCCATAGAAGATGATTAGTATAGCTTCTACAGGAAGACTCCAAAAATGAGAATAGTTTCAACCCGGGATTTTAAAAAGTCAGCCATTTCTCGAATGTGGGATTTAATCTCATGAATGAAGTGGATCTTGTTAAGGTAATTTGTATAATTTCTGCTAGCAACACCTAAGCATTACTGCATGATGAGGATTCGGCTTTTTTGAATTATCTTGCGTTTTTTAGAGATGCAAGCGCGCCATGAAGGAACTGTTAGAAAAACTTCTTTTATACAAATCCCTAAGCCGGGAAGAAGCCAAGTCGTGCCTGCTCGAAATTGGCCATGGCAACGTAAATGCCGCCCAAATGAGCGCCTTCATGACCGTGTACATGATGCGCAGCATCAAAGTAGAAGAGCTTGCCGGATTTAGAGATGCCATGCTGGAGATGTGCCTTTCGGTAGATCTTTCCGAGTTCGACCCCATTGATATGTGCGGCACCGGAGGTGATGGAAAAGATACATTCAACATTTCCACCTGTGCTTCCTTTGTAGTGGCCGGCGCTGGCATTGCCGTCGCCAAGCACGGCAACTACGGCGTATCCAGCGCAGTAGGATCGTCTACCCTAATGGAACATGTAGGCTATACCTTTACCAACAATGCCGACGTATTAAAGCGACAGTTGGACAAAGCGGGAATCTGTATGCTGCATGCACCCTTATTCCATCCGGCCATGAAACATGTAGGCCCCGTGCGCAAAGAACTTGGCTTACGCACGTTCTTTAATATGCTCGGCCCTACGGCCAATCCGGCTTCTCCCAAGCGTCAGTTAACCGGCGTGTTCAACCTGGAATTGGCCCGACTCTACACCTATCTTTTTCAGGAAATCAAAAAACAATTTGTAGTGATTCATTCCTTGGATGTATACGATGAAATTTCCCTGACCGCGCCGGTAAAAATTTTATCAAACATGAAGGAGCAAGTCTATAGCCCCGAACAACTGGGCTTTTCCAGCATCAAACCCGAGCAAATACTGAATGGTGGATCTGTAGAAGCTTCCGCCTCCATCTTTACTCAGGTATTAGAAAATAAAGCCACCGAAGCACAACGCAATGTAGTACTGGCAAATGCCGGAATGGCCATCTGGTGCGCGCTGCCGCAGCAATCACTGGATCATTGCATGGCCATGGCCAAAGAAAGCCTCGAAAGCGGAAAGGCCTTAGCTTCATTTAAAACGCTACTCGCAACACAATAATAGTATATGAGTACAATTCTCGATAAAATTGTAGAACAAAAGAAACAGGAGGTAGCCCAACGAAAATCAGAAACCTCGTTGGAAGATCTGCGCCGATCGCCTTATTTTTCCAAACCCAAATATTCCCTTACAAAATCACTGCTACATCCCGAAAAGTCTGGCATTATTGCCGAGCACAAACGCAAGTCTCCTTCCAAAGGAATCATCAATGCTTCGCTCAGCCTCGAGCAAGTGGTAAAAGGATACGAAGCCGCTGGCGCTTCTGCCATCAGCGTGCTTACCGATATTGACTTCTTTGGCGGCCATCCGCATGATTTGCGACAAGCCAGAGAAATGGTGCGCATACCTTTGCTACGCAAAGATTTTATGATTGACGAATACCAGTTCTACGAAGCCTGTGCCTGGGGAGCCGACATTGTGCTGCTCATTGCGGCCTGCCTAAGCCCGGAAGAAACCAAACGGTTTGCCCTATTGGCCCACCAACTCGGCATGGAAGTTATACTGGAAGTGCACGACGAAGCTGAGCTTCTCTCACACTACTGCCCGGAATGCGATTGCGTAGGAGTCAATAACAGAAATTTAAAAACGTTTGAAGTGGACGTGCAAACCTCCCTTACCTTGGTATCGAAAATTCCAGACCAAACCATTAAAATTTCAGAAAGCGGCATCGACAACCCTTTTACCATCGGCACATTAAAAAAGGCAGGGTTTCAGGGCTTTCTCATTGGCGAGAATTTTATGAAAACCAATGATCCTGGCATTTCCATGAAAGAGTTTATCTCTAAAATGTAATTTCCCACTCCGGTCTGCTAAGAATTATTCCGGAAAGGGCTTTTGGAATTAGATAAGATTATACTACCTTTGCAGCAGCAAAATGGGGAATTAGCTCAGCTGGCTAGAGCGCTTGCATGGCATGCAAGAGGTCATCGGTTCGACTCCGTTATTCTCCACAAAATCCCGCCCTTAGCGGGATTTTTTATTTTACCACATCAGCATCCCATCAACATCCTTATTCCATCGTGAATTCTAACCTATTCAAGGTTAAACCTACTTTTTTCCATAGAAGCGCACGATGTAGAAAGCTCATGGATCGCAGATCCATGGCAGGTAATCCCGACTTAGAAAATCATGGGCTTGCAAAAGAATTTATTAGTGTTCAATTCCTTCTAAAGTCCTTGATATTATGTGTCGGTTCTCCATAGAAGTGGTTCTGTGGAAATTTTAGGGTTAAATTCCCAACATGCACGTTGCTATTAATGAGTGTTCTAACTCAAGACCCTAACTCAAGACTTTATTTTGGGCGTGCCCCTCGCAGCCTGGCGGCCGCATCGGGTCGGGCTATACGCGTGTACTCCTCGTGGTGGCGCCTTCAGCGTGGCGCCCCCCCTGTGGGGTACACGCTGCTATCCCTCACGCAAGCCAATCGACACACCTTACAAAATTTTAAACTCCGTTCTCCTGTTTTGTTGTCGGCCCTCTTCCGTTTGATTCGATGCAATAGGTTGAGCACTCCCATAACCTTTGGCCACAAGTCGATCGCGGGCAATACCATTCGCCTGCAAATACGCCAGCACACGTTGGGCCCGTTCTTCCGAAAGCACCACATTGGCTTTGGCATCCCCTATATCGTCTGTATGCCCACTGATTTCAATGCGCAAGCCAGGATTTTGCTTCATCAACTTTACCAATTTCTGAAGCTCACCACCCGACTCCTTTCTGATCTCTGATTTTCCCGTATCAAAAAAAATATTCCGCAAAACAACCTTGGCTCCGGGCTTTGCTTGCACCAAAGTAATTTCCTTCTTTACTTCTTTGTATCCCTTACCGCAATCGAGCTCTACGTGTTCAGAATGAAATAAGTGCCCCTCCTGCTCCACTGCAATACCATAATTTTTACCACAGGGCAAAGCCACCAAGTATTTCCCATCCGAACCATTGGAGCGAACTTTAGACACAATTTCATTGGTTTCATTGTCTGTTACTGTAATAGTAGCCTCCATGGCTTTTTGTGTGCTGGCATCTTTTACTACCCCGGTTAACAGTTCTAACTCCGGACTTTTATCTGGCACCGGCATGCGAATGGAATATAAATCTTGTTTACCAAACCCACCCTCCTTATCCGATGAGTAAAATCCCAATTTCGCATCCGCAGATAATACAAAATACAATTCATCGCCAGCCGTATTGATCGGATATCCCAGATTACGCGGGGTACTCCAAACACCACCGTTTCGTTCACTTGAAAAAATATCGTAGCCCCCCATGCTGGAATGTCCTTTCGAACTAAAATAAAGCGTCTTCCCATCCGGATGTATAAAAGGAGAATCTTCGTCGTATTCGGTATTAATACCGGGCACCTTCACCGGCCTCGACCAGGTGCCTCCTACCGTGCGGCTGCACATATAAATATCTCTGTTCCCGGTGGCAGTGGCCGCATACACAAAATAAATCGTTCTGCCGTCGGGCGATAAAGTAGCTGTACTTTCAAACCCTGGGGAGTTGAACGGCAAAGGTTCCGGCTTAGACCATTGTTTTCCTTTGAGCTCACTCATGTATAAATCGCCACCATTGCTACCTTTGTATACAAACATCAGCTGACCATCTTCCGAAATTCCTACACAAGCATCATGGCCTTCGGTATTCAGGTCTTTCACATTCTGGGGCGCATCCCAGGCACCACCTTTATTCAAGCACATATAAATATCTTCAAACAGCATTCCATCGGGAGCCTTTTTAGCACCCGTACTTCCACTTCGCCGAGAAGTAAAAAAAAGCTTGGAGCGGTCGGCAGTCATATAAGGCAAGTACTCATGCTGATCACTGTTGACGAGGTTGCCAGCATTGGTAATTTTAGCATCTTCCGGATTTGAAATGTATTTCTTCCCAAAAGCACACTCGTTCATCAGTTTTGAAATGGCTTTCTTATTGGTATTCCCAGGATCTGATTTTTTATAATATTCCACAGCCTTATCGAATTGATGATCGAGATGCAAAGCAGAAGCGAGTGCAAAATACATTTGCCCGCTTGGCTTTGCACTCAACTGAACCGCTTTGTTGGCGTGCTCGAGGGCTTTAGACGGCCGGGAGGCTTCGATATAACATAAGGAAATTTTATAATGCGCCTGTGCATGGGAAGCATTCGCATCCAGCACTTTTTGATAGGCATCCATGGCTGCATTTACGTTCCCCTGCTCCAAATATTCATCGCCCTTTTTAAGCCATTTATCATCTTGTGCCCACAGCAGACAAGGAATAAAGAAAATCAAGACTAGTTTTTTCATATACCTGTTCTTTCAAGTCTGATGCCAGACCTGCTTGAAAATTCAATCCCAATAGGAGATAAACGATTTCCCTTGAATAAATCCTAGGTACACGCCTTCTCCAGTAAAACATAACACCATGGGTTGATCCAATTGCAGCACTGGATATCCCTTCAAAAAAATTTCCGCGTGCAAAGCTTCCGGCAGGTCCTTCCGAAGCAAGGCACCGTTTTTATCTTTACTAATCTGTTGAGGATTCGATACCTCTGCGTAATAATACCAATTCTCTACATTCCGGAAGATCTTTTTCTCTTCCCATTTCTGCGTAGCTTTCCCAACAATAAAAAAAGGATAGCGATGTCGGTGCCGGTAATAGCGTGCAAGTAATATGGCACTTACCACGCCACCGGCCAGGCCCGCCTCGGGCCCGAAAACGATGGCCAGCACAATACCACCCGCAATAGCCAGGCCCGCCAACATCAAATCACTGCGAAGATCGCGGTGTATGGCTGGCCGCACCATATGATGGTACTCCATAAAGGTTAGTGTATCCATACTATCATTCAATCATTCATTCAATCACTCTATCATTCAATCACTCAATCATTCTATCATTCAATCACCGGATGCCTGAAATGTTCCTTGGAAGGATCAAAATTATAGCGATACGTGATGTGGGTTTTCACTACTTTTCCGCCCACCTGTTCGCAGATATGCACCATTTTCGGATTAAAGTCTCCTATCCAGTTCATTTCAAATTCGGTGTACTTAGCCATAGGTTGTATGCGCTTGGCCGCGGCCATTACTATTGCGCCCTCCAATCCCCGGCCTTGAAATTCCGGAACAATGCCAAATACCACTCCAAACATTTTTTTACAGGAACCCGTCAGCTTATGATACATAAACACAATTTTAGCCCACCAATTGAACTGACCATTTAAATGTTTGAATAACTGATTCAACTCCGGTATCATGATAAAAAAACCAACCGGTTTCCCGTCGTGATAGGCATACCAAATTAAATCCTCATCCATCACAGGCTTCATTTGCTTCATCTGGGTCAAGGCAATGGCCTTGGTTATTTCTGCTACTCCCGTGTGTTTACCCCAGGCCTTGTTATAAATTTCCCGAAAATCTTCTGCGTACTTTTCCAGCTGACTCTTTTTGATACTTTCAAAAGTATACCTCGGATCACGTGCAATTCTGTCGGCCTTGTCGGCATACAGCGCCGGCAATGGATCGGAAACCAATCGATGGAAAGTAAATTGCTTAAAATATTCCTTAAATCCGTAGGTTTCAAAAAGGGAACGGTAATACGCAAAATGATACGGCGTGCAATAATTCGGTTCTACAAATCCGTCAACCAGCAATCCCCACCATTTCATGCGCTCACCAAAATTAATAGGCCCCTCCATGCACTCCATGCCACGTTCACTCAGCCACTGCTTGCATCGGTCAAACAATGTATTGGCCACGTGCTGGTCATTGATACTTTCGAAAAAGCCCATGCCTCCCGTTACATACTGAGTGCTCTTAGCCGTTTTTTTATTGATAAATGCAGCCACCCGGGCTACCGTTTCGCCCTTATCGTTTTTTAAAATCCAGCGACAAGCTTCTCCGTGCCTGAAAAACTTATTTTTTTCTTTATCAAATACCTCTTCTATATCTTTATCGAGCGGCCTGATCCAGTTCTTTTCGTTTTTATACAATCGCACGGGGAACTGCAAAAACTCTCTTCTATCCGACTCGGTAACAACTTCAATGAATGTCATAAGGAAACAACTAGATTGTCCTTAAAATTATAGGATTTTTTTGTATTAGAGAAACTGAAGACCGCCTCTGTAAAATAAAACCGGATATTCCTTGGGAAGGAAAATCGAGAAACTTAGATTTAAGTCATTGTAGCGAATTAGGAGGCTTTAGAAAACATCGTATGCAAAACCGGATCACACAACTGCTGGGCTGCACGTATCCCATTATTCAGGCGGGCATGGTATGGTGCAGTGGCTGGCGATTGGCCGCTGCGGTCAGCGAAGCAGGTGGATTGGGCGTTATTGGTGCCGGCTCCATGAGTCCGGAATTGTTGCGGGAACACATTCAGTCTTACCGGAAACATTGTCAAAAACCTTTTGCGGTCAACCTACCGCTGCTGTACAGCCAGGTAGAAGAGCACGTAAAAATAGTAATCGAAGAGAAAGTTCCTGTGGTGATTAGTTCCGCGGGAAATCCGGCGCTGTACACCGGGCACTTGCAAGCACAAGGCATCCGGGTGATGCATGTAGTATCCAGTGCTGCCTTTGCACGAAAAGCAGCGCAATGCGGAGTCGAGGCCGTCATTGCCGAAGGTGTAGAGGCAGGAGGACATAATGGCAAAGAAGAAACAACCACACTATGTTTGCTTCCATTGGTATGTGAAGCCGTGCAAGTACCTGTAATAGCCGCAGGAGGTATCGCCTCCGGGAAAGCCATGCTGGCGGCCTTTGCATTGGGTGCCGAAGGTGTACAGATTGGTTCGCTCTTTGCCACCGCCCAGGAATCCTCGGCACATCCTGATTTCAAAGCCAAAATTCTATCGGCCACCGAAGGAAGTACACGACTCAGTCTGAAAAAACTAAACCCCGTACGTTTACTACAAAACGAATTTGCCCGCCAGGTGCAGGAACTGGAAGCGCAGGGAGCTTCGGCCGAAACGCTGCGTGCCTTGCTAGGTAAGGGCCGTGCACGCCTAGGCATGTTCGAGGGAAACCTCGACGATGGGGAATTGGAAATCGGACAAGTAGCCTACATGATACGGGAAAGCAAACCCGCCGCCCAACTAGTGGCCGAAATCTGGAACGAATTTTTACTAACGGCTGATAAAATAAAAAACATACATGCGTAATTCTGTTTTCTCTCTCCTATTCATTTGTTTATTCCTACAAAACTATGCCCAACAAATGGATCGTGTACGACGCGTCATCGACACGCTTGCCTCCCCAACCATGGCAGGAAGAGGAGCCTCGGGCGAAGGAGATAAAATAGCAGCCAGTTTTATTGCCGACCAAATGGCAGAAATCGGACTACTTACCCATCAGGACTCTTACTTTCAATATTTTTACTATAACATCAATACCTTTCCTTCCGAACCCAAGCTGCGAGTAGGACAAAAAAATTTACGGGCCGGTTATGATTTTATCCCAGATGCAGGACTTCCTGTGGTGCACCGCAAATGGAAACAACATTTCCTAGACTCCTCCACGGCAGCAGATTCTGTAAGGCTACGCCAATTTCTAAAAAAGGCTTCGCCCAACAAAGCACTTGTGTTTCATGAAGATTATCGAAAAAAACTACTCCTTAAAAATCCAGGCAACCTGCAGCAGCTCGACCGGTATGGCGCACAAATAATTTTACGAAAACAAAAGCTTACCCTGGGCTTATCGGACAGACAAGAGTTTCAGCCTGTATTCGACGTATTGGCCAGCGAATGGAAAGACACCAAATCCGCCATCAGAGCCGATGCCAATCCCTCCCTGATGATGCAGTACCAAAGCGCTAACCTGGCCGGCTATTTCAGAGGAACTGAAGTGCCCGACTCCATCATTCTTCTTAGCGCTCATTACGATCACCTCGGTCGCATGGGAGACTCCATTTATTTCCCAGGTGCCAACGACAATGCCTCGGGTCTGAGCATGATGCTGGAACTCGCTCGCTACTTCAAAGAAAATCCTCCGCGCTACAGTATTTGGTTCATTGCCTTTGGCGCAGAAGAAGCAGGCCTAATCGGGTCTAAGTATTTTACAGAACATCCACTCTTCCCACTAAGCTCTGTTCGCTTCATGATCAACCTGGATCTTATGAGCGCCGGAGAGGAGGGTATGATGGCCGTGAACGGAACTATATTTACCAAAGAATTCTCCTTACTGGAAAATCTGAACAAGGAAATGAATGCACTAAGCTCCATTCGCAAGCGAGGAAAAGCCGCCAATTCCGATCATTATTATTTTACGGAAAAAGGAGTTCCTGCATTTTTCTTTTATACCCTCGGTGGAGGCACGGCATACCACGATGTGCACGACAAAGCCAGTGCTCTCACCCTGAGCCGTTACCCGGAAGTATACAAACTTTTACTCGCTTTTATTCGACGTCTTCAGGGTTCTTAAGTTCAACCGGCTTTTCTCAATAAAAGCACACGATGGAGAAAGTTCATGGATCGTTGATCCATGAACAGTAATCCCGACATAGAAAACCATGGGTCTCGAAAAGAATTTCTTCTGTTCGATGCCTTCTGGCGCCGTGATATTATGAATCTTTTCTCCCTAGAAGAGTTTCTATTGAACAATTAGGGCTCCAAGGAAACACGTTGGCGGCTCAGCATGCCAGGGTTAATTCTTAGTGGGATCTTTTTGTTGTTCAGATTTCATCATGGAAAACATCATACGATCGATCCAGCGCTCTGGCAACAACCGGGGGATGTACCAGTTGGCCAACTTTTGAGCCACAGGAGCATAACGCACCGCAGGCTTTGGGTGAGCAAGAATCTTATGAATGCACACCGCAATTTGATCGGGGGTCATGCCGTGTTTACTATCCTGCACCATGTAATTAAAAAAATTGCGATGAGCTTGCCGATATTCCGAGGTATCCAGTTGTGTTTCCGCTTGCGCTTTATCCCAAATCGGAGTGCGCACATTGCCCGGTCCTACCAGCACCACATCAATTCCAAAAGGCATCAATTCGCGCCGTAAGCTGCCCGAAAGAGCTTCCAAGGCATGTTTGCTCGCAGCATAAGCGCCCAGAAACGGAATCGCTAACTTACCCGCTCCTGAACTTATGTTAACTATGCGTGCCCCTGAATTTCCATTTCTTTTCATAAATGGTAAAAAAAGCTGTGTTACCCGAATGGCTCCAAACACATTTACATCAAAAATCTGATGAATGTCTGACATCGATTGTTTTTCAAGGGGAGCCGATTTGGCAATGCCTGCATTGTTAATAAGAGCATACAAGGGGTCCTGGCCTAATAGCTCCTTCATCCTCTGAAAAGCCTCTTGCAAGGAGGTTTCACTCGTTACATCCATCTCCAAGGCCACAAAGCGACCACGGTAACTCTCCACCCAAGGATGATGGGCAGGCAGAATACGATACGAGCCAATTACCCGATACCCTTCTTCCAATAATTTTTTTGCCAAGGCTTCGCCTATTCCGGAAGAAACACCAGTGATCAAAATATTTTTCATACGAATCTTTTTTATAAAGATCCTCAGAAAGAGAACAGCCGTTTTTGACAAATGTCAAAAATTACCTGAGTTGTTTTCGTATGCGGCTTAAGGTAGCCTGGTTCACTCCCAGGTAGGAGGATATAACTTGAAGGGGTACGCGCTGAATAATACTTGGATTTCTTTCCAATAATTTTTCATACCGGGTAGGCGCATCGTCGGTAAACATTTCTGATTTAATTTTTATTTTTTCCAGCAAGGCACGTTCTGTAAGAATACTTACCGCCCTGGAAAAACCTTCCACATGTGTATGAAAAACTTCTGCCATCTCTTTTGTCATTACGATCATCCGGCAGGGAGTGAGGGCTTCCTGATATTCCTGCGAAGGCAATCCGGAAGAGAAGCTTTCCAAATCAACACTAAAATGACCTTCATTTATAAAATACTTGGTGTACTCACTTCCATCTTCATTCAATTGCACAACACGCAGCACTCCATCGGTTACAAAGCCTATGCGATGGCATACCGATCCGATTTCATAGGCATATTCTCCTTTACCAAGACTAAGGGTAAAAAGGCGGCTCTTCATAAAAGCCTTGCCCTCTTTAGTCATGGGAACTACAGAATCTAAAAAATCGATGAATGGTGTTACGTTATCCGACATAAGTGTTTTATTTTTCCGACCAAACGTATTGATCAACGCATGTATGAATATAACGATCACTTTCGGATTTCCACTTAGGGTACTCTTTGCTTTTTTCTAGCATGTGGAGTATACGTATTCCAACGTGCCCTGTGCCCCCGCAAATCAATATGCAAAACACGGCTGCCCGGATATCGGCCAATACCACCTTTATTCCCGATAAACCTTACATCGCAAATGCGTTCTACTATTTCTTTATCCTCCGGAGAATATGTTCCGTCGCGGTTAATATCGCCAATTTCCAAATCCAAGGCATCGCCCGACATATGCCTGCTGAGCGTCGCGCCCCCTTTTGTCCAGTTAATACTTGGACTTCTGTACGCCGAACGAACCGACAAAGTCTGGGCATCATAGCCCTGCTGATCGAGCCATTGCCTCAGCTCGATCAAAACTTTCAGAATTCGTTTGTCCATGGGCCAATACAACGAGTCTGATTTATTGTCGGCAGATTCGATCTGCAAAAGATCCGGGGAAATAAAATCACGAATCCGGTACGGACCTACAATTTTTCTGCAAAGATCCTGCTTAGTCAGGCAATACACCACAGGAGGTTGTTGAACAGATGCCGATAAAGAATTCCGTAAACCGAGCTGTCCTTTAATTTCCTCGTCCAAAGAAACAACAGATACTTGCCGGAAGCATTTCAACAAAGAGTCCAGTTGATCAGAAGTATGAATGTCCGGATTCGGATATTGCCAGTCGTATACATACTCCCGGGCAAGCCTGGGAATTTTCTCAGCGTAATAAATCCAAACTCCAAGTACCAGGACCAACAAACCCAAAAGTAGTCCTATGAGTCTCCATCTTTTTTTCATATTGCAGTGTAATACAGAAGATCCTTCATAGGAAGTGACACTTGGTAAACCAGCCATCAGAATGAGCGAAACCATCATGACACCTATTTAGGGCATAGGACCTCGCCATGGCAATCATTTATAGTCTTGATTGAAATACTACATTTAATACGCATTATACCTTAACTCATTTTAATAACAATAGTGCAAACCCATATAAGAGCACCTACCTACTGAAGAGAATTAAAATAAAATAAATCTTATATCAGAATTAATAATTTTCATAATAAACACTTTTACAGATCACTTATGACGAATAAAAATGTCCGACATTTAAAATTTTATTTTTTACATAAATCAAAAAAAGGCGAAGAATGAAAAATAAATTATGGCATGTTCTTTAAAATAAATTACCGCAATAATCTCAATCAAAATTTCAATAATTAAGAACTCACAAGATTGAAAAGGCATCTAATGGACAAAGTTTTCTAAACGAAACCTTGTGCTCTAAACTATTTCTTTACGGGCAATTTTTGAATCAAAAATTCAAAGACAAAAATTGAATTCATTTTTTTAGTCCCTATCTAGTTTTCATAATCAAAAACAAAACCCTATTAATCTAACAATTACCCTTATGAAAAAGTTAAACTTAATGTTTTGCATATTGATGTCGCTCATGGCGCCATTATATGCTCAAACCTCTTTAAATGAAAATATCGCATTGAACAAACCTGTGTTTGTCTCTTCGATAGAACATGGTGGAACACCTGCAGCAGCAGCTGTAGATGGGAATCTCAACAGCCGCTGGTCGAGCCAGTTTGCCGACCCGCAATGGATTTATGTTGACCTGGGTGCATTTTACGACATCACCCAGGTTCGCATTACGTGGGAGGCTGCCATGGCAAGAAACTATCGATTGGAAGTAAGCAACGATGGTATGAACTGGGGACCCTCCGCAATTACTACCGTCTCCAACAACAGTTCTCTGGTAAACACGCACACGTATACGAATGTGAGCGGGAGATTTTTGCGCATGTTTGGAACTGCCAGGGTAACTCCATTTGGTTATTCCATTTACGAATTGGAAGTGTTTGGTACCATAAACCAAGCACCGAACATTACCTTAACAAACCTGACCAGTCTGCAACGGTTTAGCATCAACGACAATATCGTATTCACCGCAGACGCTTCTGATCCGGACGGCACCATTGCTTCCGTTCAGTTCAGATTATTTGGAAATGTAGTTGGAACAGACAATACGGCACCTTATGAGTTTGCCTGGACCAATGCCAATGTTGGATTTTTCACCGTAAGTGCTGTGGCAATCGATAACCAAGGCGCTACTACTGCTACTACTGCAATTACTATTTCTGTCGTGAATAATAGCCGGCCTTCTGTTTCATTAACGGCACCGGCAGGGAATAGCATCTATTCTGCTCCTGCTGCGATAACGCTTAGGGCCAATGCATCGGATTTAGATGGAACTATTAGTTCCGTTCGTTTCTTCGCCAATGGAACAAGCCTTGGCATCGACAACAGCGCACCCTATGAATTCAACTGGAGCAATGTTGCCGCTGGAAATTACACCATCACCGCGGTAGCCACCGACAATAGTTCCCTAACGACTACCAGCAGTGCCGTGAATATCATTGTTAATGCCGTTAATCCGGCTCCGAACATTGCATTGAACAAAACCGTTGTTGCTTCCTCTATAGAACATGGAGGCACTCCTGTGCATGCAGCAGTAGACGGTGACTTGAACAGCCGCTGGTCGAGTCAGTTTGCTGACCCGCAATGGATCTATGTAGACCTGGGTGCCAGCTACTCTATCAATGAAATAAAAATTATCTGGGAAACAGCCATGGCCAGAGACTATGTATTGGAAATCAGCAATGACTTCAATTCCTGGGGAACTCCGGTTATTCAAGTTACCAACAATAGCAGCGTAGTAAATACACATGCCATTTCCAATATTTCAGGCCGTTACGTACGCATGTATGGTACTGCCCGCACAACTCCCTATGGGTATTCCATTTATGAACTGGAAGTGTATGGCACACCTTCCGCAGCCAGAGTAGCAGCAGGAAATGTAGAAGCAGAAGAAAGTGCGAATATATTGAAGGCGTTCCCGATTCCTGCCATCGATGCACTTACCATTACTGGAAAAACGGCAGCGAATGAAGCCGAAATTCAACTGTTGAATCAGATGGGTACCTTGCTGAAAACAGAAAGATATGAATCAGGAGATCAACTGCTGAACAAAACCATTTCTGTATCCGATCTGTCTGAAGGATTCTATTTTATTAAAATCATTTCCGGAGGAAAAACAGAATCAATCCGATTCAATAAATAAAGACTCTAATTAACCTAACCCAAGCCCGATGGTACTCCTCAATACTGGGAGTACCATCTTTTTTTCTCCAATTTCTCAACACAAAATCTTCTAGGAAAGAAGCCAGTTAATATTGAGCGGGGATCTATCTCGTTGAACCCTAATTTGTCAATAGAAATTCTTCTATTGACAAACGACTAATAAAATCAAGGGCTTCAGAAGGAATCGAATAGAAGAAATTCTTTTCTAAGCCCATGA
>JALONM010000089.1 GCA_025454925.1 Cytophagaceae bacterium
AGCTAAAAGCATAAACGTGCGCAACTATCCAACGAATTCAAACACAGTAAATAGTTACAACCCTCATAACTCATTTCATTTTCAAATCGACCCTTACAGAAATAGCGTTAAGAAATCAAGGAGACGAAGCTTACTGAACGATTTACTGTTTGAGAATTGCTTTTGACAAAAAGAAATTCAATTAAAAACCACAGGTTAAAATTCCATTTAGTGCGTTCCCGTGCTATCTGGCTTGGCTGGATTAATAGGACTTACGGGCGCCTGAATATCGCTCTTCAGCTTTAAAATTGGTTCTGGCTGGAAGGGATCATTGGTATACAAATAGATCTGTTTAGTGTTTTTACCACTTTTTCCTTCCGTATAAAAAACAACTTTCAACTGTGTCTTTTCTCCAGGAGCAATGGTCTCTTTTTCCGGCTTGGAAATAGTGCATGCACAAGAACTAGAGGTGGATAGAATTTTCAAATCCTTCTTACCCGTATTGATCAATTCATACGTAACACGAATGGTATCGCCCTGCTTTACGGTGCCTACATCCTGCACCGATTGCGGAATGCTGATGCGGGGTGCTTTCAAACTATCCTCACGACTTAACTTCGGAAAATAAGTATGAATGGTAGATAATACATAAAAGGATTTAAGCGGTTGTAATTCATCGTCTGTTTTAACAACAATCGTATCTACCACATCTCCGATCTTCTGACGTTTTTCAGGATCAAAAACCAACTCTACCACAGCCGAGTCATTTGGATTAATTTTAGTCGGTTGGATCGTTAACTTATATGCCGGATGGATTTTGGATTGACCCAAAATTAATAAAGGCTTGCTTCCTTGGTTATAAATCTTAAGTTGCTGCTGTACGGGCTTCTGAGTGGATATGGAGTAAAAGGAAAAGTATTCTGACGTAAACCGGAGATTGCCTTTTTTGGTGGGGAATTTGCTCAATACTCCTTTCATCACAAAACCAGTTATTGTCAAAGGAATGGAGTACTCGGTATTCTGATATGTATAAAAAACGGTTAAGGTCTTTTTAAAAGCGCCGGGTCTGTTGGCCGGATTGTATTGTGCTTTGATATACCCTTTAAATCCGGGGGCTACTTCCGCCCGGGTCCATCCAGGCGTCGTGCAATCGCATGAAGCTTTTACATTTGTTATTTGAAGTTTAGCTTCCCCTTTGTTTAGAAATGAAAATTCCACTGTAACGGGACCCTGATCTTCCTGAATCGTACCAAAGTCATGCTGACTGAATTCAAACTGCATGACCTGTGCAGACAAAGTAATACAGAAACACAACAGCAGACTTATACTTAATTTGATATACATGATTTTCTTTTCTACGTTATCCTGAATAGTTTTCCAACGATTGAAGCAAGGCTTTATTTTCTTCGGAAGTACCTACTGTTATGCGAATGCTATCTTCACAAAGCAATACTTTGGAACGATCGCGCGTAATTATCTTTTTAGAAATCATATGCTCGTAGGCTTTTCTTCCACCTTTAAACGTAACCAAAATAAAATTAGCATCGGAAGGAAATACATGAAGCACAGAGGGTAATTTTTTTAAGCCATCTGCAAGCACTGCACGTTCCGCCAGAATAGATTCCACCATTTTATCTTTCTCCTGCACCTGCGCGAGAGCCTTCAACGCATGTTCCTGCGTTACAATGTTAATGTTGTAAGGAGGTTTGATTTTATTCAACACCTTTATGATTTCTGCATCTGCAAAAGCCATTCCCAAGCGCAAGGCAGCCATTCCCCAGGCTTTAGAAAAGGTTTGTAATACTACCAGGTTACTAAAAATTTTAACGCTGGTAGCCAAGGTTTTCTCGGGTGCAAAATCGATATAGGCTTCATCCACCACCACTAAGCCCTTGAAGTTTTGAAGTATTTTTAGAATGGCATCCCGGTTCATGCAGTTCCCTGTAGGATTGTTGGGGGAGCAGATGAAAATAATTTTAGTTTTTTCATCAATTGCTTGCAGAACAGAATTGGTATCAATTTCGAAATTTTCGGTCAGAGGAATCTCACGGATTTCGGTATCGTTGATGTTGGCACTTACTTCATACATGCCATAGGTAGGAGGCATGGTAATGACATTGTCTTTGCCAGGTCGGCAAACCGCCCTGAACAACAAATCAATGGCTTCATCACTGCCGTTTCCTAAAAAAATCTGGGAAGCAGAAACACCTTTGATGGTAGATAATTTTTCTTTTACCGCATGTTGCAATGGATCCGGATAACGGTTGTAAGAATTGCCACCCACTGACCCAAATGGATTTTCGTTAGCATCTAAAAATACTCCTTCATTTCCTTTGTATTCATCACGGGCGGATGAATAAGGTTTAATGTTTTTAATATTTTCCCGTAAAATGGATTGTAATGAAAACACGCGTGTACTCAATTAAAGTGAAGCTGCAATTTAGAAAAGAAAACGAAATATTTTTAGAGTTAAAGTAGTTGTTTGAAAATTCAGACACGTAGCTAAAATGAAATTATGAAAACTGCCTTCTTCGTGGAAGGGGAGGGAGTAGCCAGGAGAAATGATGCGCCAATAAAGCCGAGTTGTTTAAAACACCAACGAAGCGGGAACAGCCCGTACTGTATCGGCTTCATCAAATTCTTTTAAATGAATATGCTGAATTTCATTGACCAGCGCCGGATCGTAGGCTTGACTTACTTTGACATAGTTTTCAGTAAATCCAAACATGAGACCGTTTTCTACATCGCTTTCCCATAGCACACGCTTTTCTTTCTTCAATTGCGACTCGTAAAAAAGTCGTCGTTTCTTTTCTGAAAGAATGTGCAACATTTTGGAACGTTCAGCCCGATCTTTGGCAGATACCGGGTTTTCCATTTCTGCGGCAGGCGTGTTATCGCGCTCAGAATAAGTAAACACGTGCAGGTATGAAATATCCAGTTCTGTTAAAAATTGATAGGTATCTAAGAAATCATCTTTGCTTTCACCAGGAAAACCTACAATCACATCCACTCCAATGCAGGCATCAGGCATTAGGGTTTTTATAGCCTTCACCCGGTCGGCGTACAACTCCCGCTGGTAGCGACGACGCATTAATTTAAGAATTTTGTTGGAGCCCGATTGCAAAGGGATATGAAAATGAGGAACAAAGCGCTTACTGACAGCAACCGTTTGGATAATATCATCGGATAATAAGTTGGGTTCAATAGAAGAAATCCTGAATCGATCAATTCCATCGACAGCATCTAAGGCTTTAACCAGGTCAAGAAACCGTACACTTCTGGTTCCCTGAATTATTCCATAGTCTCCAATGTTTACACCGGTAAGGACAATCTCTTTTACCTCGGAAGCGGCAATTTCCGTTGCTGCTTTTACAATATTCTCCACCGTATCGCTTCTGCTGGCGCCCCGTGCCAGGGGTATGGTGCAGAACGTGCACGAATAGTCACAACCATCTTGCACCTTTAAAAAAGTGCGCGTGCGATCGTTCATCGAATAAGAACAATAATAATCGGACGCCTTTTCAATAGGTTGATTGTATATGACAGGCTTTTCTTTTTTGTCAAAAGAAGTAATCAGATCCAGTAATTTGAATTTTTCAGAGGCGCCTAGTACAGCATCCACACCCGGAATGGTAGCGATTTCTTCCGGTTTTAACTGGGCATAACAACCAATGATGGCTACAAAAGCACCCGGAGAATGTTTCAGCGCTTCTTTTACAATTTTCCGACATTTTTTATCGGCATTTTCAGTTACGGAGCAGGTGTTGATTACATAAACATCTGCGGGATCCTGAAATTCAACTTTCTGAAATCCATTTTCGTAAAACATTCTACCGATGGTAGAAGTCTCCGAATAATTTAATTTACAGCCTAAAGTATAAAATGCTACTGTCTTCGTTTTCACTTTACAAAGGTAAAGAACTTTACGTATAATGCCTATACCGTGGGCGATACCGGGTGTTCGGGATTTCAATCGTAGATCTTTAAAACCCTGAAAAATGTGGAAAAGTAAGCATGGAGGCTATAAAAAAGTGAAAACTAAGGGTTTATAGCGGCACAATCCTTGCTTTTATCCACCGGATTACCTATCTTGGTGAGTTGATTTAATACAAAAGAAAGTAGTTAAAACAGGAATGAAGTGTAAGTGGGTTGATCGAAGTATACCTCTAGCCATAATACTGGTGATGGTGGTGTTTTCCCTTGATTCCTGCAAGGGGGGAAAACGATCGCGCAAATCTAAAGACAGTCTGGCCACGGATAGTCTCGGAAACACAACACTGGCTGCTGACAGCGGCAAAAACCTAGCCCTCAAATTTGAAAATCAGGAGAATGTCCTGGTCTCTGTATTCATTCCCGGCGGTGGTACCGAATTGGGTTCTTTTAGTCTGGAAGATTCCAAATACGAAGATTTTAATGTCATGGACATTGAAGCCAACAACATGGCCAGACAACTGGATGTGGAATCTTTTTTCATGGATGAAACGGAAATTGCTAACATCCATTACCTGGAGTACCTCTTCCATATTTCTAAAGACTCTTCCCTGGATATTTACCAAAACGCCTTGCCCGATACTACTGTTTGGTATAAAGAAATGGCATTTAACGATCCTTACGTAGAAAATTATTTAAGATACCCCGGATTCCGGTTTTTCCCTGTGGTGGGTGTAAACTGGATGCAAGCCAACGACTATTGCCGTTGGAGAACTGAAAAGGTAAATCAGTACTTGAATGAAATCGGCGGGATTGCAGCGCTTTCAAAAAAGAAAAAGAAAAAAGCAAGTGCATCCACTGCCAGCACGGCCCTGGCAGATTCAACGACTTCCGCCACCAATAGCGGGCAAGGAGAAGGAGTTATTCAATACCGGTTGCCTACAGAAGATGAATGGGAATATGCAGCTCAGGCTTTTTTAGGAAATCAATTAGACGATGCTGAACAACATAAGCGAATTTACCCTTGGGATGGCAATACCGTGCGCGACAACTCTAAAAAATACCAAGGTAATTTTCTGGCTAACTTTAAGCGTGGTCGAGGGGATTATGGTGGAATTCTAGGTACCTGGCATAACGATGGAGCCATCCTGACCAATTATATATGGGAATATCCGCCCAACGATTTCGGCTTATACAATATGGCAGGAAATGTTAACGAATGGGTATTTGATGAATACATGCCGCATTCTTTTACGGGAGAGAGCGAAGAAACCGAAGAAGAAGAATCCGGTTTTTTGGAAGGTGGTAACAACGATTACAACAAAGCTGGATTTTCCATGTTTAGCAACGCCAAACTTCGAGTGTATAAAGGTGGTTCCTGGAACGATGTGGCGTTCTGGATTTCGCCAGGTGCCCGAAGATTTTTAGCCCAGGATTCTTCTACCGCCACCATAGGTTTCCGTTGTGCTATGAGCATGAAAGGAATGAATACTCAACAGGCTGGAAAAGCCACTACTCAGAATTCTTCTTCCAAAAAAGAATTTGAGTTAAAAGGAAAAACTTCCGCTACCCGAAATAAATAATAATTTTTTTTGATAGGTTAACGGCGCAATAGTAAAGAAACGTTAATTTCTAATTATGGTAACACTAATCCTCTGATTGAGCGATAACGACAAACTGCCAATACTGGTGCATCCTTTACCATCCTTGGAATCGCAAAAACTGACATTGCCCGAGGCTACCGGAATTCCACCACTGCCAATGCTGTTGGCCTCTATTTCCACCACGTTTTTCCCTTTGTCCATATCTATTTCTAATATCGTGGTGGAATTAAAAATTTCTATATTGGAATGCACCAGGACTCCATTCAAATAAAAACTCAATACATCGCCGTCGGCGGCATCCCAATCATATACGTGGATGTATTGTTTTTTTTCAGTTACGGCTAACACTGTTCCTTCCGGAATGCTCGAATTGCCGGTTTGTTTGTCTCCGGGAATCGATTCAACTTCTAATTTCTTGTATCTGCAGGCCTGAAAGCATACGGCCAGTATGCCTATCAGTATTATTTTTCTATATGTTTTCATAGTCATATCCTTACTTCGCAACAATTACTTTTAATGAACCACTGCTGTTAAAATCAGAGTTCAAAACTAATGATTTTTGATTCGTGCCATCGCTCACAATCATGGCCATGGTATTGGGCTTAAACTTACCCAGGTTGTGCGCAAACAACGTAATCGTATTTTCGCCAGGCTGCAATTCCACTTTAAATTCGTGTTTACTTTTTACTAAAGTATATTCTTTTAAAACTACCTGGTCGTTTACAAAAACACTCACAATGTCTCCATCCTCCATACCATTATCGTATACCTGTATCGTGATCTGATTGGTATTGGCAGCAAACTCACCCATTTTTACTTGTGTCCGGTTTTTAAATTCAGCGAGCAGTTTACTGTTATCCTCGGTAACCTTTACCTGAGTTTTAATGGTATCGACAATCGTTACCTTCACCGTGTCTTTTACCGTTACCGTTTCTTTTACTTTGATTGTATCTTTGACAACGATTGTCTCTTTTACATGCACGGTATCTTTAATAACCACCGTCTCTCGTTTCACCCTTGGAGCTCTAGGTTCCTTGCTAGCTTTAGGTATCTTGGGTAATTTGGCCAAGGCTGCTTTGTCATAACTTTTTTCACTGATAGGAAAATCCAATCCAATAACCAGAGCAGAAAATTTTCCATTGTGCCGTCCTTTTTCAATCAGTAAACTCTGATTAAGGTTGTTGGTTCGACGGTATTCATAATCAACAAATCCTTTGCCCAAACTTAGGTTTTGTTGAATTCCAATTTTAAAAATTTTTCCTTTATCCATTCTAAATTCCAACCCCACGAAAGGCATCAGGTAAACATTGAGACGCTGATAAGTGGCATTATACACTACTTGATAATAGCCTGCACTGGTTTTAACCGATAGTAAAGAATCTTTTTTCCGGAGATTATCCAGCACTAAATTTCCTTGTACCTTAAAATACATGCGCTCAGACACTCGCATCGAGTAACCAAGTCCCATGCTGTAATTCCCGACCTTGGATTTGGAAGTTACCGCAAAACCCTGACCTGCAGAATAGGTAGTTGTCATGGATTGATCGGTTTGTTTTAAGCGATAATATTTACCCTGCCACCCGAAGTCTAAAGTAATTTTATCATTAAACCGAAACGAAAGATGAAGTCCCCGGGCATGTTGAATGGGGATTCCCATCGTTTTTAACGCATCGCCTTGGGAGCCAAACTTAGGTTGAAAGGTGCCAAACTCCATTTGATAACCTAGAAAACTTTGCACAGATTGTGCGGACATTGGCGAGACAAGTGTAAGCAAGGTACTTGTCAGAAAGAACAAACGAAACATTTAAAATAAGGTCTAGTCATGCAAATTTATTTTGTTTATACGAAATTGAAAGAAAAAAGTGGGAATCATGAGTGGTAAGAATCATTTTTTAAAATTTCTTTTAAGATTTTAGCCATGGGAATTCTTCAGAAGGTTGTTTTGTTCTTTTAAAAACTAGTTCCTATATGCACTATTTTATTCTACCTGGTTACGGCAATTCATCGGATGGACACTGGCAATCGGTTTTTGAAAAAAAATTACCCAATTGTAGGCGCATACATCAGCTGAATTGGGAGGCACCCACGCGCGAAGACTGGGTAATGCAATTGCAAAAGGTATTGGAGCCATTAAAAATGGAGCCTGTGGTGGTGATCACACATAGCCTGGGAGGGATTGCACTATTGCACTGGATCGAGCAATATCACCCAAAATTACTGGGAGCATTTATTGTGGCACCAGCAGACCTTGAAAACCCCGCCATGGATTTAGGACTTGAAAGTTTTTGTCCTATGCCCACACAAGCATTATCGTTTCCAGCTATGATGGTAGCCAGCTCCAACGACCCCTGGATGAGTTTGGAACGCAGCCGTCATTTCGCTCAACTATGGAATTGTAAATTGATTGAAATAGGAGAGGCCGGCCACATCAATCCGGATTCGGGTTTTGGTAATTGGGAGGAGGGATTCGAATTACTGAATTCCTTTATTCAATCTATATAAAACTCCTTTATTTCATTTACTTCTAAATCATTGGCTTAGCCACACACCAGTATTAGCTGTAGGATGAACAGACCATACCAATAACTATTTTATTAAACATCTTTATTCCAGTATGCGAAGAGAAGAGCAATCGATTACTGTATCACTAATTTTTTAACGATGCTGGTAGTACCCATTTTTAGGGTGACAGCATAAAGCCCTTTCACCAGACTGTTTATTTGAAGTTGTATTTTATTATTTCCGGAAGAAAGCGAAACGGTTTCCTGCAATACATTTTCGGATATGAGATTTGAAATTTGAATGATTGCTTCTCCTGGGGAATCAATCTGAAGTTCCAGGTTTAGAATATCGTTGGCAGGATTGGGATACAACAGCATCTGGTTGCTTCCGGTTGCTTCCAAATTGGAGTTTACATTCCTCATTTCTGTAATTTCCAAGCGTGGATGATTGGCAGCAGCCTCTTTGGAGTTCCAGAAAAATTGAGGAGTGCTTACAAGGGTATTTACCAGTTGGAAGGATACCGCTGAATTGCTTGCTAAAACTTCCGAGCGCACATGCTCCGTTACATCCCATTCGTAATAGGCCCCGGCTGCATTGGCAGGAACAGTAACATCATCGAGTGGAGCAGGCTGGGAGGCAGGTTTAGTCGAGAAGGTCACGGTATTCTCATTCCAATTGGCATTGGCCGCATAGGCTGCGGTGGTCATATTGATGGCAATGCCAGCCGCGTAAAGTCTCAATTTAGCAGCGGCAATGGGCCCTGTATAATTGCTTATATCAAATGTAAGAAAACATTCACGGTTAAATCCATCCCCTGTAGTACCTGATTTTTTGGTTACAAGATTGGTTGGGTCGGTGGTACCATAGGTAGTATTGGCATTTGCTCCATCGCGCACATAAGCATCGTGTATAGGAGATTCTATCTGGCTGGTTAATTCGACCTCCCTGAAGATAGCGGTAAAAGTTTGGTCATTGTCCGTGGCAGTAAATTCCTGATCTTGGCTTCCACCGTGCAGCCAATAGTCGAAGGCATAGGTTTTATTGTTGTGTGTTTGAGGAGAAGGGACTCCCAGTGCTTTCATCATACCAACTACTTCCAGAGAAGAATACGGTGTCGTCTGAGGTTGTCCATCCAGGGTAACTTGCAATCCATTTATATTAGAGTTCAAATGTACCGTTGATTTTCGGGGAAGAATATTTACATAGGTCGTATCTGAAAGTCCATTGGCATCGCTTACTACCAGGTACAACCGATAATAGACATCGTGGTCTGGTTCCCCTACATTGGGGATGGCGTAGGTTCCACTGGTTACACCAGTGGCAAATGGTGGACCATCGTGCACGTGTGTATTATGGTGAAAGGCCATATACCACTTATAATTGGCGGCGGGTATTATTCCGTCTTCCGCATCTGTGGCTGTGCCACTGTAACTAATGACATCCCCAGCCCTGTAGAGCGATTCGTGAATGGGAGAAGTGATGGAGGCAACAGGTTTCGCATTGAAAGCTGTAACGGTAAGAGTTACGGTATTGCTGATAGTATTTCCAAAGCTATTGCTGATGTAAACGCTATAAGTATTGGCATCTGAAGGTGCAACGCTGCTAATAGTATAGGAAGCGGAATTAGCCCCGTTGATGTTTATGCCATTTTTTCTCCATTGGTACGTTAATGGAAGCGCGCCAGATGAAGACACACTGAATTGGGCTGGTTGTCCTTCCGATACGCTAAGGTTTTGGGGTTGCATCGTTATTACTGGAGCGTTGTTATTGGTGTATTCAATTCGCAGCAAGGAACCATTTCCTCTATTCAAGTAATACAAATATCCGTCGTTCCCCAAGGCTAGCCCCAGTACATCGCCATTCAGTAATTTACCAAACGATGACCTTTTTACAGTAGAAACATCAAGGTAGTTGATCCAAGAACCACAAAGGTCAGTGAAAAAATATTTTCCGATGTACTGACTTGGGTATACGGAGTTCGTTGGATTATAAAAAACACCACCTACAATAGCGCAGCCTATGCTATCTTTGTTGTCGTCCCAGGTAGGATCATGTGCATAGGTATACAGAGGATTTACAAAGTTCGGATACGTAACTGGATTGAAAGATCCTTCTGTAGTTGGCCATCCGAAATTTAATCCACCGGTAGCAGCTACGTTAATTTCTTCCCGGGCATCTTGACCAACATCGTTGATGTACAATTCGCCTGTTACAGGTTTAAATGTGAAAGTATACGGGTTGCGCAAGCCATAGGCCCAAATGCGTTTAGCAGAGGCCGAAGCATTGGCATAAAAAGGATTGTCGGAAGGTGCAGAGCCATCTGAGTTGATACGAAGAATTTTCCCGTGGTAGTTATTTAGATTCTGAGCATTGTTTCCTACCGCGTTTTCTCCCGTTGCCACATACAGTTTGTTATCTGGCCCAAATAAAAGGGCACCACCGTTATGATTCCCTGCGTTCAGATTGTCAAGCTCAAGGACGATGCTTTCGCTCGCAGGGCTTATAAGATCTCCGTTAACAGTAAAGCGGCTGATACGATTATGGGCTATGGTACCCGGCACTGTATAATATAAATAAACATAGTTGTTTTGGCTGAAATTCGGATCGAAGGCAATGCCCAGCAATCCGCGCTCAAACCAGTCGTCCACGGCTAAATCTATGGCCACGGCGGGCAGCAATGCTCCGTTTTTATAGACCCTGACTTTACCGTCCTGCAGGCAAACAAATATTCTTCCATCCGGTGTGAACGCAATAGCTGTGGGATTCGTCAAACCATTAGCAATTTGTACCTGGCTAAATCCGGCTGGAAATACCTGGGCGATCAGATTTTTCCCAATCAAGAAAAAAAACAGCAACAGGAATATATGCTTTCTCGAACAAGTCAATATCGAAGATAGACTGTACATAGGACAGAGTGTTTAGTTGACCTGAATGTACTAAAAAATCTTTAAATATTTAAATTATTGAGTTTTAAAAAGTCTCCACCCATTTCCTAAATGTTTAGTCAGAATAGGTTTTGGGTTGATAAAGGCTGTCGTAGAATACTAGGGAAATTTGCTGGAATTAAGTTCCCGTGATAGCAGGCGCTTAAGGGTACAATCAAAACGCTAGGGAATAGTTGTAAGTAGGAGCAAAAAAAAATCAGAACATTTCCCTAAGGTTCTGTTCTGATTTTGTGCGGATGGAGGGACTCGAACCCCCATGCCTCGCAGCGCTAGATCCTAAGTCTAGTGCGTCTACCAATTTCGCCACATCCGCAATAAATTGGAGTGCAAAGATAGATACATATTTTAAACTTGCAAAAAACTTGTCTCTTTTTTTATCGTAAAAAAGAAAAAGGCCGAGTGGAAAGCAGCACTCCCTCCATGAAGGCGAGGCTCATTTCCATGTGCGTAGAATTATTAAGAAATAATTCATTTTCAAGTGATTATTTCCAATATTGCACAGATTTATATTTACGTATGCAAAAACCAATCATGGCCGATCAGATCATCCTGAAGGAATACGGCCGCAACATGCAAAGTCTGGTAGAGTACATACTCACTATTGAAGACCGCGACAAGCGCACCCAATACGCAAAAGCAGCTATAGAACTCATGCGGTTGATAAATCCGAACATCAAAGATAATCAAGAGCATTTGAGTAAACTTTGGGATCATTTGTATTTGATGTCGAATTTTAAATTGGACGTGGAAAGCCCTTTTCCGATGCCCGACAAAAATGCAATCGGCAAAAAACCAGATGTGGTCGCTTATAATACCAATCAACTTTATTACAAACATTATGGTAAAAATGTAGAGTTGATTATCGAAAAAATTCTGGCCATGGAAGAAGGTTCCAAGCAACGTGAGTCGGCAACGCTTTACCTGGCCCGACTTATGAAGCGTTTATATCAGACCTGGAATAAAGAAACGGTAGAAGATAATGTTATTCTTCAGCACCTCAAAGAAATGTCAAAAGGCAGAATTACGCTGCTGGAAGAAGATGTTCGTAAATACGGACTTCTGGAATTCAGTATCAAAGACAGACCACAGGGGGGAAGCAATTCCAGTTTTGGAGGAAGAGATAATAATGGCAACGGACCTAAGCGCAACTACGGTGACCGCAATGGAGATCGTAACGGAGGTTCAAATAAATTCAACAACAAAAAAAGAGACAATAATTTTAAGTATAAAAAATAATGAGTGCATTCGAAATTACCGGTGGACATAAACTCAAAGGGGAGATTGTTCCACAGGGTGCCAAAAACGAAGCGCTGCAAATACTTTGTGCTGTGCTCCTTACTCAAGAGCCAGTGGTAGTGCGCAATGTTCCCAACATCATCGATGTCAACAAACTCATAGAACTGCTCAACGACCTGGGAGTGATGGTTACCAAAATAGATGGTGCCACCTATAAGTTTGAAGCAAAAGATATCCGACTGGATTTTTTAGAAACCGAAGAATTTAAAAAGAAAGCTTCCGCGTTACGAGGCTCCATCATGATTATAGGTCCGCTGTTGGCTCGGTTTGGAAAAGCCCGCATGCCTAAGCCGGGTGGCGATAAAATCGGACGCAGGCGATTGGATACTCACTTTTTAGGCTTGCAAAAACTTGGCGCCCAATTCAATTACGACAGTGGCGATAGCTTCTACCATATTGAAGCGAAACAATTGCAAGGGTGCTATATGTTGCTGGACGAGGCTTCGGTTACAGGCACCGCCAACGTAGTAATGGCCGCCGTATTGGCCAAAGGGAAAACCACCCTTTACAACGCTGCCTGCGAACCTTATCTGCAGCAATTGTGCTCTATGCTAAACCGCATGGGAGCTAAAATTGAAGGCATAGGAAGCAACCTGCTCCACATCGAAGGCGTGGAATCTCTCGGAGGAACCGAACACACCATACTGCCCGATATGATTGAAATCGGAAGCTTTATAGGTATGGCTGCCATGACCGAATCGGAATTAACCATCAAGAATTGCCGTATCGACATGCTGGGGATTATCCCTTCCACTTTCCAGCGTCTCGGAATTCAAATGGAATTTAGGGGCGATGATATTTACATCCCTTCTCAATCCTCGTATGAAATTGATACCTTCATCGATGGCTCCATCATGACGGTGGCGGATCAAATCTGGCCAGGTTTTACACCCGACTTATTGAGCATTGTTCTGGTAGTTGCCACTCAAGCAAAAGGATCGGTTCTGATTCACCAGAAAATGTTTGAAAGCCGTTTATTCTTCGTTGACAAATTGATTGACATGGGCGCACAAATTATTCTTTGTGATCCGCACCGTGCTACAGTAATCGGAAATAACAAACAAATTCCTTTGCGAGGCATCAGCATGACCTCACCCGATATTCGCGCCGGGGTAGCATTATTAATCGCTGCCATGTCGGCTCAAGGGAAAAGCATCATTCATAACATCGAGCAGATAGATCGTGGTTACCAATTTATTGATACTCGTCTTAATGCCCTGGGAGCGAAAATTAAGCGCATCTGACAGGTAGATCTTTAGAAGAACACATATGAACGACAATAAAAAAAACCGGAAATGATCCGGTTTTTTTTATTGTCGTTAGCTCGCCTATTTAAACCGACTTTTCTCCATGGAAGCGATGCGCAGGATGGCAAAAAACTCATGGATCGTAGATCCATCGCCGGCAATCCGAACTGATAAATCTAAGGTCTTCAAAAAGAAATCCTTGGTGATTCATTCTTTCTGAAGACCCTGATTTTACTAATTGTTTCTCCATAGAAAAATTTCCATGGAGAAATTAGCTTATTTTTTCTTTTGGTTCTTCTTTGCTTCTTCCT
>JALONM010000126.1 GCA_025454925.1 Cytophagaceae bacterium
GGTTATGTTGAGGTATTATCCAAGCCGTCCTTTGTATTACTTGGTGAATGCCGGATTGGAGTTTAACCAAACAGTAACAGCGGGCTTGAGTTATGCCTCTCCGTCAACGATAGGAATTTATGGCTTGGTGGGCTTGTCGCCCAAGCTGAAGTTTGGCTATCGGTATGAATTAATCCGCGGAGGATTCCAGATAGGTAATTTTAGCTCCAACGAACTTACCATGGTTTACGGATTCTGATAATTAACATGCGTACTATGAAATCAATGCTGATCTTTCGATACACTCTACTTACCATTTTGGTACTTTGCTTTGCTGCACATCTTAATAAACTAAACGCCCAAAATATCTACGATCCAGGATTCGGTAATTCAGGTATTTTGACTTATGGTGCTGTAGATAATGGCTACGATGAGTTGGCCGTAGGAAGTGTAGAACTTCCGGATGGTTCGGTTATTGTTGCTGGAAACGTAAAAGCAGGCAATGATTCTGGATATTTTTTGGCAAAATATACCCCTTTGGGTATGCTCGATAATACTTTTTATGATAATGGTAAATTAATTGTCATGGGTGTTTTTGTTAAGTTATATGATATAGCTATTAATCCTGTGAACAATAGCCTTGCGCTGGCTGGCACCATTCGGGTTGCGTTCGATTATCAGGCTTGGGCAGCATACGTTGTTATAGGGCAGCTTCCTGTAGGAAATAATTTTTATGTAAGTGCAGGTGAAAATTCTGCATTCACGTCTATTCATTTTACCAGCGCGGGTAATATGGTGGCCGCAGGTTATGTAGTAGATGCTAGCGGAACCAGCTCTCGTGTTTGTAAATTTGATCAAACCTTAACCTTACTATCCAATTTCTTTTCTGACGGAGATTATCGTTACCCAGATCCGATTGTAAGCAAATCTACTTGTTCTATGCTGAATGGAGATTCTTTGTATGTGGCTGGTTATGCACCAGGGACAATACGCGACTCCATTGTGCTTGATAAATTCGTGGTAGAAGGACCTTCCGTTGGAACTAGAAATCTTGGTTTTCCTACTTCTACTTCGGTATTTTATTATTTCTCATCAATCAATGGAAAGGCAGTTCCGGAGGCTATTAGATCCCTTCCGAACGCCGAAATTGTAATTGCTTGTTCGGTAGGAGATCCAGGAGCAAGAGATGTGAAATTGATCAAATTTAATAAAGAGGGAACCTTAAATACTTTGTTTGGGGGATCAGGAGAATTTACATTCAGTCTTGGAGAGGATGCGGCGGTAGCCGACATTTACTACAGTGGAATATACAATGGTTTGTATGCGGTGTATAACTACACGATTGCAGGAGTCAGTCAGGTTTATTTTGCAAAGTATAACCTGGATGCTACAACGGAGGCTCAATCATCCGTTGTAGATTTGGGAGGTGTGTCGGGTGAAATTGCTACCTCAATTGTTAGTTTGCCTCCATCCAATATCGGACTTTATGGAAATGTGACTACAAAAAATAAAGACATATTCATCATGGCTTTCGATGAAATATCTTTTACATATCCGATCCCTCCTGGCTTTGGATCAGGTGGCGTAGGATTTACAGTTTCGGAATTTAATACAACGAGCGAAGAATTTACAGATCTGAAATCTACACCAGATGGTCAGGTTATTGCATTATATTCTACCAACATCAGTAATTATTTAATAAAATTTGATCAGACTGGCCAAATAGTCAACAGTTTTGGTGGTTTACCTCAGGATGGAATAGAAGAGTGGCCGAGTTTGCTACCGAACGATAAATTACAAACTTTGGACATTGACCCTTCAGGAAATATATATGTTGCAGGCACTACCACGAGTGGCTTGGGCCAAGCGATTGTTGTTTCAAAATATACATCTCAAGGAGTTTTGGATGCTCCCGCATTTAATTCCACAGGTACCAGAGTTTTTACCATTAATGATTCATTGTTTGATCCTTTAGATATTAAAGTTAGTAATTCGGGTAAAATATATGTAATGGCAAAACGGAAACAACCTGATGGTAAAGTCTACATCACTCTGGTTGCATTTAATTCAGACGGAACCATCGATAATAACTTTGTTGGAACAGGAACAGGTTATTTAGTGACCAATATCCAAGTGAGTGATTCTAAGTTCGGGCAGTTATTGTTAGATGATTCGCGTTCGCATGTATACATCTGTTTTTCAGGTGGACCGAGTGCGGGTAGAAAAATGCATGTAGCCAGAATATTAATGTCTAATGGAAATCTAGATTCGAATTTTGATGGAGATGGATACTATATAAGTAATCCAGGGGCTAATGAACATTTTTTATTAGGAGCTGATATAGATGCTAATGGAAATATTTATTTGGCGGGAATGAAAGGTATTGGTTCTGTTGTTAACGGTTCGGCAATTAAATTAAATAACTCAGGAACTTTGATTACCAATTTTGGTACAAGTGGAAACCTGAATTTAATATCGGATAATTCAAATGCTTTTGTTGGTTGCAAAGTCCTTAATCAAAGTTTAATCCTCTTTTCATTTACTAACTCAGGATTGAAAATTGCAAGAACAGATTTGTCCGGTACCCTTGATATCTCCTTTGACGGAGACGGCAATTACGATGGACATCTGATTAATGGCATTCAACAATTTTCAATGGATTATAATGCAGCCACAAGTTCATTTTTTATTGGAAATGAAAAGTTTATAACAGGTGAAAATAGAGATGTAGAAATAGTACGCTTTCTCTATACTCCTCCTGCCAATACTGGTACAGGCATTAACCCTGGATTAAGCTTGTCGGACGTTAACAAAGTTTATGGCGATGCTCCTTTTTCCATGATTGCTAATTCACTCAGCCCAGCTCCTATTGTGTATACCGTGGTTAGTGGATGCTTGACCATGGACGCAGATAGTAATTTTGTTATTACTTGCGCAGGAACTGCTGTTATAAGGGCGACTCAAGTGGCAACACCTGATTTTGATGCCGATCAGGATGAAGCTACCGTTACCATCGCCAAAGCTACACCCTTCCTGGTGTTCAATAACCAGGGAGCAGTGGTAGGCGACGCTCCGTTTATTATAGAATATTCCAGCAATGCAGATACCTCTCAAGCGGTCTTTATCAATAGTGGCAACAATAATGCTGTATTCAATCTTTCAGGAAAAGGATTGGTAACTCCGTTAGCAGCAGGAAATTCTTCGGTCACCATTGTCATTCCGGCCAGTACTAATTACGTTGGGATTTCAGCAACGGCCTTGATTACCGTATATGCTACACCGGTTCCTCCGGAAGTGTTGCCTGCATTAATTAATGCTACCTACGGAGATACTACATTGTTTGACCTGGCTCAGATTCTTGTGGGTAAAAGTGCCCCTATCGATTTCAAATCCATCGATCTGGATCCCGATGCCGATGGAATCCAATCTTCGGTTAAATTGCCCGAATATGGGTTCTTTGAAGTAGATACCAACGGAGTTTTAAAATTTATTCCTAACTATGGCTTTATCGGGGAGGCCTCCCTTGATTTTATCGTTTCGGATAAAAGAGGAATCAAATCTGAAAAAACATCACTTCGCATCCGATATGAATTGAACGATCAAAAGAATGTACCCTCCCTGGAAACGAAAGAAGTATTTACCCCGAACGGGGATGGTTTGAACGATACGTTTGTGATCGCGTTTCTAGACAATACCATCGATAATTCGTTGGTGGTTTACGATCGCAATGGCCATGAGGTATTCCAGGTTTCGGATTACCGCAACGATTGGACGGGCAAAGATCAATCGGGAAAGGTATTGGATTCCGGGGTA
>JALONM010000004.1 GCA_025454925.1 Cytophagaceae bacterium
TAGATTCTGGCCCTTTTTTATTATTCAAACCGGATATCGGTGCGAGGTAACCAGGATTTAATTTTCCGTCTTTCTTCTTCTGAAAAATTATTACCCAACAACATCAATGTTTTGAGTTTTTTTAATTTCCTGATTTCCTTAGGCAAATAGTGTATGCGATTATAACTAAGCACCAGCATTTCCAGATTTTTCAAATTACATATTTCCGCACTCACGGTGTCCAATGAATTTTTCATAAGCGACAATACCTTCAACGATTTCAAACGCCCCAAAGAAACCGGCAATTCTTTTAATTCATTTTCATTTACATGAAGTTCATTCAAGCTTTTCAAACCACCAATAGACATTTCCAGGGATTCCAAATTATTATTTGAAACATTCAGATAACGAAGATTGGATAATTTAAAAAATGAAGCTGGCAAATGACTCAATTGATTGTGCTGAAGCGAAAGCGTTTTCAAACCATTTAATTCTCCGAGGGAATCCGGTAGTTTGACAATAGCATTGTTCGAAACGTCTAATTGCTCCAATTCCTTTAACTGACCTATGGAAGAGGGCAGTGTAGTAAACTTATTATGACTGGCTTGCAATACCTTGCAACGTTTAAAATTTGAAACAGCAGGTTGTAATTCTTTTAATTGGTTATTCCGCAATATTATTTCCTCCAAGGTTGTTAACTGAAAAAACTCATCGGATAATTCCTCCAGTTTGTTTTTCATAAAACTAATTAAGCGAATATGTGTAAAAACAGAAATGCTATCGGGCACTTTTGTCAATCCTTTTTCGCGAAGATTTAGAACAGAAACAAGCTCCGGATGTTGGAGTGCATTCTCATATAGTGTAAATACGGTAGCATCTTGCTGTGCCTTTACCGTAAAGAAGGTCAGCAACAAAAAGAAGATCCAGGATTTCATAGTATAAAAAATTCCTGCCTTTCCCTTTTTACTGAGGAAAGGCAGGAACAAATTTTCATGTTTATTTATTCGACAATTACTTTTTGTGAAAATACTCTATCCCCTTGTACCACTTTGATAAAATAAATTCCGTGTTCACGAATCGACAAAGAATACGATTTCTGTGCCTGAGCCTCTTCGATTGTCTTTTCCGAGATTAAATGACCCATTACATCCACCACTTTTACATGCAATGCTTCATTATTAGAAAGACCTGAGAAATCTATGGTAAAAATTCCTTTGGATGGATTCGGATAAACAACCAAAGGCTTTTCTAAAGAAGAAACAGAAATATTTGTAATCACATTTAATCCATCCATGAGGGCCGTGCGGGCCAATACGAAGGTGTGATTTTTATTATACGTTACCTGAGTACCTTTTGCATCGGCATGAGATTGTGTATTAGTAGTGGCTGGAGCTTGAATCGACAAAAACATAAAACGATGATCGGGAGTAAAAGTCATGCCCGTAGGTTCAGAGCCAATAGGAGTTCGCATGAACAATTCAATTTTAGGAGACTGCTGCGTATGTTCTTTGCGTACCATCCAAATATGATTTCTACTTCCATCCTGCAAGACCCAAAGGTTTCCATGCTCATCAAAGGTGAGGTTATCATTTCCTGAACCCCAAGCTTCATTAATGATGCCTTCTGAAGAGTTTATTTTGTATGATTTTCCACCTACAAAAGTTTCAAAATTCGAAACGGTTGAACCATTGTCAGAAAAGCGATACACACGATTATTCCCTTTTGCAGTAAAATAGATTTTACCATCCACGGGACTTAATTCAACATCTTCTACACCGGAAAAAATGGTTGCTCCGAGTGCGATTGCCAAGGTTGGTGTATTGTTGCGATCCGCTTGCGTGGTATTTGGAACAAGCTCCCAAACTCCCGTGGAGGAGGTTGGTTCATTACTTGAAAGTGCTGAAGCGAGTTTCAAGACGTACAGTTTCCCTTGGGACAAATTCATTTTAGCATCGGCAACAAATTTATATACACAACCATTTGAAGCGTCTTCTCCATAGTAGGAAGTTAAGCTATCCATTAGAAAAGCTACGTTCTCATGACTCATTCTACCCATTGCCCACAACTTTTCCCTTTTGGCATTTCCATATTCTTTCACCATGCCACTTACCGGATCAATTTCTACATTCCAGCCCACATCCTGATATCCATCTGTGTTAACATCTCCGGCAGCCATTGTTTCTTCGCAGGTCACAAGTGTATTCCATGGTGTTATACCCCCCGAGCAATTACGTTCTGTTTTTACCAGATCTGTAGTGGAAAAATCTACAGCTTTGGAAGAATTTACAATCCACTTCTCGGTGGAGGTTTGATAGGAAACAGACAATAGTGAAACGCCACCAGGATTGGTTTCATGATTTACAGCCACATAACCAGAAGTACTATTGCCCGGAGCGGAAGGAATAAATCCTGTAAAATCAAAATTACCCAGAGCAACACCTGTTCCTTGGGTATAGGAATCGCCTTCTGAAAACAACAACTGGAAAGCGTGACTGGATGGTACGTGCATGAGTTGATCTTGAGCCGCCGGTAAAATAGATTCAAAGCAGGCCACATGGTCCTGGTCTTCCGCGCATCCCAGAGAAGGGCTGGAAGAGGAACTCGTCGCCTCTGACAATGTCAAATCAAACCTCAAATCCGACGAATTCAACGTAGCCTGGTGCACTTCTACAGCGAGATAATTCAACCCTTCCAGGAGTGACGATTTCGGAATTTCAAACAATGAAAATATCCCTTCTCTGGTGTTATCTTCAATCGCTGTGCTTGCTAGCGTAGAATACCCTACCGTGCCAGCAGGCATATTTTTCCTGGCCACTTCTACTCCATTGAGGTATACAATTGCACCATCATCACACATCAATGATAAATCCAACGTACTGGCAATGGATGAAAGATTGGTTACCTGAAAACGTTTGGTAAAATAAGTGGTTGGGTATTTCGATTCTGCATTGCTACCAAATGAAACTACTTTAGAAATGGAAGTTTCTCCGTAGCCCAATGGTGCGTTACCAAAAACCCACTCATCATCTTCTGTAAATGAAGCATTTCTCCAGGAGGTGCCCAAATCAATTCCTGAATCATTAAACGACCAGGAAGATCCGGCTGATACAGGGAAATCGGAAACAGGATTGGAAGCAAGACCGTAGTATGTAATTTCCAACAAAGGTGCCTGAGAGGCTGATCCATCGTACGCTTCGGCCTCACGAGTTCCGGACCCGGAGATAAAAAATGCCATGGCATTTCCTGCAGTCCATCCACTGCGGTTAACAAGTTCCTGTACTACCAATTTGAGGTCTGGCGTAGTCTGGTCCGCTCCGTTTTGTCCCACCGCTGACCATGATCCGGAAGGAATATTCCATTCTACCGAATTAGCCGTTTTAGGTCTGGAAGATAAATGATAGGTAGCTGAAGTGGTAAACGAACTGGCATTATCCGTGCTTTCTGCTATAATTTCCAACTCACATGGATCTGTATTTTTTGCAATGGCATCAACAGTAAAAATAATTTTAGCGTTCGCAATTTGTGCACCCTGAGGCACTCGAATATCTCTGAAGCGCATCCCTACCAATTGAGGATCATGACCTCCTATGGATTCACCACCGAGCTCCAGATCAGAAGAACCAATATCATAAGTACCTTCTCCTTTAGATTGTGGCTGGGCTACACTTCCAGGCATATATTCTTCCAAATCATCTTCCGGAGCAGAAATTCTGGAAGAAACTACAATCGGAACAAAATATTCTATGCTCAGCAAAGGAGCCTGCGATGCGCTTCCGTCGTAAGCTTCCGCTTCGCGGGTACCTGTTCCGGAAAAATAAAAAGCCATGGCATTACCTTGTGACCAGGAATTTCTATTTACGAGTTCTTGCACCAAAGATTTTAAATCGGGGGTACGCTCATTTTCTCCTGCACTGCCTACTGCATTCCAAGTTCCCGCAGCAATATTCCAAACTACGGATGTCGTCGATTTAGTTCTGGAAGAAAGTTCGCTGGCTGTTCCGGTGAAAGGAGCCGCGTTATCAGAGGATTCCGCTACGATGGTTAAGACACAAGGATCGGTATTTTTATTCGTGGCATCTACGGTAAACTGAATGGTAGCTTTGGTTATCAGAGCTCCCTTAGGTACAGACACTCCTGCAAACCTTATCCCTACCAACTGAGGATCGTTACCTCCGGAAACTTCTCCTCCCAGTTCCAAATCAGAACTTCCGTTATCTACAGCCCCGACCGTTTTACTTTGAGTTTGATTGATCGTGGCCGGAAGATACTCCTCCAGATCATTTAGCGCGTTATTCACGCGAACATTCAAAACACTTTGTGCCTGAAGTGTATCCTTCAGCATTCCCATATAGAGTATACTGAACAACACCAAAAATTTTAGTTTTAGTACCGTTGAAATCATAAGTCCTTTTTTTTGCAAAAGAAGCGTTATACGGTTATCTAAAATTAATGACTGCTTTAAGTGATTATCAGTAAACTCCGATTCAGATTAAGAATGTATTTCCTGCATTTTAATTGAATGCTATTCAAATGTTACGATGAACCAGTTCATTGATCAGTAATTCTCCTACTGATATTGGGAACAATCCTATGTTACAAGTAAAAGAACGGTACGTTCAAGGTTGTGTATTTTTTGTTTTACGATTCATCAAATTAAACCCTGGATAATCGATCTATGAGCTTTTACCTTCGATTGATTTTCTTCTAGGCGGAGATGCCGGTTTAATATTGAATGTCAATAAAGCTTTTCACCTCCAGGTACTGGTCTCCTTCGCCATACGCTATATGATAATAATATATGCCCTTAGGAAGTTTTTCTCCCTTTTCATCGGTACCAGCCCAGTTATTTGCGTAGTCATTATCCTTACCACTATCAAATACAATTTTCCCTTCCTGAGTAAATACGCGTACCCTGGTTTTGTTAACATGTAAAGGATCCAAACCTTTCACCACAAACAAATCGTTCAGTCCATCGTTGTTGGGCGTAAACAAATTGGGGCCTTGCAAATCGGCTACAGGAATAATATTCACCAGATAATCCTCCCGTTCACTATTTTCTCCAAACCCCTGAGCATCGCAGGCATCCAGGGAAGAAAATCCTCCGGAGGATCTCATGGCCAGTCGGAGTCTACGTTGCCCCTGATAGGTCTTATCATTGGCAATGGTAATATTATTGAGTGCCACGGACTCTTGTTTACTATCTCCTGTGATCACAAATTCATTTGGACCATCAAATGCGCCGTCGTTGTTGTAATCTATCCAAATAGCATAATACATGGGCAATGGATTATTAAACACATCGCGTAAAATTCCGGAAGGTTTTACTACCGCAGAATATACTCCTCCCATTTCTAAATCCGCAATCATGGAAGTTTTAGTAAAGTCCTGCATGCCTCCCAACTGACATCCTGAAGAATCATTCTCTAATTCTTTCAACTTAAAATAATTAATGTATACTCCCTGACATTGATTAGAAGCGTCCTGAGCAACACAAGCTTCGGTAGTATTGATGACTTCGCCCACATCGACCGACTTCTGAATATTAATCACCAAATTAAAATATAAGGTATCGAAAGGATATTTTTCTTTACTCAGGTAACAGGTAAAAGTACCTGAAGTCGCTTCTGCGGTAGCGAATACATCCAGGTAATTCAACGTATCCACTGTAATGATATCGAGGCTTGGGCTTGAATACGTCCAGCGGTATTCCATATTCGTTAAAGTATCCGGGCTTACCCGGTAACGCTCCACACGCTCGGTATTGATAGGCGTAACACCATATATGTAATACGGAACAGAATAAAATGCCGTACGTTCTGCTGCTGACAGACTTCCGTCTCCGTTGAAATCACCCCAAATTTCAGCGCCATTAATTGAACCATCGCCGTTGATATCTCCTGTTACTTCTCCTTGCGAAATGCGACCGTTTCCGTTAATATCTCCTGTTACTTCTGCGGGATAAGAAATAACCACAGAGGTATCGGTATTTCCTGCCATTTCCCCTGGAACATCAATCAGTCCATTTCCATTGATATCTCCGGCTTTTTCAAGAGGTACGTCTATACGGCCATTGCCATTCATATCCCCCAGTAATTCGGCAGGAAACGTAACGTTTCCATCACCAGTGCGATCTCCGGTAACTTCTCCTGGAAAAGTAATGGCGCCGTCACCATTAATATCGCCCAGTATTTCGGAGGGAACATCCAAGGTTCCGTTCCCATTTCTATCACCCAATAATTCTGCCGGAAGATCTATCAATCCGTTTCCGTTTTTATCACCTGTAATTTCCGAAGGAACATTTATAATACCATCGCCGTTGATATCTCCCAGTATTTCGGTTGGCACATCTATTTGTCCATTGCCATTTTTATCACCCAGCAGCTCCGAAGGAAAAGTAATTACCCCATCACCATTTCTATCTCCCGTAAGTTCAGAAGGAACATCAATGGTTCCATTGCCGTTTACATCTCCCAAAATTTCAGAAGGCGCATCAATCTGTCCGTTTCCATTGATATCACCAGCAATTTCAAAGGGATCCAACACTCCGTTTCCATTGACATCGCCAGTAATTTCCCCAGCGGTAATTGTTCCGCTTCCATTGCCATCTCCGGCTATTTCATCGGGAAGATCGATGAGTCCATTACCATTGATATCTCCGAACACTTCGGAAGGATAATCTATGGCTCCGTTTCCGTTTACGTCTCCAATAATTTCGGTGGCAGCTGTAATTGTTCCATTTCCATTTTCATCTCCAGCCACTTCAAGGGGAACATCAATAGATCGATTTCCATTTTTATCTCCCAAAATTTCCAATGGGTAATCAATAGAGGCGTTGCCGTTTATATCTCCCAATATTTCAGAAGGCTGATCAATGATTCCGTTTTCATTCACATCACCAGCCAATTCTGTTCCATCAATCACACCGTTTTTGTTTACATCACCAGCTATCAATCCTGTTGTTTGAATATTCAATACATAGGTAGCTTCGTCTGCATCATTGCTTTGAATCACAATTGTCGCTGTGCGTGTGCCAAGTTGCGCTGGTGTAGCTGTAATACTGAAGCTTATAGAACTTCCTGCGCTAATGGCATTAGTGACCAAGGAGGTATCTAAGGTAAATTCTGAGGCGTGTGTTCCGCCTAAGAGAATCCTGGTAGCTCCCGTAAGGCTCAGCGTGCTGGTACCCGTATTTTCTATTTGAATTACCAAGGGCGTACCGCTTTTGCTTTGAATGGCGGAAGGAACGGTTACGCTTCCATTAGATGCCACAGGAATGGTATTGACACGAATACCTATCTCCTGTCCGGTCGGTACCACGCCAGTTCCGCTAATCGTGAAGGTAAATACGGGATCATTGCAATCGTTGGACTCAATGGTCACTACTGCATTTTGCACGGAAGCTGTTGCCGGATTAAACTGAATAGAGAAGGTCGTTGAACCGCTGGCGGCTACTGTGGCTGAAGCTTGCGTGCTTACTTTAAAATCAGTAGATCCCGCCACCGAAACCCTTGGCGTACCGGTAAGCAGCAGGATTTCTGAGGAAGCATTTTGAATACTAAAACTTCGGATGAGTGGATTCCCTTGCGTGACAGATCCAAAATCGGTGAAATCTCCGGAAGCAGGGGAATTATCTCCATTAACAATATTTATTGAATTTCCTGTTACCGCTATTGAAGGTCCACCTGAAAAGGCAGTACAAGCCTGACCAGAAGGAACCGCTCCGGGAGCCACCCAATTGGATAGGGCACCAGCCAATGCAAAATTGGCCAAGGTGCCTGCATGGCCCGAGCCACTGTCGTCGGTGACAGAATTTACGGCTGCATTCGATGTACCCGCCAGGCCTTGATTGAAGTGATAATTCAATAATAATCCTGCGGAGGCCCCTTGAATTTCGCAGCTTACATGGTGATTAATCTCACAGGCATTAAGCGCTCGATTCCATATTCTTACTTCATCCAACATCCCGGCAAATGATTCTCCCGCATTGTAATCGGAGTAGCCGATTTTGAGCGGATGTACGGGGTATGAAGCCAGACTGAGACCAGCATGTGTTCCTGCTAATACACCGTTGACATAATACTCCAACACTCCTGAAGCAGTGACTACATACGCCACGTGCGTCCAGGTATTTGGAGCAACGGCCAATGTACTCGCAGTAAAATCAACGACACCAAAATCGGTTCCACCCAAGTATCCACCGTTATCAATTCCAAACGCCCAACCCGTAGCATTGGAGCGTTCAAAGATTCGTTTTTTCCCAACGGTATTGCTTAGGTTGATCCAGGCCTCCAGCGTAAACCCTGTCTGTAAATTAAATACTGAATTTGTTCCCACTTGAATCTGATCGTCCAAACCATCGAAGTGTAATGCAGCTCCATTATTATCTCCGGCACCTTGAATGCTGAACGTAAATGGATTCGAATCGCAATCATCGGAGGCGATGGAAACTACTGCGGAAGATACTCCAGCAGAGGAAGGATCAAACACAATTGTAAAAGTGCTGGTGCCACCCGCCGCGATCGTAGAAGTTGCGTCGGACTGCAGGGTAAATCCAGTTCCCGTTACCGATACTCTTGGACTTCCTGTTAATTGCAAACTTGCAGTTCCTGCATTCTGGATAGTAAACGTGCGCATCAACGAACCAGAATTAATATTTACATTTCCAAAATCAGTATGGTCTGTCAGAGAGGGACTGGTATCACCTTTATTAATCTGAGTACTATTACCGGAGACCTGAATGTCTGGACTCAACCAGGCGGAGCATGCATTTCCCGATACCACTCCTCCTGGTGCTATCCAATTGGAGGTAGAGGTATTGAGAGTAAATCCACCCAAGGTACCGTTCAGTCCATTTCCACTTGCATCTGTCAACACCGTCACTCCTGAGTTCGAAACGGCATTGGCTCCCTGATTAAAAGAATAAGAGGCAACAAGTCCAGGCAACGGATTGATTGGTTCACAAGTAAGGCGATGTTGAATTTCACTGGCGCACAGCGTGCGATTCCATACGCGCACTTCATCCAAACGACCATTTAAATAGCGATCGCTCGCCCCTGCATTGAGACCATTTCCAAAACTATCATAAGCCCCCAGCATCATATTGGCGGCGGTATTAAAGATGGGGTAAGCCCAATTGGTTTGTGCAGACAATACGCCATCCAGATATACTTTTACGTTGTTGGAAGGAAGGGTTGCATCGTGGGTTACTGCCACGTGATGCCAACTATTCAAGGGAATTGTGACACCCGAATTCCATTGCAAGTGATTGGTGAGCCAGTTACCTGCCTGGTCAAATATTACACATAGTTTCGTAGGATCTCCAGTCTCGCCCATGTTCATCATATATCCACGTTGATTTCCATCATCGTCCCATTTGGCAAGAATAGTCTCATGGCTATAGGATTTTAAATACACCCAGGCTTCCATGGTTAAATGATTGGTTACATTTAACAAAGGGGAATGCAAGACTCTCACATGATCGTTGATCCCATCGAAATCAAGTGCTGCCGCTGCGGGAGCGCCAGTACCCTGAATGGTAAATGTAAACTGTCCCTCGTCACAATCGTCGTTGAGTATGGTTACCGTAGCGGTCTTTACACCAACGCTGCTCGGCAGGAATCGAATTTGAAACGATGTAATGCCAGCGCCTGCCACAGAAGCACTTCCTGCATCCGCCTGTAAAATAAAATCAGAAGAACCGCTGATCGCAACGATTGGAGCGCCGGAGAGGTTTAAAGGATCAGGTCCAGTATTTTGTATCACAAACGTATTGATGTTCGGAACACCAAGTCCCACCGAACCAAAATCCGTAGAATCGCTTAAAGAAGGAGTAGCATCGTTTTTACGTATGGACACCCCATTGCCCAGTAGTTCCAATTCAGGCTGTGGTAAAGTCGCGGGCGTTGAGCCAGATACTCCGTTAGTGGTTCCATCCACATAATTGGAACTAAGACCGGTTAAAGCAAAATTAGTTAAGGTTCCATCGTTTGTGCCAGTCGATACATCCACCAGCGTAGTGAACGATGCATTGTTCAAGCCGATGAAGGCCTGATTGCAGCTGTAATAGGCGAGTAGGCCTGGTTCATTCCCTGCCAGATGATTTAAACGGTTGGCTCGAATTTGCAGACAAGACCGCACACCATTCCAAACTCTGATTTCATCTAAGGTTCCATTGATAGTGTTGATTAGATTATAACCGGCACCGAGTATATTGGCTTTTGTAAACGTAGTACTGTAGGGCACATTCCCCTCTCCGTCCAGAATCCCATCTACATAGATTTTTATATCGCCGGTTAAATGATCATGGCTTACTGCAATGTGGTGCCAGTTTCCATCATTCACGGTGGTGGCACCTTCGGTAGCTATCCACACCGAAGAGGCATTGGCATGGTTGTATCGCGCCTTAGTTCCTTCAATGCCAAGGGCGGCATAGGTAGAACCTTTCCAATCGCCGATAATAGTTTGCCCGACATTGGCTATTCCATTTCCTGCGGTTACACTAGCCGATGTACGAACCCATGCTTCATAGGTTAAACCGCTTGGCAATGCAATATCGCCTGGCAATAGTACATAATCGTTGACTCCGTCAAAATTGAGCGCAGTTGCGCCTAACTCACCAGCACCTTGTATGCTGAAAGAATAGATGGCTTCGTCGCAATCGTTACTCAGCAGCGTAACCGTGGCTGTTTTAATACCAGCAGAAGATGGATTAAAACTAATTTTAAAAGTTGCCTGACTGGCGGCGGCTACAGATGCCAAAACATCCTGACTTAACGAAAAATCTGCAGAGCCTGTAATTACTACCCTGGGCGTGCCCGATAGCAGCAGAGCCGCAGTGCCCGGGTTTTCTACCATAAATGTATTTTCATTCACACCTGCCACCAGATCTACCGTACCAAAATCGGTTGAATCCAACAAGGACGGTGTGTTATCGCCTAGCAGCACAGGAACGCTGTTCCCGGATACTTGTATTTCTGGCTGAGGTGTTGGAGTTGTACCCGACACACCATTACCAGATCCATTGGACCAATTTGAGGTTAGTCCGGTCAAAGCAAAGGTCGACAAGGTACCATTCTGCGCACCATCCGCAGTGGCTAGATCAGTCAACGTTGTTAAGCCTGCGTTGGAAGCATTTACATTTCCGTTATTGAAATTAAAATAAGTTATCAAGCCTGGCTCCGTTCCGGTAAGTTCGTTTAAGCGATTGGCTTTAATATCCGCACAGGAACGCACAACGTTCCATAACCTAAATTCATCTAAGGTTCCGCCGAATATCCCGCCTGCAGGGTTACATGCCGCACCACTCGTTGACAAATTGGAGCCAATTCCAAAATGCGAAGTGCCGCTCGGAATATCAAAAGGAAAACTTCCCCCTGAAGTTATCAATGAGTTGTTTTGTTTTACTCCATCTATATAAAAGGTCACGCGATCCAATCGATCGGAATCGATGGATCCATCGTACGTTACAGCGACATGGTACCATTGGTTGATGGTAAGGACCCCATCCGATTGAACGTTTGCGAATATAGTAGGCGTTAAGCTTCCGAAGTAGGCAAACGATAATCGACCGGAAGTTTGAACGGCAAAAGAAAATTGGCGTTGGTCTTGTGTGCAATTGGAATTGGCTTGTTTGGACGCAATTATTTTGGAATTCGTATTCAGGTTACTCAAGTTTACCCATGCTTCAATAGTAAATTTTTTATCTACACCGGCGATGGTGGTATTATGGACATTACCTAAAGTTATCAAATCGGAAGCACCATCGAAATGCAGGGCTGTAGCAGGCTGTGAGCCCGTACCCGAAATAGAAAACGTATACACCGGTTCATCACAATCATCACTACCTATGCTTACGGTTCCTCCTGCGGTGCCTGCTACCGAAGGATCGAATGTAATTTCAAATGTTGTACTTCCGGACGCAGCAATGGAGGTTGCCGCATCTAGGGATAATGAAAATCCGGCTCCTGTGACTGCCACCACGGGAGAACCTGAAAAATTAAGTGTTCCATCTCCGAGGTTGGCTATCGTAAAAATACGGGTAATGCTTCCACTGCTTACCGGCACACTTCCAAAATCAGTATGATCCGTGGAAGAAGGAGTAACATCTCCATTGACAATGGCAAGTAAATTACCCCGTACCTCTATCTCTGGCGCTGTCATAGTAGAAATCAGTGGCACATTATGGTCTGCTGAAATCCAATTGGAAGAAGTACCTATTAAGGTGGCATTGGAAACGATTCCGCATTTTCCTGCTGCAACTTTATTTACCAAAGTAGCCAAGTTAGTATTTGTTCCGGATGCCAGCCCTTGATTAAAATTATAATAAGAAATCAATCCTGTTTCAGTTCCAGCCAACTCGGCATTCATTCCAGCTTGTATTTCTGCCTGTGTACGAATGAGGTTCCAGATTTTCAATTCATCGATATCACCACTAAAATAATTACTTAAGGATGGGCGGTTGGCGATTCTTGCTGTAGTAGGTACAAAGCCATTGCCATAGCGCCCTGGAGCGGGATTGGAATGTGCACTGGAATTGGTTGAACTTTTTAATTCTCCATCGATATAAAACAGAAATTGAGTACCGGTGCAAACGACTGCGTAATGATGCCATTCACCAACATACGTACCAGGATCTGTAACACCAATAATGGTTTGATTGGCAGCAGCATTGGCGGTTTCGTGAAACACACTTATGCGCTCATTGGTTAATCCAGCGGTAAGATTACCCCACCATACGGAAAACTCCTGATTGGCGCCATTTTCTATTTGGAAGATGGGTCGTGGAGATCCTGATTTATGATCAACATTGGACTTGGCCCAAAACTCAATGGTGGCAGGAGCATCAAAATCCAAACGACTGATATCGGCATCTAGATCTACAAAATCATTGGTACCATCGAAGCTGAAGGCATTGCCCGGACTTGGGTTAACAGAGTTTCCTTGCACCAAAAAGGTATATCCCGATTCATCACAATCGTCGGAAGTGATGGTAATTAATGCGGACTTAGTACCTGTAGTTAGGGCTTGAAATGTTACCGTAAATGTTGCACTACCTCCCGCAGGCACACTGGCAGGGACGCCCGCCACTGTAAACAAGGATGCCTGAGTACCCGAAGAAACGATTGTTGAAATAGTTAAAGGGGCTGCACCTGTATTTTGTATGGTGAACGTGCGCACCAAGTTAGAACCAGGTGTTAAAGTTCCAAAACTGGTATGATCCGTTACTGATGGAGAATTATCTCCCGAAAGAATCGAAACTGCATTTCCGGTTACATTAATTTCTGGTAAAGGCTGCGGAATCGTACCCGACACTCCGTTAGAGGTGCCATCCACCCAATTGGAGGCTACACCCGTCAATGCAAATCCTGTTAATGTTCCTGCATCATCATTTCCTGCAAGATCTACCAGCGTGGTTTCGCCAGTATTTGTTCCATTCACTACGCCTTGGTTGAAGGCATAATAAGCACGGAGCAAAGGTTCGGTTCCACTCAATTGGATATTCATATTGGCTTTAATCTGGTCGCAGGATCGGGCATCTTCCCACACGCGAATTTCATCCATCATTCCATCCCAATATTGATTCGGAGTGATACAGGCAGTACCTGTATTTGAGAGGTTAGCTCCAATACCAGCATGCGCGGGGCCCACCTGTATATCAAAGGGCAGTGATCCGTTCGAGGCCGAAACATAAGTAGTTTGCTCCATGCCATCAATTAATAGCGTTACCCGATCCAAGGGTGAGGTATCGATGGAGCCATCGTAGGACACCGCTACATGATGCCACTCATTAATGGGAATTGTAGCATTGGTATTAACAATAAAATAATTGGTTCCAGAAAGTTGTCCATAGAATAAGAACTGCAACTCACCGGTGGGAGAAACGCCAAAGTAAAATTCCCGTCCATTCTGTGCACAAATAGATCCGGAAGCTTTGGCAAAAATAACATTCCAGGAAGTAGCACTGGCAAAGTTAGCGCCATTGATCCAGGCTTCAATCGTAAATTTTTTATCCGCTCCTCCAAACACATTGCTCATGGCTGTGCCCAGCCCTATATAGTCATTTACCCCATCAAACTCCAATGCGGAAGCTAAGGCTATGCCTGTTCCTTGTATGCTGAAATTATAAGGATCTTCATCGCAATCGTCGGTATTCAAGGCAACCGTACCTGTAGCCAAGCCCGCAGCGCTTGGATCAAACCGCACTTCAAAGGTGGCGGAACCTCCGGCAGGAATGAGGGCAGGCGCATCCGTCTGCAAGGAAAAGCCTGTACCAGTTACCACAACGCGTGGCGAGCCATTTAAACGCAATGCACCGATACCGGTGTTTTGAATGGTAAACGTTCGTGTTACTATTCCCGTGGCCACATCTACGTTTCCAAAATCAGTATGATTCGTTACCGAAGGCGTCCCGGCACCATCTGCAATGGATAAAGTATTTCCGGTTATGTTTATTTCCGGATTCGCAATTAATCCCAGGCATAAATGCACAGGGCCTGACATGGGTAAAAAAACCTGACTGGCTGAAGTTCCATTCAAGTTACTGCGGCCCATTTGACTTGTAGCAAAATTGGCCCAATAGATTTTATCGTTCAATACATCGATGGCTACTCCATTGGGTTGAGAACATCCAGTCACCAGGGTAGTAAGTCCGGTGCCATCTACCCCCACACGCACGATGGTATTGGAACCATAGCCTGCGATATAAAACTGACGGCTCAAGGGTTCCAGCTTAAATTGATGGGGCCCCACCACACCTGTGATATAATTATAATTCACAAAGGTTCCGTTCAGCAAACAACGACCGATTCTATTGGATAAATAATCGGTCCAATAAATGTATCCTTCTGTAGCATCTACCTGCACGGAGAGAGGATCTGCAGAAGGAATGCTTACAAATGCGTTCGTAACACCGGTACCATCTAAATTGGCCCGCCCAATTGTTTTGGAGCCTCGTGAAGTCCAATAAAGAAAATTATTGCGCACATCGATCTCCAGACCAATTGGCGTGGATAGTCCTGTGATAAAAGAATTATTCACCGAAGATCCGTCCAGATTGCTTCTGCCAATGGAGTTCCCTCCTGAATTAATCCAGTATATTTTTTCGTTTATTTCATCCACTACCACGCCATACGGCTGAGACCCAGTAGTGATAAAGGAAGGGCAGGATGTGGCCCCGTCGTTGGTGAACCTGGCTACCGTAGTGGTAGCATAGGTAGTAGTCAACACCCCAATGGGCGAAAACCCACCCGCTCCGATTTTAAACTGAAAAGGACTTTCGTCACAATCGGATGATTGTATGTTCACGAGCGCATGCAGCATGCCTGAGACCAATGGCGTACAAGTAATTTGAAACGTAGTGCTGGCAGCGGGAGCAAGAGTGGAGGCCGGAGGCGTGGTTACTGCAAACTGGTCGGAATGTGTTCCGCTTATGGTTACCGATGAAATGCTTAAGAGGTCTGATCCTGTATTTTGAATGGTAAAGGTACGCACTATGGGGCTCCCGGAATAATTTCCGAAATGAGAATGATCATTGGCATCTGGTGTCATGTCCTGGTGCTGTATGGGATTCGAATTTCCTAAGACCTGGATTTCAGGCTGAGTAAAAGAACCACAAGTACCCGAAACTACAGCTCCATCGGATAGAAAATTGGATGTACTTCCATTCAGATTAAAATTGAGGATGGTTCCATGAAAGGCATTAGGACTTGCATCCAAAAGGGTAGTAAGTCCGGCGTTATTTCCTCCCCCGGTTCCCTGATTAAAAGTATAATACGCGCGCAGGCCTGATTCCGAGCCCAACAAAGAACAGGATTTATGTTGATTAATTTCATCGCAGCTCAACACCCTGTTCCAAAATCTCAACTCATCCATCTGGCCCAGGAAGAAATTACAATTACATGAAAACCCTTGCCTGCCAATATACATCGAGGTATTATCCTGATAAGGACTCCCGGTGGGCGTAGTATATACTCCTTCGGGAACACCGTTGATATAAAACTTCATTTGGTTGGCCACATCATCGAACGTGACAGCCACATGGGTATAGACGTTATCGGCAATTCTATTGATGCTATAAAACCACATGGGAGTTCCGGAATAATCGGATTGCACACTTACATATCCATTTTGAATTTGAAAAATATAATTTCCATTAAATCCATTTCCATTCCCTTTGGAGCAAATGGTGTAGTTCCCTGCTATTCCGGTTTTCACCCAGGCTTCTATGGTATACGTGCTCAAATCCAAATCTCCGCAAACCACTTGGTCATTTAAGCCATCCAAATGCAGGGAATTATTTTGCCCCAGCAAATGCTGCTGAAATACTACCAATAAAATAAAAAAGGAACCAACTATTGATCGTTTCATAAATAAAATGAATGCGTTAAAACAGGGCTTGCTTTGAATCCAGATAAGGTAAAACCGTACTACGTTTGGGATTATAATGTACTAAAATTCGCAAGTATTTAAAAACCATACTTTTCAACTTTCCTTACCCCTATTTGCCACCCGAAATACGACAGAGCCACCTATAACCTGCCCCCACTGTCTTATACGCAATTACACAGCGCCAAGACAAGCCAACCTATAAAATACATGGCTTAAATGGCTCTACTAATATTCATTGTAGACTAACAATCAAACTATTACAACTCCATTCCAGTAACTTTTCTGACTTAAATTTTTCGGGTGATTGAATGGAAAACTATAGCATTTGAATTATAAATCCGCCCCATCCTGATCAATTCTATTCAACTTTGCTTCCAAGCCAGGGGAGTGTGGTTCGATTGAAATTAAACACAACGGCCTGGCTTGAATTAGTGCATTTAACAAGAATTTACCCCAAGCCTCCATTTGTATGAAAAACTCTTTACTTGTGTTATTCGCTTTTAGTGCTGGTCTTCTAGCGCAAGGGAATTTGCTTCTGGCACAAGCTCCTGCTACTTTCGTTCACCCAGGTGCACTCAACAATCAAAACGATTTAAATTTTGTTAAATCTAAAATTGCTGCCAATCAACAACCCTGGATTGGTAAATACAATCAGTTGATTTCAATAGCAACAGCTACCACTAATACCACTGCACCCACCAGTGAAAACGGACAGAAAACGGACGCAAGAAAAGCTTACGCCAATGCATTGGCCTGGTATTACTCGGGAAATAATACCTATGCTCAAAATGCTATTGGCATCTTAAATATGTGGGCAAGCACATTTGCAGGTTACTCCCCAACCGTTGGACAAAATCAATTACAGGGTGCATGGATCGGGGCTTTACTAGGCCCTGCGGCAGAAATTATGCGATCGTATTCCGGATGGTCGTCTTCCGATATGAATCAGGTTCAGAATATGTTTAAAACAAAGTTTTATCCTGTACTCAATACCATGAGCACCTGGAACGGCAATGTTGATCTTACACAAATAGATGCGATGATTAACATCGCGGTATTTTGCGAAGACGCTACCGAGTTTAATTTGGCCCTACAACGGCTGAACACCCGCAATCCTGCATATTTTTATCTCTCCACGGATAATGCTACTTCCCGCTCCATTGCCGGCGATGGCAACAATATCAATGCTTTCTGGAGCAATCCCAGTATTTGGGTAAATGGCTTGATGCAGGAAACCTGCCGGGATAACGGCCATCACGCGCAATACGCAATGGCCTCGGCCTTGCACGCTGCAGAGGTCGCCTGGAATCAAGGGGTGGATGTATATACTCCCAACCAGGCGAGATATACCGCGGCACTTGAATTATTGGCTCAACAAATTCAAACAGGACTGATGCAGGGCACTTGTTCCAACAACACCACTACGTCTAGTTTATTCGCTACCTGGGAGATCGGATATAACCACTACCACAACCGAAAAGGAATTAGTCTTCCGAATACATTGCAAGTACTTACCAATAAAGTACGCCCGAATGGACAATCCGATTGGAATATTTTCTTTGAACCTCTTACGCATTTGGTTGATCCACCTGTAACGTTGGATTTAAACCAAGCTGAATCTGGTTCCATGGTAGAACTAGAATTCGAACTTGAATTGTTCCCCAACCCTTCGCATGGTGAATTCACTATACATTCCTGGTCAATCATGCAAATTGATGTATTCGATGTTATGGGCAGAAAAATAGAATCCTTTGAAACGATTGGAGAAAAAAAATTCGGACACGCGTATCCTTTAGGAATGTATAAAGTCATCGTTACGGAAAAAGAAAAGGGATCAAGTGCCTTTACCTTACTAAAAAATCATTAACTGAGTTTTTAAAATGCCTTCAATATCCGGCTGGATCACATCAGGGTTCAGCCTTTTCTTTTATCCAACGTTGAAGGAGAGACCCCATAAAATTCTTTAAAGCGCTGACTGAAATATCCGGGATCTGTATAACCTACTGCGTATGCGATTTCTGAGACATTCCAATCGGATTTTAAAATTAATTCATACGCCTGTGCCAACCTGTACTCTTGCAATAAATCCAAGGCTGACTTTCCTGTAAGTGATTTCAATTTTCGATATAGGGTGGATTTACTCATCCCCACTTCCTGAGCAATTTCTTCTACGCTCAATGTCGAATCGGTGTATTGTTCACTAATCATTTTTTTTATCCTTTTCAACCAATCGGCATCTAACTCGTTGAATGTAAATTTTTCAAATGATAGTTCTTTAAAGGAAAATTTTTCGCGAATCCGCTTTAATCCGTCCAGCATATTTCTCACCTTTAGCTGTAGAATGGAAACATTAAATGGTTTCACAATATAATCCGTCGCTCCCTTTTCATAGCCTCTCAGTTGATCTTCATCCATTGCCTTGGCGGTTATCATAATGACTGGAATGTGCGAAGTTTCGAGAGTGGAACGAATCGCAGAACAAAATTCCATACCATCCATTCCAGGCATGGAAACATCCGTTAAGATCAAATCTGGAATTTCTGATTTGGCCAATTCATACCCTTGTGTTCCATCCGAAGCAGTAAAGAGTATATAATTGGAAGAAAATACAGAAGCGAGTAAATCAAGCATCTCCACATGATCTTCCACCACTAAAATGGAAAATTCTTTTTCTTCTTTTCCTAATTCAGTTTCACTCATAAAGCAAGCGGTAGTTGAATGGTAAACACAACGTTATCGTTGATATTTTCAACGTAAATACGACCCTGATGTTGTTCGACGATTTCTTTAGATATCGCCAAGCCTAAACCATAACCCTTCTGAGGCTCCTTGGAATAAAAAGGATCGAATAAATGCTGAAGCACTGCATCCGGAATATTAGATCCGGAATTGGCTATTTTTAATTTAAACTCATGATCCTCTTTAATTAACTGCACGTTTACGGTACCTTCCCTGGGTGTGAACTTAAAAGCGTTCCCAAGTAAATTATCCAATAATTTCGAAATCAGAATTTCATCCAGCCATGCCTTACAAGGCACCATCGTGGGAACCACCTGAATGGACTTTAGACTTGCTTCATTCCTAAAATTCTCCAGACTTTGCTCTACTAGTTTTTCAACCTGTACCTCTGATTTATCCAGACTGCGTTCCCCCGATTCCAGTCGACGAAAGGTTAGTAACTCATCTACTAGGGAAAGTAATCTCCGGGCATTCCGATCCATGGTATCTACCATTTTCAGGGCTTCAACGTTGGAAGAAATTTTAGCACGCAACAATTCCAATGGCGCTAATATGAGTGTTAAAGGGGTTCTTATATCGTGTGAAAGATTTGTAAAAAATTCTATTTTAGACTGATATAATTCTAACTCCTTCTGGTATTGATATTGTTGAATCAATAATTTATTTCGCATTCTTATTCTAAAAATCACAATGCGATAGGTCAGATACAATAAAACCATGGAAATAAGCAGATACATGAGATAAGCCAGATGAGTCCTATACCAGGGAGGAATTACTTCAATTTGCAGCGTGGCAGGTTCCTTCGAAAATTCACCTACATTGTTTTTAGCTTTTACTTGTAGCTCATAGCTACCAGGTGCCAGATTGGAAAATGTAATCGAATTGCGTGATCCAAGTTCCTGCCATGGCGAAGACTGTCCATCCAACGTATATACATACTGAAGGCCTTGCACGTCGCTTAAGTCTGGGGCTACAAAAGATACCGTGAATGGACTTTCGGTATAATCTAAGGAAATGAAGGAGGTTCTTCCCTCCCTTTCATTTTTAAAAATGGTAACAGAATCATCCCTCTTGTTTTTCCAAGGCAACTCTGTGAAACTGATGTCCGGAATTGAAGGAGAACAGAGCAAGTGTTTCGGATGAAATACGACCCACCCATTTAAGGTTCCAAAGCCTATTTGTCCATTGGGCAGGCTGATGGCTGCCTGATGATAAAATGTAATGCCCGAAGGGCAATATGAATCAAAGCGAAAACATTCATTGGTATTCAGGTTCAGGCAGGCAATACCATGCTGTGTGCTAATCCAATAGCGACCTAATTCATCCTGAGTAATTCCTCTTATCTGCTTCAGAGAATACCCTCCCTTTGTTCGCCATGGGATAAAACATAATTGTTCTTCACTCCATTTATCCAATCCTTCTTCCGTAATCGCCCAAATATTTTTCTGTGCATCTTCTAATACACTTACAACAAAATTTGAACTTATCTTATCCTGTTTCGGCGATTGCGCTGTAAAGTGCCTTAACCGAGATCCATCAAAAGCATACAAGCCTTTCGAACTCGATATCCAGAAGCGTCCGTGTGAATCTTTGGTAATCGAATTCCCCCAACGTGGAATGGAAAAATCAAAAGGAGTACGAGTGCTTCGATCCGTAAATTTACCTGAATAGGTATTGTATTGAAATACACCTTCACCATTGGAAGCAATCCAAAGTAAAGAATCCTCCAGGTAAATCCCTTTGATATCGCTGCATGAAAACCGGGGATCTCCTGATTTTCCATCGAAATGTTTTTTCACTTTCCATGTGCGCGTATCTAAGCATACTATTCCATTTGACCAACAAGAAATCCAGCATTCCTCCTGGGTTCCGAGCTTCATGTCGAGCACTTTCGCAAATTTAAATTTCTTACCAAGGTCAAGTGCCTTAAATTCCAGGCGCACCGGATCGTATAAAAAAAGTCCATTTCCGTCTGAACCTACTAATACCTTTTTATCAGGTAAGGTTAAAAAACAAGAAATTTTATTTCCTTCATCAGAAGTCCCAATATGTTGCAGTTTTTCTTTTTGGAGATTGCGCTGAAACAGCCCATTACCGTGAGTACCTACCCATTCATTTCCCAAACGATCCACCCAATAACAACTCAGGGAAAGAGCTCCATTGCTGGAAAATGTTTCTTTCCAAGCAGGCAGATGCTTAACGTTTTTATCCCCTGGTTGCCACCTGGCATGTGTACCTTGGGGACTCATTACACTCCAGGAACCATCTTTATTAGGCTGCAACACGCTCACCCGGTTATTGGCAAGACTGCCTGGTTCATTCTCTTGATGTTGCAACCTTTGTACGGAAACTGGAAATTTGGTATGGACCAAAAAGATTCCTCCATCCCATGTTCCCAGTAATAGTCTTCCTGGTTTTTCCAGACGAATGTGTTTGATGTTAAAAGCAGCCAACTGATTATTAATAAGTGGTTCCACGCTCAGCATTTTTTTACTGGAAGCGTGCATTGCTTTTAGTCCAGCCTGAGAAGTGCCCAACCAAAGAATCATCTCCTCATCGATGGTTATTGCACCTATTTCAAGGGAGGGTGATTTAAATTCTTTTTTATACAATAACCGAAATGAATTGACATCCCATTGATACACAAAACGATCCCCTGCTGCCCAGACGGTCCCATCGGGGCTTTGACAAATAGAAACTATCGCATGTGCGTTGGGTATTTTTAAAGGCAGAAATTGATTATTCCAACGGGAAAATACGGCAAGGCCTTCATCGGTTCCCACCCATATAGTACCGCGGTTATCCTCTACAATCGTATACACCCAGGATCCAGGCAGACCGGAGCTATCACTCGATCCTTTTCTGAAATGTGTAAAATTTTTTCCATCATAGCGTGAAATCCCGCTCCAGGTGCCTACCCAAAGAAAACCTCTGGAATCTTCCGTAATACACTCCACAAAATCATCTATCAATCCCTGCCCAACGCCCATCCTTTGCCATAACTGGGCTTCCTGTGCTTTTAGTTCCAGCCCATAACTCAGCATAAAAAAAAGCAAACACAGGTGTGACTTAAAAATATTCATGGGTATCACGAGGATCGTTGTCAATAGAATTTAAGCAATACATCATTACACTAATTCCCTTAGTCAATATAATGAGAAACTGAATAAGTCACATAGAATACTTTAAAAAGAGAGTGTCAATTCAATCATGCTATTATCAATTTCTGCTTCTACTTTTCCTAAAAGTGAAAACAACCCTAAAAAAAAATTTTTTGAATGCCTAAAAGAATTCAAGATTTTCGTTTTAAAACTTATGATTTTACAAATCTTGAGACATCAAAAATCATCTACTTCTTTAATATTTACTGTGAGAGTTTTCACTAGTAAGAAATCCGGATGAATGCTTCACTATTTAACAAGTATCAAATTTAATTTAGTACATTTTATTAGAGCATCTCTGTCAATAATCATATTGCTATAGCTCATACAATCAATTTCTCTACCATTTCATGGCATGCAGGTTAGGCTGCGCGAAATACAATCAATATTTCAGATTAAAGCGTATTATCAACTTTTACACGACTCATTTAAATCATCCATTAATCCAACGGGTAAGTATAAACACTTCATTTCCCTTTTTATTTTCGCATTCAGAGTCATTTGGCCAACCTTCGCTCCAAGCAAACGTTCAACGCTACACCTGCTTCAACAGGAAGCATTATTTTTCACTCATTATAAACCATTATTTGCATGACAACATTACCTATTATTTGCCAAAGTCAATTGACTGTAACTAACAACAACAATGCCCCAGAACTCTCAGCAGCCGAAAAAGCAAAATTGAATTACATTGTAAGAGTTAAGGTCGGAAACAAAGCTGATGCCGGTACCGATGATAAAATTTATATAATTTTATATGGCATGGAAGGCACTTCCCAAAAAATCAGAATTGACACTCCCAAAGACGATTTTAAGAGAAATTCTATCACTACATTTACCTTAAACGCTAGTGAATTCCGCATGGGATACATCGGTTATCCATATGCCATTACGCTTATGCAGGAAGGTAACGACGCTGTATATATTGAAAAAGTGGAGGTAGAATTAAGACGTGCAGAAACGCGCTTGAGTCTTTCGACATTCACCTTCAATGGAGCACTTGGAAATAAAGGTGATTTCGCGTTGACAGCAGCTCAGAAAGGTGTAAACTTGTTTGTAGACGGAATGAGCGAAAACAGTACCCCCTTTCAACCTTTCAATGAATTAGATACTATTTGGATTGTAGTAGACAACCGGAATAACAACCAGCCAATTCCATTAAATCAAACTACCACTGTAAGTGTAACCTCCAATCGCTTTTATGGACGTGTAGATACTGAAACACAAGAAACTCATTACGCCTTTTCTATATCCAAAGACGGTGGATGGTTTGGCGCAAACTACAGCTTCTCGCTTGACCAAACATTTACCAAAGAAAAACAAATTACTAGTACCAGAAGCCTGGAAACTCAAATAACATTCGACTTACCGATTGCGTTTGAAGTACCTGCGAATACATTATACTTTGTTAGCTATCGACTATTATCGAATGCTTCATACAGTCAGTATAACTTTAAAAACCAGAATTTCGATCTCAATATCCTGGAAACTGCACCTACGTATCGCAGTATGGCCTTAGCACCAACGACTATCGGAAAATACGACAACCTTACCGATCCTTTATTGTTGAATATATATCAGGTTTTCTTTAAGAAAGCATTTGCCCAAATTCCACAGCCGGTAAATTCTTAGGTTTTATCTCCCTTTCATTCTCATCAAAGCCCTTCCGATACGATAATCGTGAAGGGCTTTGATTTTAATTTTCTATTGATAGCCTTCGAATAAACGAAAAGGAAAATCCAATTTAGTCTCCATGCTGTCGATCATTAGAATTGGGTAATTATAAAAGATATACTTTAGAAGTATGCAATGAGTGAACTACGGAAGATGCAACAGAGGTTACTCCTGCGTTTTATTAATTTGAACACCCAACTGCTTATTTAGGATTTCAGTAAAGCGATTCGCCGCATTCTCATTTAAGTGAGTTATATCTGTGAAATCGTTCAAGCCAAACCCTTCAATACGGCTAAAGTTGAAATAAAACACACTTCTATTGTCTACATACCCTTCGATAAAATTGTCAAACTCTTCTATTTGACCTATGGTATACGATTTTAATTCATTGCTACGGGTAGGAAGATTCGTTATAAAAACTTTTATTCCCTTTTTTTTACATAAGCTTAGGATTCCCTTGAAATAGTTCACCTGGAAATCTAGTCTGGATATATCTCTAGTAATGGTATCGTTTTCCATTGCGATCCCTGGCTTTATGTATTGTCCATTTTCACGAAGGAATGGTTTATCCTTTTGTGGGATTAAGGAAAGGATCTTCTTTGGATTTATATTACTTAGATAATACTCTATTTTTTCTATATACACATTTTTTTCTTCAAAATCATTCATGTAATCATTACTTAAAAAATCAGCGTATACATAATTTCTGGTATCCGACTTAAAAGAGAACTGAAAATAATCCGTCCCAAGAATCAAATACCGAAAATCTTTTTTACAATCGATCAGGTATTTTAGCTTGTAATACATTTGATTATAAGAATCATTATCGTGGGAAAAATTATAAGCCTGGTAATTTAGTTTGGATGGATTAATCCCTCGATAGGTTCTACTATTCCCCAAAATTAATAGTTCGTATTCTTGCTTGGTTGCGTTATTAAATGAGCTGGCTATTTGTTGCTTGGTGCTTGGTCCATTAGCTAATGAAAGAAAAAATGGCATAAACAACATAGCCACTATAGAATAAATAAGCGCTGGAACACTGAATAAACCTATTGTCAGAATAAATTTTTTCATGCTACTAATTCAAAACTGAAAGTAAATAAACTGTTGTTCTTTACCACCGAACATACATATGGCCAATATAATGGCATAATACATGGCAAACCTCCATGGGCGTTTCCACTTTAATCCAAACGAAGAGAGCGCATATTGTCCTTCTCTTCCCAACCATTCGACGGAAATAAATACTGCGAGTAACAGGATGACTATTTTATATTTCCAATAGATGTCAAGCATCAAAAATGTTTCCGGATCCTGAAACATATGCTGAATATATTGAAAAGCATGACTTATGTTTTCAGACCTAAAAAATATCCAGGCAAATACTGTCAATCCAAACGTTATAACCATTTGAAAAAACTCCTTAACAGTAGGGAATAATTTTCCCTGAGCCACTGTCTCCAGATTATTCCGATTGGTTTGCATAATAATTGATGGCATAATAAAGATGGCATTTAGCAATCCCCAAAAAATGAAGGTCCAATTGGCACCATGCCAAAATCCACTGACAAGAAAAATTATAAAGGTATTACGAATGCGCATCCAACTTCCTCCCTTATTACCGCCTAATGGAATATACAGGTAATCTTTAAACCAAGTGGAAAGTGAAATATGCCAACGTCTCCAAAATTCAGCAATGTCTCTGGAAAAATAAGGGAAAGAAAAATTTCGCAATAATTCCATTCCAAAAAGCCTTGCCGTACCTAAAGCAATGTCTGAATAACCAGAAAAATCTCCGTAAATCTGAAAGGTAAAAAACAGAGCACCTAACACTAATATACTGCCAGACAAATGTTCGGAGTTATTAAAAATTTGATTGGCATATTCTGCGCAATTATCGGCAATTACAATTTTCTTAAAAAGTCCCCATAGAATTTGACGCAAGCCATCTACCGCTTTGGTATAATCAAATACTCTTTCTCTTTTTATTTGAGGCAATAAATGAGTGGCTCTCTCAATAGGACCTGCCACCAGCAATGGGAAAAAACTAACAAAAACTGCATAGTCTACAAAATTCCGTTCAGCGTTAATTCTTCCTTTATAAATATCAATTACATAGGATAATCCATGAAAGGTATAAAATGAAATACCCACAGGAAGAATTACGCTTAAGGTCCATGGATCTACACGAACTCCTGCATATGAAACAGCTTGTGCGAACGACTCTATGAAAAAATTATAATATTTAAACACCCCTAGAAACCCAAGATTCACCAACACACTTAGCCAAAACCAAAACCGTTTCTCGGAGCTTTGCCTAGCCTCCTGCATTTTCAACCCAGTGAAATAATCTAAAAGAGTAGAAAACATCAACAAAAAAAGAAAACGCCAATCCCAGCACGAATAGAAAAAATAACTTGTTAGAAGTAACAAAACATTTTGCGTCTTGAGATTTTTATTTGTCGCAAACCAATACAGAAAAAAAACTATTGGTAGGAAAATTGCAAAATCAATGGAATTAAAAAGCATTATAAAATAGTTAAATCAGATGTACATCTTTGCTTTGTATTTTGCAAAACCAGCATCCCAGCTTTATTCAAACTGTCTAAGGCAAGCTGATTAAAATTAAATAAAAAAATATAGCATTTAAAACTGCGCTCCAGAAATTATCTTTCTATCTATCTTCACCTAAAGAAGAACCAAGAAGGCAAATGAATAATTCAATCTCCTCTCCAACCCGACTTTGCCTACATCCTATTGGATAATCTTAAATCTCGTCAGAAAAATTTACAAAATCCATTAGGGCTAAAAGCACCTCCTAGGTAAGTATGTGTTTGGTAAAAATAGTCACTACACATCCTTTAATTGAGGGATGAATAGGCTGAGTCAAGTATTTCAATTCTGTAATGAAAATGCCACCTTGAACTCTTTACCAAGATCCCCGATACACTTTAAACGAAAAACCCATCAAACGGTTAGATTTGAAGGGTTTTGCAGAATATTGATTTTTAAAATGTAGTCTCGACAGGAATCGAACCTGCATCAAAAGTTTAGGAAACTCCTATTCTATCCATTGAACTACGAGACCTTGCACGGCAAAGTTAGAACAAAGAGGGCTTTTATTCAAACTTTTTTTACCAATGTCTATCTCATAGGAACATGATTTTTACGTATATTCCCATTTTTAACATCGGTTCACCATTCTTAAAAATTGCCATGAAAAAAATTTTCACCTTACTCTTAGTCGTTTGTGCTGGCAGTATGTTACTGTTGAGCTCCTGTAACAAAACTCCCAAACATCTGCTCATTGTTCCGCAAGGGGTAACGGGCATTGCCACCATTGACATCAAAAAAATCGGCACCAAGAGCGTAGACTTTTTTAGTGCGGATGCCTGGAATAAATTAATGGGCAGTGATTCTACCTTTAACCGGATAAAAAACTCAGGAATAGATTTGGTCAATTCCGCGTATATTTTTGGGGATGGACCTCGCAATGGCAGTGCCAGCTATGTAGCCATCAGTTTTGCTATTGATAATGCAGAAGATTTTAAAGCCTTTATCCTGAAAGAAAAACCAGGCACTCCCATCAACGAAGAATCTGGCTTTCAAATTGCCGATCTTTCAGATGTTCAGATCGTATTCAACAAAGATTTTGGGGTTCTGTATGGTAGCGAAGGCGATCCTGCGGCCATACGCAAAGCGGCACTGGCGCTAGTTGCTACGGATGAAAAAAGTGCCTTGGTAAACACCAATGAACGCTTCAAAGAATTGCTGGCAAAAGGAAGTGATGTGGGCATTTACCTGAACTACGAAAGGGCCATGGACATTTTCAAAACAATGAGTCCTTATTCTCCAATGCCTTTCAGCACGAAAAACATGAGTATGCTGGCCATGATTAATTTTGAAAATGGTCAGATCGCAACCGATTACCTGATGTACACCAATAAGGAATATGCCGATAAATACAATAAGATTGTGCGCAGCGCTGTTGCTCCTGAGCTATTGGCCGCGCACCCTGGAAAAGCGATGGCTGCCGCTTCTTTTGCTATGGATGTAAAAGGCATGGTCGATTTATTAAAGGAAAGTAAACTGCTTAACGACGATATGAATACCAATCTGGAAATGATGTTTGGTAAAGGCATCACGATAGATTTTATTACAGCCATGTTATCAGGCGACATTGTGCTTACCTTAAATGGGATGCGTACCAAAGATGCTATGAAATACGATTTCATGACAGAAGAAATGGTACCTTCCAAAGAACCAGCGTTTGATTTTGCTGTAGGTGTGGGCCTAGGAAATGAAAGCAACGCGCAGCTATTACTGGATTCCTTAGTTGGAAAAGGTATGCTTCAGTTAAGCGGAGATGTATATTCGGTGGGAGAATCGGTATTCATACAGAAAAGAAAAGGTAGCTTGTTGATTTCCGGAGAAAGTATGTATGCAAAAGAAATATTGGCAGGAAAAGCTGGTGTATTGGACGGCCGTGCCAAAGAGCTGGTTGCCAGTAATTCAGCAGCGTTGTATGTAAATCTTACCAATGTACCATCCGAGGTGCTTGATTTGATGGGCGCAGAAGCGAAATCCTATGTTACAGAAATGCCGCTTGCTGGTTTGGAAATGTATTCTCCCAAACCAGAAGGTGAAGTATCTTCCGGAAAATTTTTGATCCTGTTCAAAAACAAAGAACAAAATGCCTTAATCTCTTTACAGGAAATGATGAAGTTATCACAAAAATATTTCCCGGCCCCCTCCAGCCCGGAGGAATATCCGGCAGATTCAATGATGATGCCAGAGATCTATGACTCAGTGGCTATCGACACCGTTGCGATGGCGCCTGAAGGATACGAAGAACCTATGGAATAACGTATGTCGTTTACAATCAATTTTCACACCGTCACTCCTCAGCCATTGGCTGGAGTGACGGATGCTGAATCGGATATTTGGGGAAAGACCTTAAGCATTCAAAGCCAATCCCGTTATTTACTATACGCTCCTTCCGGAAAAGGAAAATCCAGTTTTTTGCATTTGCTATATGGCCTGCGAAACGATTATACGGGCAAACGATTGGGCCTTGTTGAGGCAACAAGAATTCTCTATTGTATTTCAAGACTTACGATTGTTCGGAGATCTTAGTGGCTGGGAGAACCTTACGGTTAAATCATTGCTGCCTGGAGCTGTCGAAGAAAACCGATTGCTGGAATGGATAGACGTATTGCAAATCGGGCATGTCATAAACAAACCGGCTCGCTTGCTTTCGTATGGAGAACGCCAGCGAGTAGCGATTCTCCGTTCTCTCATACAACCGTTCTCTTGTTTGCTCCTTGACGAACCATTCGCACATTTGGATGCGGAAAATACCTCCCGAGCTTGTTCGCTTATAGACCAGCGTTGCAAAGAATTAAACGCAGGATTTGTTCTCACCTCTTTACAAACGCAGCAACCATTACCCTACGATCAATTGTTGCGATTATAACTCCCATTCCTATTTTCCTAAATCTGGGTATGACTAGTTTGGGTAGTTTATTTTGACTGCCCATTTAACCTTTTATCAACCATGCTGTTATATCATATTTAAAAAAATAAGGTATTGGCTATCGTTTATATACATAGCGTATGGATAATTTTTTAATTATTTTAACCTTGTGTTAACCTTTCGTGGGTATTAAAGCTCTAACCTATAATCACTACTGCAGGCATGTTTTCTATACTCAATAAAATATTTAGAAGAAGAATAAAACCCTTCTCATTTCTATTGTCTGGCTTAGGATTATGCCTGGGCTTGATTCTGATTTTGTTTTCCATCCGTATTTATTCTGGAGTTATTCAGCCGGCCCAAGAGGAATTAGGTAAAGCTGACTATGTTGTTATAAGCAAAGATGTTTCCTTGGGAAATACGCTATTGAATAGCAAAGCGCGCTTTAACGAGAAAGAAATAGAGGAACTCAGCAAGCAATCGTTTACCTCGGATCTAGCATATTTTACTCCGAACCAATTTACTGTGAAGGCCTATATTCCACAATTTGAATTGGGATTGGATATGTTTTTTGAGTCTATACCTAAAAGTTTTATAGACAATTGTCCCTACCAGTTTTCGTGGGAACCAGGCGATGAATTACTTCCGATTATTGTATCAGAAGATTTTATCAATTTATATAATTACAATTTTGCGATCATGAATCAATTGCCACAGATCTCTCCAGGATCGGTTACCGCCGTTCCTCTTACTATTGTACTCAAAGGATCCAAGAATCAACTAACCATTCGCGGACGTATTGTAGGATACAGCGAACGCATATCTTCGGTATTAATTCCGGTAGAATTTATGAATTGGGCCAATGACCACTTAGGTGGATTAAAAGGCTCTGCACCGGTATCGCGGATGATGATTAAAGTAAACAAAGAATATGCGGCTTCTATGGAATCTTTTTTATTAGAAAAAGGGTATATGGTAAACGCCGAGCGCCTCGGACAGCATCGCATTACGGCTATGGCAGGCATTATCACTACTATTCTGGTAATACTGGGAGGATTGTTTATGCTGCTCAGCTTTATTATAGTACTCCAAAATTTTGCTCTGGTATTGAGTGAAGCCAGGCATGATATGATTCTGCTATTTCAATTGGGCTATACGATCAAAAGCATTACACTCTTTTTATTCAGCATGTTAGGCGTTTACCTGGCTGGAGTCGTCAGTATTTCCATTGCCTTGTATTGGTATGGTTATTCACAGCTTGGCGATTACTTGCAACACCGACAGTTGGAATCCGGTTTAGCAATTACCTCAGAAATTTCAGTATTCATTGGACTGATGATGATTTTACTTTTAACTACCGGTTTGTTTAGCATTCGATTTAGAATTTACCGGTATTCTTGAATTCAACACCAAAAAGAAAAACCCAACCTAATTCAACGAAACCCAACCTATGAAAAAATTATTCTTCTGCCTGAGTTTTTTTCTTCTTTGGAGCAGCCATGGACAGCTGCTTATCAATGAATATTCCTGTTCAAATTTCAAGCAAACGCTTGATAATTTTAACAAGTATGAGGATTGGTTTGAAATTTACAATGCCGGCACCAATGCGGTAGACATGAGCGGATACATGGTGAGTGATAAACTTAACAAACCAGCCAAATGGAAATTTCCAATAGGTACTGTGATCGCAGCCCAGTCGTATTTGTTGGTTTGGGCATCCAACAAAGATACCGTTGTTTCCTCAACACATTTTCACACGAATTTTAAATTAAGTCAGACCGGAATTCCAGATAAGCTTGTTTTACGAAATACCAGTGGAGTTGTATTGGATAGTCTTACCTTGAAAAAGACTCAAAAGAATCATTCCAATGGCCGAAGCACCAATGGCAGCAGCACTTGGGGAGTATACTCGTCTCCTACTCCTGGAAGAAGCAATGAAACTGAAATTTCATATTCGTATGCAGCAACTCCCGGATTTAGCAAGACTGCTGGATTTTATTCCGGAACGCAAACGGTGAGCATCAGCACTTCTGAAGTAAATTCTTTCATCCGTTATACGCTTGATGGAAGTGATCCGGAGGAATCTTCACTTCAATATACTCAACCGATTTCAATAACCAGCACCCAAGTGCTGAAGGCAAGAGTCTTCGCTAACAACAAATTACCCAGCTTTATCGAATATGCTACGTATTTTATTAATGAAACGCACAGCCTTCCGGTAGTATCGGTGGCAGCCAAAAACATAGACAAAATGTTGAATAACATTTTTGAGAATGGCTTTGCTTATTCGGAAACGAAACCAGAAGGTTCGCTGGAGTATTTTACTGCTCAGCAACAATTACTCTCCCGTTCCTGGGGAGAATACAACCGTCACGGGCAAGATTCCTGGTCTTGCGATCAGCGTTCCATGGATTACATAGCGCGCGATGAAATGGGGTATCATAAAGCTATTACCGGAAAACTTTTTGCCAATTCAGACCGCCAGGAATTTCAAACTGTAATTTTACGCGCCAGCGGAGACGACAATTATCCTTGCGCACACAACGAACCCAACGAAGGGAGCGCCCACATGCGGGATGGCTATGTTCACAACCTTGCCAAACGAGGTAAGATGCATCTTGATGTCCGAAATTCGGAACGCATCATCATTTATGTCAATGGAGCCTATTGGGGTGTGTATGAGGTGCGGGAACGCCCTGATGACCATGATTACACCGACTATTACTACAAACAAGCAAAAGAAGACTTGCAATATATTCTGACCTGGGATGAGACATGGGCTGAATACGGAGGCAACAAGGCGCTGGATGACTTTTACAATATGACTGAATTTGTAACCCAATCGCCAATGACGAATCCCGCCAATTATCGTAAAGCGGACTCTTTACTCAATTTTAAAAGTCTGGTGGATTACATCATTGTAAATAATATGACGGTATGCACCGATTGGCTGAACTACAACACCGGTATTTGGCGAGGACTTAACCCTAAAGGAGAACACAAAAAATGGGGTTATATCTTATGGGACAATGATGCGACCTTTGATTTCTATATCAATTATACCGGAGTTCCCAGCACGAAAGCGGATGCCAAACCTTGCAACACGGAAGACCAACAAATTTCCTATGCCGATCCGATCGGACACCTTCAAATTTTGAATAATCTTATGGAAAATCCGGAATTCAAAAAATTTTACAGAAACAGACAAGCCGATTTATTAAACACCGTTTTCAGTTGCCAGAATATGTTGGGGTATCTTGACGAATATACGGCACTTATTGATCCGGAAATGGCCAGGCATGCCACTCGATGGAATGGAACTTATCAGGAATGGAAGACCAATGTCGCCACACTTCGTTCATTTATTGCAGCACGATGCGTTAGCATTGAAAGCGGCATGAAAGAATGCTATAACCTGAATGGACCCTATACGCTAACTTTGCAAGCTACTCCCGGTGGAACGGTAAAAGTAAATTCACTTACGGTATCGGAGTTTCCTTGGACAGGAAAATATTACGGTGGAATAGAAACCGATTTAATTGCCAAAGCCAGTGTTTCTAACACGTTTCAGGGGTGGAACAGCACAATGTCTGTAAATCCTTCGTTGCAAAAAGATTCTATCCGCATTCAACTGAACACTGATGCCAGCATTACTGCTAATTTCTCCAGCATCAATGCATTGCGTCCTGGGATCAACGAAAGTCAGTTTTTTCTCAGTGTGTACCCCACTGTAACGGAGCAATTTGTGCATTTAGAATTCAACCTGCCTGAATCAGAATCAGCGAATATCGAATTAAGAGATACAGAGGGCAATCTCGTACTAATGCTGAGCAATGCATCGGTTACCCAAAAGGATGGCGCTGATTTTATTACCTTGGACATCAGCAAGGCAAATTTGGCTCAAGGTCTTTATCAGATTCGTCTTCAATCAGGCCAATATTCTGAAACGAAAAAAATTATCATAGTTAAATAATCAGGTAGTTTTGATTTACAAGAAAATTCTATCCGCTGTCCGATTGGCATGCAGCCTAACGCTGTTATTTTCTTCTACAGTTCTGACCGGGCAAAAGAATAGCGTACTTCAATGGCAAGCGTTGCCCATCGTGCATCGTACCAATCCAGAAATCCTGAAGGCTCTAAAATGGCATTTATTGTGCTCCCCAGAATGGGAGCTCCGGAGTAAGGCCTCGGGTTGGTATGCCTATTATAGGCCCGAAAGCCTTCTCCGACATAGCTATGAAGATGGTTGCCATTGGGACAGCGTCAACCAACGATTGTTCAAAATCACCCTGCGCTGCCATATCCCTTTCCAGGATCAATCCTGGAAAGACCTTCAGATCATCGAAAACAAAAACCATAAAGTTTCATTACGAACAGGCCACAGCAAGCTGAGTAATTATTCTTATCAATCATATATAAGCACTGGGGATACGGCATTCGCCATTGATATTTTTGAATCCTCGGATGTTATTACCCGTCGGGCGAGTCAAGAAGCCTTAGAACTATTGGAGGCCCTTTTAAAAACAGTGCTGGACCGCATGCGAGGTTCTAAGGAGGAAGTGAGGCCCCCCTTCTCAATGGACAGTATTTCTTCGTTGGCTGTTCACCAAGTGCAGGATGGGGTGTACCGTGTAGATGCCAAGTATCGGTTCTCTCAACCAGGAAAAGCCTATGTTAAAATAATCCGAAGTATGGATATGGAAGTAATGTCGGGAAAAATTAACAGACAAATTTCACAACGTGAGGTGGCGTTTGATAATTCGGGACAAATTGCTTATCCCGTCATTCTATTTGCTAAAAACATGGAAATGCCAAGTGGCCTTGTCTTGTCTGGTTACGCAGAGCTATGGTTCATTCCCGAAGATGGGACGAAAGAGTTGTTATTGCTGCGATCTTCCTCATTAGAACTTCGAGGGATGAATCGAAAAATTCCTACTCAGCGCTAATCTAAAGGGAATATCGGCTTTTTATTTCAAGAACATCCTTTCTCCTGCTTCGATGCGCAAAGCCAATCGATTTTCTCTGGGAGGTAATGGGCAACTAAAACGATAGTTGTATACGCAATAGGGATTGTATGCCAAATTAAAATCTAAGACAAATTCATTGGGCACCGGGGCCTTCGCGAATTCCAAGTAGCGACCACCGGAATACGTTTCATCGCCATTGGTTTCATCAAAAAATGGGATAAAGAAAAACTGGTCTTTTCCTTTTGGAAGAACTTTTTGAAAAATGGTGAGTGTGTCGGTAATATTTTTAATAGTGAATATCGCTAATGCAAAACGTCGGTAGTTATTGCGTTCACCATCGTTGTTCACGATGGTAACCTGTGTGCTGTCGGATAGTAAAATTAGTTGAGGGCGAATTTTATACTCAGGATTAGGATCGAAGTAGCGTAACCCGTTAAATCCAACCTGGTCTTCGATGGGAGATTCTGAAGACTGCTTAAATTTTTCGTTTTTATTTTTCCTAAAGGATTCAATCTCAGCGGCATAGTTATTTGAAATGCTATTCCAAACGATGGCCAGCATGATAAAGGAAATACTGAGTGTCATTCCCCAAAGGATCAGTTGTTTCTTTTTATATTTTTTTCGAGCATTCCTGAATTTCATAACTGGTTAATTATTCAAGGCATGATTTTTTACAATAATTGTTCGTCGGCCATGCTAAGGAAATGTTGACCTGCGATAATGATATGATCCAGGATTCGCAGATCGAGGAGGGCCGAAGCCTGAACCAATCGTTTGGTCAACGCAATATCCTGCTCACTTGGTTTGCAGGTTCCTGAAGGATGGTTATGTGCTAAGATAATGGAAGTGGCTTTATTTTCAAGGGCGAATCGAAATACTATTTTAGGATCAACCATTGTTCCGCTTTGGCCACCTTTGGACACTAGACAACGTCGAATGATTTTATTGGCCCTGTTTAGCAAGAGTATCCAAAATTCTTCATGACTCAAATCTTGTAATATAGGTCTGAATTGAGCGGCTGCCTGTTCGGAATTTTGAATGGAGACTGCGGTATCTTCCCTACCATTTCTTCTGCGACCCAATTCCAGAGCAGCCGCCAAAGTAAGGGCACGCACGGCCCCAATTCCTTTCCATCGAGTCCACTCTTCGGGCCCCGCCTTCGCAAGCCTATGCAAATCGTTTTGATAGTACTGTAGAATTTTGCGGGCAAGGTCTACCGCACTTTCGTTGCGTGTTCCCGACCCAAATAAGATCGATATAAGTTCCGCATCACTGAGTGCTTGTGCCCCTTTGGATAAAAATTTTTCTCTTGGTCTATCCTCTTCCGACCAACTACGTATTCCAGCTGATTTCATGCATATCGGTTTAGAATATAGACATGAAGTGCAAAAAATGTTACATCCAAAAGATGGTATGAGATCATCAAAAGATATAAATCAAAAAAGCCTTATATCAAAGATATAAGGCTGATCTGTCAGCCGGGGCCGAATTATGTTTAATCCACAATTACTTCTTCAAAGAAGCAATATAAGCCTTAAGGCCAGATTTCTTGTTTGAAGCGTTATTCTTATGAATAATATTACGCTTCACCAGTTTATCAAGCATAGACTGAACTGTTTTGTAAAGTTCTTCTGCCGATTTTTTATCTTCAGATTGTCTTAACTTCTTCAATACAGTACGAGTACTCTTCAACTGATAACGGTTGCGAAGTCTTTTCGACTCATTGGCACGGATTCTTTTTAATGCCGATTTATGATTTGCCATTTTTCTATGTATTTCAATTCCAAAAGGACTGCAAAGCTAATGAATTTCATTTACAATGCAAAATGAAATCAAAATTTGAGCAATACATATTCTAAGCTATTCATTTTCAAGCTACTTAATGGTCCATCGAAACAAATTACCTCTTCCCAAGTCTATACTTGTATATGAAACTACTACTCTTTGGCCTTTATTTAAGTGCGAGTATGCAGGCCTTTGGATGGGGATTTTGGGCTCATCGCTACATTAATCAGCAAGCTATTAGTACTTTGCCGGCACCACTCATCCGATTTTATAAACTGAACCGTCATGGTGTTATTTCCAAAGCCGTGTTGCCAGACCAACGAAGGTATGCTGTGCCGGAGGAAGGATGTCGACATTACATTGATATGGAAGCTTACCAGCATGTAGTCCCCTTATATTTCCATGAAGCGAAAGCTATGTTTTCTGAAGATACGCTGCTGGTTCATGGAATGCTCCCATGGAACATTCAATTTTTTTATAGTCAACTCATCAAAGCGTTTGAAAACAAGGATGCGAAAAATATTATTAAAATTTCTGCTGAAATCGGTCATTACATTGCAGACGCCCATGTACCTCTGCATACAACCCGCAATTATAATGGACAATTAACCGGACAGCTTGGTATTCATGCGCTTTGGGAAACTCGCTTACCCGAGCTCTTTTATACCCGATATTTTCTATATACAGGTCCGGCCAAACGAATTGATACCATCGCCTCGTTTGCACGCTCTATCGTTTTGAGTAGTCATGCGCTTTGCCCTCGGGTCTTAGAATGCGATTTAATGGTTAAAAGAAAACTGCCAGAAAATCGATGGTATGAATACCAAGCCAAAGGCACTTCTATGATGCGCATGTATTCCTACGAATATGCCAGGCATTACCATGTATTGCTCAATGGAATGGTTGAGCAGCAAATGAAATTATCCATACTCGCCGTAGGTAGCATCTGGTACAGTGCATGGCTGGAAGCAGGCAAACCAGCACTTCCCGAAACACAAGCTGAAAATATTGAGGAAGAGAATCACCCTAACACCCATTCAACGCACGAACATAGCTGCCATTAAACATCCCATAGCAATTGCAAACCCGAAGGCTAATGCCTTCGTATGTAGGAGGTACCTATTATGTATTCTTCGCAGCATTCATACAGGTTGCATGATGAATATTTAGTATATTGTATGTTCATATGCACATAACCATGAGATCATCGGCCCTTCTTATTTACTTACTGCTTTTTGGTTTTGGTAAATTATTAGCCCAGTCTAAAGTGATGCCCATTGGAAATGCAGAAGCCGTGCTACTCTCCAAAACCTCCGTCAAATCGGGAATTTGGGTTGCTGAAGATGGTAAAATGGAATGGAAAAAAGTGGAAGTATTGCACCCTGAATTTAAGGAAGCTCACCAAATTCATGTGTTGCAAACCTCTAAAGATTCGTGGAAACAACAACTGGTAATAAAATGCAAAAAGAAAATTGAATCGAACGACATCTTATGGGTTTCCTTCTACGCCAGGAAGGTGTATACCGAAGAAGATGATGAACCCGCAACCTTGGCGGTGGTGTTCGAAAAGGCTTCCCCGGATTGGGAAAAACATTTATATCAGTTTGTTGATGTAACAACAGAATGGAAACAATATTTTTATCCGATAAAAGTAGAAAAGACCTATGAGGCAGATCAATCTCAGCTCAACTTCCAAATAGGTTTTAAGAAACAGATATTGGAAATCGCTCATGTAGAGTTATTGAATTTCAAAAAAGCATACGCTGTTGAAGATCTTCCAAGCTCTCCGAAAACGGTGAAAAAAATTGAGAATGAAACGATTTCCAAAACAGTAAAAACATCTGCGGTCCTGGTTTTGGGAAACAATCCTATGAACTCTATGAAAATGCTTGTGAATAGTGGACTTGCCAATGCTCAGCAAGTACCGGTATCCAACCAAGCGTTTGATAAAGCCCAACAAATTGAAGTTAAAGTAGAGTCTCGAACGGCCTGGGACATTCAATGGCTGGCTGGCATTATGAGTCCGGTAGAACAAAACGACATCTTGATGATTTCCTTTATGGCCAGAGCGATTTCGTCTTCTTACCCTGGCGAAAAGGGCCAGATGTATTGTGTATTTGAAAAAGCAGAGCCCCCATATGATAAATCTGTAAATGAACGAATTCTGATCGACAAAGAATGGAAAGAATTTCATGTGCCCTTCGTTGTACGGGACAACTATTCCTCTGGAAAGGCCAATATAACCTTTCACATCGGAGGAAAAAGACAACAGCTTGAAATTGCTGATTTACATGTGTTAAATTTCAAAAAGAAATTAAAAGTAGTAGACCTGCCATCTTACAAAGGAACAGGAGCAAGTAATTCAGAAGAAACTGTCATCAATTACAAAGTATTAGGGAACAGACCCATGGATAAAATTGGAGTGAGTTCAGAACACGGCAAGGCCATTGGCAAAACCAACTTCATTAAGGGAAACAAAGATTTCAACGTAAGTTATATTGTAGAACCCGTGGTTGCCTCCAAAAACCCTTGGAGTGTGCAAGCCATAATTAAAAATGAAACCTCTCTGGAGAAAGGTCAGGATTTGATTCTTACCTTTTATGCTCGAAGCTATTCAGTGGAAAAGCCATTTTCTATTACCTGTGTTTTTGAGCGTTTCGGCGGTGATTATACGAAGTCTATGATTAAGCCGATTGAACTTAACAAAGATTGGAAAAAATTCACCTACACGTTTAAAGTGGCAGAAAATTATGCACCTGGAGAAGCTTCGTTAAATTTCCAGTTGGGTGGTCCCTTGCTGCATCCTGTAGAAATCGCAGGGGTAGAATTAATTAATCAAACGGTAAAACTAAAATCAAAATAACCACGCTCGTTGGCTCCATCAACTTCTAATTTTTTATCCGCCAATCTTCTTTCTATTTAAAAAAATAAAAATCCTGTTTCTCTTTCTTGCAGAGAAACAGGATTAACATTTACAGTTCGGCCGAACTGTTTTTTTCTTCAGACAGTACCATCTTAGTAGCCTTTCGCATTACTAATTTTATTAATGCCTATCGAAAAAAATGTAATTAAAATCCATACGAAATGGCAGGTATATAAATGCTGCCATACTCGTTGGTATTGGTTGTTTGTGTTTTCACTTGTTTGCCGGCAGAATAAATCTTCATGGTTACGGATTGTCCAGGCTGTCCCAGATTATCGGAAAGATCCGATCCTCCTCCTATAGCCACTGCATACACCGTGCTTTCTGCAGTTAGCTCAACACTCCATGGCAAAGAACTTACTTCTACCGTGGTAAGCGTTCCACCCGCATTGGTGTAAGTCATATCCAAATGTCCCGAAAAAGTACCTGTTACTTCATATTTTACTTGTCGTGAATTTACAGCAGGGGCGCTAGGTCCAGGGCTGCTTTCTTTGTCTTTCTTTTTGCAGGAAGTAGTTCCAATCAACAGAGCTGTAAGTAGGGTTACGCTCCACCAGTACATTGCTTTCATAGTTTTATAGATTTACGTTCAAATAGAAAAATGCTCTGCAGAATCATTTTACACTTTGATGTAATCCAACCATAAATTCCATACGGGAGGAATTAAAAAAACATAGTTTTTGAATTCCCCGATTGTCGAAATACCTATATTTCCTTAATTAGTATCCATTTCAGTAATACAAATTGAATATGCATTGACTCCCCGGGATTATAGGAGTTCTATCTAAAAATTTGCTTTGACACCAATAATAAAATTACGACCAGGACCTGCAATTCCAGAAGCAAAAGGTCGATAGTAACGATCGGTTATATTTTCTATGGAGAATGAAACCACTAAGGTTTTTTGTATCGCCACCTGATTCTTTATGGAAAGGACCATCCAGGAAGGGCTGCCTGAAGGAAGCGTCTGATCTTGATTATCTTCTCCTGAAAGAGAAAATTCCCGGATAGGTTTCATACCATTATATAAAGCAGACACTTCAGTAGTCAAGAATTTTTTCTGAAAAGTAAGTGCTGAGCGGCCAACGAAAGGAGGAATATGGTCGAGGTAAACATCTTTCGGAGATTGTACAATTTTACCCATAGTTACAGTAGCACTTTGTTGGAATTGAAAATCGCCCAATTTTAACCAAAGGGAGGAAAATCCTCCATACAAATACCCTTTATTTTTATTTTGCATGGACATTACCCTACTTAACACACCGTCATACAAAATGGAATCCTGGCCTTGGTAGGTGGTAGGCGCTAGAGTTAAGACATCCTGATACCATGTATAATAGGCACGAGCCTGAAAATGATACCATTTACTCGAAACCAATTCAAATCCATATTCGGCGGTATACGTGCGCTCTGGCTTGCTATTTTCATCGGGTAAAATCACATTCCCTTTCACCGACTCGAAAATTTTTGCCAGATCGTCTACGTTCGGTGATTTAAATGCTGAAGAAAAAAGTAAAACATTTTTCACTTTCTCAACAGGCATCCATATTACTGAAACAGAGCCTGTAAGCGCCTGATGTTGTTGCTTCACATTGCTAAAAGGGAATTTAAAAAAAGTTGTATCTCTAAACTTGGCCTGTAATGCTGTGAGCGTATATCTGGCAGCCCCTTGCAGAATCCACTTTTCCGACAATTCCAGCGCATCGAAAGCGTATACGCCTAGCGTCTGCATTCCAGATCCTCCATCGGGATAACGGGTATCCAAACTTTTCTCTTCTCCGCTAATAACATTTTTTTCATACGCTTTTGAAGCAAGCAGCTGACTGGTTGCCTCCAATCCATAACGATATTCGTGTTTACCTATTTTTTTGGTTAGATCCACATTTACCGAAAATACCTGTGCGCGCTCTATCCGATTTTGTAATCGAGTACTATTGAGACTGCGTTGATGACGGCTTTCTCTGAAATACTGGTAAGCTCCTAAAACTGTCATACGATCGTACCATTTTACGGGTGTGGTAAACTCCCATTTTAAATAATTGAGTGATCGTTTCTGCGGACCATAATACCATTCTGCAAATCGTGCATTTCCATTACGAACTTGCTCCAATCTATCGTAACGAGGAGCATCGCTGCTAACAGAATACTGAACCCCAGCAATCAATTTGGAACCGGCCCCTGTCTTCAGCATCCACTTATTCATGAAATCTTTCTGATTATAGCCGGAATAACGTTGTATCCAATTTTTTGAATTTTTATACACTGAATCTTTGTTATCGAATCTATCCACATAAAAAGTATCGAGGCCCCATTTTCCATAGGAAGCGGGGCGATTTCTGCCCGCAGCAACATCGCTGGATTGATAGAAAGTAAAAGAAATCATATTGGCCATTTTCTTCCCCTTCACTTCAAGATCTGCATGGTATTGAGTAGCACGCATAGCGCTATACCCTCTGATAAAAGCTTGTCCACCTATGCGCTCGGCAGAATCTGATTTGAGAAAGCTAAGCTTTCGGGTACGCAAATGTATTACTCCGCCCATCGCATCACTGCCATACATGACCGAAGATGGCCCCATCAGTACATCCGTGCTTTCCAGCGAAAATGGATCCACCGAAATAATATTCTGTAAATGTCCTGCTCGGAACATCAGATTATTCATTCGAACGCCATCTACCACCAGTAATATTCTATTGGCTTCAAAGCCCCTAAGAACCGGACTTCCGCCAGCTGCCTGGCTTTTCTGCACGAATACCTCCCCGCTTTGCATCAACACATCAGCAGTAGTAGCGGCCTGAGATTTATAAATTTCTGCCGCTTTAATGCTGTGCATTTCCTGTGCTACATCTTTCTTTTTTTCATAAGTCCTGTTTGGACTAATGACAAATTCCTGCAAGGTGTGGTAATCGGGTGTAAGCAAAACAATCCCATTGGATCTCGCCTGATTAACAGAAACCTTTATAGTAAGATATCCTGGAGCTTTGAGGTATATTGAATCGGATGGAACCGAAGGAGTAAAACAAGTTGAAACCAATTGCCAGGATAATCCGTCAAGGGAAATAGAAAGCTCTTCTATTTTACGAAATGAGGATTCATCTTTTACGCAAATCATCTGCGCCCAGGAAAACACAGGGACCAATAAAAAAAATAGTATCCGGATGGCATTTGTTGGCCTCATATGTTGATTTTTATACATTTACAGTATTGGTTTTCAAAACTAGATTTAATTCTTCTATTTCCCATTAAAAAAACTCCATGAACAAGCGAAAAATAATTAATGATCCGGTATATGGATTTATTAATGTGGAGAGTGATCTTATTTACGATATTATTGAGCATCCTTGGTTTCAGCGGTTGCGACGCATCAAGCAACTAGGACTTACAGAGTTGGTTTATCCGGGTGCATTGCATCATCGCTTTCATCATGCCTTAGGCGCCATGCACCTGATGGGGCTTGCCTTGAATAATTTGCGACTGAAAGGCGTTCACATTAGCGAAGAAGAATACGAAGCAGCACAACTGGCCATCTTGCTGCATGATGTCGGCCATGGTCCATTCTCGCATGCACTGGAGTATAGCCTGCTCAAAGAAGTACATCATGAATACATTTCGCGAGAAATCATGCACCGTTTGCATCAGCAAACAGGAGGGCTTGAACTTGCTATTCAGATTTTCGAAGACAGTTATCCTAGAAAATTTTTCCATCAGTTGATCAGTGGCCAATTGGATATTGATCGATTGGATTACCTAAAAAGAGATGGGTTTTACACTGGAGTATCGGAAGGGACAATCGGTTCTGACCGGATCATTAAATTGCTCAACATTAAAAATGATTCCCTGGTTGTGGAGGAAAAAGGGATTTACAGCATTGAGCATTTTTTAATAGCCCGAAGGGTAATGTATTGGCAAGTATACCTGCATAAAACGACTGTAAGTGCGGAAAACATGCTGGTAAAATTGTTGGAACGTGCGCGTGAACTGAGTCAAGAGAGTCAGATTGCTGACGACAATTTACATTTTTTGCTTAGTCAATCGATTGATCGGAATAATTTTGCCCAGTACCTAGAAGTATTTTTGTCATTAGATGATTTTGATATCTGGATACACATTAAACGATGGGCGCTTTCCCCCGATAGTATCCTGCGCACCCTTGCCTCTGGTATTCTGGAAAGAAAACTTTTTAAAATACAATTATTCAACACTTCACTCGCTCAAAATCAATTAGTTGGCATGAAATTTGATATGAAAAATAAGATGCGTTGGAGTGAAGAAGAAACCTCTTATTATTTTCTATCCGGACACCTTTCAAACGAGGCTTATGTATCTGGAAATGAAAAAATTAACGTATTAATGAAAAACGGGGAACTATTGGATATCGCAGATGCATCTGACTTACCCAATATTCAAGTGATGAGCAAGATTGTAAAAAAACAATACGTTTGCACCCCAAAAATTGTAAATTTGTAAGATCAACGACTGAATTTTGGGAAATTGATGGAATTTTCAGCAAAACAAATTGCTTTCCTGTTAGGTGGCGAAGTACAGGGAAACGAAGACGTAAAAGTAAATAAATTGGCAAAAATCCAGGAAGGTACTACTGGTGCAATTTGTTTTTTGGCGAACTCTAAATATGAACCACATATTTATGAAACTAAGGCAAGCATAGTGATTGTGAGCAAAAGTTTCATGCCCTCCAAACCGATTGAACCAACCTTGGTCAAGGTGGAAGATCCTTATACTGGATTCAGCACCTTGCTGGAAGAATACCATAAAATTATAAGTTTTGTAAAGTCTGGAATTGAAGGAGCTCATTTTCTAGGCGAAAAGAGCAGTTATGGCGAAAATTTGTATCTGGGTGCATTTGCTTATGTAGGCAAAAACTGCAAACTCGGTAAAAATGTAAAGATTTACCCCCATGTCTATGTGGGAGATAATTGTGTGATTGGAGATAATACGATCCTTTATTCAGGAGTAAAAATTTATTCCGACACAGTTATCGGCCACCATTGCACCATTCACTCAGGAACTGTGATAGGCAGTGATGGATTTGGCTTCGCCCCACAAAAAGATGGTTCGTATAAAACGATTCCACAAGTTGGTAATGTAGTGATTGGCAATCATGTGGATATTGGCGCCAATACGGTGATCGATTGCGCCACTATGGGCTCCACGATAATCCATGACGGTGTTAAGCTTGATAACCTTATTCAAATTGCACATAATGCCGAAATTGGTAAAAACACAGTAATTGCGGCACAAACGGGCATTTCTGGTTCTACTAAAATTGGCGAGAGCTGTATGATCGGTGGTCAGGTGGGTATTATTGGTCATCTTCACATTGCCAATAAAACAAACATAGGGGCACAATCGGGAATTTCAAAAAATATTACAAGAGAAGGAACCGCTCTTCTGGGCTCTCCAGCATTCGATTATACGTCTAATCTTAAGTCTTATGCCGTATTCCGCAAGCTTCCGGAGCTACAGAAGAAGATTGAAGAACTTGAAGAAAAAATACTACATTTGCAGTCGCTGTAAATGGCCCTAGGAGTACTGCTGCACTAGCAGGCACTTTTTCTAATGATAGGCTAATCAGCCGTTAATGACTTGTCAATGAATCAAAAACAGCATACCATTAAAAGTCCTGTAACCATCTCTGGGGTGGGTTTGCATACAGGTGTGAATGCCAATTTAACGTTTGTTCCAGCTCCTATTAATCATGGGTTAGTATTTCAGCGCGTGGATTTACCTGGACAGCCTACGGTAGAAGCAGATGCCGACTACGTAGTAGATTTATCCAGAGGAACCACCATAGAGAAGAACGGGGCTCGTGTGAATACGGTAGAGCATTGCCTGGCAGCCTTGGTAGGTATGCAAATCGACAATGTGCTTATCCAACTCGATGGCCCGGAGCCTCCCATTATGGATGGTAGTTCCATGCCTTTCGTAGAAGCCATAGAGTCCGTTGGTACCGAAGAACAAAATGCCTTGCGTAATTTCTTCGAAATACCTCATAATCTGTTCTATAAAGACGAAGATAAAAATATTGAAATTGCCGCATTGCCGTTAGACGATTATCGTGTTACGGTAATGGTGGATTATAACTCGCCTGTATTAGGAAGTCAGCATGCTTCCCTTACGAACATTAATCAATTCTCCAAAGAAATTGCGTCATGTCGCACGTTCTGCTTTTTGCACGAATTAGAAATGTTGCACAAAGCCAATCTTATCAAAGGTGGAGACCTGAATAATGCCATTGTTGTGGTGGATCGCGTGGTGGAGGATCATGAGCTAGACCATCTTGCGAAATTATTCAACAAGGAAAAGGTGGAAGTTAAGAAAGAAGGAATTTTAAATAACGTGCAACTACGTTATGTTAATGAACCTGCTCGTCATAAACTTCTTGATATGATTGGAGATCTGGCATTGGTGGGAAGACCTCTGAAAGCCCAAATTCTGGCAGCCCGTCCGGGTCATGCATCCAATGTGGCTTTTGCCAAGAAGATTAAAAAACTCATGAAGGAAGCGTCCAAGAATAATGTGCCGAAATATGATTCCAACATGCCGGCTATTATGGATGTAAATCAAATTTACAAATCCCTTCCTCATGCCTACCCTTTCCGTCTGGTGGATAAAATCATTCACATACAAGACCATGTGATCGTAGGAATCAAGAACGTTACCATCAACGAACCTTTCTTCCAAGGCCATTTCCCAGGAAATCCGGTAATGCCTGGAGTATTGCAAATTGAAGCCCTGGCTCAAACGGGAGGAATACTGGTGCTTAATTCTGTTCCAGATGCCCATAACTACTGGACTTATTTTTTAGCGATAGACGAATGCAAATTTCGCCGTCCGGTAATTCCAGGAGATACCCTAGTTATGCGATGCGAAATTATAGGACCTATCAAGCGAGGAATAGCTAAATTCAACGCTCAGGCATATGTGGGCAATAACTTGGTTTGCGAAGCGACTCTGACCGCTAGCATGGTTAAAAAACAATAAAACTACCCTTGGCAATGAACCAACCATTAGCGTATATACACCCACAGGCGAAAATCGCCCCTAATGTTGTTATTGAACCTTTTACCACCATTCATAAAAATGTGGAGATCGACGAAGGAACCTGGGTTGGTTCCAATGTAACCATTATGGAAGGTGCGAGAATCGGTAAGAATGTTAAAATTTTCCCAGGTGCTGTAATTTCTGCGGTTCCTCAAGATTTAAAATTCGAAGGAGAAGACACCACCGCTGTCATTGGTGATAATACTGTTATACGCGAATGCGTTACCATCAATCGTGGTACGAAAGACAAGTTTACCACTCAAATTGGAAAAAATTGTCTTATCATGGCGTATGTACACGTGGCTCATGATTGTGTCATCGGGAACAATTGCATCATCGCCAACGCATCTCAAATCGCCGGGCATGTAACAATCGATGACTGGGTAATCCTCGGAGGCACCAGTGCTGTGCATCAGTTTGTGCGTATTGGTTCACACGCCATGATTTCGGGAGGATCTTTGGTTCGTAAAGATATTCCTCCCTTTACCAAAGCGGCCCGCGAACCCCTCTCCTATTGTGGCATTAACTCCATTGGCTTGCGCAGAAGAGGATTTACCAACGAGCAGATCAATGAGATCCAGGATATCTATAGAACCATTTATCTGAAAGGATTAAATCATTCCCAGGCCTTGAACCGATTGGAAGTAGAGTTTAAGCCTTCTAAAGAAAAAGACGAGATTGTAAACTTCATTCAAAACTCAGACCGAGGAATTATGAAAGGATTTACGCCTGGCAAATCAGAATAGAAATGAGCCATGTGGAATGTATCAGTAATAAATTTTACAAAGGGTTCGTTATGAACCCTTTTTTATAAGGTATGTACCAAGTAGAGCTTTCAGGCATAGGCAAACGATTCAATAAACAAATTCTTTTCAAGAATGTACATTATACATTTGCAAAAGGAAAGTCATACGCCATTACCGGCCACAATGGCAGCGGGAAATCTACTTTTTTACAAGTCGTATCCGGTATTCAGTTGCCCAGCCAAGGCAGCATTCGCTTGTTGGAAAACGCTCAAGCATTACCTGAAATACCTTACCAGCACTGCAGTTTTGCAGCTCCTTACCTCGAGCTTGTCGAAGAATTTACGCTGAACGAGACCATTGAATTTCATCTTTCCTTAAAACGTTTTTTTACATGGGTGGATCTCAATGAAGAGCTACGAGATGCGGGCCTTTTCGCGCACCGCAACAAAGAATTACGGTGGTATTCTTCAGGCATGAAACAACGAGCCAAGTTGGTACTGGCACTTTTCAGCGATACCCCTCTGCTGCTGTTGGATGAACCATGCAGCAATCTCGATGAAGCAGGCATTGAATGGTACCTAACAAAAATAAATAAAATCAAAGCAGAGCGGTTGGTGCTTATTGCCTCCAATGTTCGTCAGGAATATTCCTTCTGCGATGAGATCCTTTCTTTAGAGCATTATAAATAAATTTGCTTTTTACTCCATTATCGTTTGCGGCATGTTACATGGAGCTAATCCGTTGAATAATTTCTTCTTTATGGTCAGGATGCAGCCAGGTGTACTCCGGGTCTCGTTTGAACCAGGTAATCTGTCTTTTGGCATAGTTACGTGTATTTTTCTTCAGCAAATCGATCATTTGTTGGTACGATATTAATCCATCCAGATATTGATAAACCTCCTGATATCCTACGGTTCTTAACGCATAGGATTGTCGATGTTGGATAAGAGCGGAGGCTTCCTCCACCAATCCGGAGGCTAGCATATGATCTACACGATCGTGAATACGTTGGTGCAATTCGTCTTTATCACGATTCAACATAAGTTTCACTACCCGGTATGGGAGTACTCTCTTTTCTCCTTTTCTAAATGAGGAAAAAGGTTTTCCTGTTCCTCTAAACACTTCGAGCGCGCGCACTACCCGAACAGGATTTTGAATATCTGCCGTTGTAAAAAAAACAGGATCGACGAGTTTCAATTCAGCTTGTAAAAACGATAATCCTTGTTCTGAAAGTTGAAGCATCAACTCCTGTCGCAAGTGAGAAGGCACTTCGGGCACTTCATCCAGCCCTTCCAGCAGGGCCTGCAAATACAAGCCTGATCCTCCGGTAATGAGTACTGTTTTATACGTTTGAAACAAATTGTGCAGCACCAATTCAGCTTCTCTTGCAAACTGACCCGCACTTAATTCTTGTGTAATGGAATGAGAATCGATGAAATGATGGGGCACATGGTCTTGTTCTAGGGCATCGGGTTTGGCTGTACCAATGCTAAGCTCCCGGTACATTTGTCTTGAGTCAAAAGAAATAATTTCGGTAGACAAGTGCTTGGCCAACTGCACACACAGCTTGGTTTTTCCTACTGCTGTAGGACCCGCCACCACTACTAACACATTCTCCATCGTAAATTTGATTATTATGCGTATGCTCCGACATAAAGGTTGTACAAGACGCTATTTATATTCGGCACTGTTCATTGGTATTATGGCCAAAAGTTCGGAAATTGGAATCCAAAATACAACGACGGGAATATTTCCATGAAACTCATTTTAGTGGCCGGTACCAGGCCTAACTTTGTAAAAATCGCCCCTCTCATTCACGCTATACAAAAACATTCACCTGCTATTGATTATCGACTCGTGCATACCGGCCAGCATTACGATAAACAACTTGATGCTATTTTTTTTAAGGAGCTGAATATTCCCGAACCCCATGTAAATTTTGCCGTGCAGTCGGGTACACATGCGGTGCAAACGGGTGCTATTATGGTAAAATTCGAAGAATACCTGCAACAAGAACCTGGGATAGTAGTCGTAGTAGGCGATGTTAATTCAACTATGGCCTGCGGCATTGTAGCGAAAAAATTGAATTTACCTTTAGTGCATGTGGAAGCAGGAATCCGTTCCGGCGACCTAAGTATGCCGGAGGAAATTAACCGGTTGGTAACGGATGCGATTACCGATCATTTTTATACGACGTCATCTTTTGCCAACGATAATCTGAAAAAAGCCGGAATTGAGGACCATCGAATTCACTTTGTAGGTAACGTTATGATCGATACCTTGCTGGCCAACCAGCATCAATTCAGACAACCCGCCTGTTGGACGGAGCAGCAGCTGAACGCAGGAGATTATTGGTTGCTCACCTTGCATAGACCTTCCAATGTCGATGATCCGGAAAAACTGAAAGATATACTGACCACCATCGAGCGATCGTGCTCGGGGAAAAAAGTTATCTTCCCCGTTCACCCCAGAACCCGAAAACGATTATCCGACATGCAATATTCCAGCCTACAATTGCATCTGACCGATTCTATGGGGTACCTGGAATTTATGTTTATGATCCGGCATGCCCAGGGGGTGATCACTGACTCAGGAGGAATTCAGGAAGAGACCACCGTTATGAGCATTCCATGTCTGACATTGAGAGCCAATACCGAACGGCCGGAAACAGTAAGCATAGGAACCAATGAATTGCTGGAAGATTATAGAAGTTTACCTTCGCACATTGAAAAAGTGCTTACGCATCAATGGAAAAAGGGAAGCATCCCTCCCTTATGGGATGGCAAGGCAAGCGAACGGATAATTCAGTCCTTGTATCAGCTTTACGCCAACTAACCAGCAGCTACATGCTTTGGAAAAAATTATTGGGTTCTACCATTGTCCGGGCATGGATCGCCATTGTTAGCTTCAGCGCGCTGTGGCTCAGCGCAAGATTCCTGGGAGCTGCAGGAAGAGGTGAAATAAGTTTGCTAATTGCCAACGTAAGCATGCTTCAGCTCATTATTGATATAGCAAACGGGCCGGCAATTATTTATTTAGTTCCTAAAATATCCTTTCGTGGAATCCTGGTGGCAGGGCTTCTTTGGATCTTTACTTTGGTGGGCATTCTTTGGTCCTTTATGTCGATTTCCAACTGGCATCCGGATCATTGGCAAGAAACGCTTATACTGCTGTTGCTATTCTCTCTTTCCAACCTCGTACAGCTTATTCTACAAGGTCAGAATAAAATTTTAGAATATAATCTTTCCATTTTCTCCCAGTACCTGGTACTCTTGGTATTCCTTGTTTGGGAATTTATGTTTGAAGGGCAAGCAACTGCCGAAATCTATATTCAGTGTCTCTATTATTCGTATGCCACCGGAATGCTAAGTGCGCTGCTACTTTGGTATCATTGGTATTCGGATCCGTATCCTGCCCAATGGAAAAAGGCGGGGGAACAAATGCTGCGGGAAGGATGGAAAGCCCAACTGAGTAATATTTTAAATTTTTTTAATGGCCGTCTAAGTTATTATCTGATAGTCGGTTTTTTTCTAGACCAAAAATACCTTGGGCTTTATGCCACGGCAGTAGCCATAGGTGAAGCCGTTTGGATTATCAGCTATTCATTATCTGCGGTTCAATATCCAGCGCTTACACGCACAAATGCTTCTGATTCCGTTGATCTTACCATTGGGCTTAGTAAAATAACAATGTATGCAAGTGCCGGAGGCATGTTGGTGTTATCGGTCGTGCCATCGGATTTTTATCAATGGATTTTTGGAAAGGAATTTACCGGCTTAGGTCAATTAATTTTAGCACTAAGCCCAGGTATTATTTTTATTGCAGTACACAAAATTTATTGGAATTATTTTGCTGCCAAAGGTCTATTTCATATAAATAACTGGTCGAATGCCGCAGGACTACTGGTGCAAATTCCAACCCTTAGTTTCGCTTTGCACGTGGGAGGTTTATGGGGTGCTGCTGCGGCATATAGCCTGTCTGGTGGTATTACCATGATGGTATTAGTCTATTTTTTCAGAAAATCTTGTCAGCTATCTTGGAAGAAGTTATTCCCAGGGCCTCAAGATTGGAAACAAATGAAGTATGTGTGGCATTTCAGGCATTCTGCATCCCAACGGTAGCGACACGCTGGAGCTCTTCATAAGAGCCATGAATGATGCTATCCGGCACCGTGGCCCGGACGATGAAGGCTATTTGCTGGCAGATTCCACCTACCTGCAAGTGGCCTCAGGAAATGACACTTCTCCTGAAATACATCGAAGCAGTTTACCGTGGAGCATCTCCAAAGATTCAATATCTCGCCCTGTCTTGGCCTTGGGGCACCGGCGCCTTAGCATCCTGGATTTGAATGCCACCGGTCATCAACCCCTCTGCGATGCAGACCGAAAGTATTGGATCGTATATAATGGTGAACTATATAATTATCAAAGTATTCGAAAAGCGCTGGAAGGAAAGGGGCATCAATTTCTGGGGCAATCGGATACAGAAGTGGTATTGCATGCCTGGATGGAATGGGGCCCTTCCTGCCTGCTACAATTTGAAGGGATGTGGGCATTTGCCATATACGACCATGCGGCACAAAAGCTGTATGCCGCGCGTGACCGCTTTGGTGTTAAACCCTTGTACTATTTGCACGATGCTCATCGATTTGCATTCTGTTCTGAAATAAAAGGTTTACTCGTATTGCCAGAGGTAACCAGGCGGATACACGCTCGTGCAGCCTATCAATACCTGGTGCTTGGTTTGAGCGAAGCCATGGAGGAATCTATCTTTGATGGCATTAAAGAGTTGATGCCAGCCCATTGGCTAGAACTGGATATTTCCTCCTTGCAATGCACCACACACCGCTACTATACTCTGCCTCTGGCAGAATCGCAGGCGATTACGAAATATAGTCCGGAAGAACTGTTTGGTCTTATTGAAAAAGCGGTAGCACAAAGAGCCCACGCGGATGTACCGGTAGGGGCTTGCTTAAGCGGAGGGCTCGATAGCAGCAGCCTGATTTCGGTCTTGCTGCAACAAAGCGCCCAATCGCGACCTTTGTTCACCGCCTCCTTTCCAGACTCTCCTAAAGATGAAACGCATTGGGCTTCTATTTTAGGAAAACACCAAGGTGTGGAATGGCATATCAACTATCCAAAAGCACATGAACTGGCGGAAAACTTTGAAGGATTGATCTTTACTCAAGATATTCCATTTTATTCCATGTCAGTTTTTACGCATTGGCATCTCATGCATTCGGTAAAGCAAAAATCCATTAAAGTTGTATTCGATGGTCAGGGAGGTGATGAACTTTTTGCAGGCTACCCATTGCATCAACTTTTGCTCGGCCGGGACAGGTGTATAAATGGGAATATCATAACTGCTTTCAGAGAAAATTCTCTTGGACTGAGTCCATGGAAGAACATAGCCGGATTAAGTTCATTTATGTTGAAGAACCGTTTGTTTCAACTTTCACCGGTTCTTTTCTACAAGTACTACCAACGCAGCATTCCTGAAAATACCTGTATCCGACCAAGCTTATGGAACAACCATGCAGACGATTTTATTCAACACTATCAACGATATCAACTCCCACTAAACTCGTTTTTGCATTATCAATTCACACAAGGAGAACTAAAACACTTATTGCGCGTCGGAGACCGTAATTCCATGCATCATGGCATTGAAACACGTACCCCCTTTTCCGATGCCCATTCCCTGATTGAATATGTATTTGGCATTCCAGGGAACATCAAAATACAGCAGCACCAAAGCAAATACCTACTTCGGGAATGCATGAAACAGGTGGTACCGGAAGCTTTACGATTGCGAAAAGACAAAGTCGGTTTTGCAACCACCGAAGAAAAGTGGATTCATGCCATGCATGAATATTTTTCCGACTTGGTAGAAGATTCCAGGGATGAATGGATTGATATTCCGGTTTTGAAAAAAAACCTGAGTAGTTTCATCCAACATGGTCAGGATTTAAAAATTAACAGGCTTTGGCGAATATTGAATTATCTTAGCTGGAAAAAGGTAATGAAGATTTCCTAAGTCAAAAGATGCCCCCATCTCTATTCCCTTGCTGGGTAGCACTTTCCGACGGAAAAAAGAATTCTATACGCGTATCTTATCCCGGTATTTTGGTTAGATATTCTTCTATTTCAGCATACATAGACAACAGCGTTTTTTCTTCGTTTTGCCAGTTAATTTGCCGTGAAGCTTCCATTAAATTCTGCTTCCAGGTATTTACCAATCCACTCGTTACCGCTTGATGGATTACTTCTGCAATATGGGAAGGCTCATACGAATCAATGAACCCTCCTATTTGAAATCGAAGGACCATTTTTTCTACTTCCCGAAGTCGAGAAGCAATTACAGGTACGCCCGCATGAACATAATCAAATAGTTTGTTAGGTAAACTGCAAGTGTAATTTTCACTCACCGGCTTATCCAGTGTAAAACCAAGCGCAGCCTGACGAGTATAGGCTTGCAATACATCCAGGGGGACTTTATCAATGAACAGAACTTTGTGCTGAAGTTGCAACGATATTACTCGTTGCTTTAGGTAAGGCAATACATCTCCGCTTCCTATAAAGACAAGAAGATAGGTATCGTCTAAAAATTGCATAGCTTCCGTAAGTTCTTCTGTTCCACGCTGAATGTTTATGCCAGCTCCCTGGTACAACAAGATAGTTCGCTGAGGAGCTAAGGCCGGCACTTCGGGTAGCGTAGGCGATGGATTCCACACCGGTACATTTCTAACTACTCGTACCTTGTTTTGATACTCTGCTTCAAACAATTCACGTTTGGCATCCGTGTCGGTAATTACATATCGGAGTTTAGGAAAGATGCTTCGTTCAATTCGTTTCCATATTGCCTTTGTTCTTGGACGATGCACCAATTCAGGCATTCCTGTATAGTATTCATGATTATCCAGAACCAATTGTTTTTTCCTTAAGCGGGAAGCCCAATACACTCCAAGCAAAGTATCCAGGTCATTCGCCACAAATACATCAGCATTAGAAAACAATAACCAAAAGAAAATTCTAAGATTAAATTCAGCGTAAAAAAATGGACCTTTCTCAAAAAAAAGTTTTAGCCGTGTAGTAGCATAGGGCCTTTTGGCAAGATTCAAACTAGCTTTTCTAACCCTGCCTACGGCATGCACATGGTGGCCAGCATTGGTCAGCGAGCTACACACTTTATGTACGCGCTGATCCGTAACAAGGTCGGTAGTAACCAACATGCATATTCGGAGCGGCATACAATCAGGATTTGGGTTATTCGGTTAAGCAAAAAAAAGCCTGGCTGATTACCAGGCTTGAGATCTATTATTATACTCCTGCTAATGCAGGCGTCTGCTGCGCTTCCAATCCGTAGTGACGCAACATAAGATAATGTGATTTTAAGGCCCCGATAAACGTTTTATTCTCTATATAGGGCACGTTGAATTCTCTTGCAGTCTCACGCACGATTTTAGATAGTTTTGGATAGTGCGTATGGCATACTTTAGGAAAGAGGTGATGTTCCACTTGCATGTTCAAACCTCCACATAAAAACGAAGCCAACCAGCTTTCACAAGCGAAATTAGCAGTTGTTTTCATCTGGTGTACAGCCCAGGCCTCTTCTATATTTCCTTGTTCATTAGGTTCGGGAAACTCTGCACCTTCCACCACATGGGCTAGTTGAAACACTAATCCCAATACAAGTCCTTCTGCGATATGCATGCATAGGAAACCTATAATAAACTGATACCAGGTTATATCCAGAAATACCAAGGGTAATACGATAAAATTTACGTAGTAAAGAATCTTAAACAAAAAGAGGTCAATATAATCTTCCACGGTATGATGCGTATTATCATGATGGCCTATTGTCTTACTAAAGAATTTTACATAATCCTTTCTAAATACCCATGATAAACTGGCAAGACCATACAACATAAATGCATACACATGCTGAAAGCGCTGAATCCAGTACTTCTTATCATGTTCGGATACACGAACAAGCCCTGGGGCAATCTCTAAATCTTCATCATGCCCTGGAATATTGGTATAGGTATGATGCACAATGTTATGCGATACATTCCATACCGATTTGCTGGCACCAATGATGTTAAAGCTATATCCCATCAATTTATTGATGCGATCGTCGCTTGAATAAGAGCCGTGAATAGCATCGTGCGACACATTAAAACCAACGAAGGCTTTAAACATTCCCAGCAAAACCGCAAAGCCAAGCATTGTCATGGCCGAGAACTGGTTGGAAATAATTAAACCATAAAACAAAAACACACCTCCAAGAAAAAAGAAACTCTTGAAGTACATCAAACCGTTTGCGTTTTTGGATAGATTGTTTTGCTTGAAATAGGAGTCTACGCGTTCTTTGAGGGTGGCATAGAATTCAGATTTGTTTTTATCTACAAATCTAACTTTAATGATTTTGGACATTCAACTACTACTGTTTCTGTGGTAAATATACATCTTTCATTTTAAAAAAATACTTGATCTTTATCATTATTCAGCAAGCACAACGCCATGAATTGTATTTTTCAGATAACGAAAGAAAGTACAATTCCGTGTGTTAGATGTGTTTTCCGTGAAAATTCATACCAACAGTTTCCTTGAATTTGGCTGTCAAGACCACGAACGACCCATTTCACGAAATGTGTCTGGTAAGCCAAAAATTCAATTGTGTATTGAAAATTACCTGGATGTAATTCAATAAGCATGCTAGTAAGGGAACTACGCAGAATACTTACATGAGGCAATCGTGTGATTTGCGGAATTTCAATAAAGGGTATTTTATTTAAAAGAACATATTGTCTTTTACGCAAAAAACAATATTTCGTTAAAAAAACGGGCCACCATTTGATTGGTGACCCGTTGTACTCTTCGCTATACCAGCTGTATTATTTTTTGTTTGCCTCCAATGCAAATACCAGATAAGCGATAGGGGCATTCCAGTTGATGGCTACTTCGTTCGAAGCATAGCTACATTTATCATCAATGAACGATTTGGCAGGTAACTTGGAGGTATATTTACCACCGCAGTTACCACCATCTTCTTGGCCTGGATTGGGCCCTCCGGACAGCATCCCTGGCACCGGATCCTCTACATTATCCGCTTCACTTGGGCGGTGGTGAGGATTGCGCGTAGATTTTTCACCAAACGCAGTAACGTATGAGTAATTGGTACCGTTTCTTCCCAGCAAATAGTCGAGGTTCGACTGCGCTGCATCTAAAAATGCGCCTTCCCCAGTTACTTCGTACGCCATCATCAGCATCATTCCTTCATTGGCCGCAAATGAATTACTACCCCAGTTGAAATCACTTTTATCTTTACCCATGGCTACACCAAATTGAGATTTGGACAGTGCATACTCCTTGTATTCTGCAGCCATCGAAACTAATTTGTCTTTTACCTGGTCCATTACCTCTTTCAATTCAGGGTAGCGACTTCTATGGAAAGCCAAGGTGTACAAGCCCAGGGTATTAACCGATTGCCAGCCTGGCAGACCAAAACCACTGCGAAGAGAATACTCCACGTTTGCATCTTCGAAGTAACTGGATTTACCTGTTGCAACGAACAATTCGATGGCCGCCCATTGGAACTCATCTGTTACGTTAGCATCATCGTAGGCACCCGTCTGAACATCAGGATTGAACTTAGCATTCATCAAGGGTTGATTGTACAACTTATTGGGATTCTTTTTAGCCCACTGATACGCATAAATGGCAGCTTTCAGGCAGGAGTCGGCAAATGGTTTGTTGTATTTTTTATAAATACGGCTCGACATAGCCATCACAGCGGCAAAATCAAGGGTAGCAGCCGTTGATTTCTGCACCACCCAACGCTTGTTGTTGGCGGCTTCAGGCATAATGCTACCATCGAAGTTTGCGTTGGTTAGTTTATGATAAACACCTCCATCATCGGGGTCCTGCATGGTAATCATCCAACGAACATTCCACAAAATTTCATCCAGTATGTCAGGGGTTTTATTTCCGGATTCAGGGATATTTAAATTTAAGGTATCAAAGTACTTTGGATAATGCTCGTACAGTGCCAGCAAAGTATAAGTACTTATACCGGAGTTGACGATATACTTGTTGTAATCACCAGCATCGTACCAGCCTTTAGGAGAAGAAATAACCGTATTTTCAGGACGCTTTTCAGTGGCAGCAGAAGCATGCACGTATACTTGATTATCGGGGTGACCTGCTTTTCGGGCAAATACTTTTCCAGCAAATTGTTCCGGTAAGTCAATTGAAGCTCTCTGATAATAGTAAAAACGAAGTAAGCCTTTACCAAGTGCCAGATGCGCTTTCTCTTTAATTTCAAAAGGGAAAGATTCTCCTACTCCTCTGGAACCTAATACATAAGTGCCAGGCTTGTTAAATTTGGTAAAATCAGCTTTGAAAGCATTCTCAGCAGAATACTCCCAAACGCCAGCATTTTTTAAGGTTCCTTTGAAGGCGGTATCTTTAGTTTGCACATTTAGCAAATAAAAATCCGGGCTTTTGGCATCCACAACAATTCCTACTTTTGCCCCCGATGGATAAAACCCAATCTGATTGACACGAACATTGTCGGACTGCTGGGCATATCCAAGGCCCGCAGAAATCAACCAGGTGGTAAAGATTGCTTTTCTAATCATGTTTAGGGTTGTTTAAATACCTAAATTACATAAGGAAAGAATTATGCCAAAATTGAGACATAATTCTTTCCCTGACGTAACATTTAAAATTTTATTTCTTTTGATCCGGTGACAATAACTGGATGTCATCGATAAATAACGTTCCTGAATACGGGGTACTTCCTGGGTTTATAAAGAGTACCATTTCAGTAATTTGTTTTGGATTTACCACTTTGGCATCCGGCCATGACTGTGTGTATTTGCCCGTAAAGTCAAAATAGTAATCAGCGTAATCGGCACCATCTGGCACTCTTACAACATTGGGGGAAGCATTCGTGGTATTTCCTTCTGAATCCTTCACATCAATTCGAACATTAGCGTCTCCACCTACTGCTTTGATTCTTACTTTCAAAACCGGAGTATTGGTGAAATCTAAGGTTTTAAGACCAGATCCAAATACTTCATACTTAGGGCCGGCACCATTCACCACTACTTTAAGCGCTTCACCGTCTTTAGAGAAAGCGATTTTTTCACTTCCACTCCACCAACTGGCTGGCTCTTTAGAGAAATCTTCGATAAGGATTTTACCGTCCACCATCGGGTAAGAAGGGGTTGCTGTGCCATTGCTACTGGGCACACCTTTCAAGTCATTCATCTTCGCCTCGGTAATCACTTCCATTTCGTCGATGATTACTTTCCCGGTATATGGTCCAGGGTTTCCTCCTGGATTTACGAAGAATAAAACCTCCTGAATAGCGTCAGCATTTACTTTCTGAGCTTCTGGCCAGGCCTGTGTGTATTTGCCTTTGTAGTTATAGAAGTAGTTTTTGAATTCGGAAGAAACTTCAATCTTATTTATTACAGGAGAAGCATTCGTAACAATACCCGATTTATCTTTCAAGTCAATTCGGAAATCAGCTACGGCACCCTCTGCACGGGCTTTTACACGAATAATCTGAGCGCCTGCATTAAAGTTCATCGCTTCAATTCCACGGCCCATCGTTTCATATCCTGGTCCGACTTCTGTCATAGAAATATGAAGCATTTCGTCTTTACGTTCCAGCATGATTTTGTCACTGCTAGACCACCAACTATAAATCTCTTCAGAGAAATCATCAATGATACCTCCCACGGTGGCTGCCTTTTTAGGCATTTCATCGGGAGAGATTGCTTTGATTTCATCAATGAAAAGAGTTCCAGTCCATTCTGCTCCACCCGGATTGATGAAGATCATGATTTCACGAATCATGGTCTCGTCAACCTTTTGGTTGTTCGGCCAGGATTGCTTCCAACGATCGGTATAATCAAAATAGTAATCCATGTACCCGGTGCCTGTTTTGATTTTATTTTTCGGACGATCGGCGTTGGTATCGAAAGTATTCACATCTTTCAGCGAAATCCCAATTAAAGGAGCGGTAGCTCCCTCTGCTCTCATGCGAACTTTAAGAATTGGCCCTTTAGACAAATCATAAAGGTTCATTTCTCTACCAAAAGGAGTATACTTAGGACCTACATTTTTAGCGACAACTTTTAATGTATCGCCTTTTTTTGAAAGAGTAAGTTGGTCGTTTCCAACCCACCAACTCCAGATTTCTCCACTGAAGTCATCCAATATACCTTTATTGGATTGCAGTATGGGAGTGCCTTTTTCAGCCTCCTCTTCTACTGCGAGCTGAGCACTGTCGTCCAGCACTGGTTGCTCGGCGGTACAAGCCGCCAGCAACAAAGCTAGAGAAAGTGAATATATGCTGTTTTGTAGTTTCATTTTGCAAAAATAATTGGGTTAAACCACCTGTTTATTTTGTTGGGTCGAAAGGCCCGCCGTAAGTAATAATGGGGAAATCCCAAATGGCATTTACCGAGTTATTATTCGGAGTAGTGTTCACTCCAATTTGAATACGGTGCACTCTGTTTGGTTCCATTACACCATTTCCATTGTTACCATTATTAGCTACCGCACTCTTGGTCATGTCGGAATATCTTACTGAAAACATTTTCCATCCGGTATGCGATATATCTATTACGGCAATGTAAGCATCATCAAAACACGGGCTATGCTCGTCAATCGCAGCAGCTCCGCCAGACGCGCATTGTGCAGCAGAAATTGGTTTTATGGAATTACTGGATAAATCTGCCTCATGAAACTCAAGATTCATTCTAGCATTGGCTTGCCCCGTTCCATATACAAATATATTGTAGTAAATCTTGGATGGATCAGGAGTCCAACCAGCCTTATCGAAAAAGTATGGCTCAATTCCTGGGGCTGTACGCTTTCTGCGATGTTGCATACCACCGATGAAAAAACCGCCTCCGTCAGAACCATTAATCTGGAATACCTTATTTCCTTCCAAAGCAATAGATGTATCAATAACCCGGCGAGTGGTGGCTGCCACTTGCTCAAAAGTAAACTGAGCTCCGAAGCTTCCAAAGTTATTTAATGTATTTCCCGCAAGAAATTTTTCATAACCGTTACTATCCCCTTTTGCCAAGTACACATTCATCGGATTTTCGGCGTAGTTACGAGTTCCTTTGATGAATACCTTTCCTGTTTTTACAATCTCAGATCCGAAGAATGTAAGCGTAACCGTTACATCTTCTTTCTTAAAAAAGTAAAGGTCTTTATGAACTCCATTCCAAAGCAGTACACTGGAATTGATCGCATCGCTGGCACCTGTATAAGTCATGACAGCACCTGTTTTATTCCCTTTAAATGTTAGGGTCCAACTAACTTTATGGGAAAACTCAGCATTGATGGTACATTTTTCAACTCGGAAATTTAAACTGTCTGAAGGCAGTGTAAATGATTTTACACTAAAATCGGCTGGAGCAACAAAATACTCGGGGCCAATTGGATCAGACTTTCGGTTACAGGATAGTATCAGCAACACCGCTGATACTATGCTTACCGATATTCCTAAAATTCTACGTTTCATAGAAGTCTTTCTTTAAAGGTTAAATTCTAGAAAATCATGGTGTAATTCAGGAACAATTGGTTGATGCTGTAATTCAGACTTTCTTTTCTGAATGTATTCCCTGCATGAACTCCTTGTGCTGTAAAATATGTATTCTTACTGAATCTGTAACGTAACCCGTAAGAAACTATACTTTGGTTATCCTTAACATTAAAGATCTGATAGCTTGCAATCTGATTCAATGAATTTCTCATTGCAATTACTTCATTTCCTTCAGCCATTAACGCTTTGTAACCAATCATTAAATCCAATTGTTTTACCACTTCAGCAGTTATTCCGGCATCGAGTAAGGTAGAGGAGAAATCGATCTTGTTGACACCACCACGAGAGGTGTTTTCAGAACGGTAACCCAATTTAATAGCCAATCCTTTTTCCCAACGAATAACGCGATTTACATTGAATAGCACCCCTGCACGGATCGCTGTAAAATCTCTCGTTTCTTTGTCTGGAGTTCCTTCTCCAACGATTTCAGACAACATATCAACAGCAGCTTCTCCTTTGATGGTGCGATCAGTTTCTCCACCGCTAACCCCGAAAGTAAAACCTTTTCTGTTTGGTGTAGCTTGTCCATACGGAGTTACGTTATTGTATTGTGGCATAAATGGCATCAGTGAAGTTTGAACATTCAAGTTACGAATGTTTTCATCCATCATACGATCCAACAAAGTAGTTCCTGCCAATAACTCCCCACTTTCAAGAATGTTTGTGCGAAGTCTCGTATTGCTGAATACTTGTCCGAAATACTGAGTAGCATACCCATAATCGTGAATACGGCGTGATTGAGCTGTAGGGCTGCTGAAATCATATCCTACATCGCGGTAGTTGGCAAACACTTTCAGGTTTAAAGGCTTGTAACGCACAGCCACACCCGCATCATAGAAATAATCATCACCTTTGGCAGTATCAATTCCTGCACGAACATAGGAGTTTTGGGAAAAACCACCCTCACCTAATATGGATACTTCAATTTTCTCTGTACCATAGGTTCCTTTAGCGTCAAATGTCAATACATCATTTTTATAAACGGAAGCAGCGCTGGCTACGGTTTGCGGCATGTCGGTAAGACCAACAAAAGTAGCACCCATTTGAAAGTATTGACTTTGTACCAAATCAAAACGACCACCGGCAATTAATCGATCTGGTGAAGTTTGATTTTTAAAGATTGCACTGTTTGTTCTTGTACCAAATGCTCTCAATCCAATTTTCTCGATAATCTTGGTAAAGCGAAAGTTCGCTACAGCATTAGCACCTTGCATGCGCCATTTATTCCCGAAATTGAAGTTTTCATAATGTACGACACTTCTCCTGAGCGCAAATAAATCAGCTTCATATTCATGATAGCTTTCATTGAAGTTATACAGAGTGTATGGCGTTAATTCTAAATCAATATCACCAATTTCATACTTTACTTTTTTGGCAATGATACCATCCAAGCGCAATTGACGGAAAAGAAGATTACTTCCATCTCCATAAAATCCACCGAATTCATTTCGGATACGGAGGATAGCACTCGCTCTCAACACCTCGCTTGGCTGAGCATTTATACCCAAGTCAAACAACGTATACCCGTCGGTACTTTTTCTGTTGGAAGTAGTATCTTTTGTTTTCAAAGGAGAAAACGAAGAATCTACTTGTGATAATATATTACCTTTTAAATTTTCGGTAGTCACCAAAGCCCTGCCTAGTCCATTGAAATACACTGTCTGTGCGTTCAGACCCAGAGTTCCTGCAACAAGTAATGCTGCGGCAATTTTTATTTTTAAGGTCATGTTACTCATCGTAGTACGCATTTATTTTTAGAAAAATATTTTAAGTTCAACTGTTGTTTCTTGTCCGCGGAATTTATCCAGCTTGAAATTCTTATCAGAATGATTAAACCAGCGATGACGAATAAATATTCCTGCTTTGCTAGCGAAATCATAATCAATCCCAACGCCGTGTCCACTTCCAAACTGATCCACTGTTTTATAATTTTTGCGATCCGACATAGCCACCGTGTTGGTAACTTCATTCCCATCTCCGTCTGCAATGTTTAGTCTGTAATTACCTTTCACTGTTTCGAAAGAGTAGAATCCAAGAACGGTAACTTTCGGATGCAAGGCATAAAACACCATAAACTCTTCGAAAAAGGTACGCAAGAACGCTTCGTCGTTGAATTGGGCAAAGCCTAGTTTATCTCCAACACTGTTGTATAAATTGTAATTAGCCAAAATCAACTCTCTGTTAAACAGATTCAATTTATACTTAAGACCTAATGATAAGGTGTTGAATGATTTTTTATAGTTGATGGTTGAATCCGAGATTGTGAACTTTTCATACGTACGACGGAAAATACTGGTAATTCGTCCGTAAGGACCAGTGTTTCCAGTAAAGTAAGTAAAACGGGAACGTATGAATGGATTTGACTGATGCCAGAAAGAAATCATATTGGCTGTATTAGCTGTATCATTTTCAATTTCCTGGGTTGCACCCCAAGCAGCCATTACCTTTAATGGACCATACCCATTTTCGTGCTTTAAATAAATCCCCTGACGATTGTTGGTCATTTGTCCGATGTCGGTAATTGCCCCTTGCATCGTTGTAATATCGAAAGAAGACCCAATGTTTGCAGGAGTTCCTACCGCATGGTCATTCGCTGAGTTTAATACCTGACTGTTGGCATTCACAACGCCTTTTCCAATGGAGAACAATTGCATGGAAATGGGGAAATTGAACCAATCTTTTTTGATATCGAAATGCAAACTGAATGCACGGTTATTTTTGAATGGATCTTTATGCCATCCAAAGTCTCTACCTGCTGGAGTGATGGAATCGCCAGATGGTTTATTTCCTGTGATGAACTCATACGTCTTTTTGTCTACCACACCATCTTGCCACTGACCAGCACCCAATTCATAAAATATTTTAAACTTAGAGAAATTAAGACGACCGTCCACCGTAATAATTTGTTGACGTATTCGGCTGATGGCAGCTCCATCGGTAAATCCGTATTGCATAAAGAAGTTACTTCCAAACTCGTGTCCTGAAACACTTCTCTTCAAACGGGCAGCCACCAGGTTCTTGGGGATTTTGGTATTATATGTCTGGAAGCCACCACTGTTGTCAGTTTTTCCATACAAGAAACTAAATCCAAATCCTTTCGGAAGATTTTTTCCTTCGATAATAAATCCTTGCGTAGCTGTATTCCCCCAGCGGGAGTCGCGGGCAATATTCTGAGAACCATAAAATACATTGTACTTATTCCAGGCATGTTGCTCAGGGTCCCAAGGGTATCGCTCAAACATATCATCGCGATACTCATAATTCCATAAAGTAAATGGGCTCAAACGATACCAGTTTACACCACCACCTGCTATCAAATTAAATTCCCCTATGGCGGTGCTTGCATTTCCTGTGAACTGGAAAATACGATACGGCATAAAACGACGATTGTAGTTGGACGCGATACCGTAGGTACCTTGCAACTTGGTTCCTCCATTATAGCCTCCGGTCGAATCCTCACGGATTTTACCGATCATTTGGTTATCGAACATATATTCCACTTTGAAACTGGTGCGTGCGGTGGGGGCACCTTCTAAGCGAAACAGAGCCATTGGCTCCTGATAACCAGTATAATTTCCAGCCTGTACATCCAATCCATTAACGGTTATCAACTGCTCTGGTCCGGAATAACGGTAGGGCATTGACCTAAATTGATTGTATGAACGGATGTACCCTGAGTACTTAAGCCCTTTCCAGCGCTTATATTGACTCTGATGATTTTGTTTCGATCCATAGGGTGCTGTGATGGCTTTGGGCTTGATCCTCAGCAGGGTATATTTTTCCTGAGGATCGGTACCGTAAGCTGTCATCATGCCTCCCACAAGGGCGAACAAAAGAAGACTTAATCTTTTATTCATTGGGTTAGAATTAGTTATACGTTACTATTTAGTTTTACTTTTCCGGTAGGACACTTATGCAATCATAAATGTTACAACCAGGACACTCAATATTGTATAAAAAAAAATATCTTTTATTACACGATACAAAACTACTAAAGTCATTTGGATGTACCAAAGAAAGCCCGAATAATTTTCAACATAATAATTTGATAATCAATTAAATACCACTAGCTTGGTTCGCCTCGCTACCATACAAAAATATTTTCATTTTCCATTAAGGTACTGTCTATGAAAGTATTACTTATCGGCAATAAAACCAGAAGACAAACTAACTACCATGGTATGTGAACTAAAATTATCCCACAGTATAACCGTACTTATAACTGCACGTAAAGTACTTTCTTCGTTTCAAAAAAATCTTCCCTGAAATAATCCGACAGTGCGTACTCCATGTAGACAAGATGTTGAATCGCTTCTAGTTCTTCGGTAAGGTCTCCTCCTTTTAAGTATAATATCCCATTGGGCAGGGAATGAATACAAGAGGGTTTGAATTTTCCTTTGACCCAGGTAGTAAACTCTCCAATCTGAGTTACCGCCCGGCTTACTACAAAATCAAATTTCCCCTTTACTTGCTCGGCTCGCAACTGTTCAGCTTGTACATTGGCCAAACCCAAGGCCGACACCACCCCTTGCACCACTTGGATTTTTTTACCAATTGAATCCACTAAATGAAATTGAACTTCGGGGAACAAAATTGCCAACGGGATTCCTGGAAAACCGCCTCCCGTGCCCACATCTAAAATACTAGCGCCTGGTTTAAATGGACAAACCCTGGAAATACCTAAGGAATGCAAGACATGCTTTACATACAAAGAATCAATATCTTTTCGGGAAATAACATTGATTTTTGAATTCCAATCAGCATACAAGGCTTCCAGCTTTCCAAACTTCTCTACTTGATCCGCAGACAAATCCGGAAAATATCTAGTAAGTACCTCCATAAAATGAGCAAAAGGTAAGGTGCAATCTTAGGACAACAAAAAATTTAAATGGCGTCCTTTTTATTTTTTACTAAGTCGTATAGCAATTCACGGGCTCTGTGCAGCTGAGCCTTGACAGTCCCAAGCGGGGCATCGATTTCTGCCGCAATCTCTTCATAGGATAGCTCCTGGAAGTAACGCAACTTAACCAAAATCTGATACTTAGGTGGGAGCTTGGTAACAATAGATTGTATGATATCAATCTTTTCTCCCTTAATAGCCTCTTCCTGAGGGTCCAGGTTAAAATCCTTGATCTCCAAATCTACATTATCCCCATTGTCATCCTTGAACGTGTTATTGATGCTCATGGTCTCCAATTTTTTCTTACGAATGAAATCAATACAGTTATTCGTCGCAATGCGGAACAACCAGGTACTAAACGTAAAATCGGGATTGAATTTCTTGAGGTTCTTGAACGCCTTGGCAAATGCCTCAATGGTAAGATCCTCGGCATCGTCCACATTCCTCACCATCTTAAGAATCATGTGGTATACAGGCTTTTTATAGCGCTGCATAAGTTCAGCAAAAGCCTTTTCATCGGATTGCTTAGCTCTTTCGACCAATAAAAAATCTTTTTTGGCCTTTTCAGAAAACTCCTTATCTATTTCCATTGAACTTTCTTCGACAATAGCACAGAAAGCGAAAGCATAAAGTAACAAATATTATAAAATATATCCAACAGAATATACTCTACAAATGTAATCTTAGTCCTTAAGCTTCTTGCAATAATGTAAAAAATAGCGGCAATAACCAACAGTCGAAGAATAAAAAACACCACAGCCAGCCAAAAATTCGAAAAGAACAAGATTCCGAGCAAGGGTAAGTACATCCACCAAGTCCACAAAAAAACACCTGGCAACCAAGCCTTTTTCAAGGAATAATGGCGTCCCACCGAGAGATGCCGGCGCTTTTGGCGGAACCATTTGCGCCAATCTTCATGTGGTAATGACTCTACCCAACTTTCTTCTTTAATATTCACTTGATAATTTTTTTCTTTCAGCAATCGCTGAAAGAGCAAATCATCATCTCCTCCTGTTATGGACGCAGTTTTCCCAAAACCCAGGGATTGGTACACTGTACTTCGATAGGACCAGTTTCTTCCCACCGACATATACGCATTGCCCGCACTTGCTAGTCCCAAGTATTGGAATGCAGTAAATAAGGTATCAAATTGAATTACTTTGTTCAGAAAACCAGGCTGGTAGGTATACGGAGAATAGCCAATGACCAAATCTGTTTGTGGTTGAAACGCTTCCGCCATAGAAGAAATCCATCGATCAGACAACGGTGTGCAATCGGCATCGGTAAAAAGCAAAATAGTACCCTTTGCCGTTTCCGCAGCGAGGGCAATACCGGCCTTTTTAGGATTCCAACCTTCTCTTCCTTCCGATTTCAGAATGTGCAAGAGCGGAGATTTTAAACTCGTTAAGTAATCTTCCGAATCGTCGCTGCAACGATCAAGCACTACCAAAACTTCAAAATTTTCATACTGTTGTCGTAATAAGGCTGGCACCAACACACGTAAATTTCGACTTTCGTTGTGCGCCACTACAACGACTGTTACATTAGGCGTAATCCTTGGCGCATGAAACGTTGGCAAATTCAAAAGCCCCTTGCAACGCACTACCACCATGCCTTGGACCATGAACATAAGAAGCAATAAACATACGAGGTAAATCATCAATATATTCCGTTCAAACGCGCTTAAACATTCCACAATAGTAAGCATAGTTACCGGTATTCCATAACCCAAGGACGCCAGGAATCAATCCAGGTGATCAATAGAACCGGATGACATAAATGCCCGGTTCCGCTTACATTTTTTAGTGGCCGAAACGACAATCCACTTGGATTTATGTAAGTTTGTCGTTTGTAAGAAAAGACATGTTTTTCAAATTAGAACACCAAGACAAAAACTCTAATGCCAGAGCCGGTAGGGTATTTACTGACCATGGAGAAATCGAAACTCCTATTTTTATGCCCGTAGGCACGGCAGGGTCAGTAAAAGCATTGCATCAGAAAGAATTAGAGGTCGATGTTCAAGCCCAAATTATTTTGGGTAATACCTACCATTTATACCTGCGACCAGGTCTTGATACCCTGAAACGTGCAGGCGGACTTCATCAATTTAACGGTTGGAAAAAACCAATATTAACCGACAGTGGTGGCTACCAAGTATATTCTCTGGCCGAAATGCGCAAAATATCGGAAGAAGGTGCCCGGTTTAAATCACACATCGATGGAAGTACGCATTTGTTTACGCCCGAAAATGTAATGGATACCGAACGTATCATCGGTGCCGACATTATTATGGCTTTCGACGAATGCACGCCCTATCCCTGTGAATTCAGCTATGCAAAAAAATCAATGGAACTCACCCATCGATGGCTCGATCGATGCATTGATCGTTTTAACAAAACAGAGCCGGTATACGGGTATAATCAATTTTTATTTCCGATTGTACAAGGCAGTACCTTCCCCGAATTGAGAAAAATTTCGGCTGAATACATCGCTCAAAAAGATTGTCCGGGAAATGCAATCGGTGGACTCTCGGTGGGAGAACCGGCGGATGATATGTATGCAATGACAGAATTGGTTTGCCAGATTTTACCAACGCATAAACCCCGGTACCTCATGGGAGTGGGCACTCCTGCCAACCTGCTGGAATGTATTGCGCATGGCATCGACATGTTTGATTGCGTTATGCCCACCCGCAATGCCCGCAACGGCATGCTGTTTACTTCCGAAGGAATCATTAACATCAAAAATGAAAAGTGGAAGAATGATTTTTCACCAATAGATCCCAATTTACCGAGCTTTCTTAACGATTATTATACCAAGGCCTATCTCCGGCATCTGGTAATAAGTGGTGAAATTTTAGGTGCACAAATTGCCAGCATACAAAACCTAAGTTTTTATTTATGGCTCATGAAACAAGCCAGGCAAAAAATTCAGGCTGGTGAATTTACCACTTGGAAAAAGCACATGGTGGAGCAGGTGATGCGCAGGTTGTAAGCGCTGTGCTATTGTAAATTTATTCGTACTTTTATTACGTGAAACTTTTAGACTGGTACATACTCAAACGATTCCTGGTAACTTTCTTTTTTACCGTTTTGTTAATCATCACGGTAATTTGTGTGATAGACCTAACCGAACGATTGGACGATTTTCTGTTTAGTGGAGTTTCCATGACGGCCGTATTCGTGGATTATTATCTCAACTTTATTCCATGGATCGCCAACATGCTTACTCCTATCTTGATTTTTATCTCTACCGTGTTTATCACCGCGCGTATGGCAGCTCATACCGAGTTTATCGCCATGCTGAGCAGCGGCATGAGTTATGTACGCATCATGGTGCCTTACCTGATTGGAGCCACTATTATCGCATTCCTGACTTTTTATCTGATCGGCTGGGTTATTCCAAGGGCAAACCAGGGTAGAATTGATTTTGAAAACAAATACTTCGAGGGGAATTATAATTTTGAGGGGCACAACGTCCACATCAAAATCTCTCCCGACACTTACGTTTACCTCGAAAATTACAACAGCGAGCTAAACATTGCATATCGCTTTACCCTGGAAAAATTTGAGAACAATGTGCTGAAATATAAATTTAAAACCGACAAGCTCGACTGGCGCAAACAAGATAGCGTATGGCATGCCGACGTTTACTCCGAGCGCATACTGGAAAACGGAACCTTTCAATACCAAACGGGCGTAAACAAAGACTTACGGATCAGCTTATCCCCGGCTGATTTTGGGAACAACTACATGCTCCAAACTACCTTTACCTTGCCGGAGTTAGAGGCTTACATTGATGAGTTACAAATGAAAGGCGCCGAAAACGTGTCGGTATACATCGTTGAAAAATACGAGCGGTATACCTACCCCTTTGCTGTGATTATTCTCACCATAATTGGAGTGGTAGTTTCTTCGAAAAAATCCAGGGAAGGCACAGGCTTCAAAATAGCACTCGGCTTTGTACTTGCCTTCATTTATATTCTCATGGTAATAGTAAGTAGGAACTTCGCCAATGTAGGCGATATTCACCCTCTATTGGCCTGTTGGATTCCCAATATTATCTTTTCTATAATAGGATTTGTCTTATACCGGCAAGTACCCAAGTAAATCCGCCTTAACCCTTTGAGGCACAATTAGCTTAGCCCACAAAAAGTGGAACGCTTTTTGACCCTTCAGCTTTGCATTTAAAAGATTTAAATGTAAGTTTGCAGCTAGTTTTATTTTGAGAGAAAAATTGAAAACAAATTACCTTTTATTGAATTCCTTTAAGGTTGTCCGGGCTGTCTGGCTGGCATTGCCGCTGAGGCTGTAGTGACGTTCCCATTCCAGTTTCTTTGTTTCATTTATTCAACAACATTAAAATAAAAATCCTTAAAGGAAAAATGAGTGATTTCAACGTTCAGGTAGCAGGAAAAGAGCATTTTCATTTGGCAGAAGCCATCTGCAAGGAAATGGAGGAGAGCGCGAAAGTAAGAGGCACCGGAATTGCCAAGCGCGACCCTAACTACATCCGTAAAAAAATGGAAGAAGGGAAAGCTGTAATTGCCACTACCAAAGATGGCAAATTTGCTGGCTTTTGTTATATTGAGACATGGAGTCACGGCAATTATGTTTCGAACTCCGGCCTAATCGTATCGCCTGAATTCCGCAAACACGGTTTGGCTACCAAAATCAAAGAAAAGGCTTTTGAGCTCACGCGCACCAAATACCCGGACGCCAAGCTTTTCGGGCTTACTACCAGTGCCGCAGTAATGAAAATAAACGATGACCTAGGTTATCGTGCCGTTACGTTCTCTGAATTAACCGACGACGAAGAATTCTGGAAAGGCTGCCAGGGATGCATCAACTATGAAATCTTGATGAGCAAGCAACGTAAAATGTGTTTCTGCACAGGCATGCTTTACGATCCGGAAGAAAAAAAGGAAGATGCTCGCAAGGGTGTTACCCAATCTTCCAACTGGCCTGCATGGCTCTCGTTCAAACGAAATTGGTTGCTCAAATGGTTTCAGAAAAAAGACCAAAAAGAAACAGTAAAATAATTTAATCCTAACATTACAATTGGTACCTCGGGTACCCTGACACAAAATGAAAAAAAAGGTTGTTTTGGCTTTTAGCGGTGGTTTGGACACTACCTATTGTGTGAAATATCTGGCTGAAGACAGAGGTTTTGAAGTGCATACAGTAATTGTTGACACAGGAGGATTCACCAAAGAAGAACTTGCCGATATTGAGAAAAAAGCCTACGAACTGGGTGTTACCAAACATTTGTGTGTAGACCAGGTACCCTATTATTACGAGCATTGCATTCGCTACATGATATTTGGAAACGTATTGAAAAACAATACCTATCCCCTCTCTGTGAGTGCCGAACGTATGTTCCAGGCGCTTGCCATTGCTAATTATGCCAAAGAAGTAAAAGCCGATGCTGTGGCCCATGGCAGCACTGGAGCCGGCAACGACCAGGTTCGATTCGATGTGGTATTCCACATCCTCATTCCCGGTGTAGACATCATCACTCCTATTCGCGACAACAAACTTTCCAGAGAAGCGGAAATCGAATATTTGAAAGCCAAAGGCGTTGTGCGCGACTGGACCAAAGCGGCTTATTCCATCAACAAGGGAATTTGGGGCACCTCCGTGGGTGGTAAAGAAACGCTTTCCTCTGATGGATATCTCCCTGAAGCGGCCTGGCCAACCCAGGTAAGCAAATCTAATCCGGAGGAAGTTACTATTGACTTCGTAAAAGGAGAACCAGCAGGACTTAACGGCAAAAAAATGTCGGCCGTAGATACTATTCTGGCACTTCGCGAAATCGCTCAACCATTTGGCATTGGCCGTGATATTCATGTGGGCGATACCATCATCGGAATCAAAGGGCGTGTAGGTTTTGAGGCCGCAGCGCCGCTGATCCTCATCAAAGCACACCATTTGTTAGAGAAACACACCCTCACCAAATGGCAACTTTACTGGAAAGAACAACTTGGCAACTGGTATGGATCCTTGCTGCATGAAGGTCAATACCTGGAGCCGGTAATGAGAAACATTGAAAAATTTCTGGAAGATACTCAGGCCAGCGTTACCGGAACCGTTCGTGTACGCTTGAGCCCCTACAATTTTAATTTATTAGGAATTACATCTCCGTTCGATATGATGTCGTCTAAATTCGGAACATATGGAGAAATGAACAACACGTGGAGCGGAAATGATGTGCGTGGATTTTCTAAAATTCTCGCCAACCAGGCCATGTTCCATGGATTAGTAAATAATGAAACCAAATAACACTATTTATTTTTTTTAATTATTTAAAACCCAATTACATGACTACGACAAGCAACAACAACGCCCAGAACCCCGCAGACAACAAACGTCACGATCTGGAAAAAAGAACTGCAATTTTTGCCTATCGATGCAGACTTTTTATTAGAAAATTACCTAAAGATGTTAGCAATTTTGAAGACTGCAAACGCCTGGCCAGAGCAACCGGCTCCATTGGCGCTGCTTACATCGCCGCCAACGATGCCCTTAGCAGAAAAGACTTTATGCTCAACATAAAACTTTGTAAAAAAGAAGCCAAAGAAAGTATATACTGGCTTAACCTTCTCCTCGTGCAGGATCCGGAAATTTCCGAAGAAAAAGGCAAACTGAAACAAGAAGCTTTTGAACTGCTGAAGATATTCTCCTCTATTCTAACCAAGGTGAAAAAAGCCTCCGAAACGTCTACTACTGACCGACTGAGCACTCCTTCGTTTTAATTCTCTTTGGAGAAAATAACCAAAAAGAGTTCAGACGAAAAACATACGCTGAACTCTTTTTTCATTATTCACCCGGATCACAAAGATCCTTTGTAAAGTAGTGTTCGATTATGATTAAAATTGGAATCATCGGAGGAGCTGGGTATACAGGCGGAGAGCTCCTTCGTATTTTAGTAAACCATCCCAACGCCGACATTCGTTTCATTCATAGCAACAGCAATGCTGGCAATCCCATTGCACAGGTACATTCCGACTTACTCGGCATGACCGAACTTAAATTTACAGGCGAACTAGACACCAACATCGATGTGCTTTTTATGTGCGTAGGCCATGGCGACGCTGTAAAATTTATCGAAAACAATGCCGCCTTTTTCAACGCCGCTCGATTCAAAGTCATTGACCTTAGCCAGGATTTCAGGCTGGATGCTAAAAATGCAGAAATGAACCTGGCCCTGTCGGCCAATTCCTTTGTATACGGCTTACCCGAAATGCAACGCGAAAAAATTAAATCCGCTGCACACATTGCCAATCCAGGATGTTTTGCAACCTGTCTGCAACTTGGTCTTTTACCACTTGCCGCTGCGGGGAAACTTCAAAAAGAAATTCATATCACCGCCATTACCGGATCTACAGGAGCCGGACAAAGCCTTAGTGCCTCCTCTCACTTCAGTTGGAGAAACAACAACATGTCGGTGTACAAAGCCTTTACACACCAACACCTGAAAGAAATAGGGCAAAGTCTGAAAAAAATGCAGACAGGTTTCAACCAAAAAATTTGGTTCGTTCCCTACCGCGGCGACTTCACCCGTGGCATCATCGCCAGTATATACACGCCCTTCGATGGAACGCTGGATGAAGCAAAACAACTATATAAATCGTTCTACCAAGACGCTCCCTTCACACACGTTTCCGAAGTAAATCCGGATTTGAAACAAGTGGTGAATACCAACAATGCCATCGTTTACCTCGAACTGCACGATGGCATGCTGCTCATCATTTCCATGATCGATAACTTGCTGAAAGGAGCCTCCGGACAAGCTGTTCAAAACATGAACCTGCTCTTCGGATTGCCGGAAACAGAAGGTTTGCGATTAAAAGCTGCCGCGTTCTGATCCTTTGTTCTCCACTATAATTTACAGAAAAATGAAACTATTCGACGTATATCCACTCATCAATATCGAACCAGTAAAAGCAGAAGGTTCCTACGTATTTGATAGCACTGGCACTCGATACTTAGACCTCTATGGAGGCCATGCCGTTATTTCTATCGGACACACGCACCCGTATTATGTTCAGAAAATTTCTGAGCAACTCAATAAAATTGCGTTCTACTCCAACTCCGTTATTATATCATTGCAACAAGAGCTTGCCGACAAACTCGGCGCTGTATGCGGACACCCAGATTACGAATTATTCTTGTGTAACAGTGGGGCTGAAGCCAACGAAAATGCACTTAAGTTAGCGTCCTTCCATAACGGAAAGAAAAAAATCATTTCCTTCAAAAAAGGATTCCATGGTCGTACTTCGCTGGCGGTTGCCGTTACCGACAATCCATCAATCGTAGCACCGGTCAATCAAACCGAAAACAGCATCCTGCTTCCATGGAACGATGAGAAAGCCTTAGAAGAAGCATTCGCCAATCATGAAATTTCTTCGGTTATCGTAGAAGGCATGCAAGGCGTAGGAGGAGTGCATGTTGCATCCGAATCTTTCCTCAGAAAAATACGCAGCCTGTGCGATCAGAACAACGCTGTTTACATCGCCGACTCCGTGCAGTGTGGCTACGGCAGAAGTGGAAAATTCTACTCCCACGACTTCGCAGGCGTTAGTGCCGATATTTATACCATGGCCAAAGGCATGGGAAATGGATTTCCAGTGGCAGGCATTATCATCGCTCCACACATCAAATCCAAACACAGTTTGCTAGGCACTACCTTCGGAGGCAACCACCTCGCCTGTGCCGCTGCCATAGCTGTTCTCGACGTGATTGTCAAAGAAAACCTTATGGAAAATGCCGCTACCATGGGAGCATACCTCATGAAAGAAGTAGCCCAAATTCCTGGCGTAAAAGAAGTGAGAGGACGCGGACTAATGATCGGCATCGAACTGGAAATCCCTTGCAACGACATCCGCAACGCCCTGCTGATGGAACACAAAATTTTCACCGGTTCTTCCTCCGACAAAAACACCATACGTATTTTGCCAGCACTGAACCTTGGCAAAGCAGAATGCGACACCTTCCTGAACGCTTTCCGAACCGTTATGAATAAGGTGTTGGTGAAATAAATTACATACCACTCACAAATTCACATTCCGCCTGACGAATTTCGTCAGGCTTTTTTATTGTTGTTACCAGCCATGAATCCACGATCCAAAGACTATCATGGAACAATGGAGACGAACATTTATGAACCGACATTGTGGTTTTTTCTCCAACATAAAACGCTTATTCAAGTCTCAACGTATGGCGTGCCCCTGCATGGCGCCATCGGCGCCACTGCGGGTCGGGCCATCGCTGCAAGTCCTCCCGCAGGCATGGCGCCTTTGGCGCCGCGCCTGCAGTTGCGGGCTTTTCGCTCTGTCCCTCACGCAAAAAAGTCCCCAATAAAGCGGCATTTCTACATAGAAGAGTAGCGCACCTTGGAGAATTTCTATGGAGAAATTAGAGTTAAAATGCCAAAACGATAAAAAGGAATTTTATATTAGCGCAACAGAAACCTACCTAAAAGTACTGTCACTCATTTTGATCACAACATACCTTCTTCCGAAGTGTGCTCATAAATTATTTCCTTGATGCAAGTATACATTGGTAACGTTTCCCCAAGAGAAAAAAGAATTGACATGGTTCAAAATAAATGATATCCTTATTAAAAAAACACGTTTCCTATTTTAACACGCAAGCATTGCTGGAAAGAAGAAACGTTGGCTTGGATGTAATGCGCGGTATAGGATTACTAATGGTCCTTATAGGGCACTCCCTGCACTTCTTCGAACCATTTTATCCCAAAATATTCAGGATCTCTCATTTCGTCATTAACGGAATCGAATTATTCTTTGCCTTAAGTGGTTTCTTAATAGGGCGAATTTTAGTTAAACAGTTTATTGAAAAAAACGATTTTACAGCAAGCTCATTTTTAATATTCCTTAAAAGAAGATGGTTTAAAACCCTACCGGTATATTACCTCGCACTTGGCATCAACCTGGTTGTAGGATTTTATTTCACCGGATACCATAAAGACTATAATTGGAAGTACCTATTCTTTCTTCATAACATCACGGAATCCGATGACTGGTTTTTCCCAATAAGTTATAGCCTTGCCATGGAAGAATGGTTCTATTTGCTGCTACCTGCCATATTTTTAGTATCCGCCGCCACACTCAGAAAATACGTTCATCCGATTTCCGTGTTGCTTTTTGTTTGCCTGGCCTACATAGTAGTGTCAATCATGATTCGCACCTATCTCTATGAGATGTACCATCCGCATTGGGATACCGTGATGAGAAAGTCTCTTTTATCCAGGATAGATTGCAGCGTGTACGGAATTATTATAGCCATACTTTTTTACAAAAAAAACAAATGGTTTGTTGACTACGCAAACCATTTATTTGTTTCAGGCGTAGTCCTTCATATCTTTTCCATGTATTTCAGAATCACAAGTACCCAAGGATATTTTTATAATGTCATCTACTTTACAACCATTCCATTAAGCTTCAGCGTAATGCTACCCGCCTTGTACAACCTAAAAATACAGGAAGGCCTGCTTAAAACGATATTTACCTATTTAAGTATGGTTTCGTTTGCCTTCTATTTGTTTCATCTCTCCCCGCTCATAGACCTTTTCCTTCCACTCACCACAGGTCATTCCGCAATGACCGTAACGTTTATCTACCTCCTATACCTCATTGTTACATTCTCCCTTGCAACGCTATGGTACCGATATGTGGAAAAGCCATTTACCGACTTGAGAGAAAAATACTAATGTCTTTTCTGAAACAACCGATTCGGATTTTCATCGATTAATTTTACCTCTTTCCATTTTAACATTTCGTCAGCCGCAACTGCACTTCCATATCTATACTGCGGGGCACTATCGTCCATAAGAATCATAGCCTTGGGAATCGAACAAGAAATACAATTCCTCATGTCACCTATAGCCGACTCTTTGCTATGGTCTCCATCGATATAACAAAAACCAAATTTCATTCCTGTCAGCTCCGGCAGTTGATGGGAACTTAATTTTTGAAAAAAATCATCGCTTTTCATTTTATACAACAAAGGAGGATTTTCTTTGCAGAAAAAAAGCACATTGGTCCTGAACGCCTGTTCCACGAATTCCAAATAGTCATGTCGTGATAGCTGGGCTTGATTGGCAACTGAATTTAAGTATTCCTTCGATTGATTTTGTTGATCGTACCATCCTTCGTAATGAAAAGGATCCACACAAACAATCTTCCCCTTTTTAGAATGCTTCTTCATCAGATAGTCGAGTACAATTGCACTTTGTCCTGCAAAAGAACCAATTTCCAACACATCGAAGTATTCAGGAAGAGCAGCAATGGCTGCATCCATCAAATAAATATTCTGCTTTGAAGTCATCCCCGCAACCGAACATAAAATGCGGTCTATAAATTCATCTTTAGGAAGTTGCTTTTGCCTTTTAAATCTGCTGATCATATTGAAGTTCATACGCATTTTGGAAATTAAGACTTTTAGCATATATATCAATCTTAAAACAAACATTTATAAAGCTTCCAATTCCACCATTTTATAATCAATGATAAAAACAAAGAAACAGGTGTCTCACCTATGTATATCTCTATTTTTAAAATTCATCGAAAACAAGAACGAGCAGCAGGCTGGCCACACCTCCCCATCCAAAAGGCCTACGGCATAATGAAGGCGTTCAATACATAACTGCCACAAAATTTTGTTAATTTAGCCATAAAAAAGACCTCATAGAATGGCAACTAAATTTTTAGTAGCAGGCATTTTAGTTTTCATTTTTGTGCCCATCCTCCAGCAATCTTCTGGTTTAGTACCTGTGGAAGACTTGTACGGTGCTTATGAGAAAGCCAAAAAACCAACATGCACTTTAGACTCTCTATATAAGGGCGCTTATCAGAATAGCATAGAAAAATGGTGCAATGAAAATTTCGGATTTAGAAATACACTGGTAAGATTTCATAATCAGCTAGGATTTTGGTTGTATAAGAAATCATACACCAACAATGTTACGGTAGGCAAGGAAGATTATTTGTTCGACATCAGTTACATAAATGCCTACACCGGTGCTGACTATGCAGGAGAAGAGGAATTAAGGAACAGAGTAAGCATCGCAAAAAAATTACAGGATTCTCTTCGCGCGCATGGAATTCAATTACTATTCGTGTTGGCCCCTGGCAAAGCTTCCTTTTTCCCAGAATACATTCCAGATAAATACCTGAACAATCGCATCCCAGGTAATTACGAAACCATACGCAAGTTGTTCCTTGAAAAAGAGATTAACCATATTGACTTTAGAAAGTGGTTTGCCGAAAAAAAAGCTACATCCCCCTATCCGCTTTTTCCCAAATGCGGTATTCATTGGAGCGTATACGGAGCAACTCTTGCAGCCGATTCAATGCTCAGAAAAATAGAGCAGCTCACGGATACGCCTTTAAACAGAATGACCATTGATTCCATTATGGTATCCAATCAACTTAGGGAAGTAGACCAGGATGTAGGCAAAGGCATGAATTTACTGTGGGAAATAAACAGTTACCCCATGGCATATCCCGTTGTATCGTATTCAACATTAGAAAAAAAATTAAAGGTTTTAACCGTTGCGGATAGCTATTATTGGACGATGCCTTTGCTGGACTTTAAAGATAAGGTGTTTGAGAAAAATAATTTTCTTTACTATAACAAACAGCTCTATGTAAATAACGGCGGCGATCCATACAGCGAAGAAAAAATTAATCGAGCGAGGTTGATTCTTGGGCATGATGTGATAATCGTGATGGCCACGGATGCTAATCTTGGAGCGTTCGGCTGGAATTTCTTCGAAAATACATACAACGGATTATTCGATTTAAAAAGCAAAGCGGGCAACAGAATCCCTTTGCCAATAGCCATCCTCATGAATGACGTACAATACGACCCTACACTTCTCAAATCGGCAAAGGAAAAATCAGAACGCCTGAAAATTCCACTTGATTCAGCCATTCATTTGAATGCATTACAAATTGGTAATCAAAAAAAATAATGACCTTCCAAAGTAGCTTATTTTTAACCTGGTTTTTACCAGTCTTCTTAATACTGTATTTTGTATTACGAAAATGGATACGCAATTCATTTTTATTAACCATAAGCATTCTGGTTTATTTTTGGGCAGAACCGAAATTCGTTTTTATTTTATTAGCGACAACCTGCCTGGATTTTTATCTTGTAAAATGGATGTGTGCTGCCTCAGAAAAATCCACGAAAAAGATTTATCTATCTATTTCCTTAATTACCAATGTAGGTTTACTATTCTATTTCAAGTACACGAATTTTTTCATTGAGAATTTAAATTCGGCATTGGGCACTGAAATACCCCTATTGAACGTTGTGTTGCCCCTGGGAATTTCATTTTATACTTTTGAAACGATTACGTATTTAGTTGATGTGTACAAAGGAGTATATCCTCCCCAGCATTCCTTAAAAAACTATCTATTGTATATTTTTTATTTCCCGAAAATGATTGCAGGACCTATCGTACGGTACAATGAAATTGCTGATCAAATAACAGACAGGAAAGAATCTAACGATCTTCTATTGAACGGATTTTATAGATTTTGCATAGGACTTGCCAAAAAAGTATTGATCGCCAATCAACTAGCTTATTACGGAGTAGATAAACTTTTTTATGTAAATCCTTCAGATTTGGATACAGCCTCCGCCTGGATTGCCATGCTGGGGTATACCCTGCAGATATACATGGATTTCTCCGCGTACTCCGACATGGCAATTGGATTAGGAAAGATGATGGGATTTCGGTTACCCGAAAATTTTGATGCGCCTTATACATCTTCGAGCATTACCGAATTCTGGAAACGCTGGCATATCACCTTAGGTACCTGGATGAAAAATTATCTATACATCCCCTTAGGAGGCAATAGAGTTGGCAAGAGTAGGATGTATGTAAATTTGTGTTTGATATTTTTAATTTCGGCATTATGGCATAAAGCATCCTGGGCTTTTGTCTTGTGGGGATCCTTTTACGGAATATTGTTGGTAGCAGAGCAATTATTTTTTCTAAGCATATTGAATAAGCTACCCAAATTCCTAAGCCTGCTTATCACATTTTTCCTGGTAAATATTTCAACAGTTTTATTTAGAATGGATGACGTAAAAAGAACATTTGCGTTTTACAAAGCATTATTTTCGTACAATCAAGGAACAAATATTGAAATAAGGCCTGAGTTTTGGCTGCCCTTGTCAATGGCTATTTTATTTTCATTTATTCCCCTTTCCTCTTGGGGAAAAAAGCTACAATCTTACTTTTATGAAGATCGCAATAGTTTAAAAAGACATCTGCTGCTTACTGGCATAAGTTTACTTTTATTTGTGTTAGCATTGAGTTTTAACACACGGGTAGCATTTTCACCTTTTATATATTTTAGATTTTAACAAGAGTCCATATAATCTTGAACCCCCTTCATTACTTCATGCCCTAAGCCTACTTTTTCAATCGAAATTCTTCCTTGGAGATAAGCAGGTTAAACAACAACGTTTACTTCAGTTATTTCCGTGGCCTCTCTTGATTATTTTTCGCCCTAAAGAACGTAAACAAATACAGATACTCCACATCGATATAATGTGTATTAAACCTGGCGGCATCTGTTATTTCTCCCTGATCGTTTAGACAGACAATATTAAATCCGCCATCATTAATACTGCATTCTTTCCCATTGATTTGAATGGAAGCCCTGGTTTTTCCATTAGAATACAACCTCACCATTTTTCCATTCACCTCACACACCATAGGGTCTTTATCAGTTTCCGAGATTAACTCCTGAAGTATCGCGCCCTTATGCAGATGCATGACAATACCTTCAGTATCTTTTACCTTGAGAAGTTTAGAGTTCCGGTCTTTAAAAAATGCCAAGGTAGCATCTGACATTTTTGCAAATAATTCGTGCTTGCTGGCTATAAATATGTGCTCATCTTTATGTGCTTCGATGTATTCACTGAGATTTCGTGCATCAGGAGCTTTCATTACAAAATGACTATCTTTCATAAAGACATCAAGCATATTGGGCGTCACATAAAAAGTGTCTACATTGTCTTTTTCAAATGTATCTTGATTGCAATAAAGCCTTAGGTGAGAAAACGCAGGAAGAGCATTTACTTTTCTGCCAACTTCACAGGCCGAATTATCCAAGCCAAAAACAACCTTATCCCCAAATTTCAATTTATGAATACCCCGTTCCAGTTTGCTTAAAAGTAAATATTCATTTTTTTTATTTTCATTTGAAACAGAGTCTGCCAACATTTGGGGATAATCAAAATTCCAGGTGTAAAAACCAACATACTCGTCAATGGGAGGGTTATCATTCCAAGCTAACGCAGCCTTATGAAAACCTCCCGCAACGCTATGAATCCAAATTCCAGGAATGGTTAATAGAATGAACGATATGAGAATAAAATAATTTTTTAAAAACCGATGAAGAACCAACACCAACATGACAAACAAGGGTATGAGTGCATCGACAAATAACCGTGGACCAAAACTCCATCCCCCCCACCAATTGGCTTGGCGGGCAAGCATGAAGGTATGAACCAAAAATAAAATCAAACAAAGGATGTACAGGCTATTTTTTCTTATATCTCTAACTAATAATCCTACCAATGGAATTAGTAAAGCCGGTGTAAATAAAAACAAACCACGCGCCGGGCTCACTAGTATAGCTGCCAGGCGCTCATAAAAAGGCTGTTCGGGCGGCATCATGTGAATCCAGAATAAAGGATGATAATATGCAGGCACTATCAGATGAAAATGCGATAAGGAGTACCATCCAAATGGCAGGTACAAAGCAAGCATGCTAAGGGAATAATACAGCGCTTGTTTTTTATTTACATAATACAACCAAATAGCCATTATGCCCAAAAGCGGCAGTGCAGAGGGGCGACAGAACCAGGCGAAGTAAAGAAATATGCCCAACTTGTATCCTTTTACATTTCCCAAATGATCCTTATTCCTGATGATATGATAAAAGGCCAGGAGTAAAAAAATCATTTCAAAATTAAAGCTCCATAAGGCCAATGCCACCGCGCTTATAATGGAGGTCGAAACACAAAAAAAGAAAGCCAGCAAAAGAGCAACGTTAAACGGCAAATATTCCTTGCCAATCATCAGCAGCCCTATAAATATCAATGCCACACAGCCCGAAGCGATGAGGCATTGCCACAGGGCATCGTCCTTCTTTTGTAACATATCATACCCCAATACTCTTGCTATCCCTACTATCGGAATTGCAAGAACCGAGGTACCAATGGGATAAAAATAATACACTTTATTCTCCTCCTTCCGTAAGCTGTATTTCCAAGTGCCATCCGAAAATTCCTCAGGCTTCACTGAATTATAATAGGAGTATAAATTGGTGGTTCCTTGCTCTAGTATCGCTTGAGAGGTAAGCAAACTAAGCTGAGGATCCGAAGAGGTGTATTTAACGGTAGTAAAAAAGCTAATCAGGAATAAAGATAATGCTCCTGTAAGTGTAAATAGAATTTTTGACCAATTCTTTTCCATTTATTGTTAATCTGTATTTTTGTTGCTAAATAACAAAATAAAATGGAACCCATGTGGGTTTAAAGTTCTGGATAGAATAAAATAGATTATGAATGTATTTGATGAAAAGGTAAACATTGGACAGGTTGGTAAAATGTATATTAAACACTGGAAACTGATAGCGTATACCGTTACAGCCTGTACCTTGCTTGCAATCGTTGTTTCGCTTTTAATCACACCTCGCTATTCCGCCAAAACTTCCTTTTTTATTCCCTATAACATCTCCTACGATTTGGCGGTTGAAAACCCTCAGTTTGGCTACGATGTAGAGGCGGATCGATTATTACAAATTATCAACTCTACTCAACTGATGGACTCCGTTACTCAGCGATTCAACATGATCCATTACTATGAAATTGACACTACAGAGTATGACTGGAAAGACGTGCTGGCAGAAAAATACAGAAAGAGAATTATTGCCAATCGCACTAATGTTATGTCTATTGTAATTATGGCTGAAACACATGATCCACTCTTTTCTGCTGAAATCGTTAACTACATTCTGAATCTATCTCAACGCATGCGTGAAAGAATGTTAAAGACCAACAGCGAATTGGCGGTAGAATCCTTCAAGAAAGATTATGTAAAGAAAAAAGCTGAAGTAGATTCTTTACGTGAACGCATACTCCAATTGAGAAGAGAAAACAATTCCAACCCCATTACACTTGTAAATTCCCAGGTATTACTACCTCATGCTTCCTCCACTTCGATCAAGCCCGAAGTGGCAGTGGAATTGGAAGTGTTGTCGCAAAAACATATCTACGAACACAATCGACTAAATGATTTAAAAGGCAAATATGAAAATGCCTTGAATGTAATGAATCGAGCTGTCCCCAAATTTTATATGCTCGATCATCCAACGCCCATGTATAAAGCCACTTTCCCCATGATAGGCTTTAATATTGCCATTGCATTTTTGGGTTCATTGTTTTTTATGTTGGCCGGTTTATATGTCCGCCATGTATTCAATACCATAAAACAGTACCTATCTGCTGCATAGTGCTTAAGCTTAAAAACATTTCGTACGATACCTGGTTGTGGGTGCTTTGCCTGCTCCTGGTAACCCTGTCTCTTTACAGTGTCGCCGTATCCAATTACGTACTGATATACCTCATCTTTTTTATAGCCTTCGCAGCCCTGATCACTGGCTATTTCATTTTGAACAAGCAAAACTTGTTTAAAATGCTTTTCTTCTTCGTGCCATTGTCTGTACCTGTAGATCTGATGGGAGAAGATGCCCAAATACAATTACCCACCGAGCCCTTGGTAGGCATGCTTACCCTATTATTTCTGGCGTATTTGATACGCATGAGGAAAGAACTAATCCCCATGCTAAAGCATCCTATCTCCATCGTATTGCTATTGGAATTATGCTGGATGATAGTTTGCTCTTTTGCCAGCGAGCTAATGATCGTTTCGTTTAAATTTACCTTTGTCCGATTCTGTTATATCTCAACTTTTTTTATACTCAGTTACTTTTGGTTTAAACAGGAAGAAAAACCGTATAAGCTATTTGTCATTTATGGCATAGGAATGATAATCCCGATGATTAATGGATTCATCTTCCACGCAAAACTTGATTTTACTCAACGTACTGCCTACCGCATGCCACAGCCCTATTTTAACGACCATACTGTGTATGGCGCGGTACTGGCCTTTGTCATCATAGCGTTGATCATCATCTTGTATCAAGGAAGTAAACTAATCAAAAACCCAATTCATCGTTTTTTGCTATCTCTCCTGTTGCTGGTGATGATGGTTGCCGAATTTTTTGCTTATTCGCGCGCCGCCTGGCTAAGCTTGGCCTGCAGCCTGATTTTTTATATTGCAATACGCTTTAAAATTACAGGAAATTTCTTCCTGGTAGCTACATCCATACTCACCGTTATTGTTGTCCTAAACTGGGATACCATTATTGGTTTACTTGAAGAAAACAAAGCCATCAGCAACAAAGAAGACTTGGCTTTACAAGTAAAATCAATGGGCAATCTTAGCACCGATGTAAGCAACAAAGAACGCGTAAACCGGTGGAAATGCGCCATACGCATGGGCAACAGCAAACCCTTTTTTGGTTTTGGACCACGCACGTATAAATTTTTCTACGGAAATTTTCAGGTTCGACAAGACCTAACGTACACTAGCACCTTTATCGGAAACCGTGGACATGCGCATTCAGACTATCTATCGTACCTGGCCGAAACAGGGTATACGGGATTTGTACTTCATATCCTATTATACCTTACCATACTTTACAAAGGGCTTAATTTAATGCGCACCTGCATGGACCCAATAAATCGCTCGTATATATTAATGGCTGTGCTTGGCATACTGACTTATGCCGTGCATAGTGTATTCAATGGATTTATGGAAGAAGAAAAAATGGCCTCGCTGGTGTTTATGTCCATGGCATTGATGGTGTATATCGCAGAAAAAGAAAAACAGAAATCAATTTCATAATCACATTAATTCCAACCTATTTACAGCCGGCGATAAATTAAAGCAGCATAGCTTAAACGAGAATTTCGTTTAAGCTAAACCCAATGAAAAGATACGAATACGTTGTGTGCTGATACATTTGTTTCGAACAACCTTAATTGAAAAACGAATCTATCCCGTTTTCCTATTTAAAAGGGAAACAACCACAATGTAGTACATTAAATATCGGCAGAGGAGAGTTATTTATTTTTGCCCATAACGCTGCAAAGATACTATTAATTTGGTTGAAAAAGTTCCGGTAAAAGTTGCTTCGCCTAGAGTGGCATCCGCAGTCTTTGAAATAGTAAAATTACCGGTCAAGGTCCTCGTACTGGAATTATAAGCCAAATTGGACATTGACTTTATTGGCATATTGAAATACGGTGACAAAACGGTATCGGGCGAGATTGTTTTTTCGATTTTTAAATGTCCATAAAGTAAATTAGCAGAACTTAAATTATTTAAGTCTGTTACACCATCGATTGTAAATGAGGCAAATCCATCCTCTACATCCCCGTCTCCTGCTGCAACTCTAACAAAATCAATCACTCCCGTGCTAGGGTTATAGGTACATTCGCTCTTGTTATATCCATTGAAAATAATATTATAAGAATATGATCTCCCTCCTACCGTCGTCCCTGTTAAGGTCCCGTTGATAAAACCGTCCTTTATAACAGAACCTTCCGCACCAGAATCGACATTGATTCCTGAATCACCCTTCGGGCCTGGTTCTCCTTTCGGACCTGGTTCTCCATCTTTTCCTTTACAAGCGCTCAGTAAAAAAGAAGAGAATAATACCATACTTAATGTGTTTAAAATACGACTGATTTTCATAGAGAGAATAGTTTAAGTGATATTTGTAAAAAACTTGAAAAATAAGAGATCAATTCCGGTGCACTACCATTGATGAAGTCAAGGTAAATCAATTATTTTTATTTTCAAAATATCAAACCTGTTCATCACTCAAGAAAACATTCAATACTTAACTTACAACTTAAAAATCCTTACAAAATGGCACTAGTTGTTTGAATTTAATATGAACTTTAATACATTCATTTAGCTAACTCATTTCTTTTGCAGCACTAGGAAGCAATTGGAAAGCATTGAAAGCAACAATATGTACCTGATCCATATTTAATCAGAAAATACTTCCTACCGAAAACGGATGTTATAGCAATAACCGTGATAAGAGAAAATATAACTTCTGAAGAAGCAGTTAAAAAACGACCATTTATGTTTTTGGCAACAAAGGCATCACTGCACTATTTGAAGGGCTTATTACGGATTGTTTTCTACACCCAGTAATCGGGAATACAAAATAGATCACTCAAGATTTTTCGAAAGCATTGCTGCAAATAGATTCAATAAATATATTTGCAGCAAAATGTAGCCCCGATCATTACGAATCCATTATGATAGAACACTTAGCTGTAAATTTTCAAAACTGCAAAGGAATCTATTCTCAACGCGCATTTGGTAAAACTTCACTACAATACTCTAATCAAAAACATCCTCCCTATGTATTTGCCGCTATTGATAATAATTTTATTGATTTAGGAATTCAAGATTCTTTACAATTAAAAATGTTTTGAAAAGTAAGGAGTTCACGAGTACGTTTACAGAAGAAAAATTGGATTCTATTTTCAGTAAAACTAAGGAGAAATATGGCCCTTAGAATCAACATTTGCTCCCTTTTATGTTAAAAATAATGACCGAATAATTTATAGCGACTGGAATAAAAAAATAAGTCTCGCCCTAATCTCGCTGCTTCATAATTCCCCTTATTTTCCCCAAACGATTTCGCCTGCGCACAAGTATAACCTCGTAACTTTCCTAACGCTTGGTTTGCTTATACATCCCTGAATCTTTTACTTTTTAAGTAGTTTCGTGGTCATCGTATCATTAGTAATGGAGGAGCCTAGGGTAGCCCAATAAATTCCGGGCAACAAATCTGGCTGAACCGTCCCGTTCGAGGTCACTTCTTCGAAAACCAATTGTCCTAAATTATTGTAAATAGAAACTTTTAATTCCCCTTGCAGGCCTTGAATTTGAAAAGATTGCTCAAATGGATTGGGATACAGTTGAACACCAACTTCCTTTTCCATCTCCTCTGCTGCCAACGGATCGGAGCAAACAGAAGGAATAGAATCCGTTGTATAAAAGTCTGAGCAGGCAGAACAAAAAACACCTTTAAAAAAACAACTGGCTCTGCCAGCCCTGAATTCACTACTTGCATTTCTAAAAATTCCATGTTCACCCAAGGTATCAATGGTTATCTCGCTGCATGTAGCATTGGCGATCAAAGTAGTATGAATGGCTCGGGAACCTTGCAATGTATAATGTAAAAAAGAGGCATCGGAATCAATTCGAACCACGGTATCCTTTTCTCCATGAAAAGCGACCGTGGGCAGCATTTCATCTGCATCCATTTCACTTGCCGTTACGCCACCCCAGTTATTGAATATCCCTTTGATCGAGTAGGAATTTACCAGACTATTGCCGGAGGTAAACAAATCTCCTAATTCTGCGCTGGTCGCAGTCGTGTTATATAATAATGAAATACTATCCAATTCCGAAGGGTCGGCGTATACCATGCCCAGCGCGAGCAAAGAGCCTGCACTTTGCCCGCCGACAAAAATCCAACTTGTATCAATTCTGATCGTGTTGGCGTTATTAACCACATAACGCAAGGCTGCATGTCCGTCCTGAATAGCTCTGTAACGCGCTTTGTACTGGCCATATTCACTAAAGTCGTATCCTAAGCGATAATTTACGGTGGCACAAACAAACCCACGCCTGGCCATATGAAAGCATAAATCCTTGATATCGCCTGATTGCTTGTCTCCGGATATAAATCCGCCTCCATGAAAAAGCATTACAAAAGGCCGCTTGGGAGAAAGGTCTACGGCTAGATTGGGATAGTAAAGATCCATCCGCAGCGTGTACGCATTCCCCAGGTAATCGAGAGCGGTACCGAATTGAATATTGGCCCCCACCGAAATTTCGGTGGAATCAAAATAAGGACGTTCGGAGTACCTGGAATCGTTGGTACAATATTGCCCAAACAGGGTTCCGTAAAACGAGAAAAATATAACTATAAGAACAGCAAAGAAGATCTTCATAATGTTGTACTTGATGTTAAAACCTGCAAACAAAACAGCCCGAGCAAATGCTTTACTCAGGTACTCACGCTTGACCCTTATTGGCCATTTTACGAAGTCTGGATAGGATGGTTTACCCAATCAACACCAAGACTACTGAATGATTGCGTACAACAACGTTCTTGCGCATTGCTGGTGTCGGGCTATCGCTTGTATTTTCCTCATATAGCCGGGCAGGCCGCCTCCATTCTTGTCCAGCATCTAAGAGGCATTTACGTATGTTTTAAAAGCAAGGCTTCGTAGTCAATCTTAGTATGATGTCGAGGATCTTTAGGAAGGTCTAAAAACACATATCGGGTTCCCAGTCCATGCATGGCTATAAATTTCTCAAACGCCGCAACATCGAGCTTACCGGAGGTTTGAGCAAACACACAAGGGCCTTTCGAGGTCATCAGATAACAAGCTTCTTGTATTCCAGGAAATGACTTAAGCAATGCTTCTGTCAATAATGGAAAAAAAAGCTTTCCATTATGCTCAACAGTGTATTTGCTTCGTCCGAGCAAGTACAAATTACCCTCTGCATCAATGCGTCCTGCGTCGCCGGTATTGCGCCAGAGAAGACCATCCACGACCACGGTCTGCGGATCGTGATCCCATTTCCAATACGAACGTAACACATGCGCTCCGGAAACCCAGATGCTACCTGGCGATCCGGAGGGGCAGGCCAAGGAATGCCAGGAATCGGCCTGGGGCTGCGCATGCAAGGGCATCAGTTGAAGTTGTACCGAAGCATCGGGCTTACCCACCAGCAAGCCTTGCTGGGAAAGGGATTCATAGGTTTGTGCCGCAAGTTCTTGCGCCGGAATGCTGGCAATGGGTTCTGCTTCGGTAGAGCCATAAACGATGGAAATGGAGGCCTGGGAAAATACAGTTTGATAGAAGGATGCTTCTGCCGGATACACAGGCCCTCCCCCGGTAAAAATAGTCTGTAGCGCCAGCTGGCTGGCATGCTGCTCGGCGAAGCGCGCCAGGTGCATGAGCTGAGAAGGCGAAGCACAAAGGCTTCCTACATGATTTGTTTGCAAGGTGTTGAACAGTAAGGCTGGATCGAAGGCCGAGGGCTTGGCATAATTGATATCGGCGATAACAGAGGTCTTACCGAGACCTAAATTGAGCAAAAGCACAATGGGCAGCAAGGGCATATCGGGCTGTGGTCCGCGACGCATGAGCAAGGGTTTTAAGGCTTCCAGTTGTGCCTGCAAAAATGCATGCGTGCGATTGGCCGCTTTAGGAATTCCTGTGCTTCCTGTAGTGAAAGTTATCAGTGCCGGATCATCGGGATAAGTATCTTCGATGATGCAATCGCAAACTTTATCATACTTTTTGGAAGGCACCACAGGAAACCGTTTAGAAATTTTCCGGGTAGCCGAAAACAGATAACTCAACCAATGAAATTTTTTGGCCCCAACCAGGGCCTTGCATTCAGCAAGCTGACATGCATGCAGTAAGCGCTTTCGATCGGACCAGGCATCTAAAAAAACGGCCACCGCACCAATGTAAAACAAGGCCAGCACATGCCGGTACAAATCTGCAGACATTGGAATCAGCACCAACACCCGGTCGCCTTTCCCTATCCCATTCTGCCGGTACATCGAAGCAATGATGCGCACGTCGTGGTCTAATTGCTGAAATGTAATTTTCTCATCCTTGTAGCAAATAGCCCATTGATCGGGAACGCGAAGTGCCTGATCGAAAAAAAGATGTACAATGTTAAATGGAAGAGAAGTCATATTCGTATTGTGTTATAAAAGCTATTCCGTATTCAACGCGGAATTTTCAACAGACCAATTCCTATTGAATACTTCCTAATTAAATCAAGGACTTCAGAAGCCGCAGCCCATAAGCCATTGCTTTGAAAACCCATGATTGGCTATGCCGGGAATACCGGCCATGAATCTACGATCCACGAGCTTTCTCAATAGCACAAAGGCACCTATGGAGAAAAGCAGCTTCAAGGTACGAGAAATTTCTTTTCGGGCCTTGGATACCGCATAGAAAATTGCCGTCCTTACCCGTGAGTATGTTCTGATTTTTTCATACATTAATCTTATGAAGTATATTATAGTAGACCTGGAAGCTACTTGTTGGGAAGAGAAACATTCTTTTCCGCAGGAGGTCATAGAAATCGGAGCGGTGAAAATTAACAAGCAAAACAGCATAACGAGTGAATTCGTTTCTTTCGTAAAACCAGTCCGGCATCCGCTGCTATCAAACTTCTGCAGGCAACTCACCAGCATTGAACAAAGTCAGGTAGACCAGGCTCCTTTGTTTCCGGAGGCAATTCACGCCTTTCGTCAGTGGATAACACAAGAGGAGGACGAGTATATTTTATGTTCCTGGGGATTTTACGACCGCAAACAATTGCATGCGGAATGCTGCTTTCATGGACTGGATGCAGAGTGGCTTTCTCCCCACATCAGCCTGAAACATCGATACGCCGAAATCAAACAGCTTAACAGGCCGGTAGGCATGAAAACAGCATTGACCATGGAAGGTTTACCGCTGGTAGGAACCCACCACCGGGGCATTGACGATGCGCGAAACATCGCTCAGGTATTTTTAAAAAATCAGGGCGCTTGGAAATACTAAGCAGCCATTCCTATCTATAGTTAGTTGTGTGCATTTTTTTACAAAGAAATGGGCGAATCGTTAGAACAAAGTATACGTCAGGATTATATTCGCTACGCGAATTGTTGGGAAGACCCACTTCCACTGATGGAAGGGCTGGATATCCGGCAAGGCGACAGGGTGCTTTCCATTGCCTCCGGTGGCGACAATAGTTTCTCCTTGCTAACCAAACACCCATCACTGGTGCTTGCCTGCGATTTTAATCCGATACAAATTTATGTATGTGAATTGAAAAAGGCTTGCATTGCTGCGTTTGAATATTCAGAGGTTTTAGAATTTCTGGGATTCCACAATTCAATGCAGCGGCATACACAATACCAGCGCATCAGACCAGCGCTCCCTCCTGACGCACGCCTGTACTGGGACCAGCACCCCAAAATTATCACGAATGGTATTATACATGCCGGAAAATTTGAACGCTATTTCCGTTTGTTTCGCAGGTATGTACTACCGCTTATTCACTCCCCAAAAACCAGACAGCAATTAATGTCCATAAAATCGGCGGCGGAACAAGAAGCATTTTATGACAAGGTCTGGAACAGCTGGCGCTGGAGGCTTTTCTTCCGCATCTTCTTCAGCAAAACTATTATGGGCAAATTCGGACGTGATCCGCAATTTCTTAAACAAGTCAACATACCAGTGGCGTCCTTTATTTTTAATCAGGCAGAAAAACATTTAAGGTCGGTGCAGTGTCAGCAAAATTTTATGTTGCATTATATTTTCTTCGGTCAGTATGGATCGCTGCTTCCACATTACCTGCAGGAACAGCACTTCCCGCTTGTCAAAAAAAACATTCAATCCATTCGTTTTCAACTTGGCAATCTGTTGGAACCCTTGATGGAATCGAAACATAGATTTCAAGCATTTAATCTTTCGAATATTTTTGAATACCTGAGCCAAGATGAATGTAAGGCATTGGCACAACAATTGGCCGAACATAGTGAACCCGGTGCGCGTTTCTTTTATTGGAATTTAATGTGCCCCAGGAAATTGAGCACGATTTTTCCTGATGCGTTTGAAGACCTCGGTGTTGAACATGGAAATGATGCAGGTTTTTTTTATCTTGGTCACTACGGTGATGTACGTCTATGAATTCCCTGCAAGCACTTTTTTTTCTCACATGTATGTTCCTTGGATTATTCAGCACTTCGGAATTACTGTACCGCCGCTATTCCTGGGCTGCAGAAAGTACACGCAAACTGGTGCACATCGGAACAGGTCTCTTAACTATGTTATTCCCGATATGGTTACAAACTACCTGGCAGGTGGGTCTGTTGTGTGGTTCGTTTCTTATCATCTTGCTTGCTTCTCAACCACTGGGCTTGTTACCTTCCATCAACAACATTAACCGGAAATCAAGAGGGAGCCTGTATTATCCGGTGATTGTATTCATGATGTTTGAATTATTTCTTTGGAAAAAATCCTTATCCGCCGAGGGTGCGTATATTCATTTTTATTTACCCATTCTGGTAATGGCTCTCTGCGACCCACTCGCAGCGTATGTAGGAAGACGTTGGCCGATAAAAAAAACACATCCCAACGGCGATGAAAAATCCTGGGGTGGCAGTATTGCTTTTGCCATAGGCGCAAGCTTGTTGAGCGCTGTCTTGCTTGGCGCTACCCAGGATCATAGCATGTGGAATTTAGTGCTTGTATCGATGCTTATTGGAGTCTGCTGCAGTATAGCCGAAGCATTTAGCAAAGCCGGCGCCGATAATTTTTTCATTCCACTTGCTGCTAGTTTTGTTTTGGAAACATCAGACTATTGGACATGAGTGCGTTCCAAATTTCGGTGCAGCCTTGCGGCACAAATGTATTCTTGACGGATTCGCCATCTTACGAAATCTCACATCATACCGTATGGGAAGGCGCTGCACTTGTTGCACAAGGCACCTTGTATTATAATCCTCAACACCGCTTTCAGGAATTTGAAAAAGTATTTTGTTTAGGTTCCATAAAAGCCAAAGACAGAGAATGTTTGCAGGCATTGCTTCAATCGCTGGAAGCCCAGGCCCGACAGCAAGAAGCCCAGTACCTGTGGGGCCCGATGAATGGCAGTACCTGGGAGTCGTACCGTTGGGGGGCATCCTCTGATTTTCCTCCCTTTTTTAGCGAAGAAACGGTTCCTTCATTTTATTTGGAAGCCATCGAATGCGAAGGCTTTGAAAAAATTGCACGTTATCAAAGCAATTGGCAAAACCTGAACGCCAATCGCCCTGCCCCTCCTGCTGCCACTGCGGGAATTACCATTCGCCGCCTAGACAAGAGCAACTTACGCCAGGAGCTGGAACACCTGGCAGCGCTCGCGCTGGAAGGCTTTAAAAAAAATTTGTTTTACACCCCCATCTCAAGGCAGGCTTTTGTTGAAAAATACCTTCGCATGGAAAAATGGTTGGAAGAAGATTTTGTGTGGCTGGCCTGGGACGGAGAAAAAAAATGCTGTGGCTTACTGCTGGCATTTCGTGACTTCCTCCAGCCGAATCAAGATACGCTGGTTCTCAAAACCATAGTGCGATTGCCCGGCCGGGAATACGCAGGCCTTATTCATCAAATGCAGGAATATCTTTTCTTATCCTCACAAAAACACCAGATACAACACTGGATCCATGCGTATATGTGGTCTCAAAATAATTCCCGGGCCCTTTCTGAAAAATACAACGGCACCTGCATTCGTGAGTATTTTTTATTTGGGAAAAAGATAGGAACCAAGAATTAATATTCATTCATCCTCAGCACCCATTGTTTTCCGGTGGCTCCTTGCTGATACTCTCCGTTTTCATTCACCGGATCGGGGAAAATAGATTGTTCTTCCAATACACCCCGCAGGGTTCTGCTTCGACCAAGCCATTGTTCTTCCCAGGCTTGCAGCCCCCACACATACACTACCTTTTCTTCACTCACTAATACCGCCCCACCTTTCGCATTGTAACATATTCCGGTGATACTTGTCTCCATAAAAAGTAAACTCAAATTTTTATTCAACCTGTTTTTCTCAAATGAAGCCAAGCGCTGGATAGAGAAAGCTCTTCTAACTACCTGGCTGGCATTCGCGTGAGGGATAGAGTGTAAAGCCTGTTGGCGTGGTGTCGCCTGTGGTGACACCACACCAACAAAGGCTTGCAGCGATAGCCCGGCCCGCAGTGGCGGTGGCGCTGCAAGCGACACTATGCCGCAAGGGACACGCCCAATATCCTTTAGTATTGCTCCCAATCAAGATCCATAGATGAAGAAAGATTTAGTAGCACCATCAACTGTTATCAAAACATTGGAATTAGGGTTCATCGATACAGCGCACCAGTCCGGTGGAACCGTCCATTTCTACCCATTGCCCATCTTCCAACCGTTCGAGCAAATGTGGAATCCCTACAATGCATGGAATACCCAATTCTCTGGAAACGATTGCAGAATGGCTTAACAGACTTCCACGCTCTACCAAAATACCGGCACAGGACGGAAATAATGGAGCCCAACCTGGATCGGTACTGGAGGTCACTAAAATACATCCTTTCAAATTTGTTACGTGCTGTGGTTGATGCAACACACGTACCCTTGCCTTTACCAATCCGGCACAGCAAGGAATGCCTTTTAAATCACCCTCGTTCAAAGGCTCCCTGGATGCTTGCCGCCAACGATTAGCATAATAGGGAGGTCCGTAGGTGCGCAGTCGTTCATCCAAGGTTTGTGCTTCCAGCGTTGCATACATTTTCTTGCGAAGTTCCACCAACGATTTCAAATCCGGATGCACGGAAGTTCCCTGCACAAAATCCCGGATTTCCGATATACTCAACCAGAAAATATCGCGATGCGAGTGCAATACGCCTTCTGCCTGCCAGCGAATGCCGAGGTGTAAAAATATTTTCCTTACCATGCCGAATCCACGAGTACGTTCGTAGCGCAAATTTTCGCGGTGGCTAATTAAGTACCTGGCTTTCTTTAACACATGGTTCCACACCAAGCGTTTCCAAAACGATTTCAAGGATTGCTGAACCTTGCGTTCTGCCGCTGCGCGCAAGGTTTGTGCACCGGAATGTTGCATCTGCGTTTCACGCAATCCATTTTTTACATATTCCTGCAAGATGGCAATGTAGCGCTCGGGTTCCAGGTTGTACGTGACCGTTTCCAGCTTCAGCTCACCTACACATCGATCGCCCCAGGAATCCAAGAAAGACTGCAAAGAATGATAGAATCCTTGATATTCGGGCGACTTCAACTGCTGATAAATATGCTCGGGCGTATGATTTTGAAACAGATTGCGTAACTGCACATCATCGAGAATTACTCCCGACAATTGTAAGCCTAATCGAATGGGTTCGGTAGAAACGATATCGCCGGAACCGGCCACCAGATCGTTGTGCAAATTTCCGCCTGGGGTATCCAACTGATATTTCAATACTAGCTTTTGCAGCACGCCAAAATAAATCATGGCGAAAAAATCATTCACCAAAGGAGCCTTCCACTTTTTTACCAGTGTATGTTCAAATTCCAGGTAGGCCTCCCAAAGCTGCGTGGCATCCATTGTAGACCAGGGCTTCTGTTTATACGCAGAAAGAACCGTGTGCACATGTTGCAGAAAAGCAAGCCTGTTAGACTCCAATTTCCGTAGGTTAGAAATAATTCCCCATCCTGTCCGGAGCAAACGCTTGTATTCCTGTAAACGCGAAAACCGCCTGCGCACAGGCAAATCAAAACGTTCTTTCACGCCCATCATATTTTCCATGAAGGCGGCATTGAGCGAATAGCCGGGCACCAATGACAAGGCTTTGTACCAGCTTAAGAGATTGTAGTACACACGGCCTTGCAATAAACCCAGCATGCGGGCAAAAGTATCCGCTTCTTCTTCAATCAATCGATCTTCTACGCCTAATAAGGAAGCGAATTGCCGGTACACTGCTTCGTACATTTTCTGTATAACTGAAAACGTAAGCGGCTGCGTTACCCCAGGATAGGACTCAATGATATTGCTATTATCCCAAAGCACAAACGCAGCGGAGGGATCAGGCAAGGAAAGGGAAGTTGTAATCGGCCGGGTTTGCAATACATACAATTCCGTTCCGACATAACTGAACTCAAGGTCCTGAAACGAATGATATTCGAGATACAATCGATCCAGGATAGTGGAGATTTCCAGAATCTGCTCATTGGTTAATGCCGGTGCATGAGCCATTGGTAAATGCTCACGAAGTTCAGAACCTCCGCCGTCTTTAAAAAAATACCCTGCATTTTTTTCAGTCAGGTGTGCCTGAATGGCATCTCCTTCGACCACAAATTGATCTGCGTTCAGCAGGCCGGAAACTAAGCCTTCGCCAAGCCCAGGCACCGCATTGATAACTTTATGATGCCTTTGTCCATGGACCGGATGGATGCCGAATGCTACACCAGAAACGTCTGCATCTACCATCGCCTGTATGACCACCGCCATCTTGAGATTCCCGGTAGCCCCGATCTGACGGCGATACGCCTGCACGCGCTCCGAATTAGAGGCCTCCAGCACTTTCCGTACATAATTTTCTATTTGCGAATGCGGCACATACAAATACGTTTCAAACTGTCCGGCGTAGGAAAATTGCGAACCATCCTCCTCTGCCGCGGAGGAGCGCACGGCCAGGTAAGAACAATCGCTGAAGAAGTCCTGAACTTCTGCCACCCAGGAAGTATCGACATCTATCTGATCACATGCCTGCGTAGTAAGAACCGCTGCCTTGGGAATAGGAAATCCTTTTGAAGAAAGTTCCAGCAAGCGTGCCCCCTTCCCTCCCGCTTGCTGCGTGGTAACCGACTGATTCCGATGGGAAAATAAGACAGAGGATTGCATTAGGATTGAAATAATTGAATGAACATGGGCAGACCTCCTAAGGATAAATACATAGCGAAGGTCCAGAGTATGGAAGCATACTCGATCCACTTGGAGGCTGGAGAGGCAGGCTTACGCAGAAACTGTATTGCCGGTAAGGTGCATGCCAGTGCCAGGAATAATAAAACCGCATATTCCAATCTTGCCGGCCTTGATGCATACAAGGCGACAAAGGCGAAGAAGGCAGTGGTCCACAGGAGGGCAATCCAAACATAAACGGCGCGTTCAGTTCCTAATTGATGGGTATAGCTCAGCACCCCTGGTTCTTCCTTTTCCGGGGCTTTTATTTTTCTTCCGATTTCCAAAACCAATCCATTAAAAAACGATACTCCGAAAAAATAGAGCAAACCTATGGGAGGCTTTGCTTCTGCCAATTTCCAATCGAAGCCACTGGCCAGCATATCCACCAACGGAATAATCATCATGTGGGACGTGACATACCAGAACTGATGTTTCTTTAGCCAGGAGGCAATAAAAAATTCTTGTCCCATTAAAAACAGGTAAAACATTACCAGAAAAAATACCGGGAAGATGCGAACGTCGTGCAAGAGATTTACCAATAATAGCAGCGCAAACACCAAGGTCCCGACCAAACTAAGTTCACGCAGCGTAATGAGGCCGCGTGGCACTGGCAAGTATTGACGATACAGCGCATCGTCGTGTTGGTCTTTGAATTCATCGTATATTCTCAACAGGAAAAAAATTCCTACAGTATTGAAGATACACACGGCAAATGATTGACCATCGATAAACGTATCCATGCCTCTGCAGATTCTGGAATAGGAAATAGCTGAGAATGAAAAAACGGAAATGAGTAAACCATGCCCCAGGAAAGGGAAGCGTTCCTTTTGGTATAAGTAAAATCGTTTCCAAAAGGGAAATTGTTTTTCTGAATTCATGTTATTATTTTCTTCCAAAAAGTTTATGAGCTCTGCTAAAATCGCCGGAAGCTATAGCTGCGGCAATGGAGAGTTCTCCGGCTAAAATGGTAGCGCCACAAATTTCGGCAAACTTACGGGCGGTGCCTTCGCCGGTACATCCTATTAATTTCAAACATTCCTGTTGTGTACCCAGCCGGGTTCCTCCTCCTACGGTCCCTACAATCAAGCCAGGCAGGGTAACCGCTACATACAAATCTCCTTCTTTGCTTACTTCCATGCGGGTAATGCCTACATACGCTTCCGTAACGCAAGCTACATCTTGTCCGCAGGCTAAAAAAATTGCCGCCAATCCATTGGCATAATGTCCTTGTATACCGATGGCGCCACTTTGCACGGCACCTACGGAAGACGTTTGCCAATATTGGGCAATCGCCGCCGGACTGGAATTCAGCACGCGATGGACTAATTCTTTTTTTATCATAGCTTCTGCCGTCACCTTTTTTCCTCGAACAGTAGCGAAAGCGACCGATGTTGCTTTTTTATCGCCGCTATAATTACTTTCAATAAACCAATGAGAAGGCTTAATGCTAAACGTCGAGAGAATATATTGACAAACTGCATCGGTGCAAATAGTCACCATGTTCTGCCCTGCTGCGTCGCCAGTGGTATATTCAAACACCAATGTAACCTGATTTCCCTCCATATTGATTCGGAGGTCTTCCAGTTTGGCATAGCGACTTTTTTGTGAAACGATTATTTTAAACGTATCGATGTGCATGAGCACCCATTGGGCAAACGCCCCTACTTCCGGCAAGGATTGAAACCGAAATACAGGTGCCCGTTGCACACTTTCAGTAAGGCATACCGATGTGATGCCACCAGATAATCGGGCTGCTTTGGCTCCCCGGTTGTATGAGGCCACCAGCGCCCCTTCCGTAGTAGCCATCGGAACATAGTAATCGCCTTGAGCGAGTGTACCATGAATGTGCACTGGGCCCACTATACCGGTTGGCACTTGTGTCATTCCAATATAATTCTCTATATTCCCTCTGAGAGATTCCGGCTCTTGCTCCTGATCTGCCGATCCGCTTAGCCTCGGAAAGGATTGCCCCAGCTCTTTCTCCAGCCAGGATAATCTTTTCTGCTGCGCTTCCTTACTCCAGGACAAAGGTCCGGGAAGTTCCTTTACCACGGGCGTATCTGAGGATGGAATAGATACTTGTTTAAGCACCTGATCAAAGGTCTGAAGGCTTGACAATTTTTCTAATAAGCGACGAGCCTTTTCACTTGTAGTTGACATGGAAACTATTTTTTCACCAGATAAGGTACAAAAAGGATTGCTACAATCGAATATCTTTCTGGTAAAATTCGGGTTCTGAAGAGAAAAGAGAAGAGACGAATTTATATTGAGAAATGATTCATAACATCTACAAAATCTGAGGTCATTCATCCATAAGAATCACCTCTCAATGCCTACCCTTTTCCCATTTCGGAATTTCCGGCTCTGAATCTGGGATCCAGCATCTTTTTCGATAGTCCTATCCTTTTCTATAAAAAAAAAGCCGGATACTTGTGAATTAAGTCAAAGATGATTAAAAAAATTATTGTTTTGAGTAAATTGGATTTAGTTTTGATTTCTAAACGAAATAAGACAAAACCTGTATTTCATTTTTGCTTCGTATGACTTCTGAAAATTCCAACACCCTGTATAAAATTCTATCCCTCGATGGTGGAGGTTCCTGGGCATTTATAGAAATCTTGACCCTTATGAAGTTGTTTCCTTCGATGAAGAATAAGGAAATTTTGAAACAATTCGATATGGTGGTGACCAATTCAGGAGGAAGCATTGTGTTGGCTGGTATGATAGAAAAGGAAACTCCTGAAGAAGTTTTTCAATTATTAATGAATGAAGAAAAAAGAAGAAAGATATTTGTGTCGACGTTCTTTTCCTTTTTCACCAAATTCATAAGAATAGGACATCGGTATAAAACTACCCAGAAGCTCTTGGGTTTACAATCGGTACTTTCCAACACGCATGCATTAACGCTGGACCAGATACCGGGCTATATTCAGCATCCAAATTTAAAATTGCTGATTGTAGGATTTGATTACGACCGGAGCAGGGCAAGTTTTTTTCGTTCCGACCTGAAAAGTCCCAGTTCCTCCGGCAATTCTCAAACGGCGATGCGATTGGCGGATGCTGTACATGCCAGCAGCAATGCGCCCGTCAATTATTTTAATGGCCCTACGGTGGTGCAACAGGGATCTAAGACCAAACGCTTTTGGGATGGAGCAATCGGTGGGCACAACAATCCATGCCTGGTGGGATGTATAGAAGCGCTGAGTTATGGAAAAGACGCAAAAAATATTCGCATCCTTTCTTTGGGAACAGGAGCTACGCAATCCCTTATACAAGGGCTTCACAGTCCAGAACTTGCCGAACCCAAGGAATTATTGCAGAAACGTGAAAAAGGAAACTTTTTTAGTTATCTCACCAAACTTTCGACTTCCATACTGAATGAGCCCCAGGATGCTGCGAGCTACATGGCGCACATGGTATTGGGAGGGAAAGCCGCCAACCAATCCCTTTCCCAATTGGTTCGCCTGAATCCTATTGTCAGGCCTGTATTGGATAAAGATTCACAAACATGGAAATTACCCAAAGGACTTTCCTATGCTCAATACCGTAGGTTGCAAAATCTGGATATGGATGCTGTTAAGCAAGAGGAAGTTAACCTTATTCAAGAGCTGACCAATGCCTGGTTACGGGGAGAGGTACCCAATCAAGCCATTCGTATGAGCGGGACGTTTGAAGCACAGATCGGGCACGACCTTGCTTCTGAAGCGATCGATTACTGGAAAAAAATAAGCCAGGAGAACCACTAAAGAAGACTGCCAAGAGATGCTTATTCAAAAATTACAGGAAAAGCTATTGGAACGGCTTGAGAACAATAGCCTGCGAAAGTTATCCGTACGCGAAAACCTGGTAGATTTTTTTTCCAACGATTACCTGGGTATTGCTGCGGATGAATCTTTGTACGAACAAGTGTTGGATTTGTCGGATCGATGGAAGAGCAAACAAAATGGCTCCACAGGCTCCCGTTTGCTTAGCGGAAACAGCAAACACGCATTGGATGTAGAGGACCGTATGGCGTTTTACTTTAAAGCAGAAAAATGTTTGTTGTTTAACAGCGGATACAACGCCAATCTTTCCATCCTGTCTGCCATTCCAGGGCGCAACGATACAATACTATACGACGAACTGATACATGCTTCACTCAAAGACGGAGCCCGACTGAGCATGGCTCAACGTTTTTCCTTTCGGCATAATGACTTGCAGGACCTGGAGCAAAAAATTAAAAAATCAAGCGGCGATGTATTCGTTGTCGTAGAATCGGTTTATTCCATGGATGGCGATTTTGCTCCCCTGGAAGCTCTGGTTGATATTTGTGAGCGTTGTGGGGCCCATCTGATAGTTGACGAAGCACACAGCACCGGATTGTTTGGCCCTTATGGCGAAGGCCTGTGCATTGACAGACAGCTTGAACGCAGGATATTCGCCCGCGTTTACACATTTGGCAAAGCCATGGGCATGCATGGTGCCTGCATCGCGGGCAGCAGAATCCTTATTGACTATCTCATTAATTTTGCCAGGCCCTTTATTTATACTACGGCCTTGCCTCCTCACGCACTCGCCACGATACAGGTAGTGCTGGAGCGCTGCGAAACGATGAGCACTGAGCGACAAGAATTAAACGAGCGTATTCGTGACTGGAACGAGTTGGCATCACAAAACTTACCTTCGGGAACTTTTTCTGTAAACAAAAGCCCTATTCAAGTGGTTATGATGAGCGGAAACAACCGGGTACGCAATGCTCAACGGGCCTTGTACCAACAAGGACTTGACGCCAGGGCCATATTATCGCCTACCGTAAAAGCCGGACAAGAGCGTATTCGCATCTGCTTACACCGCTACAATACAGAAGATGAAATCAAACGTTTAGTGCGAACCCTTCAAACCTGCATCGAATGAATTATTTTGTTACAGCCATCGGAACCGACAGCGGGAAAACCTTGGTAAGTGCCATATTAGTAAAAGCATTGCAATGCGATTACTGGAAACCTATTCAGTCTGGACTACCCCGGGATTCTGAGACGGTAGAAAAACTCATCGACAACACACACTCTTTCATCCATCCGGAAGCGTACTTATTGAAGACGCCAGCATCACCCCATTATTCGGCGGCCCTGGATAAGGTGACTATTGATTTAGAAAAAATCAATCTACCCGCAACAGATGGAAACGACCTGGTGATCGAAGGAGCAGGTGGTGTTTTGGTTCCTCTCAACGATACCGACGTTGTGATAGACCTGGCTGCCCGGTTCAAAGCAGAAATCATTTTGGTTTCTAATCATTACCTGGGCAGTATCAACCACACCTTGTTGACTATTGAAGCTTTGAAAAAAAGAAATCTTCCGGTGAAGGGAATTATTTTTAATGGAATCCCGAACCCTTCCAGTGAAGAAATTATTTTAAAAAAATCAGGATATCCGTGTTTATTGCGAATTGCACAAGAAGAAAAAATCAATGAAGAAACGGTGATGCGGTATGCCTTAAAATTGGTAGAAACCTGGTTTGCTTAATTTCCAACCTTCCATGCTTTTAGAAAAAGATGCTCTGATGCTTTGGCATCCTTATTCTCCACTGGTTACGGACCAAGCTCCTTTGGAGGTGTTGGAGGCGCGCGGTGCTTACCTGCATTTGGCCGATGGTCGCCGGCTACTTGATGGTATTTCTTCCTGGTGGGTAAACCTGCATGGACACGCCCATCCTTATTTAATTGAAGCCTTGCATAAACAAGCCACGCAGCTTGATCATACGTTGTTTGCAGGCTTTACACATGCTCCGGCAGTTCGATTGGCCGAAAGACTTCTATCGTTTTGGAACGGAAATATGCGCAGGGTTTTTTATTCCGACAATGGAAGCACTTCGGTAGAAGCGGCCATTAAGCTTGCCATGCAGTATTTTCTTTTGTCTGGAAAAAAGAACATACAACTTATTGCCATCGATGGAGCCTTTCATGGAGACACATTTGGAGCCATGGCCGTAAGTGGCAAAAGTATTTTCAACGAAGCTTTTGAAGGTCATTTGCTCCCAGTCAAACATATTCCCTTTCCGATAGACGAACGCTGTTTAGCATCCTTACAAACGATTTTGGAAGCACACGAGGCTTGTATTTTCATTTATGAACCGCTGCTTCAGGGAGCAGCAGGCATGCGCGCCTACGAGGCTTCTTTATTAAACAAGATGCTGAAAGCAGTGCATGCATACCAAGGCATTTGCATAGCGGATGAAGTGCTCACCGGATTCGGCCGCACGGGTACCATGTTCGCTTCTCAACAAGTTCACGAGCAACCCGACCTGGTTTGCCTGTCCAAAGGTATAACAGGAGGTCTCATGCCTTTCGCGGCCACGCTGGTGAATGCCCGAATGGAAGAGCCTTTTCTAAGTAACGAATTCGGTCGCATATTCTACCATGGGCATTCCTATACAGCCAATCCTCTTGCCTGCGCATTAGGTATAGCAAGCCTGGAACTTTTTGAAAAAGAAAATACCCTGAACCACATACAATTACTAAATTCTTGTCAGAAAAAAGGGAAAGAGCATTTGAAGAGCTGCAACTCCATTTCTCGAATAGACGTTATGGGAACTATGCTATCGGTTGAATTTCAATCGGAGGAAGAGAAGGGGTACCTGAATAGCATTCGTCAACGTTCCTATGCGTATTTTCTTAGCCGAGGATTTTTGTTGAGACCCCTGGGAAATGTTAGTTATGTGTTACCGCCCTATTGCGTAAGCACCGAAGAACTTAATCGTGTTCACGAAGCCCTATATGAATTTGCCCATACTCTTTAACTTGGTGTTCCGAAAAACCCGACGATCCTTTTCCGGATTTTCTCTTTGGTTTTTCGTATTTGTTGGCTTAGCGTTTTCTTATTTAAAGGCACAACACACTCCTGTCTCCTTGCCTTTTTCTTCGGCCACCGCCTTTCTGGAGCCGGACGGAAGACAATGGAGCATGGCGTTGAATGAAAAAGAATATGTATTGTTATCGAAAAAGAAAGGTGGCTTGCAGGGAGACGCTGAATACAGCATTGAAAAATATACGAAACCTCTTTCATTAGACTATTCAATTCCTTTGACAGTAAAAGCAGGTGAAGAACCTTTGCGGTTTTGGAAAAACACAAAAGCCTTGTATTTACTCGCCACCCGCTACACGGATAAAAGCAGTCAACTGGTAGCCTATGAATTTGATTTGGGCACGGGCAGCCAGCGTTCCGAAGTAACATTGGCAAACGTAGAAGTAAAAGCCAACCAGGAGGTCAGTGGCAAAGCGAGTCCGCTGCTTCAACTTAAGGAACAAGTAGCACTTGCCTTAGAGCCTGGCGCAGTAGTTCCTTATACTCATGGCTTTCATGCGGAACAGAGTCCCGATCAAAAATCACTGCTCGTATATTGGTATGACTTCTCTCAGAAAAATCTGCGCGCCCATTGCTGGCTTCTGAATGAATCCTTGCTCCTTCAAAAACAAGCCACACTTCCCATTGATGGAGGATTTCTAAATGTGGGATTCTATCCTTCCAATGCCGGAGAAATTTACGTACTCAACACCGACCGGAGCGGACGCGTGGTCATGATCTGGATTAACCTGGAAACTATGGATAACCGTTTACTGGATATTCAAAGTGCCAGCTCTCAGAGACATTCCCTGCGCATTCAAATTTGGGGAAACCGCATTGTATACCTTGCTGCCATACAAGTCCCCATGGGACAAAAATCCATGCAAGGCGTACTTTACGCGCGCTTTGATTTCGATCAGATGGTGATTGAAAAAATAAATTTGCATGACATCTCTCAAAACATGCAACAGACGGCCTCCTCCATGAGAGGCCGGGGTTCGTTAAATCTGCCAGAAGAAAATTGGGCCCATTTTTCCATTACCCATTTTTCCGTTAATGAATTTGAAAAAATAATTTTGGTTCTTGAAAAATCCTTTTTAGAAACCCCAGGCTTCCCATACCAAGGGCAATGCGAATGGAAGCCATCGCTAGCTCAAATTAAAACGGGACGTGTCCATAGCGAATCGATGCTGCTATTTTCGTTCAATAAAGACGATGAATTGCTGTGGGAAAATTACCTGGTCAAATCTCAGGTAAACGATATTTCTGCCGGATTAGAATTGAGTTCACATTGCTTACAAGTGGCGGACCAGGGACTGGTCAGAGTTTTGTATTCTTATTCTTCGTCTGCCAGCTCCTTACCCACGGAAATTTCCCTCACCGAATTTGATGAGCTGACGGGTATGCGCCAGCGCGAAATTTCGTTGAGTCCTGAAGGAGGCTGGAGTATGATGAGTGGCTACACACAATGGTGGGAAGATGGTTTAAGTATTGCCTGCCGCAAAGGACTTCTAGGAAAAAAGAGCGCTCTCTTTTTCTATTCACTGAAATAATAATGTATAAAAAATAACCCTTAGGATGGGGCATTGGCCAAAACCTGGTTCGCACTTTTCCTATTTATATATCCCTCCAGGAAAAAAGTACGGTTGACACTTTTAGATAGTTTTACTATCTTTCTTTCATGCTGACGCAGAAAGAAAAAAAATCGCTGAATCCCTCCTCTTTGCAAGCCAACGGTTTCCCCAATCCGAGAAGTTTGAGCGGAGGTATTTCCGGAACAAAATTTCAACCGATCAGCAGCAGCGATTTCTTTGGAGGTAAATCCAACAGACAATCTCTGCAACAAGGGGAAGACGAATCCAGTGGAGGCACTTCCCTGGCAAAATCAACAGGGCCCAGTGATACAGATTACCAGAGTATGCAGGTGGGGACCGACGGTACATTCAATCTAAATTCATGGGATTCTGCCCAACACGGTTTAGATTTCGGATTTACGACAGAAGGTAATATGCCTGTAGCCGTAAAAAACAAATTGAAATTAGTTGCCGATAATCTATTATATCAAAATCGGACGGTCAAAAACTTAGGCAGCTTCCCTGAAAACTTCACATTATCCTTATCCATCAACGGCAGCGAATTTACACGGCCTAAAATGAGTGCGGATGAAAAAAAAAGGTATTCCGGTGATACTGTTTTTGAATTTGTTCGACTAAAGAATGGGCCCAAGCGGAAAGCCAACATTTTTGTTCGCGAACTGGGAGCCGATACTGTGAAGGCACAAATGGCAGGAACCGGTGCGCATGACAAAAAAATATTTGATCACTATTTTACAACCGATGCTACCTGGGGCAATGCTTCCGAATTGGAAATGTTGTATCATGCCATCGCTAAAATCCCTGCTTCGATTTTAGCCAAAGTACCCTCCCTTGTTTTCAAAAGGAAAAAAATGGACGATGGGGAAGCGGACCCCAAGCAGCCTCATGTGATGGCCAAACACACCATGAAACATTCCGGAGAATCAAGCATTGAGGTCTATGATTTGGCTTTTGAAAAATCGCACATACGATTCGGTGACGACCAGCAAGGCTTTTCCGATAATCTCACACAAACAATTGTTCATGAAATCGGACATGCACTTGATTCCAGAGTGATACGGAAAGGCTTAAGCGATTCGGACAACGTGTCGAATGATTGGCAGCAAGCCTATGAAAAAGAAAAACTAAATGAGCCTATTTGCGCCGAACCAGGCCCGTATTTTGAAAGTTATTGCCAGGATATAAAAAGTAAGAGCAGTGATTTATTCAGCAAACATCTTCAGTTTAAAACAGCCTTATACCAACTGAGGTCTGAATCTGGTGAAGCCTATGTAGCTTCTGGAAATTCCTTGCTTTATAACGACCCGAAAGCGAAGACCGGTTATTTGAGCGCGCTGGACAAAGATCAAGCGAAAGCCGGCACGTTGTATGGCCGTAAAAGCAGGCAGGAAAATTTTGCCGAATTATTTTCGCTTTACATTCTTGACACCAAACGATTCAGTAAAATGTATCCAAATGTATATGCCTACTTTTTAAAATCCTTTCCGAAATGAGTACGCTAGCAGAAGCCTTACATTTGGAAAGTAGTTGGCTGGAAAGTCTGTTCCGTTTTCGTAGCCAGCAACCCAGCATAAGTTTGTCTGAGAACAAGGAAGCGCAGCATAGAACCAGTCACCCGATTTCCGAATCCGGGCATTCCCTGGAACCGCCCATCCATAGGATGGAGGCATTGGTTTGGCTAAACCAATGTAATACCCTTGACCGCCTTACCATGAATCTTGGACTGATACATAAATTCAGGCCTGGATTCCTGGACAGGAAAATTCATCAATTCTTTACCGGTGCTTCGCGTGAGCCCTTATCGTTATTAAATACACAATTAGGATTGCAGTATAAAGAACAAGGTATTTTACCATCCTTCGGGCTGGTTCTTTATCTTTTGTGCGGAGATCAGTTAGAAGAACGGATACGCCTGCTTCAGGAACTATCCCAAGGAAATCTTGATTGCCTTAAACTGGAATGGATTATTGCGGGAGAGCGTCAATTGGAAGATCCATTATTTTCCCACGTGTTGGTGTTGTCGGATGCCATGGCTATGGGCTTGCTCCATCACCGCCAACCTTAACCTAAAAAAGTAAAATCAGGAAATGTTAATTTTAAGCCCATCATACGCAAGCTTCACGCCTGGAGGTAATTGTTTTTCTACTTCTTTATGCAATCCCATCTGGTGGCTCAAATGCGTGAGATAAGCTCTTTCAGGCTTTAGCTCTTCAATCACTTCCAAGGCCTGGCGCAAACTATAATGCGAAATATGATCCTCTTTGCGAAGCGCGTTTAACACTAATACTTTTGAGCCTCGGATTTTATTCATTTCTACCTCTGAAATAAAATTTGCGTCGGTGATGTAGGTAAAATCTTCGACCCTAAATCCAAATACAGGAAGTTTGTAATGCATCACCTCAATGGGTGTAAACCGAACGCCATCGATTTCAAAAGGAATATTATCTATAGAAATAAGTTCGATCAGCGGAACACCTGGATAGCGCTCGTCAGCAAAGGCATAGGAAAATTCTCTTTTTAGCGCTGCCTGCACGCGGGGGTGTGCAAAAACCCGAAAATCTTTTCCTCCTTCTTTGTAATTAAACGCCCTAATATCGTCCATGCCCGCAATATGATCTTTATGCTCATGGGTCATGATCAGCGCTGCCAGGTCGGAAATACGTTCTCTCAGCACTTGCTGACGAAAATCCGGACCGGAATCTATAATAAAGTTCTTTTGATTACTTCGAATGAGAATGGAAGTACGCAATCTTTTATCCCTGAAATCGGCCGAACGGCATACCTCACAGTCACAGGCTATCACTGGAACACCTTGGGAGGTGGCTGTTCCCAGAAAGGTAACTTCCAGTGACATATTATTTGAGTTCTATTTCTGTCTGTGTGATTTCTAGAAAGAACTTACGGGTTTTATCCGAAAGCATTTCAGGATTGATCCCAATGGTTCTCAGGATCTCGATCAAGACATTAACCTTCCCTTCTACCGTAAAATACTTATTCACCACCACTACGTTCTGATCTTTCAGAATGCAATAGCCCGCTTGAAAATTCCCCTTTTCGTATCTTAGTATATACTTAGATTCGGAAAAAATCTCTTCCAACTTCACCAGAAACTGCGGCGTGTATTTTACTTGCATGATTATTTTTCGGTAAGACGTTTTACAGTGGTAACCAGCAAATCAAAATCCAAGGGCTTGGTCAACACTTCATTGAACCCGGCTGAATTGAATTCTTCTTCGGTATAATTCTTAGCGTTCCCGGTAATGGCAATTACTGGCATGGAAGCTTTATTTTTATCGGAGAGAGAGCGAATTTCTCTCATGCACGACATACCATCCATCTGAGGCATATTGATGTCCATCAGAATTAAATCGAAAGTGGTGTTATCCAATAACTTCATTACTTCCTTACCGTTTTTAACTCCGGTAATTTCAAAGTTTTGAAATTGAAGAATCTTTTTGGTGAGATTTTGGATCACCGAACTATCTTCAGCAATCAGAATTTTTTTCATAGTGTTTTCTTCTTTTATTCCTGTTTCTCTTTTTGGTAACCCTTCAGAAATTCCTCCAGCTCCTGTTGATAGTGTGCCTTAAAACGATCAAACGCTACGTACAAGTCTTGCAGGGTTTCGGTGATGCCTTCGAAGACATTCTGCTTTAGATTGCCCTCAATTTTTCTAGCCATGCTTTCAACTTCTCTAATACCCAGGGTCCCGGAAGAACCTTTAAGCGTGTGCAGATGCGATTGTATGGTTTTGAAATCACCTATCAGGAAAGACTTTTTACAGTCTTCTACCAATTCTGAGGATTCTGATTCAAACTCTTCGTAAATAGCCCTCAGCGTTTCGCTATCTACAAATCCCATCATGCTTTGTAATACCTCTTCGGCAATGATGGCGCTGCTTTTCGTGTTTGAAGTCCCTTCCTTAAAATTGCTAGAATTATCCTTGATTTTCAATTTCTCAGAGATCTTATTTATCAACACTTCCGATTTAATAGGCTTCGGAATATAATCGTCCATACCCGCTTTTAAAAACTTCTGACGATCGTCTTCCATGGCGTAGGCCGTCATGGCTATGATGGGAGGTAAATCTTTGATACCCAAACCTTTTATCTTTTCCGTAGCGGTTATTCCATCCATTTTTGGCATTTGAATATCCATAAAAATCAGATCATAGGTATTTTTCTGGACCATTTCGATAGCCTCCAGACCATTGGTAGCCACGGATACCCGGCATCCTGCTTTTTTTAATATTTCAGTGGCAACCATACGATTGACCTGATTATCGTCGACCACCAATATGTGAATAACTTGCTGGGCAAAACGATTGGCGATGGTAGGCATGCTCGATTCCACCAACTCCACTACCTGCGAAGAGTCAGCCAGGTGGGCTTCAAAGGTAAACCAGAATACACTGCCGGTTCCGATTTTACTCGATACTCCAATTTCTCCATTCATCATGCGTGAAAGTTCTTTGGAGATGGCAAGCCCCAGGCCTGTTCCTGCGTAGGATTTGGAAAAAGAATTATCTATTTGTGAAAAATTATTGAATAGCTTTTTCAAATCCTCTTCTGAAATCCCAATTCCGGTATCAATGATTTCTACCTTTATCTTCACCAGATCTTCTTGCTTACTAAGCAGTCCTGCCCGCACGGTAACACTTCCCTCCTCCGTAAATTTAATGGAGTTGGATGCCAGGTTAGATAAAATCTGGAGCAAGCGGGTTTCATCCACCAGCAAGCATGCGGGAACATCAGACTGCATTTCACAAATCAATTCTATGCCTTTTAAATGCGCTTGTTGTTCAAACAGCGAATGCAACTTCTCCAAGGTACCGTTAAAGTTAACCGGTGCTGGCCTCAACTGCATTTTACCTGCCTCTAACTTGGAAAGGTCCAGAATATCGTTGAGGATGCGCAATAAAGTTTCGGAGGATTTTTTAATGGTGAGTATATACCGCTTTTGATCATCATTGAGTGGGGTTTCAATAAGCAAGTCAATCATGCCTATCATTCCGTTCATCGGTGTGCGTATTTCATGGCTCATGTTCGCCAGAAAACTTTCTTTCACCTTCAGGGATTTTTCCGCAATTTCTTTTGCTTTCAGCAATTCTTCCGAAGCCTTTTTCAAATAGGTGATGTCGCGGGCTACTCCTTCAATAGCGATCGGCCTATTGGCTTTGTCGTAAATGAAACGGATGTTGGAAATACAATTCAGGAAGGTGCCATCCTTCAGAATCATTTTACTTTCATAGTTTTTAATAGAATGATGTATCAGTAAGCGCTTGATGATATTGAAATGCTTATCGTTGCTCACATAAAAGTCGGCGATATTTTTCCCTATCACTTCCTGTTCTGTAAAGCCACTTATTTCGCATCCGGAAGGACTCATCATGGTGATGGTGCCGTATATATCCGTTCGATAGTAGATATCCTGAAAGGATTCAAAGATGTTACGGAATTTTTCTTCACTTTCCTGGAGCGATAAATCGTATTGCTTCTTTTCTGTAATATCGTGAGAAATCCCGGATACTTCCTCAATACGGCCATCAGGCAAAAAGATCGGATTGAGGTAGGTTTCCCGCCAAATAACTTTACCTGATTTTTCGGTAAACTTGGTTTCGTAATGTTGCAATTTACCCATGAAGGCTTCTTCATACCTTTTGATCACAAAATCCTGATAGTCTGGATCTGCAAGAATTAAACCTTTGGGGTTGCTTGTATTCTGCTCCAGCAAAGGATAGAATTGATACTTTTTATATATGGCCTCGGCATAGTTGTGATTGAAGGATGTTAATCCCCACTGGCGATTTACCGACCAGATCAGGTGCGAAGAGCTTTCAAAGATGGCATTTAAACGTGCGGTTTGTTCAATGATTTTCTCTTCGTTACGCTTACGTTCAATTACCAATGCAATTTGAGAAGAAATAAAATCCAGGAGTTCGAGATGGATTTTTTTGTATTTATTCCTATCGCTGTGACTTTTAACGCAGATGACACCTATGGTGCGGTTTTCGAGTTTAAGTGGAACCCCTAACCATATTTTAGGAACCGGGCCGAGGAGCTCCACTGTTTTTTCCTTCGCTAAGTGCTGAATATCCTCCTCGTATAGAAAAGTTGGTTTTTCATTAAAGATGGAAAACTCTGTTAAAGCTTTGCCCACAGGACGTGAGAAGGTGGTATTTCGATCGCCTTGATTCTCGTCTACGTAGTATGGGAAATTCAGCATGTGCTTTTCCACATCCAGCAGAGCCACATGAAAGTTATTGACGGCAATGATTTTTTTAAGTTCCAGGTGAATGTTGTGCAGCAAACTCTCCAGGTTGTTACTATTGATGGCGAGGGTTGATATTTTATAGTATAATTGCTGGGCGTGTTCAGATCGGAGGTGTTCCGTATTATCGTGAAAAATACCACGGAATTGAACAGGGCTATCCTTTTCATATCGCACGTTTACACTGGCGATAATGTTGATGCTTTTGTTATTTTTGGTTACGAGTACTGTTTCAAACTTATCGTCCTTTTTACCACTTAAAATATTATTGAGATGAGTAAGCGTATCTTTGATATGATCGGGGTGAATGATATCTCTGAAATTGAGCGCTGAAATTTCGTCTTCGTTGTATTTTAAGGTTTCTTTCCAGGCTTTATTCACAAACTGAATGGTGCCATCCAGGGAGAAGATCTGAATTAAGTCATTCGCATTTTCAAACAGATCTTTGAGTTGCTGATCCCCTTCTTTGAGTGCCTTTATTTTCTTTTTCTTCTCTGTAATATCTTCCCCTATGAGCGTTGTGCCCACTATTTGCCCAAGGGTATTATTCTGATAAACGATATTAAAGCGCAATGTTTTTATGCTGCCGTCAGCGAGACGTATTTTACGTTTAATTTTATTGACGAGCTTTTCGGTTTTGAAAAGCGAATCAAGCTCTTGTTTATTTTTTTCTATTTCTTCTTCAAGGGATAAGTATTGTTGCCAATTCTTTCCAATGATTTCTTCTCCCCAGCCTGTAAATTCTGAAAATGCCTGATTGCAATACGTGATATGGTCTTCTACATCAATAGTAAGAGCGAAGGAAGGAATCTGATCCAGGGCTTCCCGTAATCGGCTTTCGGATTCCTGCAAAACCAGATTCTTGCGCAACTGAAATGCTTCCAGCTCTTCTACTCGTTTGCGCAGGTAGTGCAGCTCTTTCTCTTCGGAATCAAACTTTTTTATTTTCATATCGGAAAATTCTTACCTATAGCCTCTGTTTACACTTAGTGGCTTAACCAAATATACCCAATCTTTAAAGCTATACCAAGCCAGACTTGATTGCTATGCCAGAAGCCTGTAAATTGAAGGAAATTTTTTCCGGGTAAAATCCTTCCTGGAAAGAATTCATACCCACCTCTTCTTAGAACCTTTTCTAAAAGAGTGAAAACGGATTAACAAAAACAATTGCCTGGTGACAAGAAGGTATTTGTTAGGAATCGAACAAGATGAACCAAATTGGCATGACCAGTTGCAGCGAGGCAGCGTGCCTAAGGAAAGATGAATAGGAATTCCATTTCAATTATACCACACAACGCATTGGATAAAGAACGCTGGGATGTCATGATGCGGAAAAGGCAAGCCTACCCCTATCTTTTTTCGTGGTACCTGGATATTTGTTATCCGCAATGGTCGGCACTGGTCGAAGGAGCCTACGAAAACGGAATACCTTTATTTGTGAAAAATACCATTTTAGGCAAAAGCTTGGAACACCCATGGTTTGTAGAAAGTCTGGGGGTAGGCGCAACAGCAAAGGGCGAGGACCTGGAAGTGGAATTTCTGAAATGGCAATCTTCTATTCCACATGTACAAAGCATGTGGCAGCCAATACGGGCTCATGATGCTTTGCAAGCAATGAAACGCTATCAAAGCTGGGAAAAAAGTTCCCAGAAAAATTATCCGGGGAAAGTACTACGACGGAATTTAAGAAAGGCTGAAGCGGCAGGATTTAAAACGATTGAGGAAGTACCTGCCGATATTTTTATTCAATTGCTGAGTGACCAATTACGGTTTAAAAATGCAGGTTATACCCAAAAACAGTTTTTGATTTTATCTAACTTGGTGAAGGCTGCCTTGGCGGCAAACAAAGGTCGTATCGAGGGTATTCGAGACGAAGAAGGATGGCATTGCGCGCAGTTTTATGTGTATGAGAACGAGCGTTGTTTGCTTGTATCCTGCTTTAGCGATGAAAAATCAAGAATGCATAGCGGGTTGCATTTTTTACTTTACTCCATTTTTGAAAAATTCCCCGACAGCATGCAGGTTCACTTCGGGGGGTCTAATGTACGGGCCATTGCTGAATTCAATAAAAACTTTGGTGCCGTCGATCATTATTATCAGGTCTTACAACGATCTTTTCTACCTTCGCCTTTTTCCAGAATTCTCGCATGGCTTTAACGATTTGCATTACCTGGGATTATGAATTGTACTTTGGCTCTGAGACGGGTACCGTGGAAGCCTGCATGCTTGCACCAACACGCAGGATAGGAGCACTGGCCGCCGCCGCTGGCGCTTCCATGACATTTTTTATTGACATGTCCTTTTTACTTTGCCTGCGCCAACAGATGGATTCGTTTCCAGCGTTGAAAGAATCGTATCACGCGATTGAAGCGCAGTTGCAGCAGCTTATTGCCGAGGGACATCGCTGCGAATTGCACTTGCACCCTCATTGGATAGATTGCCGCTACGATGGACAGCGTTGGCAAATGAACACACAACGCTACCGGTTGCACGACCTAGAACCTGACGAACGATACCAACACATCCTGGATGCTTCTAAGCTATTGACTTCTATTACAGGGGTAGCACCCCGCCTATTTAGAGCCGGTGGCTATTGTGCACAGCCTTTTGCAGATCTTATTACGGGCTTGAAGGATGCAGGCATCTGCACCGACAGCAGTGTATTTGCGGGTGGTAAATCGCCAGTAGGTCTTCCTCATTGCTACGACTATGAAAATGCGCCTGTGCTTGAAAAATACAGGTTCGAAAACGACCTGATCGCAGTGAATCCTGAAGGGAGTTTTGGAGAAATACCGATTAGTGCGCGCTTCTACAGCCCCTGGTTTTTCGCGCGTGTATATGCCTTGGGAAGGCTTTTCCCTTCCCGGCACAAAAGCGTAGCGGCAGGTGCAGCGCTGGGAGCCAAAGGCTTTCGTAAAATGCAACTAACGAAAGGCGGCACTTTCCCCCTTTCAACCGATGGATATTATTCCTCTGTGCTGAATTCGGAAATTAACAAGGCTGTGGCTGCTAACAAAAATTTATTGGTAACACTCGGACATCCTAAAGCCATGAGTGAATTTTCATTTCGCCAATTACAAAAAATTCTACAACGCAAAGATGCGCGCTTCTCAAGCTTACCTTTCTTTTCCGGAACTGAATTTCTGCCGTAACCAGGGAATAACGCTATCGGCAATCAGATACGTTAGCAGGCCTCCTATCAGCATCGTACGATACGGGTAATCCTGCAACACGCAAGTACCGCTGGCGCAGCCCCAGTAATACCAGTATAGATAGCCGAATCCTACTCCTACCAAGCTGAGCAGGGGAATAAGCCAAGGAGCATTTAACCACTTTTTGAAAATACTATCGTTCATATCAACCAAGGTTATACGTTTTTATCTCTTTATAATCTAAAAACTCACTTCCAGCGAAGTTGTCTTTGTTTTGCGTTCTAAGAAGTTTGTCTAGTTCAACAACAGGCCTTACAGTTAAGTTCCGAATTTTAACTTTCCATTCCATGTAGTTACATGGATGAAAATCGAGGAGTCTTTTGTTGGGGTATTGAGCTTGAATACGAAGTAAATTAAAGCAACATAGTCGTTGGAGATGTAGCCACATACCTGCGTGGAAATAAAATATAGTTGGTGGATTTCCGGAAAACTACATAAAAAAAGCCGCGACTGGCGCGGCTTTTATATTTCCTTGGAAAGTGGAACGTTCTAATTGTTACACCAATTCTTCCAATATTTTAATATAGCGTTCAATTCCCTCTTCTATTTCTATCAGATAAATAAATTCGTTGGCAGAATGGGAGCGTGCCGAATTTCCAGGTCCCATTTTTACAGAAGGTACCGGAATCAAAGCCTGATCGGATGTGGTAGGCGAACCATAGGGTTTGGCACCATATTTTAAGGCTGCTTTCACCAATGCATGGTCAGGATCAATAAAAGAAGGCCGCAAACGCACCGAGCGAGGATTTACTTCTGACTCAATATTATCGTCGATAATTTTGAGTACCTCTTCGTTTTTATACATCTCGGTGATCCGAACATCGATGGTAAATTCGCAAGTTTCTGGCACTACGTTGTGTTGGTAGCCCGCTTTTATTATGGTTACCGACATCTTCATAGGACCCAGGTGTGGAGATTCCTTTTCGAATTTATAATTACGAATCCAATCAATATCTTTAAGCGCTTTGTAAATCGCATTGTCGCCTTCCTCACGGGCAGCATGTCCTGCTTTACCTTTCGCCACGCAATCTATCACCATCAATCCCTTTTCCGAAACAGCAATATCCATCAAGGTAGGCTCTCCCACGATGGCAAAATCGATTTTTCCGAGCTTCGGATACACCAACTCCAAACCATCGTAACCAGAAATTTCTTCTTCGGCGGTTGCTGCAATACAGATGTTGTATTTCATATTTTCGCGTTCGTAAAAATGACGGAACGTGGCAATGAGAGAAACCAAACATCCTCCGGCATCGTTACTACCCAATCCGAAAAGTTTTCCATCCTTTACAATGGGATCAAAAGGATCATTGGTATAGCCTGGATTAGGTTTCACCGTGTCGTGGTGGGAATTGAGTAATATGGTTGGTTTGGAAGGATCAAAATGTTTGTTGAAGGCCCAAACATTATACTTCAGCCTTTCGGTCTTGATTCCTCTTTCCGTCATGAAAGAATTTATGATGTCTGCTGTTCTGTCTTCCTGCTTGCTGAAGGATTCTGTTTGGATAAGATTCTTTAGCAAGGCAATGGCATCTTCCTGCAGTGTTTTTAATTCAATGGACATAGTTTATTTATTTTACACATTCCGGATCACATTAGATTGCCGGAGCGATGAGTTAAAAATTGGTAAATTCTGTATTCGATTTGGATAACGATGCTGCCGTGCAGCATGCAAGAGCTTTACACCCCGAAGGGAGTCGGAAAAAAGGAAGGGACAATATGAAAGGACACTTGGGTCACGGAGCAAAAGTACTTCATGCCAAGCGTATTTCCAAGTTAAAACCCAATTTCTCAATCGTCCATGTTTTTCCACGTAGAATCCGGTTAAAAATCCCTTCCGCTTACTTTCTAAGGGTGGTGCCTACTTTTTCCTCTTTATTCACCAAGGCAATCAGATCATCGGCATGGCAAATCCGAACGCTGGCCACGCCCGAAGCTATTGCATCGAAGGAGTTATCCAATTTAGGAATCATTCCTTTGGAAATAATTCCTTTTTCTTTTAGTTCCTGGTATTTATCCGGTGTTATGTCGGCAATAACAGAATTTTTATCTTCAAAATTTTCCAGTACCCCTTTCAGTTCAAAGCAATACACCAGGTGTACTTCTGCTAATTTACTCAGCGCTACGGCGGTTACCGAGGCCATGGTATCGGCATTGATGTTTAGCATATTTCCTTGCCCATCGTGACTAAGGGGAGCAATAACAGGACTCAAGCCTGCTTGCAATAAATTCATGAGAACAGGAGCTTGAACTGACTCTACATCCCCTACAAAACCATAGTCTATTCCATTTTTCACTGGCCTTTTGGAAGCCTTAACAATATTGGCGTCAGCCCCAGTAAGTCCGATGGCATTGCAGGTGTGCTTTTGCAAGGAGGCTACCACACGTTTGTTGATCAATCCTCCGTAAACCATAGTCACTATTTTTAAGGTTTCGGCATCCGTAATCCTTCTGCCTTCCACCATTTTGGCTTCTATGCCCAGTCCGGCGCTGATGTCGGTGGCCACTTTTCCGCCTCCATGAATTAATATTTTAGGAGCATTCAACGATGCATACTCCGAGAGGAATTTCTGCAAGGCTTGTTCGTTGTCGATGACGTTTCCTCCGATTTTAATGATGTACAAGCGCATAGACTTGAATTTAAATATGATTGTTATTTCCGTACCACTTCTTTTATCAAGAAATAGTATTAGAAATTGGACTCTAAAATTTTCTTTAATACCGCTTGAGCGCTCCAAACGCGATTGGAGGCCTCTTGAATGACAATGGAATTAGGGCCATCCAAAATTTCATCGGCCAGTTCTATACCGCGACGCACCGGCAAACAGTGCATTACCCGGGCGTCGTTGGTGAGGGCTATTTTCTCATGATCCATCATCCAATAGCTGTCCATGGTAATTACTTTACCATAATCTTTGTAGCTGGACCAATTTTTCACATACACAAAATCAGCCCCTTTGAGAGCTTCGTCCTGATCGTATTCAATAGTTGCATTGCCTGAAAACTCGGGTGCTAATTCATATCCTTCGGGATGTGTAATTACAAAATCGACCTCTGCTTTGTTCATCCATTCCGCGAAAGAGTTTGGAACCGCCTGTGGCAAGGCTTTGATGTGTGGTGCCCAAGTCAATACTACTTTGGGGCGTGCTACCTTCTTCGTTTCTTCAATCGTAATCAAATCCGCAAAAGATTGCAGCGGATGCCGGGTAGCACTTTCCAAACTCACAATGGGAACACCGGAGTATTTTATAAACTTATTAAAGAAGTCTTCCGAATAATCCTCTTGCCTGTCTACCAATCGGGGAAAAGAGCGTACGCCAATGATATCGCAGTACTCTCCCATTACCGCAGCGGCTTCGCGAATGTGTTCTACGGTGTTATGATTCATCACTACACCATCCTGTGTTTCGAGGGCCCAACCCTCTTTATCCATATTCATCACGATTACATTCATACCCAGGTTTTGGGCTGCCTTTTGGGTACTTAATCTCGTGCGAAGGGAGGGATTCAAAAATATGAGTCCGATGGTTTTATTTTTACCCAGCTCTTTAAACTGGTAAGGATTCTTTTTTAGAGCCAGTGCTTCTTTCGTCAGCGACTGTAGATCCGAAACGTCATTTACGGAAATAAAATGTCTCATGGTTTAACTATAATTTGGGACAAAATTAAAATTAAGGCTGATAATTCCACTATGAAAGGTATTTATTCTACTATAGCCCTGTTTAGAGAATTCTGGGAGGCGTAGGCCGCAGTGGTAGCCCTTCGAATACTGTTGATTGGAAAAACTGGACAATGGCCATAAAAAAATCCCACCGAGGCGGGATTTTTCATATATGAACAAATAAGCTATTAGTCTTTTGATGCATTAAACCCATTGATTATAGGGTATTTTCCACTGATAACAATTAACTACTTTATTGGTAAGATAATCCTGAATAAGAATGTCCGGATTGAACAGAAGAAGGTCAAATGCGGAGTCATCTTTGGAGAAGAAGCTAATGGAATAGTTATAATCTTTCAATTCTCTGGCGATCTTCTTTTGCATTTCCCTGTCGTCTTCTTGAATGAAGACTTTCATCATTTTGGCGGAGGGCTTCATATTATTCAGGTTTTGTTTCATAGACTTGTACGCAAGAACTAGGGCTATTGTTAGTGTTTAACGAAAGTATTTACTTGAAATGCGCAAAATTACGTTTTTATCCTACTGTGCCGTTCGTAAAATACGTCAGGCTTTGGTACTTAGCAGCGCCCACAATCCATTTCTCTCCAAAATAATGCCAGGCTATTAAAAGGTTTCTTTATAAAACGGTTTCCCATATGTGAAAATGATAAAATCAAGTTTCATGGAGGCAGACTTTTCTTTATTGGGTGCGGAGCCTAATCCAAAATCCAGCGATGATACGGAAGTCGGATTTTGAATTTCCATTTCAGAAAGGGGAAAAGCCAACAGTTTCCATCCTGTCCAATTCATCGTTTTGCGATACGATACACCGCCGGCACCCGGACATAAAATTTGAACGTCTGAATTTTTAAAACCGTCAGAATTCAGAAACATATTCAGGTATACCTGCTTAGGATCGGTCCAGGTGGCAGGCAATGAGATAGCGCCATTGGTGTAAATGCCCCCGAAATAATAAGAAGGATTGATGCTATCGCAATCGAAGTAATAGTACCCCCCTCCTTGTGGTGAAGGATCGGTGGGAGCAGGAATGAGTCCGCCGAAGGTAATGTCATTTTCTCCATCGCCATAAGGACCACCGATGGTAGAAGAACCGCCACCTTCCATATTGGTAACCAAAAAAGTGTTGGGCATGTTGGCAAAGCCAGAGGGTTGTGTGATGGTGAGTGAAGACTTTATTGCTTCCCTGCAAGCAATTTTAAGCGATACCTCGCACAGTTCGGCTTTAAAGAACAAGGCTGTGTCTGGCTCTCCGTACCAGGTTTGCTGAATCATTTTAGAACTTCCTGAAAAACGTTTTACCGATTGAGAAACCGTACCCCGAATGGTCAATGACCAATCTACCACTTCGTTGAATTGCGCATTGAACGTGGCATTGGTCGTATTTAAATTTACCGAAACAGGATGCACCAATGCGTTGACTGTTTCAAAGGATTCAGAAGGACAAATGGACGGTCCCACTATTTTCTCATTGGATCGTTTGCAGGATGCCAACAACAGGATGACTAGTACCGATATAAATACAGTTTTCATACTCAGCATAATTTATGGGATGAAAGGACCATTATTGGTAAAATTCACGTAATCGATATATACTTCTCCTTGCGGAAAAGCTTCCTGAGAAATTAAGGTAATAGCAAGTCCGGTCACTTTGGCGGGTTCCAGCAGACCATTACCATTTCCTCCATAATTGGGATCGTTGGCTCGTTTGAAATCTTTATACCTCAGGGATACCAGCTTCCAACCGGTCCAATCTACCAATACATCGGAGGTCCAGGCATCGTTGTACTTTTGGGCATCACCATCGTATACAAAGCTTGAATTGTCTGGTCTGAAATTAGAGTAATCATCAATTTCATACACCTTTACCTGCAACATGGATTGGTTGAGCACCCCATATACATAAAAGTTAACATACAGTTCCGAGGCATCGTATTCCTGCATCAAATTGGCCTGCAAACCAGCCGTGCGGGCGCATAGCGAAGATAAACTAAAGGTGTTTACTCCACCGATGTAGGCATTTTTATTGAGGTCTGTACCTTTCAGACGAAAAGATTTAGCACCATCGATGTAGTGATCGAAAGAATTTTCCAGAACTACCCCCTGATCTACCGCATCAAAAAACTCTTGTTTTAATCTGGAATCGGTCCATTCATTTATTCCATCGTACTGGCTTCCATTGTCGAAATTATCTACAAGGATCATTTTCCTTCCAAGGCTTTCATAATACTCCTTGTACTTGGCAGCCCCTCCATTGGTGGCCCTGTAACGAAGTGCGGAGGTATTGATCTTATCGGTTCCCAGAAATGTGAGTTTCACATAAATGCTATCGAACAAAAAAGTGGCATTAAAAAATATATGATTGGAGCTTTGTCCACGCCATTGAAAAACGGAAGAATCAATCCGAGAAGAGGTACCTGTCTGCACGTATTGAGCGCCGGTTTTGGGCTGATCAATGGTAATGGTCCAGGTAACTTCCTGATTAAAGCTGGCTTCCAGTACATATCGGCGATCCAACGCATTAAACGAAATTTGTTTATTGGTTATAAGCGCTTTGCTGCCGCTGATGCTGTTGTAATTAAAATCTTTATACGACAGAATCTGGAAATCTTCTTTGGCTACCATTTGACGGGGACCCAGAAAATCTTCCTTCGTCCTTCGGCAGGATTGTGACATCCAGGATAGTAACAATACACACAACAACAACAGGATTTTTATGGATGCATTCATAGAGACCTCCTTGTGTGAATTTAAAATACGAGTGAATAATTACAGAATAACTGATTCAGCTTATATTCAAAATTAGCCACACGACCATTGGAATAATTTACTGAATTGTATTGCAGGGAGAAATACGATTTTTCTCCAAAGCGAATTCCCATTCCTCCGGAAACGGTTGATTCCTGTGCCTGAGAGGAATAAGGAAGAAATGAGGCTATGGTATTGAAGTCAGAGCGAACCGCTAAGAATTCGTTCCCTTGGGCCTGTAAACTTTTATATCCGAATAGCAGATCAAATTTTTTGAATATTTCTACTGAAGCACCACCGTCTAGCAAGGAGCTGGAGAAATCTACCGGTGCATCGCCACTGCGTTGAGTGGATTCCAGGCGAATTCCGCCTGAGAGGTTGACCCGTTTTGACCAGGACAATAATGATCCAAGTTTAAACAATAGCCCTCCTTGTATGGAAGTAAACGAGCGAAGGTCTTCTGTTCCTTCTCCTTTTACTTCCGTTAGGATGTCAGCTCTGGCGTTTAGGTTCAAAACATTCAGGGAGGTATCCGAAGCAATGCTGATAGTATATCCTTTGCGATTAGGAGTTGCCTGACCATACGGCATTACATTTCCATAATCGGGAAGAAACATTCCCATTACCGGATTGATCGATCGGTTATACAGATATTCATCGGTCATACGATCGAAAGCATTCACGCCCCGCATAAGTGTATTGTTGGATACTACAGGAAAAAGTTCCGCGTAGCGGCTGGTATTTAGCCGCAGGGTTTGTGCAGCGGCACTGGTATATTGCGGACCCACATTTCTAATTCCAAGGCCTACATGTACCCTGAGTTTGGTAATGCCAGCCTTCAGCATACCATCATAAAAATAATCGGAATAGGAAACCGTGGTATCGTCCAGCACTCTCTTATTGGAAAACTGGGAAATTCCACCTTCCAATTTAGCCTTTAGTGAAAATGCTGATTTTTTCAGGGAAGCACTCACATCCCCGGTCAATACATTATTTTGATATTCTACCAAAGAACTTACTACTGGAATATCGAGTAAACCTGTGTAGGTAGCTCCAGCTGTGAGATAGTCACTCTGCACCACGCGCAGCCTGGATCCTGCCAGGATCTGATCCGCAATATTTTTGTCGTTGGTAGGATTAATGCGGCTAAAGAACGCAGATGCATACATATTTTTAATGATGCGATTAACATTGAGTTGTGTTTTTGCTTTTACCCCTTGCAAACGCCATTGATTTCCTTCAATAAAATTTTCATATTCAACAATGGCTCTCCGGTTCGAAAAAATTTCCGATTCAAATTCCCGGTAATAATCATCCGGATTAAATACCGTGTATGCCGACATATCGCTTCCGAGGTAAATATCTCCTAATTCATATTCTGCCAGCTTTCCAATTCTTCCGGAAATTTGCAATTGACGGAAAGTAAACGCTGTATTTGCCCCAAAGAATGAACCGAAAGGATTTCGAACCCTAAGGATTACATTGGCTTTCACATTGTTATTGATTATAAGATTAGGTTTAAGGTCAAACAGGGCATACCCGCCTATGCCGCGCTTCCAGGAAAGGGTATCGTTTTTCGTTACCTCTCCGGAAATGCTATTGCTTGTAACGAGGGCACGACCCACCCCGTTGAAATTGAACTGAATTTGCGCTTGCGCTCCTATTCCAAGCAGCAAGAAAATTGTTCGTGCGATCATACCAACGTTGTAGTTCATAGTATCAATCTTTAAATAGGCTCTTTGAAAATGTTAGAAGAATATTTTTAACTCTAAAGTGGTTTCCGTTCCCCGGAATACATCTTCGGTAAAATTGTAGTCACGATGATTCATCCATTTGTGTCGCAAATGAATGCCGGCATTGTTTGAGAAATCATAGTCAATCCCTACCCCCAATGCAGTACCCAATTGATCTATGGAATTGTTTTTATAAGCCTCCTTATATACTGGCCTGCCATTCTCTTTTACCTCTTCTCCGTTTTCATTGGCCAGATTGGTGCGACTGTTGCCCTTCACGGACTCTAGCCCTACATTGGCCACCAGGTTGTAGCGCTTGCCTGCTTTATACGCGAGTGTAAGATCTTCAAACCACATGCGCACAAAGGCCCGATTGGAATAAGCTGGAATAAAAGAAAAACCTTCTTGAATGGTGCTCATGGAATTAAAATTCAGCACCACCAAATCGCGATTAAACAGTTTGAATTTATACTTCAGAAATAATTCCAAGGTATTAAATCCTTTTTTATAATCGGAAATGGTATCGGTAATGCTGATGGTTTCGAAAGTGGTCAGCCAAAAACTTTTTATCCTGCGATAGTTTCCTCCCGCCTGAAACCATGGACGGAAGCGGGATCTGGAAAAGCTATTTACCCGGTGTTGAATGGTAATGGTATCGTATTTATTTTCTAACTCCTGGCTTGCCGCCCATCCCAATTGCATTTTCAACTTTCCTACATTTCCTTCTCCCAAAAAACTGAACCCTTGTCGATTGTTAGCTATTTGTCCAACTTGCTGTGCGATATTCATGAGCAGCATGTTGTCGTAAATAAATTCCGTTCCAAATCCCCCATCGTTTACCGTTGTATTGGAATTCATAATGGAGCCATCGATGCTGGCCATGTTGTAGTCGATGTGGTATAACTCCAAGGAAACAGGAATCGGTGAAATAGTTCTGTCAATTTCAGTTTTTAAGAATGCTCCAAAGCCTTTACCATTCTTATTTCTGGGGTTATTTATAGAACTGACACCTACCTCGGAAGCAAATTTTAATTTTCGGATCTTCAAGGAAAAATCTCCTGAAACAATTTGATTGTTATCAGGAATTCCTTTACTCAGGTCTGTTTCTGCTTGTTTACTATAATAATTCAACCCGACTTTTCCGCTTACTCGTCGCGTAAAAATATTCTTCTCTATGCGATGCGCATGCGTATAAGAAGGGAAATAGCCAAGGGCATTTCCTACGGTGGTATTGCGACTGGTGCGTCCGTAGATGGAAGTGATTTTTATTCCCCAAGGAAGAATTTCTGTATTGGCTACCGCGCCAAGCAAAGGAGTGCGTCCGGCTGCTTCGGCTCCAATATTGGTAGACAATCCATAATATTCTTCATACCGCAAAAACGAGTTCCGGTACCAATCCCAGGGGACGCGGTCAAAATAATTATCTCTGTATTCTGTAAAGCCAACCGTGAATCGACTGATCCTTGACCACAAAATACCACCGGCATCAATGCTCACCCTAACCGGACCAGTATTCCACTTTCCTCCAAACCGTAAATTTTGGCGGGAGCTTGCCTGGCGTGAAGTAGCAGTATCCGCCAACTGTCCGGTAAGCGAAGAGGCAAAAGAATAGCCAACACTGAATTGCATTTTGCTGAGCGGGTGCGAAGCCAAATTCAGCTCCAGCATAGGAAACCCACCGTTATTATTGGCGCCAATATTGGTTAAGGGATAATCTACGAACGATATATTTCTGTTGGAGGTAATCATATCGTTGTAGTAGGTACTCATATTTCTGTAAATAGAAATAAACCGAACAGTACCCGACACTTTGATTTCTCTCAAGCCCAGTCCTGCCGGCAAGGAATAAGCAGTATCCAAGGCGATACGTTGTTGCACCTTTTTCCACCAATAGGGCGATGAGGAAGGTGTACGAACGATTCCATGGTAAGGATCTGCACTTAGCGTACCGAGCAAGAACAGGAGCACCAGTCGCACGAACACATCTTTGAATAATTTCTTTTCCATCGATTCTATGATTACGATATCCTAGTGTTTTTTTAACTCTTATTTCCAGCGTTTGCGGATAATTTTTCTCCGGCAGGGCTGAAGGGTTTCGTACAAAATATCGGCAAGCGGAGTTCCCTTTATAGATCCAGAGCCCTCTTTATGTTCGATGTAGTCACCCGTCACATCCCAAATGATGACACCGGCGGCTTCACGCTCTACCACATACTGGGCTTTCAAACGCACCGACTCTTCGTCGTCGTAAGAAACAAAGGTGTAGCGATCTCTGGCCGGATTCCCAAGCAGGTAGGGAGCGGCGGCGGCGGTATCCCAATAGCGTTGAAAATGTTTCATCTTTAACAGGATGTCATAATACTGGGGCATTCCAATGTCTGTGCTATAAGTCAGAGAGTCGGCAAACTTTTGATGATTGCTGCTATAGAGTCCACTGGTAGCATCGTTCATCAATAAGGATCGACCGTAAAATGCGACTCCGAGATTTAGTTTCCCTACCGGAACCTGATAATCATTGATCATCATGCGCACTGCTTTGTCCACGCTACCGCCCCATCCTCCTGTAGGTTCGTACAAAGCGGTATGATGGTTGGCATCCGGACTCCAGGTACCGTTGTAATCATAGGTCATCATATTGATGTAATCCATGATGTTTTTAATCTTATCCCATTCAATGTTATCCATCTGGGATTTGTTGGCGCCGAAAGCCGCTGTCAATAAAAATTTATATTTGATCTTTTTGCCATACGCATCAATTGAATCACGAATGGCTTGCATCAGCAGTGTATAATTTTGCTTGTCTTGTGGAGTCCCCTTGTGTTCGGCATACCCTGGATATTCCCAATCGATATCGATGCCGTCAAATTTATATTCACGTAAAATGCGTACACATTCCGAAGCAAAATGAGCTCTTTTCGCTGGATCAGCAGCCACCGTTGGGAAATTTTCCGACAAGGTCCATCCCCCTATCGAAGGCATTACTTTTACACCCCAGGCATGTGCAATATCGATCAGGGAAGTATTCGGAAAGTATTCGTAATATTCGTTTGTACTCACCCCCCAATCTATTTTTCCTCGTAGCAGAATGCTATCTGCCCAGGCATCTGTGCCAGTCAGGTTTCCATCCAAGTCGGTTTGAAAAAATGAATAATTTAATATGGTGTACTTACTATAATCTAGATTTGCCGGGGAAACGAGTCCATTGCGCTTGTACATCTGCCAGCTCGGGTAATAGCCAATAATCTGCCGGCACGTTGGATTGAGCTTAAACTCTTTGAGTTTAAGTGTATCCCTTTTGGTTTCCGGAGTGTTTTGGGCAAAGCCCACCCACCCGAAAAGAATAAAGACGATGACGTACAGTTGTTTTTTCATACTAAATCCTTTTATAAAACCTCCCTCCGGCATTGATCCGGAGGGAGGTACAAACACTAACTAAACAACTAAATTATTTCCCCTAGATTCGACCTTCTTTTGGAAATATAGAATTCAAAAGCAGGTCAGCACGGTCCTGAACATTTTTTTTTGACTAAGGAGGCGTTTTATGAATCAATTGTCAGGCGTTTTTTTGCACCTTATTACCTGTTTGTATCACCTTTATTTTTGTTACTATCAAAAAATAAAATTGCCTGGGAAGCGCCGTTGAACGGGTGCTAAACATTCAATAACCTTCAATAAAACAAGTACTTAACCTACACTTCACACCCATGGCCACTTGCCGTAATTACGATTTACAATTGCAAAAGTTAGCATCCTGGTGCTATGTAAATCACCAGGAAATTGAAACGATATATTGCACCTTATTTTCATGGTAAAAAAAAGATGCGTTTTGTTTCGGAATTAATGCTGCATCCTGATTATTTTGAGATAAAAAAAAGGCCATGGCAAAAATTTCGAACGGAGTGTTGGAGGTAGAGGTTTCGAGTAAAGGTGCTGAATTACAAAGCATACGAAAGAACGGGGTCGAATATTTATGGCAAGCTGACCCGTCCTTTTGGCCAAGAAAGGCTCCCATCCTATTTCCCATAGTAGGCAGGGTCATTGAAAATAAGTATACTGTTCATGGTAACCAATACGAATTAGGTCAGCATGGTTTTGCCCGCGATATGGACTTTGAACTGATTGGTCACTCCGCTTCCAGGGTAGAATATGTGCTAAATGCCAGTGAAACAAGTAAAAAAAGATACCCATTTGATTTTGAACTGAAACAAGGATTTTCTCTGGAAAAGAACATCATTCAAATTTTTCAATCTGTAAAAAACCCATCTGCTGAAACCATGTACTATTCTTTGGGGAATCACCCGGGGTTTCGCTGCCCATTGTCGGAGGGCCATTTTTACGAAGATTATTTTTTAGAATTTGAATATCCTGAAATTCTAAACACATACCGCTTGAAAGACGGCTATTTGTCTGATCGCAAAGTAAGTATTTTAAATGGCGGCAATGTGCTTCCCCTTCAGCATTCCCTTTTTAAAGAAGACGCGTTAATTTTCCAACGCACGGAAATGCGGTCTTCCTGGATAGCCCTTCGCAATAAACACGATGGAAATGGACTTCGGGTGCGATTTGATGAATTCCCCTGGTTGGGTATATGGTCCAAACCAGGTCCTTTTGTTTGCATTGAGCCATGGGATGGCGTTACCGATCGACACGACCATTCCGGCGATTTCACCCGGAAGAATGCCATTTGTCAATTAAAACCCGGTGAGCAGAAATCGTATTCCTGGGAAATTGAACTGTTTTAACTCGATTATTCTTTGCCAGCATGCCTTGCCTGGAACAATGTTCATGACTAATTGATTTAACGAGTGGGCAGCCTTGTAAATAAGGCGCAACGAATTTAAGGTAAGCACCTCTAAGCCTTTCTATTACCCTGAATTTTTCGTATTTTCGGCCTCCAATTTTATTATCATGGCCGAATACAATTTTAGAGAAATCGAAAAAAAATGGCAGGACCGCTGGGAGAAAGAAAAAACCTTTGTGGCCTCTAACGATCGTACTCAACCCAAATACTATGCTTTAGACATGTTCCCGTATCCTTCCGGCGCTGGCCTCCACGTGGGACATCCGCTAGGGTACATTGCTTCCGATATTGTGTCGCGATTCAAGCGCCACCAAGGATTCAACGTCTTACATCCCATGGGATTTGATTCGTTTGGTCTTCCTGCGGAGCAGTATGCTGTGCAAACCGGACAACATCCTGCGATTACTACTGAAAAAAACATTGCCCGCTATAAAGAACAACTGCGCAAAATTGGTTTCTCCTTCGACTGGAGCCGTGAATTGTGGACCAGTAAGCCCGATTACTATCGCTGGACCCAATGGATTTTCATCCAGCTGTTTCATGCCTGGTATAACAACGAATCGAAGAAAGCCGAGCCTATCAGCACTCTGATACAACGCTTCGAACAAAACGGAAATGCTGGCATACAAGCTGCTTGCGATGAAGATGCCCCTGCATTTGCGGCCGCCGATTGGAAAGCCTTTTCACCCAAACAGAAATCTGATGTTTTGCTCAAATACAGACTTACGTATTTGGCTGAGACCATGGTAAACTGGTGTCCGGCTTTAGGTACGGTGTTGGCGAACGAAGAAGTCATAAATGGTGTATCCGAACGTGGCGGCTTTCCGGTGGAGCGAAAAAAAATGATGCAATGGATGATGCGCATCACCGCTTACGCCGAACGTTTGCTGCAAGGTCTCGAAACCCTGGACTGGCCAGAGCCCATGAAGGACATGCAAAAAAACTGGATTGGGAAATCTTTAGGAGCCGAGTTGGATTTTAAAGTTGTAGGAAAAGATATTACACTAACGGTATTCACCACCCGCATCGACACTACCTTTGGAGTCACCTATGTATCCATAGCTCCAGAGCATGAATTGATTGCGGAACTAACAGCCCCCGACTACAAAGAGGCTGTAGAAGCCTACGTGCACCAGGCCAAGAACCGCTCGGAACGCGATCGTATGAGCGATGTAAAAACGGTAAGCGGTCAATTTACCGGCACCTATGTGGTTAATCCATTTACCGGCGAAAACATTCCTTTATGGATTGCCGACTATGTGCTGGCAGGTTACGGTACTGGAGTGGTGATGGCGGTGCCATCTTCCGACGAGCGCGATTTCCGTTTTGCCAGTCATTACCAGTTGCCAATTATCGCCGTGCAAGAAGGGGAGCGCACCGATATTACGAAAGAAGATTTCGACCCGAAAGCCGGCACCATGATCAACTCTGGTTTCTTAAATGGCTTGGCGGTTCCGGAAGCTATAAAAAAAGCTATTGCATTTGCCGAAGAGAAAAAAGTAGGAAAAGCGCGCGTTCAGTACAAAATGCGCGACGCTATCTTTGCCCGCCAGCGCTATTGGGGAGAGCCTATTCCTGTATACTTCAAGGATGGAATACCTCTTACCTTGGATGAAAAAGATCTTCCCTTGGTATTGCCAGAAATTGATGAGTACAAACCTACCGAAACCGGTGAACCGCCGCTGGGCAGAGCTAAAGACTTTCATTACCAGGGCTTGCCGCTTGAATTAAGTACCATGCCTGGCTGGGCTGGCTCCAGCTGGTACTTCCTGCGTTACATGGATGCCAACAACGAAAAAGAATTTATAAATAAGGAAGTTGAAAAATACTGGAATCAGGTAGACCTGTACATTGGTGGCTCTGAACATGCCACGGGACACCTCTTGTATTCTCGTTTCTGGAATATGTTCCTGTATGACCTAGGATTTGTAAGTTCCTCTGAGCCATTCAAAAAACTCATCAACCAGGGAATGATTCAAGGGAGAAGCAATTTTGTATACCGGCTTGCCGGCTCCAATACATTTGTTTCGCATGGCAAGAGGGAAGGCAAAGAGGTAAGTCCGATGCATGTAGATGTTTCTATTGTGCACAACGATGTGCTAGACGTGGAGGCCTTTAAAAATTGGCGCCCTGACCTGGCCGATGCAACCTTTATCCTGGAAGATGATGGACGCTATTTGTGTGGACATGAAGTCGAAAAAATGTCGAAGTCGAAATACAATGTGGTGAACCCAGATGATATTTGTGACAAATACGGAGCCGACACACTTCGCATGTACGAAATGTTTTTAGGTCCTCTGGAACAATTTAAACCCTGGAATACACACGGCATAGAAGGGGTATCCAAATTCCTTCGAAAACTCTGGCGTTTATTTTTTAACGATCAAGGTAAATTATTAATCAGCGATAAGGAGGCTAGCCCGGAGGAATTGAAAGTATTGCATAAGACCATTAAAAAAGTTTCGGAAGATATTGAACGCCATTCTTTCAATACCTCTGTTTCGACCTTCATGGTGTGTGTAAACGATTTATCTTCCTTGAAAACCAGCAGCCGTTCCATTCTGGAGCCCTTGCTGGTAGTATTATCGCCGTATGCACCGCACATTACCGAAGAACTTTGGGAGGCTGTGGGGCATACCGAAAGCATTTCCAAAACGCCGTTCCCGGTGTTCAACGAAGCCTTTGTTACAGAAAGTAATTTTGAATATCCGATTAGCATCAATGGAAAAGTTCGCGCCAAACTGAATTTCCCTCTGGATATGCCAATTTCAGATATAGAAAAACTGGTGCTGGCCAACGATTCGGTACAAAAATGGCTAGAGAGTAAAACACCGAAAAAGATTATTGTAGTGCAAGGTCGCATTGTCAATGTAGTTATATAAAGAATTGCTCATGAAAAACATTCTGCTTGCCTTCCTGTTTCTGAGTCTTGGAATCCTGGATGCCAAGGCCCAGAAAAAAGTGGATCCACATGTGGCCCTGGCCGACAAGAGTTTTAACAGCCAGCAGTTTTATGCTGCGGCCCAGCAGTATGAGCATGCGATGGAAAAAGATAGCCTTTCCTACATCCTTTACCAACTAGGTGAATGCTATCGCTTGTATTTCGATTTCCATAAAGCCGAATATTATTATTCCCGTGTGTTGGCCAGAGATCCCAAGCATAATATTTTAGCCTGGTTTTGGTATGCTACTTGCCTGGAGGAGAATGCAAACTACAAAGGGGCCATTGAAAACTTTACCAAGTTCAGAGAAATCGACACCAATGGGGATTTTGAAATGGATCTTTACAAGGAGAAAGCCTTGCAGGAAATGAATCATTGTGAGCTTAATTTGAAAGCTGCAAAAACGGATCTTTCACACCGCAATAATTTCAAGGTATTACCCAAGCCTGTAAATAGCAGCGAAGGAGAATACTCACCTGTTGTTTTTGAAAACGATTCCTTTTTATTGGTAACATCTGCCCGAAAAGGAAGTGTGGGTGGTTCTAAAGACAATTCGTTTGGAGGTAACCGCACGGATATTTACCGCTTCAAAAAAACCCATGATTCCACCTGGACCATAGTTCATCACAACCACCATGATGAATTTAATAAATTAAACACTACGTTTAATGAAAGTGGAGGTTCCATGACTGCGGATCGTCGAAAGCTCTATTTTACACGTTGTGACGAGTTGATTAATAACGAATACAATTGCGCTATTTACGTCAGTTATAATAAAACTGGAAAATGGGAAAAACCAATTCGCCTGAATGATTTCATTAATATGCCAGGCCAGTGGAACAGTCAGCCAAGTATTTCCAGTGATGGAAACATTCTCTTTTTTGTTTCCAAACGTCCTGGTGGAATGGGGATGCAAGACATTTGGTTCTCTACCAGCAATGGAGACGATAATTGGAGTATGCCTTATAACCTGGGCCCAAAAATCAACTCTTCACTCACCGACATGTCGCCCTATTACGATTCGGAAAGTAAAGTTCTGTTCTACTCTTCGAATGGCAAAGGCGGAGAAGGTGGACTTGATGTATTTGGTGTATCCGATATTAATGGAGAGCAACAAGTAGAAAATATTGGAATTCCATTTAACTCCAACCGCGATGATTTTTATTTCATTTTAGGAAAGCGTCGCGGATATCTTACCTCCAATCGAAGCGGCGGTATTGGCTTCGACGATATTTACACCTTCGAATACCAAACCCGTAAAGAATTTATTCTTGAATTTTTCACCCAAACGTCCAAATAAATTTAACTCATGAAATTTTCCCTTATTCCCACTATTGTATGTTTTACTTTGTTGAGTTGTTCTTTGCTCTCCGCACAGGATGGCAACTACCAGGCACGAAAAGCATCTAAGCCTCTTAGCATCGATGGCAAAGCGAGTGAAGCTGACTGGAAGAAAGCCCGTTGGAAAGCCATCGATCAGGTATGGCTTGGTGCAGCCCCTAGCGCCTCAGATTTCCAGGGCCGTTATAAAATGTTGTGGGATAAAAATTTCCTATACTTTTTTGTAGAGATTAAAGACGATTCCTTGAGTGACCAACGTAAAAGTCCACTGGACAATTGGTGGGAAGATGACTGTTTGGAATTATTTATCGACGAAAACCGTTCGAAAGGCATCCACCAGTTTACGCACAATGCCTTTGCCTATCACATCACATTGGATTATGATGTGGTAGATATGGGAACGAAACAACAGCCTTTGTTGCTAAACGATCATCTGATTGCCAAATGGACACAGGTAGATTCTGTTACTTATACCTGGGAAGTTGCCATGAAAGTATTCAACGATACCTACGATGAAAATTCCAAGTCGAATAAGCCCGTCATACTTACGCCCAATAAAGTGATGGGATTTGCGGTGTCTTACAACGATAACGATGGGAATATGCGTCGCGAAAATTTCATTGGTTCTATTGCAGTGGCTGGCGAAGACAAAAACAAAGGCTGGATCGATGCCGGAATTTTTGGTGAAGTAAAACTGGTAAAATAACTCCACTGGCTTTTTTGTAAGGAAACCCAACGCACGATTGGGAATTGGGATTCCCAAAACATTCACTTAAAAAAAGGCCACCTGAAACAGATGGCTTTTTTTTATAAAAATTATTCGAGATTTATTAAGGTACACCCGTCGCCTCCACGGTCGGCATGTTCATCAGCAATAGATATAATTTGCTTATAGGTTTTCAAGTGATTGCGAATCAAACTACGCAAAATACCATCCCCTTTCCCATGCACGATTTTTAGGGAACGAACGCCCAACAATATAGCGTCGTCCATCATGAGATCTACTAAACGGAGGGCCTCCTCTCCGCGCTTGCCGCGCACATCAAGATTAGGAGAAAACTCATTGGCTTTACTTAATATGGAAAAATTTGTTTGAGACTTTTCTCTGCTGATGCGCTTTACTTCTTTTCTAGAAACTTTTTCAAGTCGGGAAAGTTTGATGGCCGAACGCAAGGCTCCTATCCTCAACACGGCTTCTTTTTCATTGAGTTCTTCCACTTCCCCCAAGGTACCTGTATCTTTTATTCGCACCGAATCTCCAATCTGAATAACTCCCCCAAGGACTTCTACCTCTTCCTGCACAGGAATTACCTTCTCCTCTTCTGGTAAGCGTTTCATCAGATCTTCTTTAAAATCTTCGAGATCTTTGCGCAAATTTTTAGTGGTATTCTTTTCCGCCTGTTGTTCTTTTATTTCTCGTATGGTTGTTTCAATTCTTCGATTTACATCCTCCAACAATTGACGAGCTTCCTCTTTGGCAGCCTGCAAATGCTGTTTGCGATTTTTCTCTAGCTCTTGCCTGAGCTTTTCAAATTTCTCTTTTTCCTTTTGTAACACTTTGTCTTTATTCTGGTTCTCGCGAATCAGATGATCCAGTTTATTTTTTTCTTTTTCCAATTGACGCAACAGTCGCTCCATTTGCAATTGCTCGTCTCCCAGTAATTCCTCTGCGCGTTTTAAAAGCGCAGGCGACAATCCTATTTTACCGGCTATTTCCAGGGCATACGAACTTCCCGGGGCTCCTATTTCCAGCCTGTACAAAGGAGATAGTGTTTCAAGATCGAAGCGCATGGCGCCGTTCAACATTCCAGGATGTTTGTCGGCAAATATTTTAATGTTGGCAAAGTGAGTAGTAATCACTCCCATGACCTTTTGCTGATAGAACTCTTCTAATACCGCTTCCGCAATGGAAGCTCCGGAAGCCGGCTCAGTTCCCGAGCCAAACTCATCAATGAGCACCAATGACTTTTTTCCGCAGGTACTTAGAAACGCTTTCATCGCGGATAGATGTGCACTGTAGGTGCTCAGATCATTCTCAATGGATTGTTCATCGCCGATATCCAGCAGGATATCACGAAAAACACCCATGCGTGTACCTTCTGCCACCGGCACTGGCAATCCGCATTGCAGCATGTATTGCAGCAGGCCTGCGGTTTTCAGCGCTACTGATTTCCCTCCTGCATTAGGTCCGGAAATGATGAGCAAGCGTTTATCGTGCTCGAGTTTCAATTGCAAGGGTACTACGGTGCGCCCCGAGTGCTTAAAGCTCAAATACAAAAGGGGGTGCTTGGCGCCGATAAAATCGAGCATCGCCCTGTTTTCAAAATCGGGAACGATGGCCTCTAATTCCTGCGCCAGCCGGGCTTTCGCGCGGATAAAATCTACAATGCCTAAAAACACAATGATCCGTTGAAGATCCGGAATGGCGGGCCTCATGGTGTCGGCCACCAACATCAGGATACGAATGATTTCCCGTTTCTCTTCCAACTCATATTCCCGAATAGCATTATTCATTTCAAACACCGACTCTGGTTCAATAAAAACAGTTTGTCCGGTGTTGGATTCGTCGTGAATAAGACCTTTTATTTTTCTCTTGTATTCTGCCAATATGGGAATAACCATGCGACCGTTTCGGATGGTAGGCAGGGCGTCGTCTGCCGAAAAGCCTTCAGCCCTAGAAGTACGGATAATGGTATCCAGTTCTTTCCGCATACGATTGCGCTCCCACAACAGGCGTTTGCGAATAGCCCCCAGCTCCGGAGAAGCGGTATCACGCACCACGCCGTCGTTATCTACAATGCGCTCCAATTCGGCCAGCAGTGAATAATCGAATGCTATGTCCTCTGTTAGCTGGAATAAGCTTGGAAAATCGTTGCCGTGTTGTTGAAATACGGATAAGTAGGAAGAAGCAACACTTAGAGACATTTTGATCTGCGCCAATTCCTGAGGCTCCAGGAAGCTTGCCTCTGGCCGAATCTTCACCAATAATCCGGAATAGTCAAAGGTGGATTGTGAAGAAAGCTGAATGGCTCGGTTCAACAAGCCAATGAACTCGGAAGTTTGCTTGAGTAATTTTTGAATGAGTTCAAAGTCGGTAGAAAAACGAATGCGCGCCACATACGCTTGTCCCAATGTACTTTCACACTTATCGTTGAGCAAATTACGAATCTGATCAAATCCCAGCTTGGCCTCAATGTTGGATGGATATAGCATAGAGCGTAAAATTACTCAGAAAGTTTTAGAGTGTAAAATCTGAGCTAAGGCTGCAAGCAGGATACCCATCTTTTCTTCACTACAAATTACCATTCACTAATTGCAGCACGCCTGCCATTTCAAGAATTGCCTGATTCCAGTTATTGACCTTCCACATACGACTTCAAATCTTTATTTCGACTCACTATCAAGGCATACAAATGCTTCTTCAGAATTCCTTGCTCTACCAGGTATCCAAGTATTCCGAGAGGAGCGGCAGCGCTCACTTCATCGACCAGCAAGGTTCCGTTTTCGAAAGGAATTATTCGATGGTAATGCACAAAATATGCAAAAGGTCCCCGGAGCATACGGGTGATAATGAGAGTCGGATCTATCGCTTCTTCCATTTGCACAGTCATGGTTTGTTTTATCCCCAAGTGCTTCGCTTCCCAGGTAACCGTTTCTCCCTTCTGCATGAGGCCCGATGTTCGACCTTCCACCACGCGCTCACCATGAGCTTTACCATTTTCCAGATGCAAACCAATATCGCGGGATGCATCGAATACCGCTTTCGGCGAAGCCAACATTTTTGTTTCTATTCTAAACCACATAGCAATTGTCGTTTTTAAGTTTGCA